>JAHEZD010000006.1:25157-105446 GCA_023251255.1 Chitinophagaceae bacterium
ACCAATGTGGGCACGTTTGGCAGTTTGATGGGCACGCCCATTATCAACCAGCCGCAAGTGGCCATTTTAGCTGTTGGCGCCATCAAGAAAAGGCCAGTGGTAGTGGAAACGCCAGAAGGTGACACCATCGGCATCCGCCACATGATGTACCTGAGCCTGAGCTACGACCACCGTGTGGTGGATGGCAGCATCGGTGCCAGCTTCCTGACTGCCGTGGCCAAGGAATTTGAGAAATGGGATGCCAACCGTGAATGGTAAAACTGCCCCCTTAGTATAGTATCAACCCTAAAAAATAACCATGCTCATTTACGGTCGCAGTAAATGGAAACTGCAACGCTCCGAAACGCTCCTTTCAGAAAAATGCCAAGTCTGCAATAGCATTGGCTCCATAGATGTGCAGGTATACAGTAAGTATGTCCATGTGTTCTGGATTCCTTTTTGCCCCTTGCCCAAAGAAGTGCTGAGCGTTTGCGGCCATTGCAAACAGGCACTAACGGCCAAGCAAATGCCGCCATATATAAAGGAGTCTGCAGATGAGCTGAAGAAACAGGTAAAAACACCTTTTTATTATTGGGCTGGAGCTGCAGGATTGTCCCTCTTGCTAATCTCGGTTTTTTCCAGCATTGCGGCAGACAATAAGCGTACAAAAACTTTTGCAGCAAGCCCTCAAGTAAATGATGTGTACAGTATCAAATTGGGCCACGATAGATATACGCTGTACAAAATCAGTCAACTGGCTAGCGATACGGTGTTCTTTGCGGTAAATCAATATGAAAGCACACAGGAATCCGGTCTTACCAAACCGGAAATGGTGAGTGCCGAAAGTTATATCGCTATTGATACGCCTCTTAGTAAAAAGGAATTGAATAATATGTTGGCAAAGGGTGACATACTCAAAATAAGCAGGAAATAACCGATGGGATTCTTTATAAAAAAACTACCGGCAATTCTATTGTCCTTTACGGCCCAGTGCTGCTGCACTGGTGCACTTGCACAAAACAATGAACTGGGTTCATGGGATATCCTGGCCCTGAACGTCAACCTGAAAAAGAACTGGACTGTTTATGCTGAAACGCAGACCCGTTCACAAAAACTGGCGACCGACTTCTATTATCATGAACTGAAAGCTGGCCTCCAATACAATATTCCCAAAAAAGGCTCCTTGTTCTTTGGTATGGGCGATTATAAAACCTATGCTTATCCCGGCAATTACAAATCGCCTGCTACCACAAAGGAATCCAGGATATGGGAGCAACTGATCCTGATCAACAATATTGACCGCATAAAAATTGAGCACCGCTACCGCATTGAGCAGCGTTGGGTGAACGGTGAATTCTCCAACCGTTTCCGTTACAGGATCAATCCCATTGTTCCTATCAACCACCAAACAGTAGTGGCCAAAACCCTTTATGCCACTGCATTTGATGAAGTGTTCTTTACCAATGAAGCCCCTTTTTTTTTGCGCAACCGGGTATTTGCTGGTGCAGGCTACCAGTTTTCCAAACTGTTTGCTTTGCAGGGTGGTTTTATCAGGCAATACGATTACCGGAAATCGGATGATGGCAGTGGCAAGAACTTCCTGCAGTTGTTGATGCTGTTTACGATTGATAAAACGCAAACCAAAATGGAGAGGCACCCGAGTACGATGGATTGATACCTGCAATCATTTATTGCCATATCTTCAATACAATTTAAGTTCCGAGCAATGATTGCGCACTGGCTATATAGGAGATGTATGTGCATTACCATTTTTACCATGCTCGCTCCAGCAGTGTATTGTCAAACATTGAATAAGAACGCAAGCAGCAAAAAGTCGGAGCAGGATAAGGTTTTGGGCAAAAAAGAAAAGGAATTCATTTTTTTGCTACAAGGAGAAAAACTTTCATTTGCAAGCGTACTATCCCCTTTTGACTCGACTAAATATGCGCCACTTATTGAATTTATTAGGTTACTGAATGATTCCACTGTTGAGCTATGCAAAGGCATTATTGGGTTTCATTCAGGAGATGGTTTTGAAGATGTTTGCATTATTTCCATTCATCAAAACAATAAGGCTGAAATAAGAAAAGCTTTGGTCAAGTGCCGGACAGGTGATGCCATCTTTCTTAAAGAAATTTTTTACAGAAAAAGCGGAACAACTACACTGATAGGGCCATTTAATACGTCCGTTATAGTATAGCAGGCATTTGCTATCTACCGCCTACTTGTTGCAGCTATTACCAAGCAGCCACTTTTCTTTCCCAAGATTTATTATTTATCTAACCATCCTGATTGTTCGTTACAGAAATATCATGGAGGAAAGTATCCATTAAAAACTGTCAAAATAAAAGCCCCTTCGTTAGACAAATTCAAAAGTGTAACGCTAACACAAAGTTTTTCCCGATATTCCATAACCCCTACTTTTGTAAAACTAACAAACGATTGTTTACTATGTCACTAACCACTCTTAGCATTCCAACAGAAAAGCTGTTGCAGTTAGGCTTATCTGAAGCCACCAACATCCATTACCAATTGCACCCTGAAGAACTAACGGAACAAACCATTTTAAGGGGCCAAGGTGTACTGAACGACACTGGTGCACTGTGTATCAGAACGGGGGAATTTACTGGCCGGAGCCCACAGGACAAGTTCATTGTCAAGGACAGGATTACAGAAAAAACCGTGCACTGGAACAACTTCAATATCCCCATTGAAGAAAAATACTACCAACAATTAAAAAAGAAAGTCATTGCCTATTTGGGCAGTAAAGAAGAAATCTGGGTCCGTGATGCCTATGCTTGTGCAAGCAATGAATACAGGACCAATATCCGTGTGATCAATGAAAACGCTTGGAGCAATTTGTTTGCTTACAATATGTTCCTCCGCCCTCATGATGAGGAACTGGACAATTTTGAACCAGAATGGACCATCATCCAAGCTCCTGGCTTTAAAGCTGACCCATCGGTGGATGGCACACGCCAGCATAATTTTGCCATTGTTTCCTTTACCGAAAAAACAATCATCATTGGTGGTACCGGGTACACTGGTGAGATAAAAAAAGGCATTTTCACCATTTTGAACTATATACTGCCACACGATAAAAATGTGCTGAGCATGCACTGCTCCGCTAACATGGGCGACGAAGGAGATGTAGCCGTGTTCTTTGGCCTGAGTGGTACGGGCAAGACAA
This sequence comes from Chitinophagaceae bacterium, assembly GCA_023251255.1. Taxonomy (GTDB): domain Bacteria; phylum Bacteroidota; class Bacteroidia; order Chitinophagales; family Chitinophagaceae; genus UBA1930. The sequence continues at coordinate 28,327 of JAHEZD010000006.1, forward strand.
CGCTGAGTGCAGACCCGAACCGGAAATTGATTGGTGACGATGAACATGGCTGGACTGCAGACGCCGTCTTCAACTTTGAAGGGGGATGCTACGCAAAGACAATTGATTTAAGTGAGGAAAAGGAACCGGAGATTTTCCATGCCATCCGCCCCGGTGCGCTAGTGGAGAACATCACTTTTTTTGAGGGGACCAATAAAATTGATTTCAGCAGCAGTGCCATCACGGAGAACACCAGGGTGAGCTATCCATTGGATTTCATCAGCAATGCCATGGAACCAAGTGTTGGTGGATTGCCCAAAAATATTTTCTTCCTCACCTGCGATGCATCCGGCGTGCTGCCCCCAATCAGCAGGTTGACACCGGGCCAGGCCATGTACCAGTTCATCAGTGGCTACACGGCAAAAGTAGCGGGTACAGAAGCTGGGGTTACTGAACCCAAGTCCACTTTCAGTGCATGTTTCGGTGCACCGTTCCTGCCACTGCACCCCGGTCAGTATGCAGAAATGCTGGGCAAGAAAATGAAGGAAAACAAAGTAAATGTTTGGATGGTAAATACAGGATGGAGCGGTGGCCCTTATGGTATCGGCAAAAGAATGAAACTATCCTACACAAGGGCCATGATCACGGCAGCATTGAATGGGGAACTGGACAATATGGAATTTGAAGCGCATCCGGTTTTTGGTGTGATGATTCCCAAACGTTGCCCAATGGTTCCAGTAAACATATTGAACCCACGTTATACCTGGGCCGATAGGACAGCTTACGATGCTACTGCCAAAAAATTGGCTGAACAGTTCATAAAGAATTTCGAAAAATACGAAAATGGTGTCAGCGAAGAAATACTTGCAGCCGCACCTAAAATCTAACTGCTCGATGTTTTAAAAAGCAGTACTCTTCGATTGCTCTGACGAAAAGGTCCCACTACTAAAAGTGGGATTTTTTTGTTAGGAACGGAAATGGGTTACCTAGTTGGGTATCCTCCTTCGAAAGAAACCGCTCCATTGGAGCCACTGCGTTATAAAAAATTCCTACTAATCCTATTATAGTTTTTTTCTAACGAAAAAAGTATAATCAGGGTAGTGACTCATTTTGAATATTCTTTCTCCCAAAGAATGTCAGCCTGAGCTTGTCGAAGGCGTTTTATATAGAAGCTACTGGTTTCGACAGGGCTCAACCTGACACAAAAATTCAAAATGAGTCACCACCATAAAACAGCTATTCTTGCCGCTAAATCCAAAACATTTACAGTGAATTATCACAGCTATCAGCCGTCCAAATAAAAATTTGCTTTTTATTTACGAAGAACGACGTATATTGCCTACGAATAAAATCGTAACAATGGCTCCAACCAATCAGATTAAACCTACAGAAAGTGAAGTGGAAATACTAAGGGTGTTATGGGACAAAGGCACTGCGACCGTTCGCGAGGTACACGAGGTATTAAGTTTGCACAAGGATTCCGGCTATACCACCACATTGAAATTGATGCAGATCATGTTTGAAAAGGGACTTGTGAAAAGGGACGACAGCAGCAAGACGCATATTTACACGCCCAATGTAAGTAAGGAAAATACGCAGCAACAATTTGTTGGCAAGATGATCAACTCCTTGTTTGGCGGATCATCCACACAATTGGTGATGCAAGCTTTGGGCAACAACAATACGACGAAGGAGGAACTGGATGAAATTCAACAACTGCTTAATCAATTGAAAAAACAATAAACTATGCAGGCCTTAACTCACTCGGCTTTGTTGCAGGCATTGGGATATGCCATTGCAAACAGTTTGTGGCAGATGGCTTTGTTGTGGATTGTGTTTGTGCTGGTAAACAGCTTGCTTAAATTAAATGCCGCCCATAAATACAGATTGGCTGTTGGCGCACAGCTACTTGGTTTTGTGTGGTTTGCTTTCACACTGCAGTTCTATTACATGCAGTGCAGTGAGGCATTGAAACAAAGCACTGAATTTGTAAGCCGGCAACATTTCAATTTAATTGTACCGGAAAGTGGCAACAGCTTCAGTTCCAATTTAATAAGCATGATGCTTAAAGGTGAGCAATTGCTTCCTTACTTGTCCGTTGCTTACCTGTTATTACTTGTATTCCTTACCATCAAATGGACGCGGGGCTATAATAATGCTCAGAACATACGCAATAATGGCCTGCATAAAATAGACATTGACTGGAAACTTTTTGTGAAGCAAATAGCAGGTCAATTGGGCATTAAACAAGATGTAAAGATTTATTTAAGTGAACTGGTTTCAACCCCTATGACCGTGGGTTTCCTGAAGCCAATTATATTGGTGCCATTAGCAAGTATCAATCACTTAAGTGCAGAACAAATGGAAGCAGTACTGCTACATGAACTGGCACATATCAAACGCTTCGACTACTTACTGAACCTTGTTCTCTCCATTGTGGAAACGGTCCTGTTCTTCAACCCTTTCACACAGCTTATCAGTAATTCCATCAAAAAGGAAAGGGAAAACAGTTGCGACGATTGGGTACTGCAGTTCCAGTATAACCCATCTATGTATGCAGAAGCCCTGCTACGCATTGCCTACTTACAAACAGCTCCTTCATTTGCAATGACCTTGGTAAGGAAAAACAAGAATGACCTGCTGTCAAGGGTAAAAAGGATGATTGACAATAAGGACGCACGTTTCAATTACCGCCACCAATTGCTTGCATTGTTACTAATGACGGGTATCCTTAGTTCCATTGCGTGGTTCCAACCAATTAAACGCCATCAGGGAACTACTGGCAATACCGCAGAAACAAAGAACAAGAAAACGCTTGTAAAGGAACCGATGCTTGCCAATGTGGCCAACCCACTGTTCAACCCGGTATTTTTCTTGCAGAAACCTTTGAAAAAGGAAATTGCCAAAGCAGTTGAGAATGTGAAACTGGACATGCTTGCTGCTGCTGAAGAAGATGAAATAGCAGCACAAAAAGAACTGGCTACCGTTATGCCTGTTGCTGCCAAGAACCTGGAAGAAATCAATTGGGAAGAAGTGGACAAAGATGTACAGGAGAGCATGAAATCCATAGACCCTAAAGTGATGGCTGGAATCGGTATCCAATCAGATTCATTGAGCTATGCCAGTGCTTTCAACTATAATTATGGGTTCAACAACGAAGAATTCAAAAAGGGTTGGCAACAGATGACCATAGAAATGAAGAAGGCTGGGATTGAGCTGGAAAAAGCGTTCAAATCAAAAGACCTTTTGAAAATAAAGCAATGGCAAAAGCAGCAGGCCGAAATCAACCAAGCTTTTATTCAATTGAAAAACATGAACTTTTCTTTTGCTCCTTCTAAAACGCCAGTTCTGGTTAATGGAAAAAAATCGGGCAATGAAAGTTCACCAATTGCTGAACAGGAAAAAAGCACTCTTGATCAAGTTAAGTTAAAACAGGACAGGGCCTTGTTCACAAGTACAAGAAACAGGGCCAGGTTGGATTCCATAAGAACAAGGTACACAACAAATTCAAAACTAAGACCTTATACACAAAACAAATTGTTTACTGCTGCAGGAGAAAAATTTGAACCCTTGGCCCGGGCATCCGTTTCCTATATTTCAACTGCCATCAATAACATTATTCCGGAAGTTGTGCCCTATACTACATTAAGCACCGATTCCTATGCCTACGCTTATGACACAAAGGATTCAAAGCCCAAAGTAAAAATTACCAAGCATGAAACAAAAAAGGCAACTGCCGCTTCCAAAGTAAATATTACTACTACTGTTGACAATGCGATAGATGGGGATACCAATGCAAAAAATAAGCGTTATGAAATTGTCATAACGGATAAGAAAGGGGAAGAGAAAAAAATCATTGTTGTTGTGGAGGATTAAAAGACCGCTTCAATATAAAAGAGAAAGGCCCTTAACAATTTTTTGTTAAGGGCCTTTCTCTTTTAATTATTCGGTTCTATATGGCAAGGTGGGCTACCTTTTTTCTGACCGCCTCCATCCTCGGCACGCTTGCAAATTGGTGGGAGTTTCTTGTAGGCTTCCGGTTCCGCCAATTCCTTGTCTGCATCAAAACCGGCATTGTTCATTATTGTCTTAATATCGTCTGCAGTAATCCTGTCTGGCAGGTAATAGAGCTTTATTTCACCCCTCACCAAATTGATGGTCCACTTAATAATACCGCTTTCATAGCTTGACTTATTCTCTGTAGTCAAGTACTTTTCCAGTTTGTTCTTGCATTCCCAACAACGGAGATTGGCAGATACAATGGTTACCCATTGTGGTTTGGCGCTCATTACCTGACTTTTTGCGGTAACCATCAAAAAGCAACCAATCACCATAACAAATACTTTTTTCATAATCAAGCTTATCTTTTAATCAATTTTGAAATATTACTTAAACCTTGCAGGAGCCGCATTCCTGCATAGAATACTATTATTGGACCACACTTCTTGTCAAACACCTTGCCAGTTAGCAGGGTCTTTCCGCCAATCCATCAGTAACGATTCCGTTTCCTTGGAAACAATTCCCTTCTCCAAAGCTAAACTTATCAAGGTAGAATAATTGGTCAATGATCGGTATTTAACACCAGCTTCCTCAAAAGCCTTATCGGCAACATCAAAACCATACGTAAAAATGGAAACCATGCCAATAACTTCAATTCCTGCTTTTTTCAACACATCCACTACCTGCAAACTGCTTTTCCCGGTTGAGATCAGGTCTTCAATTACCAATGCTTTCTGGCCATCTTTGTAGTAGCCCTCTATCTGGTTACCAAGGCCGTGCTCCTTGGGCTTTGGGCGCACATAGATATAGGGCAATTTCAATTGGTCTGCAGCCATAGCTCCCCAAGCAATTCCAGCAGTAGCAACGCCTGCCAACAAATCCGCTTCGGGAAATTGCTCAAAAATCACGTTGCACATTTCACTCTTCACAAAATCACGAATGAAAGGGAAGCCCAATACTTTTCTGTTATCGCAATAAATGGGACTCTTCCACCCACTTGCCCATGTAAAAGGTTTTTCAGGACTCAGTTTCACCGCTTGAACCTGCAATAATTTTTCAGCTACAGCTTTTTCATTTGTCATGCCGCTAAGATAGATTTTGCTTGCAAATTTTAGATTGTACTTTGCGGATTATTATAAACATCCGATGGAAAAGAAAATAATTATTGCAGCAGGCGGGCTTGTAACCAATGAAAAAAATGAGCTGCTCATGATTTTCCGCAGAGGGTTCTGGGACCTTCCAAAAGGCAAACTGGATGCAGGCGAAACAATTGAGCACTGCGCTGTACGTGAGGTGGAGGAAGAAACCGGTGTCAATGATGTAAAATTGGCCGGTTTAATTGGTAAGACCTATCATGAATATTTTGACAAATGGATTGGGGAAGATGTAATGAAAGAAACCTGGTGGTACGAAATGGCAGTGAAAGGCAACCCAGCTTTAGTTCCACAAACCGAAGAAGATATTGAGCAAATTGTTTGGGCAAAGGAAATTGACCTAAAAAAGTACTTAGCTGATAGCTATCCAAATATTGTGGAAATAATTGGGAAATGGAGAAAGTAATGGCCAATCCTATTTTTTCTTCAGTATGGCAACTGTCAACCTACTAACACAAACTAGCCTATCCCTCCCATTATAAATTTTTACTTCCCAAACATGTGTGGTTGCACCAATATGCAATGGATGGCCAATGGCTGTAACAACTCCACTTTTTACGCTACGGACATGGTTGGCATTGATATCAAGCCCCACACAAATGAATTTTTCAGGGTCAATAACCAACGCAGCCCCGACACTGCCAACAGTTTCTGCCAATGCTACACTTGCTCCTCCATGTAATAATCCATGAGGTTGGTGCGTACGATGGTCAACAGGCATGGTTGCTTTGAGATAATGGTCCCCTATTTCTATAAACTTCATTCCCAGGTGTTCACCCAAAGTGTTCCTGCTCCAATGGACAAAATCATCGATGCATATATTATTATTGAACCAAATGGCCATTGCCGCATTATAAATTCTATTGAACAAAAAACCCTGCGGATGCAGGGTCTATATTTTAAAGTACAGAGCGTGGATTTCTAACCCTTCCTCCACCACCGCCACCGCGGCTTCCGCCACCGCCACCACCATAAAATCCAAGCGGTCCACCCCAATCAAGGTTGGAAAGTTTGTAGGTCAGTTTCAATTGGAAGGAATAAAACAGGTCCTTACTTTTTGGATTGCCCCTTGGTAAAACTGGCCCTGGATGCTGATTGCTATAAGGTGCTTCGTCGCCCCTAAATGATAAAAATGAACTGTAGGCATTTCCTTCTGCAGCAAATACTGCAGGGTCCACGTAGGTTGTACTTACATCATCCAAATAATCAGTGAAGGTTTTACGGATAAATACTTCGGCACCTATTGCCAAATCATCATTCAAGTCATACCTAACACCACCACCAAAACCAATATTTAGCTGGGTAAGGGCATAAGGTTTCCTATCTGGATAGGAAGCCAGGCCTTGGCCTTCGGTTCCCCATTTTTGCAAATACTGTTTTTCGCCGAACCTATCAACTGTGTAAGGATTAAAATGGAATAAGCCCGGGCCAGCAAATATGTAAGGAGTAAAAGAATATTCTTCCGCAGTGTTCAAGAAATCATATTCTGCTGCTGCACTTACTTCCCATATAAAACTTTTGAAATTCAGGTTCCTTTCCTGGAATTGCTTCTGCTTATTGTCCTTATCATCCCCAGAAATACCTAGAAAAGAAAGGTTCAAACGCAACCTCATTTTTTCCATAATATCATAACTACCACCCAATGTCAAGGCGGGGGAAACCTGTTTTAGAATGGGTGCTCCCTGCACTAGGTCACCATAGTAGGCACTGCCACCCAATGCACCGGATACTTTTACCCTTTGCGCAAAAGAGGAAGTGGAAATTACAGAAACCGCTATAATAAGAAAATAGTGTAAAATCTTCTTCATACTTATATCGAATTGTGGTAAAAATAAAATTTACTGCAAAATAAGGCAATTGCGGCAATATTTTAAACAACAAGACTATATAAATCGCTGCTTTATAAAAAATAAAAGCTACCCACAGGTGTGGATAGCCCATATTTCATTTTTTTTATTTTTTATGCAGGCACTGCAATTGCCTTTTTGATACCCTCCTGTTGCAAACCAAAATACTGCTGGGCATTGTGGAAACAAATGTCCTTGATAATTTTACCGACCCACACAATGTCATTGGGCAGCTCACCATTTTCAATTTCCTCACCAAACAAATTACAAAGCAGCCTCCTGAAATACTCATGGCGTGGGAAGGACATGAAACTTCTGCTGTCAGTCAGCATACCAACAAATTTACTTAACAAGCCCATGTTGCTCAAGGCATTCATTTGCTTTACCATACCATCCTTTTGATCGAGGAACCACCAGCCACTGCCCCATTGGATTTTCCCGGCCACGCTTCCATCATTGAAGTTACCGATCATGGTAGCCATTAGTTCATTATCGGCTGGGTTTAAATTATAAAGAATGGTCTTGGCCAATTTATCTTCTGAGTCAAGTTTGCCCAAGAAACTGGCCAATGCTTTTCCTTGGGAGAAATCACCAATGGAATCCCAACCAGTATCAGGGCCCAAAGTCCGCAGCATTCTGGTATTGTTGTTACGCAATGCGCCTAGGTGGAACTGTTGCACCCAGCCTTTCTCCCAGTCCCATTCTGCAAAATGCAGGAGCATTGCAGACTTAAAATGACGCTGTTCCACATCATTCAACGATTTGCCCAAATGGATCTTATTGAAGATGGATTCTATTTCCGTTCCAGTGAAGTCCTCTGCGTAAATCTCTTCGAGCCCATGATCGCTTACACCACACCCCATGGATGCAAAAAAATCATGCCGGTTCTGCAAGGCATACAGGAAATCATCAAAAGAAGAGATATTGATATTGCTTGCGCTTTCCAGCTTCTTAATATAGGAGTTGAATTTTTCAGGATCTGCAACGTCCATTGCCTTATCAGGACGGAAGGCTGGCAGGATCGGAATTTCAAAACCTTCTTCGCGCAACTGTGCATGGTATTCAAGGTCATCTGTGGGGTCATCTGTTGTACAAACTGTATGAACGTTCATTTTCCGCAACAAATTCCTTACGCTATAGTCAGGGGTCTTCAGTTTTGCTGAACATTCCTCATAAATCTTCCTGGCTGTACTGGGATCCAAGATTTCATGTACATCAAAATAACGTTGGAGTTCTAAATGCGTCCAATGGTATAGTGGGTTACGCAAGGTATATGGAACGGTAGCAGACCATTGCCTAAACTTCTCCCAGTCACTTGCATCACCTGTGCAGAAATTTTCATTTACACCATTGGTACGCATGGCCCGCCATTTATAATGGTCACCATACAGCCATATCTGGGTAAGGTTCTCAAAATTCTTATCTTCTGCAATTTGCTGTTGTGGCAAATGGCAGTGATAATCTATAATTGGCATGTCCTTCGCATACTCGTGAAACAACTTTTGTGCTGTCTTCGTATTCAGCAAAAAGTTCTCGTCCAGAAATTTTTTCATGTTACCTGCTTTTGTTGTTGAAGCAAAGGGCTCATTCTATGCTCCTAATATTTTTATTGCTATTATTTTAAAAATAATAAATCGAAAGAATCGGTTACCGTAGCTATAGTATGTTCCAACGGAAATCGATTCCAACCCCCTGCTCCTTATAAACTAACCCCTCTTTTCCATGGTATGAAATCATCCTGGTTCAGCAATACTGCTTTGGGAATGACTTCCCCACTTGCAGCTTGATGCAGTACTCCAAAATATCTTCCCCCATTTGTTCAATTGTTTTTTTCCCGTCTATGACATCGCCTGTATTGATATCAATAATATCACCCATTCTTTTTGTCAACGAAGAATTGGTGGATACTTTAATTACCGGGCAAACAGGATTGCCTGTAGGTGTTCCCAAACCTGTTGTAAATAGAATAAGTGTTGCCCCACTCGCAGCCTTACCGGTTGTGGCTTCCACATCGTTACCTGGTGTGCAAACCAGGTTCAGGCCCGGTTTGGTTGCGGGTTCCGTATAATCCAATACATCCTCAACTGGGGAGGTTCCGCCTTTCTTTGCCGCACCATTGCTTTTGATGGCATCCGTAATCAAGCCATCTTTTATATTGCCCGGGCTTGGGTTCATGTGGAAACCGGAACCAACGCGTTCAGCGGAATCACTGTAAGCTTTCATCAGGCTCATGAACTTCCTCGCATTGGGTTCTTCCTTTGTTCTATCAATTAAGTCCTGTTCTGCGCCGCACAATTCCGGAAATTCTGCCAATAAAACCGTACCACCCAAGGCCACCAATAAATCACTGGTGTACCCAACGGCAGGATTTGCAGAAATACCACTGAACCCATCGCTACCACCACATTTTACACCCAATACCAACTTATCAATTGGAGCTGGTTTACGTTCTTCTTTATTGATTTCCACCAAGCCCAGAAATGTTTTTTTAATGGCTTCGGATATTAGCGATTCCTCACTTTGTGATTGCTGCTGCTCAAAGATGAACATGGGCTTATCAAAGTCAGGATTGCGTTCCTTCAAATCATTCAAGAAATCCTGTGTCTGCAAATTCTGGCAACCCAAACTCAATACTGTAACGCCAGCAACATTGGGATGGTCAGCATAAGCAGCCAGCAATTTGCTCAATACTGCAGCATCCTGCCGTATGCCACCACAGCCTCCTTGATGGTTCAAGAACTTGATCCCATCAACATTTTTAAAGGGGCGGCTGGTATTATTTAATAGGGCCGATTCAGCAGATAAATCAAGGTTATTGATGTCTTCGCCCTTTTGATAGGCTTCCAGCAAATGATGCGTATAGCTTTTATATTTGGCCGTTACAGCATATCCCAATTCATTGTGCATTGCTTCACGGATAACATCCAAATTCCTGTTCTCACAAAAAACAGTTGGAACAAACAGCCAGTAATTGGCTGTCCCAACCCTTCCATCCTTTCTATGGTACCCATTGAATGTTCTACCAGCAAATTTTGATACATCCGGTGCATGCCATTCATAATGGTAGGGACGAAATTCATAAGGTTCGGCAGCATGTTTCAAATTATCTGTACTCATTCTCATCCCTTTTAGAACAAGGTGCTGAATTTTGCCAACGAGTACGCCATACATGATTACTTCTTCACCAGCATTCATATCGCTGATGTAGAATTTATGTTTTGCCGGAATATCTTCTTGTAACGTAAATACTTCGCCATTGTATTCCACAGTTTCACCTTTTGCTAGGTTCTGCAAGGCTACAATTACATTGTCTTTTGGATTTACTTTTAATACTTTATTGCCCACGGTTCTTTGTTAATGCTTTTATTCGTTATTGTTTAGCTGCTATGCACATACCAAATCATATTATGCCAGATAGATGTGCAACGCAACTGAAGCTTACTATTTATTCTACAGTTTAATCCATACCATTATACTTCCATGAGTACGAATCAAATATGCTAAACACCCACTTCTTCTTTGTTCTTTTCCAAATCATTCAAGGTATCCAAAAACCTGCCTTGTTGGAACAGCAGCAAGTAATCATTTACAGCGTCTTTAAATCCATTCAAAGCAGTCAAATCAGTTCCCCACAACTCCGCATTGCCCAATGTTTTCATTACAACATCCGATGGACTATTATCGCTCCACAATTCATAAAAATAAGGAGCAGCTTCATCATTGATATGGTACGTAACACTATTACGTTTACCATAGTATTTGCCATCATTCAATACCTCGCCTTTCATGAAAAGGATATAAGCCGCAAAACCAATGGCCATATACTTTGGTACTGAATCAAAGCGCTTATAATGTTCCTTTATTAAAGGCAGGTTACGCATTTTCATCTTGCCAGTGAAGTTCATGGTGATACTTATCCAACGATGGTCGATGTTTGGATTACGGAAACGGTCAATCACTCCTTTTGCAAAATCATACGCTTGCAACCTTGTGATTTCAAGGCTCTCTATGCAAGGTGAGATTTCGTGTGTCATTAAATCGTGCAGGTACAAACTGAATGTTTTATCTGCCATTGCATCCTTCACTGTATCGAAACCTGCAAGAAAAGCAAGGCCACAACTGAATGTATGTGTGCCATTGAGCAGGCGCAATTTCAGTTCACGGAACTTATTGATGTTGGGGGCAATGATAACGCCCTCATCCACTTTACTGAACGATAAAATCTCCTTGCTCTTCGCATTGGAAGTCTCTATTGCCCAAAGGCTATAGACTTCGCTCATGATCATCAAATCATCCTTGTAACCAAATGCAGCTTCGGTGGCTGTATGCTGTTCTTGGGGCATTTTACCCGGCACAATTCTGTCCACCAATGAATTGCAGAAATCATTGGCTGTGTTCAGCCAGTTGATGAAAGCCACATCAAGTTGGTTCCTCTTAGCCAGAGCCTCAACAATGAGTTTGAGTTTGGTACCGTTATCTGTTATCAATTCAGTTGGAACAATAGTTACGCCACACTCCTTGCTGCCATTAAATGTTTCATAACGCTTGTGCAACCAAGCCAATAATTTTCCCGGGAAAGAATTCGGAGGGGTGTTGGTTATCTTATCTTCTTCATCCAGTACAATGCCCACTTCTGTTGTGTTGGAAAGCACCAGTTTCATTTCAGGATTGGAAGCTGTTTCCAAAATAGCTGCCCAGTTTGTTTTGGCAGAAAGTACACGGCTGATGGATGCATTGATGATATTTTCTTCAACTAGTTTTCCATCCTTTACCCCTTTAATGCAATGCGTGAACAGGCCATCTTGTGTGGAGAATTCATCTTCCCCCCCATTGCCTGTTGACTTTACCACTACGATCCTTCCGTTGAAAGCCCCTTGCTTGTTGGCCTTGTCAATGTAGTAATCTGGAAGGCCCCGTAGCAGAACGCCAGTACCGAACTGCAATACTTTTTCAGGTAAGGCAAAATAATTTTCAGAAGGCTTGTTCAATCCTTCTGCTTGAATGCTTGTAAGACTTTGCTTGCTCAGAATCATCAGTTGCTCCTTAATCTTTTAATGGGTTCCATTTATCTTTAAAAACCCAGTTTGCGTTTATATTATTTGCATCAGGATTGCCTGCTGCTTTTTCCAAATTATTTGCGAACCATTTGTAATCGCCACCATTTCTATGGCAATTGAAATAATAAATCCTTTCTCCCCATTGAATGGTGTTGGTTGTTGGTACCCGGTAAATAGCTTCATCTGCCATTTCCTTTGCAAACGAACAATCAATCAAATAAAACTGTGCATCCTTATGGTAACGGCCCAGTTTAAAACCACTATATCCTTCAAATGAACAGTTCTTAAGTACCGTTTTTGAATCCTCGTACTTGCTTCCATCATGCCAGATACTTGCAGGTCCTGTATGTGCAATGAACTTGCAATTCTCCGCATAGGCCCAACCACGAGGGCAATAAAAATCAACACCGCCTTCCATTGTGCAATCCTTGAAGTAGAACATGCCCGCTTCCACATTCCAAGGACTGACAGTATCGCCACCAAAGGCTTTCAATACGCAATTGATAACTTTCAACCTTGTGGTACTGAAAGAACGCAAAGCCATTTGGTGTCCATCCTTACGTACTTTCTTTTCATGTTTAGCAGTATCACTTGCACAGGCAATAGTTATTTCTTTATCATTGTCAAAACCATAACTGTTGGTGATGGTCATGTTTTTCAAAGTAATGTCACTGCCTTTCAAATTAAGGGTAGCAACGCCCCAATCGTCATTGTTGCTGCAACGCCATTCATCCCTTGCGATGGTCTGTGAAAGAACTGTTTGTTCTTTATCTTCCCCTTCCAAAATGATATTGTTCTTCTCAATAAAAACCTTCTCCTTGTAAATTCCTTTCTTGATAAAAATAGTCCTTACTGTTCCAGACTTATCACTCAAACTATTGATGGCTGCTTGAATGGTTTTGAAATCACCTTTGCCATTCGCATCCACTATAATTCTTTGTGCATTTCCAGCAAGGGAAACAAGCAGGAACAACACTAACAAATGAACTTTTATTTTCCTTGATCTACCTTGCACTTATTACTGTTTACCTGTACTATCTTATTGTTAACCATTTTTCTTCAACCAATTGGGATAATCTTTCTCCAGCAAATCCTTCGGCCAGGTTCCATACCAAGCATATCCAATTCTCCTTTCATGTTCAATGTCTGAAACCTTCCAACGTTTGATGCTGTCACGGCCACAAAAAAAAGGCTCATTGGTATCTATATCATAAAACCTTGCCCAGATAACACTTGTTGCATCAGCAACAAGAACCCTGTCCTTCCCTTTAGGCATAGATGGGGCTTCAATATCCACAAATTTGTAGCCCACAATTTTTGACTTTTCAAACCATTCAATTGCGCCGGTAATGGCTTTCTTTATTTCGACAGAAGGGTTTTCTACCTTCATCAAAAATTTCACGATACCCACACTTTCACTTCCACTGATGGATTCCAGTTCAAATTTCCTGGCCATGGCTGGCAATAAGGTATTCTCATTATACTGGGCACACCAAGCAGTTAATTTCTTCTTTACTTTAATCTGCGTTTTTAAGATACACTGAATGCCTTTCTGAATGGCTTTCTCTGCTTTGGGTATCAACGTGGAATCTACTACAGAAAAATCATCTGTTCTCTTTGTTACATCATACAGTACATTGAGTGCATTAATCATTGCATCATCATTGTACGTTATTTCATGCCTGTAAGAACTTAGGTCAGGGTAAAATTGGGGCCAGCCCCCATTCCTGTACTGAGCATCCAGTAAATATTTTATTCCGTGCTCGGCAGCCTTTAAATAAACTTTGTTGCCATCCTTCTTGTATTCCTTCAATAGGTAACGTATCTCTTTTGTAGTTGCTTTATTGTCTATCGTGGCATCGTTCCTGTTATGTTCATCTTTGATGGATGCTTTTTCCGCTTCTGAATAGACCCTATTGTAATCAATTGCCTTCTCTTCGTAATGTTTTGGCCAGCCACCTTCGCTTCGCTGGAACATCAACATATTATCAGCAACCAAATCCTGTGCATAAACATTCTGCAGAACGGCTGTTCCCAGCAAATACAAACACATTATCAACTTCAATTTCCTCATCACTATTTTTTTATTTGTGCGATGCACCATTTCACTAAATCATTTGCGGCTTTGAAGTTGTCAAAGTCAGCAGGCAATTTCCTACCATCGGTGTATTCATTGTACAACCAAGGGTCACCTACTACAAACACCGTTCCTTTCCCTACTTTGGCTACAGCCATAATATTGTCACCTTTATCTGTGTAAACAGCTTTTGCCAGGCCACTCAATTTCAGTGTGCAGATTTCCTTTAAATAAACTTTCTTGGCAGTTTTGAAAATTTCATTCCCATCGTTGATGAACAAGGCCCCTTGCTCAAATTGCTTCCCTTCCACATGGTTCCTACTATCCTCATTCAAGTGGATACCAAATTTCTCTGTTAGTTTATTGAAGTGTTCAAATTCAGCATTGGGTTTATCATTATGGAACACAACCAGCACTCCACCTGCCTTTACCCAATCATATACCGCATTTGCATCTTTCGGCGTAACATAATTTGGTGTTGGGTTATCAGCCACATTGTCTGCATCCACAATCACATAGATATTTGCTCCTTTTAAGGAAGCTGCAGAAGGTGCTGCAGATAAAATTCCTGTTTGAACACTGTAACTACTAAAAACTTCGCCCAACAATGAAAAACCACCATTGCTTTTCTCATCCCACTTATAATGCCAATACTTTTCCTGCCCAGTAATGTCTTTTTTCTTTTCTGAGTTGAAATAGTTGTCAAGCAAAACAGTTTTTCCCTTACCCAAATTGGCTGTTGGTAATAGGTCCATTTCGTTGGCTGCCGACAGAAAAACGCCAACACCCTTGGGATCATTAACAATTACCTGCTCACTCATATAATAGTTAAAACTGCCATCCCTGTATGGTTTGCCACCAAGACCGCTTACCTTAACCGTACCGTGCAAATTTGTCTGGCCATTTTCTTCCTTGATAAATGTTTTCAGCATCCCATCATATGCTTTTTTGGCAATGGCAATTTTTGCAGGAGGTAAGTAGCCCTTCCTAACACCTTTGGCAATGGCATATACAAATTGGGAAGTAGCAGATGCTTCAAAATAATTTTTCTCCTTGCCCGGACCATCGTAATTTAAAATGTCTTTCCACAAACCGGTTTCCTTATCCTGCTGTTTTTCTACAGCAACAACCACACGATTGAGAATATCAATCAATGTTTTTCTCTTGGGATGGTTTTCAGGAAAGGACTCCAAAGCATCCACCAACGCAGTGGCATACCAGCCCATGGCCCTTGCCCAAACCAAAGGGGATGTCCCTGTTGTTTTGTTTGCCCATTCTTGTTCCTTGCTTTCATCCCAAGCATGGTAAAGCAAACCAGTTTTTGCATCCCTTGCATGTTTTTCCATCCAGATAAACTGGTTAGCAACATCATTAAAAGCTGTGTCTTCATGTGCAAGCATGGCATACTCTGCATAAAAAGGTTCGCCCATATACAAACCATCCAGCCACATTTGGTAGGGATAAACTTTTTTGTGCCAGAAACCACCTTCCTTGGTCCGTGGATGATTCTTTAACTGCTCACGAAGTAACTGTGCAGCTTTCCAGTATTTATCTTTCTCCGTAACCCGATAAAGCAGCAACAGCAACTTGCCATTATTGATGTTATCGATGTTAAACTCATCGGCTTTATACGTTTTTATTGAACCATCATTCTGCACATAAAAGTCCATCATGTGCTGTATGTAGTCAAAGTATCTTGCATCACCAGTCCTGTACCATAGCCCTTCCATGCCCTTCAGCACAACACCTAAATCGTAGCTCCATTTGCTGGAAATGGAGTCTTTCCAAATGGTCATGGTGGTTTTGGCCAACCGTTCAGAAGGAGTTTGTGCATTTGTATTCAGCACCAACAATAAACATCCTATCGATACTATTTTTTTCATTTTTCTGGTTACCAGCTTTTAGTTCATTGTGCAACTGTGGTAGCGTCGCAAATTTCAACACATGAATCAAGGTTGAATAGTCAAACCCAACGTTTAAGCGCTAAAATAGGCTTCAAATAGTTCACATCCAATGAGCAAAAACATATTGGCCTAACTATTTTATTTCCACCTTACTTTCATCAGCACCAAAACTAGCTTCTAACTTCTTTTTTGCTTTGCCCGTTCCAGTATTTAACAGTTTTACAGCACCACTCCTATTGCCTTGTACCTGCAACAATAATTCTGCGCCATCATTATATTTTATTTTGTCAAGAACAATGTTTTCACTGTTCAGCACATAAGCTACAGGATTTGTTTCCTTAAGGATAAGGTTAACGTTCTTAATATTCACTCCCGTGGCTTCCTGGATGTCAATGCCTTTGCTTGCCTGCATCACCATGTTTTCCAAGTTGATGTTCTTGATATGCATTTCAGGTATGCCACGTATAAAGATGGCTTTCTCCGAGCCATTGCAAACGATGTTCTTCACATAGAAATCCTTGAAAACCGGTGTGGTTTCATCCACTGCCTTAAACTCAACCACTGGTGGTTCCCGTTTTTCATCAGCCAAGGGAACGGGATCTTTTGCCGTATAGTACATATCAAATAATATGGCCTCGCCAAGAATGTCTTTCATCCTGATATTATCGACGTAAATTTTTTCGACTACCCCTCCTCGCCCTCTTGCTGTTTTAAAACGGAGGCCAATATCCGTTCCAATAAAACTACAGTTGCTCACATATAAATTTCTCGCCCCACCACTCATTTCACTTCCAATGACAAAGCCACCATGCGCATGATAAACAATGCAATTCCTAATAACACCATTCTCCGTAGGCATGGCACGTTTGCGGCCCTCAACATCACGCCCACTTTTTATGCAGATACCATCATCACCCACATCAAAAGTGCTGTTCTCCACAATAAAGTTCTTGCAGCTTTCGATATCAATTCCATCACCATTTTGTGCATACCAAGGGTTCTTTGCATAAACGTCCCTTACCGTTAAATCTTCGCACATCAAAGGATGCAGGTTCCAAGCTGCTGAATTTTGAAAGGTCACGCCTTCCAGCAACACAGTTTTACATTTAGTAAGTACTACCAAATTGGGGCGAAGGAAATCCTTGTATTCTTCCACCTCTTTCCTCGTAACACCAGCAGTAATCACACCTGCATTTTTCACTTTGTTTCCTTTAAAGGACTTTTCAGAAGGGAACCATGTTTTCTTATCCTCACTTAAAAGTCCACCGCTTGCGAGTTTTATTCTCCATTGGGTTTCTGTAAGCTTTTCTTTCTTCACCATTCTCCAGAAATCGCCATTGCCGTCAACTATACCCGTTCCTGTAATAGCAATATTGGTGGCATTTGTGGCAGAAATGGGTGACTGGTTACGAAATGCGGGTAGGCCCTCCCAATTTGTTTCCACCAAAGCATATTGGTTAAAGTCTGATGTGAACTGCAGAACTGCATCCCGCACAATATGGAAGTTCACGTTACTTTTCAATACAACCGGTCCTGTAAGCCATAGACCACCCGGTACCAACACCACGCCACCACCTTTTTTATTGCAGGCATCAATTGCTTTGTTGATGGCATCTGTATTCAATGTTATGCCATCAGCAATAGCTCCATACTTTATAATATTGAAAGTATCTTTTCTGAATTTGGTCTCTTTAACAATGGGTAGCTTCTGGGCAGCTGCATTGTGTAAAAAAAACACAGAACCGGTGCAGAAAATTGCTATGGAGAGGCAGAATCGTTTCATATATTATGTAAATAAGTACACAGGATGAAACCATTCACCCATTTGCGTTAACAATTCTACTTAGATATTCACTAAGGCTGGGCTGATTGCAATTGTTTTTTTACGCAATCGTTTCCGAGAACGATGAATTTTTATGTATTTTTAAGCCCTCATTATCTTTGTTGAACAATTAAGCACAACAACCATCTTTCCTAAACTTGCTGTAAAGAAAATATTGAATGAAATTTGAAGCCGTAACGATAAAGGATATTGCCAAAGCCCTCGGTCTTTCCACCTCCACTGTAAGCCGCGCCCTCCGTGACAGTTATGAAATCAGCCCCGAAACAAAAAAGGTGGTACTGGAATATGCCAAGGAAATTAATTACCGCCCCAACCCAATAGCATTAAGCTTAAAGGAAAAAAGAAGCCGTTCAATAGGTATTGTGGTAAGTGAGATTGCCAATAGCTTTTTTAGTCAAGCTATCAATGGAATTGAATCTGTTGCCCACAGTAAGGGTTACAATGTTATCATTACCCAGACACATGAAAGCTACGAAAAGGAAATAAGTAGCCTGCAGTTCCTGTCATCCAGGAGTGTGGACGGTTGCTTGTTGTCGGTTTCAACTGAAACGCAGGACTTTACACATATTACTGACCTGCACAACCGGGGCATGCATATTGTTTGCTTTGACCGGTTGGTTGGCGAAATGGAAACACATAAAGTAAGCGTTGATAATTTCAAAGGAGCTTACGATGCAACCACGCACTTAATTAAGAATGGCTATAAACGGATTGGCCATTTATCCAACTCACAATACCTGTCAATTACAAAAGAAAGGGAAGCTGGTTACAGGAAAGCGCTGGAAGACAATCAAATTGAGTATGACGAGAATTTAGTAAAAGAATGTTTCCATGGGGGAATGCTCTATGAGGAAGTGGAGGATGCAATGAACAAGCTCATGAAAATGAAACAGAAACCCGATGCCATTTTTGCCTCTGCGGACAAGCTTACCACCAATTGCATGAGGTACTGCAAAACAAAGAAGATTACCATACCTGATGATATAGCAGTTGTTGGATTCAGTAACCTTGACCTGACAGAGCTTCTTTCCCCTTCCCTATCTGTGGTAAGGCAACCTGCTTTTGAAATGGGTACCATTGCAGCAGAGCTGTTAATAAAAATGATTGAAGCCAAGCGTGCAACAACCGATTTTGAAAATATTGTTTTGCCTGCTGAAGTTTTTGAAAGGGAAAGCAGCGTTCGGAGAAAGAAAAAATAGGTCCACAGATTACCACTGGATATGTGTTAACCAAAGCTGCGTCTTTTTTATTAATAACAGATGTGCTGAAGGATTGCTTACATGTAATTATATACAATGGCTGCGATGCCAATAACAGCAAGCGCAATAGCATATACCCACCACAGGTCCCTTGGTTGGTCAGCCTCATCGGTAGGCGTTAATTCAAGATTGGAATAATCGGGTTCAATGGTTGGTATTTCTGCAGCAACAATTTTCTCTGCCTCAACAGTCTCCTTAATCGTAAAAGGTTTATAAAAGTCAACGGTATTCTGCTCTTCTTCAAAAAGGAAACTTCCGTTGGACTGCTTTTTCAGGGTCCCGATGCCGGGGAACTGGAGGCCATCCGCATAGCTGGCACTGCCCCTTAATTCATAAGAGAACTCATGGAACTGCTTAATGGCATCCACATCCTCAATATGCATTTCGGAAGCAATGAACTCGTAAAAATTACGGTCTGCCAACGCAGTTTCTGCCTTAAACTGGATATTGGAAACAGGCGGCTGCAACAAATTCCCATGTTCTATAAAAGCAGGCTTTGTATCAATGGAGAAATTGCCAATGCCCGGCACACTTACTTTTTTGTTCAGCATCAAGTATTTATACACCAGTGGATACATCAAGTTCTGTTTGTTGCAGCGAATATACGATGCTTGAATGTTAAAATCATTGTTAGATGGATGGTGTTGACTTTGCTCCTGAAAGCCGTTCCACAAAGTTTGACGAGGTCTATAGATGCAAATAATAGTCTTCTAATAAATAAGTGAATGCAGCACTGTACCGACTGTTTTGCTTAATGATGATTTCAGTTTCTTTGGTCGTGACCTGCATTCTGGAGAGCAGCAGCATACTCCTGAAATATGGATGCTTTTCTGTCTGTTTTACCAATGCTTTTTTTTGGAGATAAAACTCCTCAGCCAAATCAATAAAATAATCTGTCCGGTGATAAGGAAGAAGAATGGCTAATTTGCCATTAGGCGAAAGATTGATCTTGATAGCTTTCAGCAATTCTTCCAAACTTAACGACGAACCGTGAAGGGCAAGGTTACGTTTTGGGCTTTCACTCTTCAGATCATTATCAAAGAAAGGTGGATTGGTAATAATGAAGTCAAATTGCAGAGTTGATCGATTGCTGAATTGCTGGATGGATGCGGGATGAACATGCAGCCTGTCCTTCCATGGTGACAAGGAAAAATTCCCTGCTGCTTGATTGGCTGCAGCTTCCTCTATTTCCACCGCATGTATTTGGGCAGTTGCTTTTTGTGCAAGCATTAAACTCAGTAAGCCGGTACCTGTACCAATGTCCAAAATATTATTGATAGCCCATTGTTCACTGTTCATCATCATTGCTGCCCAGGCTCCAAACAAGCAAGCATCTGTTGTAACCTTCATGGCACAATCTTCCTGTTGAACCGTAAATTCCTTAAATTGGAAATAATTATTAGGCATTTCGCTTGCTCATTTTTTAATCCACTGTTGAAAAATTTGTTTGGTAAAATTATTAGTAATAACTGTCTCCGTTTATGTCCATTCAATCTTACCTTTAAATTAAATACTTGGTTATGCGTACTGTATTTTTTTTATTGTTGATAATAAGCATACTATTCAGCATAACCTCTTCTGCGCAAGTAATTGATTCCTCCAAAAAATATTCAATCAATCTCCCCGATAAATGGAAAGGGAAACCCAAATTGCTGCTAAAGATTACCGCCATACTAACAAAAGAGTTCCCTGTATTAAATGATAAGCAGGAATGCCTCAATTGCAATGCGGAATACTGGATCAATTTTTATGCATTACCGCCTACCATCTTCAATATAACCAATATAGGTGGAACCAATGAGTTTATCACATCATATTCATTCATGTCATTTATGGACATTTACGATAGGAATTACCATATTGTAAGGCGGATCATCATTGCAGATACATCGGAACATAAAACTGCCACTTATTGGTACGGTACAGGGGCCAACAATATCAAGCCGGTCCAGAATTCCTTTGCTGAAATAAAGGCTGCAACGGATATTAGCTACTCCATGACACAGGCCGACTATAATAGGAATAATCTTGTTTCCGATATGGCGAAACTGGGTACACTGAACAGCATTGCAGACAACACTTTCAATCCTAACAATATCATCAGGGATAAAAAGGCAAGTTTCATTCCATCCATCAATTATTTGTGGGATGAAGCCGAAAGGGTTATTCTATCCTACAAACTCTAATGGATTTTTACGGTTCTCAGTTCCAGTAAATTCAGCGCATTCGCATGCATGTCCTCCACATTCTTGTTTACCAAATGTATGGCCATATCATACCAAATAGGTACAACGGGAGCATCATCAATTACCATTTGGTCCATTTGCCGGTACATACTGTACCGCAAGCTATCGTTGGTTTCCAGTAAAGCCTTCTCGTAGAGTATATCAAAAGCTGGATTTTCATACCGCGTATAGTTTGGTGGTGAAGGGTTCTTACTATAAAACACGGCTAAATAGTTCTCCGCATCGGGATAATCCGCAATCCAGCTTGCCCTGAAAAACAGTGCCTGCGATTTGGCAGCCTGCTCCAGCAGTAAACTTTTCTGTACCACTTCCACTTGCACTTTGATACCTACTTCCTCACATTGCTTGGCTATGAAACTGCCGATATCGGAATAGATGTTAATGGTCAATAGTTTGATGGTGGGGAAATTATTGTGGTCCAACCCGGCTTCCTTTATCAATGTCCTTGCCTTAGCAGGATTGTAATTATATCCCCGCACCATCTCCACATTCCTACTTGGCAAACCAGCAGGCACAAAACCGCTTTCAGCAGCCGTACCTATACCGTTGCGCATGTACATCATCAATTGCTGGCGGTTAATGGAGTAATTGATTGCCTGGCGGATAGCCTTCAATTTGGTAGGTGAATTTTTAACCAATGGATTGTCGCCATCCACCAAAATACCCAGATATTCCGTATTGAGGTATGCTTTTTTGTGCAGCAGTATTTTATCCTTCCATTCGTCCCTCAGTTCCCCTTTTTTTGTCAGCACTTCATCCTTGAAACTGGGGTCAATATCATTGATGAAGCTCAGTCCGCCCTGCCGGAACTGCAAAAACTCAGTAGCCTTGTTGTCAAAGAAGGTCACTTTCAATGCATCCAAATAAGGTAATGTTGCCCCAGCAGAATCCTTCTCCCAGTAATGGGCATTTTTATGCATCACCAGCGCCTGGCCCTCTTCCCACATGAAAAATTGGAAAGGTCCAGTGCCACAGGGGTGCCTGCGGAAATCTTTCCCATATTTCTCCACTACTTCCTTTGGAACGATGCTGCAATACTGTGTTGATAAAATGCCCATGATGGGATGGAACGGCCTCAATAGTTTCACTTGGAAGGTACTGTCGTCCACAGCCACAAAGGGCTGCACACTATCCACACGGTTATTGAATATCCATGCACCACTGCTGGCTGTTCTTTTGTCCAATATCCTGTTGAAACTGTACACCACATCTGCTGCTACCAGCTTCCTTCCCTTGCCATTGGCAAATGCTTCATTGTCGTGGAAAAAAATACTGTCGCGCAAGTGGAAGGTATAGATCAATCGGTCAGCGCTCACGTCCCAGTGTTTGGCAATGCTTGGCACAATGTTCAGGTTGCTGTCTATTTCCACCAACGTATTATATAATTGGTGAACTGCCCACATGATGCTCTGGTTCTTGGCAAAAGCAGGATCAAGGGTGGCAATGCCCGTGCTTTCGTTGTAGGTAAATACTTTTTTGTTGGAAGCAGCTTTGTTTTTACAGGAGACAAGAAGAAACAGGGCCGATAATCCATAGACGATTGTCCATAGCAGAACCGTGGACCGTGGTCGGTGAACTATGGACCGCTCACCATTGACCATTGACCATTGACTATTGACTTTGCTTTTCATCTGCCCGAATATCTTACTTTTAAAACATGAAGAAGATTTTTTTATCAACGAAATGTCAGCCTGAGGTTCTCGAAGGCAATTTGAATAAGAAGAACTTTTTGGGGACAAGCAACAGAACAAACTTGAAGCACCAGTGGCAAGTTTATCCTGAGCGCAGTCGAAGGGCGACATTGCTACAGATTGGGTGGCTGTTCAGCTTTTCCTGTATGGTAGGCTTATCCCCTGTTCATGCCCAGCTATTAAAAAAGAAACCGGCGTTTACCAAAGCAGACACTTTGCGTGGCAGCCTCAACGAAAACAGGGACTGGTGGGATGTGTTGCGGTATGATATAACGGTGAAGCCGGATTATGAGAAGAAGGAGATTGAAGGAAATGTAACCATAACATTTAAGGCGCTGAAAAAAGGCAGTCAACTTCAAATTGATTTACAGGAGCCTTTAATAGTGGATAATGTATCGGAACTTTCAAAAGCGTACCCTGAAAGTATCGGACGAAAATTCTCAAGAGAAGGGCAGGTACTGTATGTTGACATGGCCTCTGAATTACCCAAGGGTTCAACTACGCATCTAACCATTCGCTACCACGGCAAGCCCCATGAAGCCAAAACACCACCTTGGGATGGTGGCTGGATCTGGAAGAAAGACAGGAACGGCAATCCTTGGATAAGTGTTGCCGTGCAAGGCTTCGGCGCCAGCGCTTGGTATCCCTGCAAGGATTACCAAGGCGATGAACCTGATAATGGTGCCTCCTTGACAGTCATTGTTCCCGATACTTTAGTGGCAGTTGCTAATGGTAGAGTGAAATCCAATTCACAAATTCCAAATTCCAAATTCCACTCATATACTTGGGAAGTCAAGAGCCCCATCAACAATTACTGCATCATTCCTTACATAGGTAAGTACGTAAACTTTACAGACACTTTAATGGGCGAAAAAGGCAAGCTTGATTTAAGCTATTGGGTACTGGATTACAATCTGGAAAAAGCCAAGGAGCAGTTCAAGCAGGTGAAGCCCATGCTCCGTGCATTTGAATACTGGTTTGGCCCCTACCCTTTTTATGAGGACAGTTACAAACTGGTGGATGCTCCGCACCTAGGCATGGAACACCAGAGTGCAGTGGCCTATGGCAACCAGTACAAAAATGGTTACCTGGGCTCCGATAGAAGTGGCAAAACAGGTTGGGGACTGAAATGGGATTTCATTATTGTACATGAAAGTGGGCATGAATGGTTTGGCAATAATATCACTACCAAGGATATTGCAGATATGTGGGTGCATGAAAGTTTTACCACTTATAGCGAAACCTTGTTTACCGAATATTATTATGGCATACAAGCTGGCAACGAATACAATTATGGACAGAGGAAGAACATCAGGAACGATGAACCGATTATTGGTCCTTATGGTGTGAACAAGGAAGGTAGTGGCGACATGTACGACAAGGGCAGCAACATGATACACAGTATCCGACATGCCATGAACGATGATAAAAAGTTCAGGAGCATCCTGCGTGGACTCAACAAAACATTTTACCACCAAACGGTTACCACCAAACAGGTGGAGGATTTTATTAACAAGCAGGCTGGCTTCAGTTTCCAAAAAATATTTGACCAGTATTTACGCACCACACAGGTGCCCACGTTGGAATACTATTTCACCAACAATGGAAAGCGGCTGTATTTCCACTATGCTGATTGCGTAGCAGGTTTCAATCTGCCATTGGTGTTCAAATCCGAATTCAATTCCATTACCATTCAACCAACAGAAGCATGGAAATCCATTCCCATGGAAGAGGAAGAAGCAAGGAATGTGGTGTTACCGGAAAATTTGGAGAAGCTATTCTATATCAAGACAAAAAAAGTGGATGCGCAGCAATAAATGTTATAGGTAAATCATTTCTTTAATCAATTGAAAAAGGAAGAAAAACAGCACCAACTTTTTTGTTACCTATTTTTTTGTTACATTTTAATTTGTAACACTTTTATTTGTAACATTTTTTGGGCAGCTATTTAACCAGCATTCACCATTGTTATACCATTGCAGAGCAACCGATAAACAAACTCTACTGAATGGGCGGTAGTAATTAATTGACAGCTTCAATTTTTCTCGGCACCATTCTTCCGCCTTCATCGGCACCCCTCCCGCCACTTTCGTGGTATTCGGCATCCTGGTTCACATTCCAGACATCGTACAGTTCATTGCCGGCGATAATATTCTTTGCAGCCAACATGGCCGTCATCATGCTATGGTCCTGGTTATTGTATTTGTGCATACCGTTTCTTCCAACTAGGTAAAGGCCCTTATAAGGTTTCAATCCTTCGCGAATGCTGAGCACATGTTCCTTATAGTCCTGGTCATAAACAGGATATGCTTTTGGCTGCCGCACCACATAACCATCTTTCACATTGCCCGCCTTTAGCAAACCAATCTGTATCATTTCCTTTGTTGCCAATGCAATTAAATCCTCATTGCTGCTTGTCCAGGTACCATCACCTTCAAAGCAGAAATATTCCAGCCCATAACAGGCCATCTGCTGATCGGGAACCATGTACGGGCTCCAGCTTTTGAAGTTCTGTATCCTGCCCACTTTTACCGAGGGGTCGT
Source organism: Chitinophagaceae bacterium (assembly GCA_023251255.1). GTDB lineage: Bacteria > Bacteroidota > Bacteroidia > Chitinophagales > Chitinophagaceae > UBA1930. The sequence continues at coordinate 53,926 of JAHEZD010000006.1, forward strand.
GTATATAGATCCAGTTATCCGTAAAAGCGTTGTCTTCTGTACAAATGAGTACCACCGTCAAAAAATCCCTGTACCCCAGTTGCTGTGAGGCACTGTAAGCGGGTTCCTGCACCTTCGGCGTGATGGATGGCACCAGTTCCTGGATCGGTGCGGAAGAAAGTACATAATCAAAGCCTTCCTCAACAGCCCCTTTGCTGGTGGCAATGCTCCATTTTCCATTCGTATAATCCAGCCCCGCAACGCCAGCATTCATTTCCACCTGAACGCCCATGGCCAAGCATTTGTCCCGGCAAGCTTCCCACATCATGCCAGGGCCCTTTTTGGGGTAACGGAAAGAATCGATCAATGTTTTGATCAGTTTGTCCTTATTGGTATTGTCTGGTTTGAACAGGGCATTTTTGATAGCACTTGTCAAGGATAGTCCCTTGATCCGCTGTGCAGCCCAATCTGTTGAAATTTCCCTGCAGCTTATCCCCCACAATTTTTCAGTGTATGTCTTGAAAAAGATATTGAACAGCCTTTTACCAAATTGGTTACTTACCCAGTCCTCAAAATTCAATGGATTCTTTACGGGGAACATTTTAGCTTTCAAATAGCTGATCACGCATAGGGAGGATTCTAGCAGGCCCAATTTCTTCAGGGCTTCGAAAGCAGCCAATGGATAGGAAAAGAATTTTTTGTTGTAGAAAATCCTTGAACTCCTTGGACGTTCCAACATTTCATCACCCAGTATTTCCGTCCAGAAATCTTCTACCTCCTTGCTTTTGGAAAAAAAACGGTGGCCGCCAATGTCAAAATGGTAGCCCTTGTAACTTTCCGTTCTGGAAATGCCGCCAACATAAGTAGGGTCCTTTTCAAAAACAACTACTTCTATATTTTCTTTGGCCAATAAATAGGCGGCTGTTAAACCAGCAGGACCTGCACCAATAATAGCTACTCTTTTGTCCATTCAATAATACGGCTTGAACCTGCAAGTGATGTTTGCATGTCGCGAGTTGCAAATAAAATGCAATAAACCATGGATGGAAATTTTATTTTTTGGGCCTACCAGCAGCTTTGAAGTGCTGTTTCCAGTAGCTGTCATTCAGATCGCTGATAGTAACGCCGCTGCTGGTAGAAGCATGGACAAATTTATTGTTCAGCACATAAATGCCCACATGGCTAATTTCCCTGGAGCGCCGCCCCCCTGTGTGGAAAAAAATCAAATCGCCTTCTTGCAGGTTTTCCAATTCTATAGGATCGGCATTCTTGTACTGTTCCTGTGCTGTTCTTAAAAGGGGCACGCTATATACTGTCTGCATGATGGTTTGGGTAAAAGCAGAACAGTCAATGCCACTTTCAGTGGTGCCGCCCAAGTGGTAAGGCGTTCCCCACCAATGGTCAATGGCCTGCAACAAAGGGATATTGTTCAGTTTTTCCACCGTTGCATCCAGCTTCACCGCATATTTCAATTGCAGGTAATCAGCCTGCTCTATATTGGCTTTTGAAAGTTCCGTACTGGGGGCCGTCTTGGAAATTTCCTGCTGTTGGGCAACAGGGGCAGTCTTTTTGGGGCTTCTCGTGTTGATGGTTGTATGCTTTGAAGTTACCACGGAACCTGGCGTAACTTCAATATTGTCCATAAACTTCAGGTCCCTCCTGTCCGGCCTAACCGTATTCTGTTTTGTGGAGGAAGAGGTATCCTTTGAAGCAATTGATTGCAGCGATTTACAGCTTGTCATGAACACAAGCGCAGTCAAACCTGATATGATTAGATTGATTTTCATGCTGGATTGATGCAAATTAACCGTTCAATACCTATGATGCAAGCATTCTGCAAAACTTTTTAACATTCTCTTCAGTTTAAAAGTTGATGTGGAAAACTGTAATTTCAGCCCCCGTTCCACAATTACGATATTTGAATTTCCATTTCCCTCAAATCTTTTAGATGACCATTCGCCAATTACTTGGACCTACCTGTACCTTAACAGCGCTGCTTGCATTGGCTGGCTGCTATTTTACAGATGCGAAACAAGGGGCAAAAGTTGAAGAAAGTAAGCTTGGTAATGATACAACCATTCTATCAAAAGCATACAGCAAATTGATTTTTGACACATCGGAAATATTGTCTTCATCTGCAGGAACCAAATCGGTACTGTTCAATTCAACAGGTACAAAACTGTATGCCATGAACCTTGAGGCCATGAGCGTGTATGAGTTTGACCAGCCGACCAAAAAGGTGGAAAAAATTTTTAAGTTCAAAGCTACCAAGGGCTTTGGATGGGACTATGTTACGCATCAGTCTATCCCTTCTTTTGAGGAGAAACCGGTGGAAGCATGCTTTAGTCACGACGATAAAATTTTATGGGTAAGCCTGCACAACGCTGCTGGCATTGTCCCCATAAAATTGGATTCATTGGCAATGGATAGCAGCAATACTTACAGGAGCAAAAAAATGTACGTGATTGATAAGAAGGAACATACAAGGGATTCAGTTTTTGTGCCCCTGATCAAAACAGGCAAAACACCAAAAGTCATTGCACGCACCGCAGACAGCAAACATTTATTGGTGAGCAATTGGCATAGCAACAATATTAGCGTACTGGAAATGAACGATACGCTTGCGCCTTTTGGCAAAGTGATAAGCACCATTCCTGTATCGGCCATTCCAAGGGGCATTGTGGTGGATGACAAGAACCAAAAATCTTACATCGCCATTATGGGCGGAAGAACAATTAGTGTGGTGAACAACAACACTTGGAAGATTGAAAAGAACCTGGAAGTAGCATCCACACCAAGGCATATTGTAATGGATACCAGTGGGCATTTGTTTGTGAGCTACAACAGCATTGGAAAAATTGGCTGCATTGATGTGGCCACGGGCAAAACATTGTTTACCACTGCTACCAATACACAACCGAGGACCATTGTATTGAGCAAGAACCATCAATTCTTGTTTGTTACCTGTTACACTGGCAATACAGTGGATGTATTCAAAATAAACAAGTACAGCTTCACCAAACTGTATTCATTGGAATGCAAGGGCAAACCCGTTGGCGTGGATGTTTTTGAAAACGATGATAAACTGGAAGCTTGGGTCTGCAATTATGTGGGCGGAAGCTTGAAAGTGTTTTCATTCAAGAAGAAATAATCATATAATTACTGCTGGAACCAACTTTTGAAACTATTGAACATTCAAACTTTTTGAACTTTTTATACTATGTCAAGATTTTCCCATTTACACGTTCACACACAATACTCCTTGCTCGATGGTGCAGCCAGTATTGATAGCCTCTATAAAAAGGCCATGCGGGACAATATGCCTGCATTGGCCATTACCGACCATGGCAACATGTTTGGTGCTTTTGAGTTTGTGGCACAGGCATGGAAAAACACAAGGGTAACCGGTACCGATGAAAACGGGAAGGAGATTGTTGAACCTATTGTAAAACCTGTGGTTGGCTGTGAGTTTTATGTGGTAGAAGACAGGCACGCCAAGGCTTTCACCAAAGGGGAGAAGGATAAACGCTACCACCAAGTGCTGCTGGCAAAAAACAAAGTAGGTTACCAGAATTTGGTGAAGTTGACTTCATTAGGTTTCATTGAAGGGATGTACAGCAAGTACCCACGTATTGACAAGAAGCTGATTGAACAATACCATGAAGGCATTATTGCTACCACCTGTTGTTTGGGTGCTTATGTACCACAAATTATTTTAACCGAAGGGGAAGAAAAAGCAGAACAGGAATTCAAATGGTGGCTGGACATGTTTGGGGAGGATTATTATGTGGAAATCCAACGCCATAATATCAAGGAGCAAATACAGGTAAATGAAGTGCTGTTAAAGTTTGCCAAAAAGCATAACGTTTCCATCATTGCCAGCAATGACAGCCACTACACAGACAAAGATGATTTCAACGCACATGATATCCTGCTCTGTATCAACACTGGTGAAAAACAATCCACACCGGGCTGGGATGATATGACAGACGATAGTGTGCAGCAAAAAAACAAACGTTTCAAGTTCCCCAACGACCAGTTCTACTTCAAGACCACGGAGGAAATGAAACAACTGTTCCATGATATTCCGGACAGTATTGAAAACACGAATGCCATTGTTGACAAGATCGAAGTGCTGAACCTGAAAAAGGACATCCTGCTGCCGGCCTTCCCTATTCCTAAGGAATTCCAGCTACATTTTTCCGATGAAAAAATTGGTAAGGACATTATCAAACCTGATGTGAACAACCAATGGGAATTCCTGAAGCACCTTACTTATGAAGGAGCCAAAAAGCGCTATGGTGAAATTGAAAGTACCACACAGGAGCGGATAGACTTTGAACTGTTCACCATCAAGACCATGGGCTTTGCAGGTTACTTCCTCATTGTAAGCGACTTTATCAAAGCTGGTCGCGACATGGGCGTTTTCATTGGCCCCGGCCGTGGTTCCGCTGCTGGTTCCGTGGTGGCTTATTGTATCGGTATCACCAATATTGATCCCATCAAGTACAATTTACTTTTTGAAAGGTTCCTGAACCCGGACAGGAAGTCCATGCCCGATATTGATACGGACTTTGATGATGAGGGCAGGCAGAAAGTAATTGATTATGTGGTAAGCAAATACGGCAAGTCGCAAGTGGCCCAAATCATTACCTATGGCACCATGGCTGCCAAAAGTAGTATCAAGGATGTGGCCCGTGTAATGGACCTTCCCCTACCGGAGAGCAACGCGTTGGCAAAGTTGGTAAGTGATAAGCCCGGCACTGCGCTGCGCAATATATTGAAGTCGCCATTGACCATCAAAGAAGGGGAAAAAAGCCTGGAAGAAAAAGGCTATACACCGGAAGATATAGACAACGCCAAACGTCTCCGTGAAATTTATTATGGCCCTGAAACAGATATACGCACAAGGGTACTGAAAGAAGCTGAACGTTTGGAAGGCAGTGTCCGCAATACAGGCATCCATGCTGCGGGTATCATCATTGCCCCACGCGACTTAACAGATTTGATTCCTGTGGCCACTTCAAAGGAATCCGATTTATGGCTCACGCAAATTGAAGGAAGCACCATTGAAGAAGCTGGTGTAATCAAGATGGACTTCCTGGGACTGAAGACATTGTCCATTTTAAAAACCGCATTGGAATTAATCAAGCAGAATTACAATGTTGATATTGTTCTCGATGATTTGCCATTGGACGATGAGAAGACCTATCAATTGTATCAGCGCGGCGAAACCAATGGTACGTTCCAGTTTGAAAGCGTGGGCATGCAGAAATACCTGCGGGAACTGAAGCCCGATCAATTTGCAGATTTGATTGCCATGAATGCCCTGTACCGCCCGGGGCCCATTGCCTATATCCCCAACTTCATTGCACGTAAGCATGGCCGCGAGGAAATAGTCTATGACATTCCCGACATGCAGGAATATTTGGAAGATACTTATGGCATTACCGTTTACCAGGAACAGGTGATGCTGCTCAGCCAAAGTATTGGCGGCTTCACCAAGGGTGATGCGGATTTCCTCCGTAAGGCCATGGGTAAAAAGGACAGGAAAACGCTCGATAAAATGAAGAGCAAATTTATTGAAGGTGGTGCCAAAAAGAACCATGCTGCCGAGAAGCTAGAAAAGGTCTGGACAGACTGGGAAGCTTTTGCACAGTATGCCTTCAATAAATCACATAGTACCTGTTATGCTTTTGTGGCTTACCAAACAGCTTACCTAAAAGCCCACTATCCCAGCGAATACATGAGTGCCGTACTGAACCATGCTGGCAGCATTGAAAAGATTACTTTCTTCATGGAAGAGTGCAAACGCATGGGCATCAAGGTACTTGGTCCGGACATCAATGAAAGTATCAAGGGTTTTGCACCCAACAAAAAAGGCGAGATCCGTTTTGGCATGGGCGGGCTCAAGGGCGTGGGTGAAAATGCCATTGAGAACATCATCACAGAAAGGAGCGCCCATGGTTTGTACAAGGATGTTTTTGATTTCATTACCCGTGTAAACCAAAAAGCCACCAATAAAAAATCATTGGAATGCTTGGCCTATGGCGGGGCATTTGATTGTTTCCCGCAGTTCCACCGGGCACAGTATTTCCATATACCGGATGGGGACAGGAGCAGCGGTATAGAAAAGATTATCGGTTATGCCCAAACAAAGGATTCCATAGCTGGCAGCAGCAATACCCTGTTTGGTGACCTATCGGAAGCCATGGAAATTCCCTTACCAAAAATCCCCAATTGCGAACCTTGGACGTTGACAGAAAAGCTGGAACATGAAAAGGAAATCACAGGCATCTTCATGAGTGGCCACCCATTGGACCATTACAAGTTTGAACTGAAGTATTATGGTATCATGGGCCTTGCTGATTTCAATGAAATAAAGGAGAGCAGCACCCTATCACAGGCCAATGTGGGCAAGCAATTGAGGATAGCGGGCCTGGTGGTGGACGCACAGCACCGTGTTACCAAAACCGGGCGCAACTTCGGTATATTGGCCATTGAGGATTTCAGTGGCAAAACGGAACTGGCCCTGTGGAGCGATGATTATGTAAAGTTTACCAACTATTTGGACAAGGGCAAGAACCTGCTCATCAATGGCTTCTTCAAAACAGGCTGGAAAAAGGAAGGCGAACCGGAACGCTATGAATTCAAGGTAACCACCATCAACCTCCTGGAAACAGCCAAACAAACACTTACCAAGAACGTGGATTTGAAGATGGACGTGGCTTCGCTCTCTGGTGAGTTTGTGAACTTTTTGGAAAAGAACATCAAGAATAACCCGGGCAAATCGTTGTTGAAGTTCAACATTATTGAGCCAACAGAGAACCTGAAAATAAGCCTCTTCAATGAAGGCAAGGGCTTTACCATGAACGAGGAAATGGCAGATTTCCTATTGGATAATCCCGATGTGGAAGTGAGTGTGGGGTTGTTGGGGTAAGCTTTTAGGACAAATAGGGTTAGCATTGTTGGGTTGTAATGTAATTGCATCGTACACTTGTTCGATTGGATGTCATTTAGCTTTATGAAGGGGAATATCTGCATCTTATTAGAAGATTATTCTAAGCGAATCTTCAACACCTAGTTTCTTTTGGCTAAAGCCAATTCCATAGATGCACATTTATTTTTCCGTTGGTTAAAGCCGAACGGCAATGAGAAGAACAATCCCATCATTTAATGAAAAAACACGCCTATGACTCAAAAAGAATCATCCAATTAACAAAGCAAAACCCCACTCTTTTGCAATGAAAACTCCATTTTAACCCAAATCAAAAATCATTGCAGTCTGCTTTAGCTGACTGATAATAAAAGGCCATTCCTCCTTCTTGGCTTTAGCCAAAATACTCAATACAATACAATCCCTTGAAAGAAAGGAACTGAACCGCCGACAGCAACCATAGCCCTGTCGGCGGTTGGTTCATCAAATTGGCGAAATAAAAAAGGATTGAAACTGGTTCAATCCTTTTCTTGCTTACTAATCCGTATATGAAGATTGCTTCGTTCCTCGCAATGACGGGATTTTTTAATTCAAACTCCTAAAGTCCACAGGCACCAATTTACTTACGCCGGGCTCTTGCATGGTCACGCCATAGATCACGTCCACAGCGCTCATGGTTTGCTTGTTGTGCGTTACAATGATGAACTGTGAGTTATCGCTGAACTGCTTGATCATATTGGTGAACTTGCCCACGTTGGCATCATCCAAAGGTGCATCCACTTCATCCAATATACAGAACGGTGCAGGTTTGATCAGGTAAATGGAAAACAATAGGGCCGTTGCCGTTAAGGTCTTTTCACCACCGCTCAATTGTGTGATGGATGATGGGCGTTTCCCTTTTGGCTTGGCAATAATATCAATGCCTGTTTCCGCAAGGTTCTCGGGGTTTACCAAGATCATGTCGGCCGTGTCCTCCTCTGTAAACAATGCCTTGAATACGCGTTGGAAATTCTCCCTTACTTTATTGAAGGTATCCAGGAACTGCTGGTTGGCAGTAGCTTCCACCTCCTGTATGGTTTGCAGCAAACTGTCCTTGGCATCTACCAAGTCATTCTTCTGTTCCAAGATGAATTCATAGCGCTTCTTCATTTCGGTGTAGGCCTCAATGGCTGTAGGGTTCACTTCACCAATATTTTCCAGGCGCTTCCGCATCCTGTCGCTGGTTGCCTGCAGTTCTTCCAAGGGTGTATCGGTAGCCCTAGCCTGGTCCAGTATTTCATCCAGTTCTATTTTGAACTCCACGTTCAAACGTTCCTTCATACCGGAAAGGTTCAGTTTCAGTTCATTGAGCTTGTCCTTTATTTCGCTCAATAAATGCTCCACCATTTCGCGGCTCTTGTTCTTCATGCGGATAGCGGATTCCTTTTCCTGCAAGGCATTGCGCAGGTTGTAATAAGCCTGGTCGGCTTCGTTGAGCTTCTTCTCCTCTTCCTCCTTCTTACGCATCAGTTCCAGCAGCAGTTCCTCACTGCCCACCAATGCCTGCTCGCTTTCCAGGATATTGGCAGAAGCTTCAGTTAGCTGGGAAGAATTGGTCTGGATCTGCTGGTGCAGTTCATTCAATTGGTTTTCCTTGAAAACCAGTTCCTGCTTAACGGTGGTTATCTTGCTCTGCTGCTTGGTAAGCTGCAGATTGTTTTCATTGTACTGGTAGTTGGCAGCATTGTAATCCTGTTCCGCAATCTGGTAATCCTGCTCCACCATTTTCATTTCATCCCCTGTTTGCTGCAAGCGTTCATTGAGTGATTGGAATTCTTCGCGAGTGGTAGCAATGCCGTCATGTTCATCCTGCAAACGGGCTTCCAGATCTTCCAAACGCTGCTGTGCATTTTGTTGTGCAGCTTGCAGGTTCTCTATTTTGTTCTTGGCAGCAAAAACCTGATTGGTAAGCTGGTTGATTTCATTCTCCGTTTGCTTGATGGCATTCTCCTTCAACTGTTCATTGAAGCCAATCACGCGGTTATGCCTTAATTGTATTTCAGCCTTCAGGGAATTGACCACAGCTTCCTGCAAGATGATTTCATCCTGCAATTTTTCCAGGTTCTTGGCACGGCCAATTTTCTTTCCTTCAAACAGGCCAACACTTCCTCCAGTCAACGTGTATTTCCCCTTAACGTACTTACCTGTTTTTTCTAGAACGATGGCACCATTGGAATTGGCAATGGCTTCTTCGTTTTCACCAATGAATACATTGGCCAGGAGATGTTCCGCCAACTTTTGGTACTGGTCATCCACCTCAATCACATCCAGCGCCTTGATGGTATGGCCGGGCTGGTGGTAGTTGCTGGTTTCATTGGCCACTTTGTCCATCAGGAAGAAATTGGCCTTGCCTTTCTTGTTGTCGTCCAGCAAATGAACGGCCCTCATGCCTTCCTCCAAATTGTTCACGACATAATAATTCAGGTAGGGTTCCAGTACATTCTCCACAGCCGCCCTGTACTCTTCCTTCACATAAATAATGTCAGAAAGCAAGGGGGATTGATGGTTCCAGTTATCGTTCTTGTGCAGGAACTTCACACTCTCGGGATAGCCTTCCATGGATTCCACCAGGCTCTTGAGCAGGTTGAACTCATTGCGCTTGCTGTCCAGTGTCCTGTTTTCCTCGGCCAGTTCATTCCGCAAACCTTCCAGTTCGCTCTGCGTGGCAAAAATCTGTTCCTTGGTTTTATCCTGGTGTTCCTGCAATTGCTGCAGGTCCACTCTTTTGTTTTCTAAACTTTCTTCCTTTTCCTTTAGTTCAATTTCCAACTGTTCCAATTGGGACTGGCGGTTCTGCTTTTCATCTGTCAACTGTGCAGAAGCCCTTTGCAGGTTCTGGATGGAAGTGTCGGCCACGGCCACTTTCTTCTCCGCATCAAACTGGCTCCGTTGGATTTGTTGGTACTGTCCACGTAGGCCATCTACCGCCACACGTTTATCATCGTACAGCCTCCGCTTGTCTTCCACTTCCATTTTGGAAGATTGTACCTTATCGTTCAGTTCGGCCAATTTACTTTCTTCTTCCCCCACCTGCAACTGGGTGAACTCGATGCTGTCACCAATGGTTTTCAACTGGCCTTCGGCACGCTCCAAAAATGTTTTGAGGTTCGTTTCCTTCTCCTTCAAATAATGGAGCTTCTGTGTAGCAAGGTTCTTATCGTTCTCCTTCGTACGCAGGTGCTGCTGCAATTCATTGAACTCGTGCTGCATGCTTTGCAGGGCACGTTCCTTTTCTATGAAATCCACCTTCTCCTGTTCAATGGCCGCTTCATCAGTAGCTATTTCAGCCTCCAGTTGGATTTTTTTATCGGTCTCCAGTTCCTGCTGCTCGTGCAGGTCCTTATAGGTAATATTGAAGCCTTCCAAAGAGGCTTTGGCCAGTTCCACCGCAATTTCCTTGTAATCCTTTTTTATCTCGAAATATTTCTCCGCCTTCTTGGCCTGGTTCTCCAAGGTCTTCAATTGGTTGTTGATCTCGAACAACAAATCCTCTATACGTGCCAAGTCCTGCTCGGTAGCTTCCAATTTGTTCTTGGCCTCTTTCTTACGGGTTTTGTAAATGGTAATGCCTGCAGCCTGCTCCAGCATCCTGCGGCGGCTGTTCTCCTTATCCTTAATAATATCATCCACCATGCCCAGTTCTATGATGGCATAACTATCCGTGCTTACCCCCGTATCAAGGAACAAGTTGTGTATGTCCTTCAAACGGCACTGCACATCATTCAAGCGGTATTCGCTCTCCCCGTTTTTATAGAAACGGCGGGTAACCGTAACGGTGGTAAATTCCGTGGGCAGTAAATTTTTCGTGTTCTCAAAAGTCAGGCTTACTTCTGCCAGCCCACTGGCACTCCTTGTTTTGGAGCCATTGAACACCAGTGCATCCAGGTTCTCGCTTCTCAAAGAAGAAATCTTCTGCTCACCTATCACCCAGCGGATACTATCAATAATATTGCTCTTGCCACAACCATTTGGACCGATAATGCCAGTAATGCCTTCGTCAAAAGTCACCACGGTTTTATCAGCAAAACTTTTAAACCCCTTTATTTCCAGTGATTTTAATCTCATCTTACCTACCCATTTTTAGTACCTGCGAACATAGTTGTTTTGCATGGGCAGTTGCATTTAAAATACCCACAGTATTTGTGAATAAGTAAGGTATTTTTTGTGGACAAGCTGTGGTTTTCCAATGGGGCACCAGTTGCGGTGCTCCACTCACCATTTGGATTACATGGTACCAAATGCGCCTCCATAAGTGCTTGCGCCTTAGTTTTGAACAGTGGATCCCATTATGCAGTACAAAAATTATTACGAGACACTTCATATAAGCCCCTCATCCTCAGCAGATGAAATAAAAAAGGCTTTCCGCCACCTGGCCCTGCTGCACCACCCCGATGTGACGAACAATGACGAATTGAAAGCGGAAAGGTTCAGACAAATTGAGGAAGCCTATACCGTGCTGTCGGATACCGACAGAAGGAGGGCCTATGATGCTACCCATTTCTTTTCGAACAAAAAAAATGGCCCCGTTACGCTGGAAAGCATCATGGCCCAGACAAACAAACTAAGGAAGTACCTGGCTTCCATGAACCATTCAAAATTGAATTATGATACTATTGAACTGGAAGTGGAAAATATCCTATCTGAACAGGTTATCAATCTATTAAGTAGGTCCAGCGATTATAAAACAGTGGAATCAATTGTACTTGGTTTCAATGAAATCATATTCCACCTGCCCTATTGGACCATGCAGTCCTACACAAACAGGTTAATGGTGCTGGCAATGGGGAATGCCATTTTACAGGAACAATTGCTGCTGAACCTGCAGCGCAAGAAAAAGGAAATGCTTTGGGATAAATACAAGGCAACCCTAGCTATTGGAATTGCGGTAATAATCTGCCTACTGATGGTTGTGCTTAGCCGACTGTAAAAGAAGTGGCCGCTTGGATAGTTAATGCAAATTGATCGTGTTTTTTCCACATGCTTACACTCAAAATAAAATGTCCTCATTTTGAATGTCCTATTTTTTTTGAGGACAAGAACTTTGAGGACATTTTTTTAAAGGTTGAAAATGCAGGAGCTAGGACCCGTAGAAATTCCTAGCAGCTAAAAACAACCTACACTGTTAGCCAAACGAATAGGTCTTTAAATCAAACACCACCCTCCTTCCGCAGGGTTTCATCACCGATTGTAAAGTATCTTACGCAAATTCCTGCAAAAAATTATCTTTGTCATGCAAAAAACAGCACAATGAATAGCAAATTGGATATTGACCTCACAGATAGTTTTGAAAAGATCCCCGTAAAAATATTCCCAACACCAAAAGAAGGCTCCGCTTTTGTGGCCAACGAGATTGCCAGGCTGATCCGCGAAAAGCAGGCTAAAGGCGAGGACTGCATTTTAGGATTGGCTACAGGCTCCACCCCCATCAGTATGTATGCGGAACTGGTCCGGCTGCACAAGGAAGAAGGGCTGAGCTTCAAAAATGTCATCACGTTCAACCTCGACGAATATTACCCACTTGAACGGGAAGCCTTCCAAAGTTATTGGAGCTTCATGCATAGGCACCTGTTCAACCAAGTGGATATCGATCCCTCCAATATCCATATCCCCAATGGTGAACTGCCAAAAGATGAGGTAAAGAAACACTGCCAGAAATATGAACAGATGATTGAGGCCCTTGGCGGTATTGACCTCCAGGTGCTGGGCATTGGCGGCAATGGGCATATTGGCTTCAATGAACCCGGCTCCAGTATTTTCTCCAAAACAAGGATCACTTCATTGGACAACAGTACCAGGATTGCCAACAGCTACGAGTACCAGAATATTTCCCAAGTACCCAGAATGGCCATTACCATGGGCATCAGCACCATCATGAAGGCCAAGAAAATACTACTGATGGCCTGGGGCAAAAAAGCATCCATCATAGCCAGGAGCGTGGAAGGGCATGTAACGGAACATATACCTGCCAGCATTTTGCAGCAGCACAATGACTGCCTGTTCGTAATCGATGAAACGGCAGCAACTGATCTAACAAGGATAAAAAGTCCGTGGTTAACTGGTGAATGTGAGTGGACTCCTCAAATGATCAAACGGGCGGTGGTGAACATGTCCCTGAAACTGCAGAAGCCCGTGTTGAGCCTCACCACGCATGATTACAATGAAAGTGGCCTGAGCGATTTATTGGTGGAGAAGGGTGATGCCTACGAGATCAACCTGCAAGTATATTATATGCTGCGTGATGGGATTACTGGCTGGCCGGGTGGCAAACCCAATGCCGTTATACCGCAGCATCCGGAACGCAGTTCACCCTACCCCAAAAAAAGCCTCATCTTCTCCCCCCATCCCGATGATGACATCATTAGCATGGGCGGCACGTTCATGCGCCTGCACGACCAGGGGCATGAAGTTCATGTGGCCTATCAAACAAGTGGCAATATTGCCGTGACCGATGAATTCGTGACAAGGTTCCTTGATTTTGCAGTTGGTTTTGAGGACATGTTTGGCATTGACAATAAAACCAGCCAGCAGATACTGAACGATGCGAGGAAATTCCTCGCAACCAAAAAAACAAATGACCGGGATACCTCTGCCATCAGGGCCATCAAGGGCCTGATCAGAAGATGCGAAGCCAAAGCTACTTGCAGGTATGTTGGCCTCACGGACGATAAGGCCCACTTCCAAAACCTCCCTTTTTATGAAACGGGGACCATTGAGAAAAAACCAATGGGCGAAGAGGATGTACAATTGACCATTGAATTGTTACGCAGGCTGCAGCCCCAGCAAATTTTCTGTGCCGGTGACCTGGCCGATCCGCATGGCACGCACAAGGTATGCTTGGACATTATTTTTGAAAGCATCAGGAGGATAAAGGCAGATGGGGACGAATGGATCAATGACTGCTATGTATGGATGTACAAGGGTGCATGGCAGGAATGGGACATTGCCGAAATAGAAATGGCCATTCCAATGAGCCCGGACCAAGCAATGAAAAAGAGGTTCGGCATTTTCATACACCAATCACAGAAAGACATGGTGCCTTTTCAAGGAAGTGATTCCAGGGAGTTCTGGCAACGTGCCGAAGAAAGGAATTCCAATACGGCCAATCTATATGCAGCTTTGGGACTTACAAAATATGCGGCGATGGAAGCTTTTGTGAGGTGGCATTTCTAAAAAGGGGTGCTAGCTTCCGCTACCAAAAAACGTGATGGAAGCTACCAGATACTGATGAACCATATCCTACAATAATGACTCCTGTGAATGAACCTAACTCCTCCATCATTTTTTGTGGGGGAGTTTTATTTTTCAATTGTACCATTGCAAAATGGAAATGGATTTTAGGCAGAATTGGAACGGTGCCTGGCAGGATGAAAAATTCAGGCAACTGTTCATTGTAGGATTTGCCATCCTCTTTGGGATACTGGCATTTTTCCCTTTTTTCTTCATCATGATAGAGCGTAGGCACGGCTATGTCATCAATGACTACCTGCTGAGCAGCTTCCAGCCCAGAAACGTATCGATGCTGGTATTCGTGATTATCTGGCTTACTGTATTACTGGCCATTGTAAGGTGCGTGCAGCAGCCGCAGATCTTAATTGTATTGTTGTGGGGCTATGTTATATTAAACCTTCTCCGGATACTTACCATTACGCTGGTACCGCTTGACCCACCATTGACGTTGATAGAATTGAAAGACCCCCTGAGCAATGCTTTTTATGGGAAGAGGTTCATTACCAAAGACCTTTTTTTCTCTGGCCATACTTCTACCATGTTCCTAATATGCCTCTGCATGAAGCAGAAATGGGACAAGGTAGCCTGCCTTTTTTCAACCGTAACTGTTGGCATGCTGGTGCTGGTGCAGCATGTGCACTATACCATTGATGTGCTGGCTGCGATTCTGTTCTGCGGTCCTATTTATTGGTTAGCAAAAAAAGTAACGAGGGACGTTGCTAGCTAACTGCTGCCACGGCCCTATCCAACCATTTTTTTAAGGCCCTGCTCCTGGTGGCCAGCAACCTGAAGACCATTATACCAACAATGGCACAACAGATACCGGCCAGCACATCCAACACATAATGATGGCTGGTGTAAACAGCAGAAAACCAGATACCGCAGGTAAGCAGGGCAAAAAGCAGGTTCCACTTTCCCGCCTTCACCTGTATGCCGTAAAATAAAACAATGAGCGGATAGGAAGAATGCAAAGATGGCATGGCAGCAAATACATTGGAGCTCTTTTCGTACAGCCCCTTGAATATGGAAACATTGAAATGGCTATCGAACCTTGCAAGCCCTGCCGTATTGCCGGGCGTGCCTGCATGGAACGCAAAACCATACTGCTCCACGTACCATGGTGGTGCAGCAGGATAAATGTAATAAATAGTAAAACCAATCAGGTTGACCAATAAGAAAGTCAAGGAGAAATAAAAAAACTGCTTTTTGTCCCTGAAGAAAAGCACGCCTGCAAATACCAATGGCACAGGCACCCAGCTTAGATAGCATATGCCAGACAAAACATCGAGGAACTTTGTATGCTGCTGCAGCCAATATTCGTTGGGTGTTATTCTTATGCCATTGTGTTCAAAACCGAATAGGCTTTTCTCCGCATTGTACAACTGCTCCAAGTGAACATGACTGTAATGGTAATTGGGAAAGGCTTTCATGTAGTCGAACACAATCCAGAAAATAATGAATACCGAAAAGCCGAGTATGAATTTCCTGGTGATATTGGAAATGAAATAGCAGCCCATGAAGAGGCATACCAGTACCAATTGCTCCATTTTATAGCCAATCAAAAATGCAGAAAGCAATAGATAAGCTATGGCAATAGCCACAATGTTTGCAATATGTTTGATGTTTGGCCTGTTTGCCATTGTAGTCTTGTACTAGGTAGAGGTTATTGGTTCGGTTAAGAAGCTGTCTAAGGTTTTATCCGCTCTATTAAAACTTCCTTTGTTTGCATATCCGTTCCCCTCAGCTCGATGTAGATAACATTCGGCTTGAAGATGGAGCCACCTGGATCGATCCTGATAAAAATCCTGTTCAGGATAGCGTCGCGTTTATTGATCAAACAGTAAATATGGTAAGCGTTGTCCATCAACGATTTCATCAATGTAAGGTTGCGTTTCTTATAGGCCACCATATTGGCTGTATAAGTGCCATCGTTGTTCTTTTTGTGGGAAATGCCATAGGCAAACTTCCGCTGAATAAAGCTCAGGTCCTTATGGATGCCACCTTCTGGATACCTTACCCAAAACACTTTCAGCGGATTGTCTTCATCGAGACTGTTATCCTTTTTTGTGTTCAGCGCATATATCACTGTATTCGTGTTGGGTGTGCGTTGCAGGTAAAAAAGCTGGTTGGGTATATTACGGGGCACTGGGAATGTATCCTGCGGTTCAAACTCCTTGGCCATTGTTTTCGGCAACTCCTTGGTGGGGTACATGAAACTAGTGATGCCCAACGTGGTCATGAACAATATGATAAAATAGAAAATCCTGTATTTAAAATTAATTGACCGCATAAAAAGGTTCAGGTAAATTGATAAAGATATTGGTAAGGAATTTATTTTTTTGATCTGTCTTTTGCATCCAATGCTTTTTTTGCATCCATCAACCTTTTTATGGCGGTATAATTTGTCAGTACAGCCATAAGTGTCAATGGTATGGTAAAAATAGACATGGTTTCCAGTACATGGAACTTGATACCGGGAATGAACAACTTGCTGTCACCACCTATATAATGTGCCGTAACACCACAAGCAATGGCCGACACTGCTATGGTGATTACCCTTTCGGGCCGTTGCATCAGCCCATCCTTGCATTCTATTCCTAGCCCTTCTGCCCTTGCCCTTGTATAGCTTACCATCATGGAACCTATCATTGAAACAAAGGCAAAAAGTGAACTGAAAAAATAGTGATGTGCCACCAAATAATAGCAGATGCCAAGAAACAGTACCAGTTCGCTGTAACGGTCAAGTACCGAATCGAACAGTGCACCAAAAGATGAACTCATTTTGCCAATACGTGCTACCTGTCCATCCAGCATATCAAATAGCCCAGCAAACAAAACCAGTGCCCCGGCCCAGCCCACATAGCTCAGATCGCCCCTGTTGCCTATTTCTGCTCCTTGAATAAAAATCACCGTCACACCAATATTCAGTAAGAGCCCTATTACGGTAACCATGTTCGGTGTGAGGCCAAGCTTTATCAAAAGCCTTACGAGCGGATCTATGATGATGTAAATCCCTTGCTGCAATTGCACCCTAATAGATTGCTCCTTGTTTGGCATAGCATCGATGATTTGTCAATTAAAAATCTACTTTGAACCTTGTCCTTATGCCCCATTTGGATACTTCGGGGTTGTTAAGGTAAGTAAAGCGTTTAACAAGGTCTACCCGCAATACCTTGAATATGTTTTCTATACCAACACTGCCTTCAACATAAGGTTCCTTAGGATTCAACGCAAAAGTAGTGGCCACATTGTTTACAGTTGGGTACTTTAACAGGGATGGTTGCAAAGCTGGGTTATTTTCATCCCTTACGCCACCCACCAGCATCTTGAAAGAAGCAACTTCCCTCAGTTTCAGTTTCTTCAGCAATGGCACACGGTTGAAGAACAGTCCGTTGAAATGGTGTACAAATGTTGCAGATGCATAATGGTCGCTCACAAACTCCAGGAAGTTCATGAGGTTATAGGAATTCAATTGATAGGAATAGGTCTGGTTGGCCCTGTGGATATTCATTAATGGAAAAGGTACCTGCCCAAATGTATTACCGCCCTCTACCCAAGTATCCGTGTATCCCAATATGGATAGATAGAACCGTTTCTCAATCTTCAAGTTCAACCGCTGGTATTCGTACTGGCTGTTCAGCAGGCCCTTTACACCAGCGGCGAAATCCAGTGTAAAAATGGGGTATTTGTTAATGATGGGTATGCGGTAAACCTTACCTTGATAAAACTGTTCCTTCGGTGCCCAACGCAACTGCGCACTTAATTCAGTGGTAGTTATATCATGTATATTTTCAGTGGCCGCGCCATCAGTCTTGACATATTGAAGTATACCTGCAGGCTGCTGTTTCCAGTTTTTGATGCCCAATGTATAGGACAGCTTGTTATTGAATTCCTTTACGTATTCCAGTTTGTAAATATCATTGTAAAGCCACTTTTCGTTGTTGCCCCTCTTGAAGGAAAGAAGGAAATTGTCTTCCTGCACAAACTGCAGTTCCTGTCCGGGAATTTTTGTGTCCCGCTGGGCGCTCAACTTCAAATAGTTCAGGGGAAATGTATAGATGGATTTGTTGTTCAGGGAATACGTGGAGCTTACAAAATACTTCCATTTCTCATCCTTGAAACCATAGGCTCCATAGGTTTCAAAATAAATCCGCTTGCTGAATTTTGGTGTGGTCCTTCCGCCCAGCCTCAGCCTGAACCCTTCTATGGGATTGAAGCTATAGAAAGCGTTTACCGGACCAACTTCAAATGGTCCCAATGGACCGTATCCGGCAAACAGTAGTGTGACCATTGCCATGGTGCGGCGGAAAGATGGCATTTTTTCAAGGCTATCTATATTGGTATAAACTTTCGCCTCGGTTATGCTCAACTTCTCGTGCCGGTTGCTTACCCAAAAACTATCGCTCCGTTTGTCCACGTCGTCGTTCCTCACAACACTTTCCCCTTTGTACACGCTGTCCTGCCGTGGCTGGTTAATGGTGAAGTTCTTGAACGATACCGTGCGCTCGCCAAAAAGCCCGCTATTTTTCTTGTTCTTGCTCAGGCCCATATCTGCCATCAAATCACTTTTCTCCAAATGGTAGTGGCCGTCAGTGCCCTGTTCAAAACTCAGGTCCACATGCAGTTCCTTCACCCAGTTGATATTGGCATTCTTGCTGATGAACATGTTTATTTTCTGGATACCGTAATTGCCATCGAGGGTGATGAACATGTTTCCACGAAAAAGCAGGTCATTTGTATTGCGTGGCGTGAAGTACATTTTAACCAGTTTGTTCCCATGTTCATCCGTTATAGTATCCCTGATGTAGAACATGTACAAACTCGGCGCACTATTGGCTATTGGGCTCAGGAACTGGAAAGTAAATATGGGGATATTGTTTTCATAGATATCAATATTTTCATAGAGCCGGTTCAGCAGTGTGCTTACGCCAGCATTGTCGACCTGCTCACCAAAATTCACTTTCTTCTCGCCCAAAATAACTGTCTTGGTCTTCTCAGGATTTTTGCGATAGTATTTTTTTGATAGGGTCTCTTCCAAGTAAACTGGCAACAGGCTCTTGCCTTCTATTTTGGTGGTATCCCTGTTCTGAAAAAGGAAGTTGTACTTCTTTAGCAGTTTACTGTTGGTCAATTTTTCGGAAGCGTTGCTCAGGGCCATCTGGAGTTTTTCGTATTGCTCGTACTCCACATAATCGTAGTTCTGTGTCCTGTTCTGGTCCTTGTGCTCAATTACTTTCCTTATCAGTTCCACCGCGGGATTGTTCCTATTGGTGTATTTTGCCCGCTTGTTGGTGTTCACGGTTACATTGGAAACAACCGGATCGGGCCCAAGCTCCACGTTCAGTTCCTGTTCCTTGTTCTTCAATAAGGTAAAGGTCAAGAGCCTATAGCCTACCGATGACACAACGAGCGTACCGTAGGAAGCATTGGTGGTTCGCAGTTCAAACTTGCCTTCATTATTGGTCACGGTACCCCTTCCTCCCTTGAAGAAAACACTGGCGGATACAATGGGCTGCCTGGTGAGTGAATCGATAACCGTGCCCTTAACAATGGTCTGTGCATGTGAAATAGTTATAAAGAGCATTGCTACCATAAAACCAAACAAGCGTTTCCTTTTCCAGGTTCCTTTCATAATTACTTTTTAAAGACAAATTTCTTTTGGAGGAAATAGTTGTATGTAAACCCTACCAATAGAGAAACAAAAATTTTAGAAAAAATATAATTGGCATTGAACAGGTAAATCATGATAGCCAGCCCTGACGTGTTCAGCAGGAAATTACCTGACCATACCAATAAGTACCTAGCTGCCTGTACGGGTATCTTTTTTTCCGAAACATTGAATACCCAGTAACGGCCCAACATAAAATTGACCATGCCACCTATGATGGTGCCGGTGATACCTGCAGCTACCTTGGGCCAAGAAAGCAGTTCTGCCAATAGTACCGTAGACGAAAAATCCACCAAGGATGCAATCAGTGATGATGCCTGCGCCTTAAGGAATACCGGTTTCACCATAACTGGAAATGCACGATTAACTGTAAAACAATATTTGCGTACAGGCCAGCCAGCAGGTCATCGGCCATTACGCCCCAACCTTTTGGCAGTTTTTCCATTTTCCTTATCAATAAAGGCTTGGCAATATCGAAGAAGCGGAACAGTACAAAACCTGCAGCGATATACTTTAGCTGAACGGGTACAAACAGTAGTGCAACGCCTGTACCCGCTACTTCATCTATTACAATTTTGTTGCTGTCCTTGCCCCAACACTGTTCCAGTTCGGATGATGCCCAAATACCATAGGCAGTTACCACAAGCAGCAACACTATTGCTCCCCAAAAACCACTTGTACGTTCCATCACAAAGTGCCATACAATGCTGGTGGCCAATGATGCAATGGTGCCGCTGCCCTTGCCTATATAACCAATACCTAAACCAGTGGCGAGCAATTTGTGCACACGCATCATAGTGCCTCTACAAGTTCCTGGTAATAATCAAGGCCCAGGTGTGTAATCAGGTCCTCTCCCATGATGTGGCGTAAAGTGTTCTGCAATTTGATCAGTTGCTTGAAAATATCATGTTCTGGCCTAAGTTCAGGAGCCGTTTGTGGCGACTTGAAATAAAAGGACAACCATTCCTGTATGCCGCTCATGTTGGCCCGTTTAGCTAGGTCCATGAAAAGTGCAAGGTCCAGTACAATTGGCGCAGCCAAGATGGAATCACGGCAGAGGAAATTTATTTTTATCTGCATGGAATAGCCCATCCATCCAAATATGTCAATATTGTCCCAGCTCTCTTTATTGTCGCCATGAGGAGGGTAATAGTTGATCCTCACTTTGTGGTACAGGTCGCCGTACAGTTCTGGATTGATGTCTGGCTGCAGTATGTCTTCCAAAACGCTAAGCTTGGACACTTCCTTTGTTTTGAAATTATCCGGATCATCCAGTACCAGTCCGTCCCTGTTACCAAGGATATTGGTAGAAAACCAGCCACGAACGCCCAATGCCCTTGCTTGGAGACCAGGAGCAAGAATGGTTTTCATTAAAGTCTGCCCAGTTTTGAAATCCTTGCCAGCAATCGGTGTTTCCGTTTCCTTGGCCAGTTCAATCAGTGCAGGTATATCCACAGTGAGGTTGGGGGCACCGTTGGCAAAAGGTATGCCCATCTTAATGGCTGCATAAGCGTAGATCATGCTTGGTGCTATGGCTGGGTCATTGTTCCTGAGACCTTCCTCAAAAGATTCAATGGTTTCGTGCACTGCAGATGGCTCTATGTACTTCTCCGTGGAGCCGCACCATACAATCACAATACGGTTGCAACCGTTCTCCTCCTTGAATGCCTTTATATCCGCAGCTACCAATTTGGCCAGTTCGTATTTGCTGGCAGCTTCCTTTACATTGGTGCCATCGAGGTTCTTGATATAGGATTTATCAAAAACTGCTTTCATGGGCTTGATGGCTTCCAGTTCCGGTTTAATGGCATGCAGCATACCGGGCTCCAATACTTTTGCGTTCAGTGCGGATTCGAACACATTGTCGCTATACACATCCCATCCCCCAAAAACAATGTCATTTAAATTGGCCAATGGCACAAAGTCCTTGATAAGTGGATAACGGTTTTCCGTTCTCTTGCCCACGCGTATATTGCCCATTTGCGTTAGGGCACCCACTGGCCTTGCCAGTCCCTTGTTTGATGCAATCACACCTGCGATCATTGTGGTGCCCACTGCCCCCAGCCCGGGGATCAAAATACCTAATTTACCTTCTGCTTCTTGGATCTGTTCTTTCATGTTAGTCCTGATTTTTTTATGTTGACGATTATGATTTTAAATAATTGTACCGGTTTAATTTATTTTTAATCCTTCTACCAATAAAGTGGATATGGTGCCGATCCTGCTTTCCAGACCTGGCAACTTATTGGTAAAATAGTCCCTTTCGATGCCCCTGAAGCAACTGACTATAATGGACGGGAACATGTCCATCTCCTTTTCTATAGATGGCTTGAATTCGTTATTGGCTATACCAAAGGATAAAATGGAAGAAATCAGGTTGGTTTCCTGCAAATCGTATTCGTTGAACAAACTGCCCCAACAAATAGGCCTTTCGAAAAGCTCGCCAAAAACAAGGCGGTACAGGTTGATCATACCCGCAAGCACCGTAATTTTCGTTACGGAAAAAGCCCGCAATTTTTCCACGGCAGTTTCCGCAGCATCCACTGCCAGTTTTGTTTTGGAGAACACTTCCTGCAGTTCCTGCAATAAAACCGTCTTGAAAATATCCTCCTTGCTTGTATAATAATAGTATAGGGTACTCTTGCCCTTCCCCATTGCCCTAGCAATATCTTCCATGGTCGTTTTCCTGAACCCATAGGTTTGGAAAAGCGTTTGGGCTTTCAATAGGATGTCATCCCTTATGGCATCATCCTTATCTACAAACTTTTCGACCATATTCGTATTTGGGTCCAAAACTACTTGTTTGCCAGATACTGTTTGCCAAAAGAAAAATATTTTCCATGATTGGTAAGCGTAGGGCAGGCAGTAGTAGAAGAAGATGAGTGGTAAATGGGAAGTAGTTAGTGGGAGAAAACAGCTATTGGGCCAGTAAATTCAGAATAAGTATGGTGGGGCAATCATTTTAGGTGTGGTAATCCAGATTATTCAAAAAGCCGGGCTTTTACTATTACTAGCAGCTTCCGTTAGTAGTTAAAATGTGTATTGGTATATTTTGGTGTTGTATAAAATAAAAATATACAGTCCAATTTTATACAAATGGTGTATAAAGTTTTAGGTATAAAATGAAAATATACAAACCCATTTTATACAATTGGTGTATGCAGTTTTTCATTCTCATTGAAGTTGTTTAGACTTTTAATTTTACGTAATCGATTTCATGATTTTTCTAGCGAAACTGCTTTCGACAGGGCTGCCAATGACAGATATTGCAAAGCGCTGACAACCATTTGTGAACAAATGCTTTTTATTTTACCACCAAGGCACCAAGACACGAAGGAAAAAAACTTCGTTTTTTTAAACTTAGTGCCTTTGAGTCTTGGTGGTAAACCCGATGGCTATCGGGTGTCATTTTCAATGTGTTTGCTCTACAAATAAGTTATTTGAACCTGCCTGCCGGCAAAGTCAGGGATAACAAATCATGGTTTCGCCATTTGTTTTTTACCGGGAAGCTGAAATTACCGTCTTCCTTACCCTGCCTGCCTGCCGACAGTCAGGTTCGGTAAACCAACGGCAGCTTGTTTGGAGTTTGGTGCTGGTTGCCGGAATTGTTTACTGCCTCTTGCCTTTTTACTACTCCCTCTTTCTTATCCCTACTAACTACTGCCTGCTAACTACTGTCTACTCCCTAACATGGGACATATACCGGTCATATCTGGGACATGTATGCTTCATATATGGGAGAGATATGGGACATCTATGGGAGAACCATGGGAGATCTATGAGAGAGGTGCTGGTTGTCTTGTACTGTCTTGTACTGAAAAACATCTATGGGAAATGTACAGGGCAAAATTTAAAATGCTTCGCCCAATTGGAAGTACAGCCCACTATTGTTTCCCTTGCCCACACCGTAATCCAGCCGCAGGTTCAGCTTCTCCGTTTTGTTCAGGGCAAAGCGCAGTCCGCCTCCAAATGAATATTTCAGGTTATCGAAAGCGAAGCCACTGATATTGGAGCTTACGTCGCCCAGGCCACCAAAACCTACCAGGCCCAATCTTTTGTAAACGGGCACCCGGTATTCCGATTGCAGGGTTATCAACTGCTTGTCTCGGTAGCGCCCACTGTAGTAGCCACGCATACTGTTGGCCCCTCCAAGTGCTGCCAGGCTCCTAATTGGAATGTCCGTGCCAACATTGCTGAAGCTATAGGCCTGAAGGGCCAGTACCTGCTTTTTGTAGATCCTTATGTATTTCCTGAGGTCCACCACTACATTGGTAAAGTTGTAATCCGAGCCAAAATGCTGATCGAACCTATTGAAGAAGAACTGGGCAAAGCCTCCCCTATCCGGGGCAAAGGCATCGTTCCGGTTATCGTAGGTAAAGCTGAGACCGAAACCGGAGGATTTATATCCATGCCTGCCTGCAATATCCTGCTTGTCAAATGCACCGCCCAGCTGGTAATCCAGGTCCATCACTTTCTGGAATTCGAACAGGGTGCCGATAAAAAACTTGTTGCCCAAATGCCTCATCAGGTGCAGGTAGATATAGTACTGCTTGAACTTGTAATCTTCTTCATCAGCATCGGTTGTACTGTTGCCAAGTCCCCAGAATTTATCCGGAAAGGAACTGTAGGAAATTTGTTCACTCAAAATAAATTTTTCCCTCTTGAAATATTGTGTACCATTGATAGCTGCCACAAATTGCTTCTTGAGCGAATAGAGCACCAAGGCCTGCATATTGGAAGTGCGGGATACCGTATCGGTCCTGGAAACCTTGAAACTCAATGCGCCGGCAGCACCAAAAGACCAACCTGTTTCAATGGACTTTGCTAAAACAGGAAAAATTAATAAATGCTTGGACCTTGTGGAATCTGTTTGTGCCAATGCGGCAAGTGGTAGGGCAAATATGCATAACACAAGGGTTACAGCAAAAAATCGCTTCGAAATTTGATGGTACATAGCTTTGCAATATAGCGCCGAGCTGCCTAAAAGGCAGCATAATATCCATAGAAAAAAGATAATCCACTTTTTTTAATCAGCTTATCTTTACATTTTTGTAATAATTTCATAACATTACAACCCGATACAGACCCCTTAATTGAGTACGAATGAAAAAATGGAACTGTAATTTTGAACTAGGCGATACATTGACTGAGGAGCAATTGGACTTTTTTGATGAACATGGTGTAATTATTTTCCGCAATTTCCTGAACAAGGAAAAGGTTGATTTATACATTAGTGAACTGAAAAGATTGGAAAGCGAATGGCTTACCGAGAAGAGAGAGAAGGTTAATGGCATTCCCTTAAAATATGGCAAGGACGAGAACGGAAAATTAACAATTCAACGATTGTGTTTTACGTCGCTGTACAGTGATGCCCTACACCAATTGCTTGATGAACCCAAACTGCAGGCACTTACTGGTTTGCTTGGCCCCTATGAAGGAAGGATTGGCGAGAACGAAAAGGACGGCCTCGTTATCAATAATTACATCAATACCCCCAATAGCACTTTCACACAGATGGGATGGCATACAGACAGCCCCAGGGACCTGTTCCTTGGGCAGAAAATCATGCCCATGTTGAATGTGGGGCTGCACTTGGATACCTGCTTGTTTGAAAATGGAGGGCTGCGTGTGCTGCCGGGTACCCATAAGCAGAACATGCTGAAGCTACTGTTTGGCAAGAAATACTTTATTGACAATACGGACGATAACCGTGAAGTGGGCTTTGATATTTATGCTGGAGACCTTACCGTTCATGACGGCAGGACCTGGCACCGTGTGAAGCAGTCACCACTTTTTGGTGAAGCCAGCCGCAGGCGCGTAATGTATGTGCCCATTATCACTGGCAAGTACAAACCAAAGCACGAAAAAAGTAGGACCCCTTTCTACCATAAATTTACCGGTAAGGTTCACCATTAACGCTGTCAACCAATACTAAATTTGCGGGGCCAACAATATTGTTGGCCTTTTTTAAATCCAACATACCCACATGACATACGCACTGATTACGGGCGCCAGCAAGGGCATTGGCTATGCAATTGCGGAGCAACTGGCCAAAAGGAAGATCAATGTTTTACTGGTGGCCAGAACCGCGGAACTTTTAAGGGAAGCTGCCAATGGTATTTCCAAGCAATACGGTGTACAGGCAGACTACCTGGCGGTTGATTTAACGGCTACCGGTGCTGCACAGCAAATAGTGGACTGGTGCCATGAAAAGCAGTATGCTGTTTCCATCTTAGTAAACAATGCAGGCTACGGGCTAAGCGGCGCTTTTGAAGGGTACAGTTTGGCAGACCACCACAATATGATGCAATTGAACATGCATGTTCCCGTAGAACTTAGCTACCTGCTGTTGCCGCAATTGAAGAAACAACCACAGTCCTATATCATGAACATTGCCAGCGGGGCTGCCTACCAATCGGTGCCGGGCCTCACTGTTTATGCCGCCTCAAAAGCCTTTATGCTCAGTTTCAGCAGGGGACTAAGCTATGAACTGAAGCAAACAAGTGTTTCGGTTACGGCGGTAAGCCCGGGTGCCACGGAGACCGATTTCCCGAACAGGGCAAAAGTGGACAGCCCCAAGGCAAAGAAAATGGCAGAACGCTTCAATATGCAGCCCGGGGAAGTGGCAAGGATGGCCGTGGATGGCATGTTTGCGAAGAAAACAGAAGTGGTTACCGGCTTTGTGAACAAGCTGGCCGTATTTTTTGCTTGGCTCCTGCCCAAATCCATTCTGGAAAAATCTGCAGCCAGCATTTATGATTTGTAAATTAAAAAGGAGACCCTATATTTGCAGCCCGAAAGGAATGGCTGCGTAGCTCAACTGAATAGAGCATCTGACTACGGATCAGAAGGTTTTAGGTTTGAATCCTAACGCGGTCACCAAATCGCCCACTTTTACAGTGGGCTTTTTTGTGCCGGTTAGTTTGATCCTGTTTAATCGAAGATTAAGTGATTTTCAATTCATTGCAAGCAGATCAGTTTGCCAAAATAAATCTGTCCATTAAGTATTAGCTGTCATTTCTTATAGAAATAAGGCTTTTTCAAATTTGCAAACAAATGGCTTTGGATAATTTACAAGCATCTCTTTGCAAACAATCATTGAATTATTATGCAAAAGAACTTTACAAAGAGAATAATCAAAAAGCCTGAATATTTTCAGAAATAGGCAAAAGGGAACCAATGTATTTCTGAAGAATATTACTGCATCAAAAAAACATTATATCTTGAATTACCTACCGAATTTATTCATGCTAAAGAAACCTTCCCTTGTTTACTTAATTGAAACCAGCAAGCTAGTGAACGAAGTAAGCTCAACGTTTTTCATATCTTTACTTTGGTTTAATTTAATCATCAAAATCAATGCACGACACACTTTTAGCCTACATCAACCAACATACGACTTCACCACTTACAAGAGAAGAAGAAGCCTTGATTATAGCGACTTTTCACCCAAAAAAACTCAGAAAAAAGCAATACTTTTTGCAAGAAGGCGATGTGTGTAAATATGTTGGTTTTATTGTAAAAGGTGCCATGCGACAATATAGCGTTGATGACAAAGGCGTAGAGCATATGGTACAACTGTACATTGAAAATTGGTGGGTAAGCGACCGCGAGAGTGCTGTTATGCTTACTCCATCGAGATATTATATTGATGCCTGGGAAGATACGGAACTACTTATTGCTACAGTAGCAGACATGATGGACCTGATGGAAAAAATATCATCATTTGGGAAAATGACAAGACTAATGGACAATAGAAATGCCATCGCATCGCAACGAAGATTAAATTCTACCATTAGTAACACGGCAGAAAAACGCTACGAAGAATTTACCGATAATCACCCTCAATTTATTCAACGGTTTCCGCAACACCTCATTGCTTCTTTTTTGGGTATAACCAAAGAAACATTAAGCAGAATTAGAAAACAAGCAATGAAATAACTTCTATTTTATTTTTGATTAAAAAAAAAGCGTTGACAAATATCAACGCTTTTTTTTATCATTTCTCATCGTTAAGGAGCTTGCTTTAAATGCATTTTTACATCATAAAGAATAAAATGAAAAGCAAATATTTTTTTGCTAAATGACAAATCCTTAAGAAATACCCATAACTAACTTTCAACTATGAAAGAATTTATAGAATACATCTTACAATTTGGAAATTTAAATCAACAACAACTTGACTTAATTTCAAAGAAGTCCGCTGTATTAGAACTTCGCAAAGGTGATTTTTTTTCTGAAGCGGGTAAAATTGCCCAACAAGTTGGTTTTATTTTAGAAGGTATTACCAGGGTTTGTTACTTCAATAATAAAGGCGAAGAAATAACCAAATATTTCATTGACGAAAGCAATATTGTTTTTGATATAGAAAGTTTTGACAATAAAATTGCCTCAACTGCTTATGTGGAAGCTATCACTGATTGTAAAATACTTGTTTTTTCAAAAAATGATTGGCAAGAATTGCTCAACACCATAGTTGGGTGGGATACAATCATTCACAAAATTATTTCAAAGGCATTGTTACAAAAAGTAGAAAGAAGAAGCCCATTGGTTTCAGATGATGCTACAACACGTTATTTGAAGTTTATGGAAATTTTTCCCAATGTAATCAACCGTATCCCACTCTCTTACATCGCCTCATATTTAGGCATTACACAATCTTCATTAAGCAGAATAAGAAAAAATATCTGATCATTCATTTTTTGCCAAATGGCAAATGATTCCATTTTTTAACAAGTAATCTTTACACCTATAATCGTAAAAAAAAATCATGTCGACATCAAAATTATTAGGCGGGACATTCACATTCAAGGGGACGGATAAAACTGTCAATCGGTTTGGCTACGGTGCAATGCACCTAGTAGGTCACAATGCTTGGGGAGAACCTGAAAACCGAACGGAAGCTATCGCAGTTGTAAAGGAAGCAATTTCTCTGGGTATCAATCATATTGACACCTCCGATTATTACGGTCCACACGTTGCCAACCAGATTATTAAAGATGCCATTTTTCCTTACCCAAAAGATTTAGTTATAGTGACAAAAGTAGGAGCAAAACGTGGTGCTGATCAGTCTTGGTTAACTGCAATTTCAAAAGAGGAGCTTACGCTTGCTGTTGAGCAAAATCTAAGTAACCTTGGACTCGAATACCTGGATATTATCAATCTCCGTGTTGGTCTTCCGATGGGTACTGATGAAGCTTCAATTGAGGAGCCGTTGAAAGTATTGGTTAAACTCAAAGAACAGGGATTGATCAGGAATATTGGATTAAGCAACATCAGCTATAAACAATATAAGGAGGCTGAAAGTATAACCGATATTGTGTGCGTACAAAATCATTATAACCTGGCATACCGTAAGGATGATGTGCTGATAGATGAACTTGCAGCAAAGGGAATTGCATTTGTACCCTTTTTTCCACTGGGAGGTTTTATGCCAATACAATCTGAAACGTTAGAGCGTATAGCTGATTCAATTGGTGAAAGCCCCAAAAGAGTTGCCTTAGCCTGGTTACTTCAACGCTCTGAAAATATGCTGCTTATTTCGGGAACATCGTCTGTAACACATTTGAAAGAAAATATAAAGGCAGCTTCATTGCAACTACCTGCTGACGCTTTGTTCGAGCTGAACCAGATTGGCGCAGTGTAAATAAAAAAACGTTGATATTTATCAATGGTTTTTTTTACCATTTCTCATCTTCTATAGGGTTCTCATCGCTGCATCTTTACACTTTAATAACAACAAACAAATCAAATGAATAAACAGACAATAGTAGTAATTGGAGCAACCGGTTCACAAGGCAAGGGTATTGTAAATGCCCTTGTAAATGAAGGTTCTTTTAATGTAAGAGCAGTAACCCGGAACCCGGAAAAATATGCAGGTAAGGCAAATGAGGCAGTGTATGCAGATTTAAAAGATTTGCAATCATTAAAAGATGCTTTTACAAATGCTTATGGTGTATTTGTGGTAACCAACTTTTGGGAAGGGGCAGACGAAATTGCTCAAGGTAAAAATGCTATTGAAGCCGCAAAAACAATGGGGGTGCAACATTTTATTTGGTCAACACTTCCAGATGTTGAGATCATCAGTAAAGCAACATTTGAAGTTCCTCATTTTACTTTAAAAGCAAAGGTGGATGTTCTGGTGAAAAATGCAGGGTTTAAATATTCAACATTTGTACAGCCACCTTTCTATTATCAAAATCTTGTTGGGATGCTTGGGCCACAGCCAAAACAAGACGGTACAACCGGTTGGACACTACCAATTGACCCAGCAAAAAAAGCGATTCACATGTCAGATATCAATGACCTAGGAAATGTGGTTACAGGTGCATTTTTGCACCCTGAAAAAGTGGGAAATAGCAGTTACCTTTCTTTGGCAACAGATTTATATAGTTTCAACGATATTATGGAAGCATATAAAGCCAATGGCAAAGACCATAGCTTTTCACAAGTTCCGGCTGAAGTGTTTTCAACTTTTTTTGAAGGAGCAAAAGAACTTGCTGAAATGTTTGGGTATTTTGAAAAACACACTTACATGGGGCCGGACTCAAAAGCACAAATTGAGCTGGCAAAAGAAATTGCCACCGACGAATTTGTGACACTCGAGAAATGGTTGAGCAAAAACAAGTAA
The DNA here is from genome assembly GCA_023251255.1 of Chitinophagaceae bacterium. Taxonomy (GTDB): domain Bacteria; phylum Bacteroidota; class Bacteroidia; order Chitinophagales; family Chitinophagaceae; genus UBA1930. The sequence continues at coordinate 84,406 of JAHEZD010000006.1, forward strand.
GAACATGAAGAAAAAAATGAGTTTCTCAACAAAAGGCACCAGTGCTGCGGTTGGCCCTCTATCTATCCAGCGAATGTTACCTAACCGGTATACTAACAAAGTTGGTCCGTTTGTGTTTCTCGATTATGTTGCCCCCGCCGTCAAAGAAACCATCACCCAAAACGGCATGGGAGCCCATCCTCACCGGGGCATTGCAACATTAACTTATATCCTTCAAGGCGAAGTAGAACACTTTGATAGTGCCGGAAATAAGGGTAAAATTTATTCGGGCGGTACACAATGGATGAAAGCAGGCAATGGCATCATCCACGATGAAAATTTGAATTATGATGCCCAATCAGAAAGCAAATATGTTCAGGGTTTTCAGTTTTGGATAAACCTGCCTGCAAAACACAAAGCAGAGAAGCCTGCCCACATTGCTGTTCAGGCTAACGAAGTGCCACAAAAGGCATTGCCTGGCAATTATGGTTGGATAAAAGTGATTGTAGGCAACTACGAAGAATTGAGTTCCAAAATTCCGAATTATTCCAAGCAGTTTTTGTATCATATTCAATTGAAAGCAGGCAAACAGTTTTCGGTAGAAATAGAAGACAAAATAGAAGTTGCTGCTTTTTTGCCTACGCAAAAAGTGATGCTAAACGATGCCGAATTTCAAAAGGGAACCTTTGTTGTATTTGACGGAAATGCAGGAAAAATCGAAATGACAAATACCTCCCAGGCTACTATTGATATCCTGCTTTTCGGTGGTGAGGAATACACAGAGCCTGTAGTAGCCGAAGGCCCTTTTGTAATGAATTCACAAGCAGAGATAGCAGGCGCCTATCGGGATTTTTATGCAGGGAAATATGGAGAAATAAAAGTAACAACTTAAATAGTAATTACGAAGTCAAGGCTTTGCTACGGATCAGAAGATTTTAGGTTTGAATCCTAATGCGGTCACCAGTTTTCAATTTGTTACAAAGAGGATGATTTGGTAAAACAAATCATCCTCTTTTGTTTTGCAGGGTTCAAAACCAATTAGCGGACCTTGCAATCCTTAGGGAGCTTGACTCAAAGCTGTTCACAGAATCTACGTACAGTAATTCCGGTCTATTCTTCACAACAAACGAATGAAAGCTGGGCATTCCACACAAAGGAGCCTGCCCAGCTTAGCGCATAAGCCATGCAGCAGTAAAACTGTTCAGCAGTTCCCTCACTTCGTTCGGGAGGACACGGACTCCGTAGCGAAGAAAAAAAATGTCACCTATTTTTTTTGTCTCACTTTTTTTTGAGGCATTTTTTTTTGTGACATTTTTCTGTGGGCTATTTTTTTACAGCAGATGCTGCACTTTGTACCCAAACGGCTTAGGAACAGTTGGACCATCACGGAAGTACACCGAAACATTACGACCAATGAATTCCGTTGGTCAAAAGACGCAACGGGGGCGACGGTTTTGTTTGATGATTTTGATTAGGAAAGGAACACCGGCTAACTACAGACATGCAAGGTCCCAGCTTTACTCATGGCTCATTGGAAAACATTGCTGGAAATATTATAATTTATAGAATAGTAGATTTGAATGAAAGACGTTATTATAGCAAGTAATTATTTTCCTACCTATGGAGCCAAATAAAGGATGCTACTGATTACTAGGGCACGTTGGATATTTCAATTGACCTGCCGTATTTTGCATAAAAATTTTTTATGCAAAAGGCAAAAAATGGGAACCCAGATTTACCTGTTTCTTCCAAAATTACGCCTGAGCTGGAAAGAAAGGTCTTACTCGAACTGGGAAATGATATTACCCGGGTTCGGGATAAGAATGACCTTATCCTACTTTTTTCAAAACGGATCAAAGGGTTATTTTATTTTACCCATACGCTTGTTGCCCTAATTGACTACAAAGACGAAACCTACGCTCCCATCCTGCTGGATGACCAATCTCCCATCCGATTGCATGCGAAGTACAAGGAATTGGTACAATCCCGTTTTTCGCTAAACGAACCATTTATCCAGTCGGTATTGCAGGCAGATGACCCTATATCTTTTTTGCTGGAGGATATAATGTACCAGCCGCAGAGCCCTGCCTTCCTCCGGCTTAATTATGAAGGGGGCATAAGAGAAATTTTAATGACCAGGCTTATGAAAGATGGGAAGCCAATGGGCTTTCTTAATATTTATTCCGATATACCTGGCAGCTTTAACGACGGGTTTAGAAATATTATTAAAGGTATTGCACCCCAGTTGTCGAGTGCCATATCCAATATTATAAAAAATGAGGAACTGCTTAAAAAGGAAAAAGAAAAATCATTCCTGCTTGATTTCAGCAGTGATATTGCATTGGTAAGAACCAAGGATGAACTTGCTCTTGCCGTTCGCACCGCAATAAGCAAGTTGAATCAGAAAAGCGGCTATGTCATTCGAAGGATCAATGAGGACAACACTACCATGAGTCCCTATGTTTACGATCTGGGCATACATCAACATGACCAAAAGATAGTGAGTGCACTGGAGAAAGCCAGGTACCCCATCAATGACGGACTCCAGAACCGTATACTGAACAGTCCCATCCCTTTATTGTTTACCGTAGACAGGGAAATACAACGTGGCATCACTTCAGCCTATTTACAAAGTTGGAAGATGATGGGATTCAAAGACGTGGTAGGTATCCGGCTGCGTAACGGGGAAACGAATCATGGAATTTTGTTCCTGAATATTGAGGAAATCAATGTTCAGTTGTTACAAGGTATCTGTTCCCAAATATCCATCGCCTTGGCCAATATTATGGCCAATGAGCAGATCAGTAAAAAACAGGAGGAGCAGGCCTTCCTGCTGGATTTCAGTAATGATATTACCCAGGTAAGAACGAAGCAGGACCTACAGGCCGCTATCTCGAGAGTACTGGATAAAACGATGCATACACGGCTTGTCATGATACGGGTGATAGATGATGATGGCTTGCACCTGTCCCCGTTCATGTATGACAATACCTTGTTTAAAAAAGCAAAAATTGATTTTGATAAAATGGCGGTAGAGCGGATCACTATCAACGAACCATATACAGCGCAGGTGTTGACCAGTAAGGATGGACTGCTGTTTAATGTGGAAGAAGAATTAAAAAGTGGCAACACATATGCACAGTTATGGAAAATAACAGGGCTAAGAAATATGTACGGCCTGCCATTGCGTGCCGGCGATAAAAACATCGGAACGATATGGCTGCTGGCAGATCAATTGAGCCAATTATTGTTGAAAGGTATATGTGCTCAAATAGCTGTTGCCATTGCCAACATCCAGGCCAATGAAAAACTGCTTACTTATAAAAAGCAACTGGAAGTAGAAAACGATTACCTGAAAGAGCAGATCAAAACAATCTATAATTTTTCTGAAATTATTGGCGGTGGCGACGCTATGCAAAAAGTATATCGGCTGATGTCACTGGTAGCAGATTCCAATACAACCGTGCTGGTATTGGGCGAAACCGGTACCGGTAAGGAACTGATCGCAAGAGCTATTCATAATGCATCGTCCCGCAAAGACAAACTGATGGTTAAAGTTAACTGTGCAGCGTTGCCGGCAAATCTTATCGAAAGCGAATTGTTTGGTCATGAACGTGGTGCTTTTACCGGGGCGATTGACCGGCGTATCGGCAAATTTGAATTGGCCGATCATAGTACTTTGTTCCTTGACGAAATTGGTGAACTGCCGCTTGAAGCACAGGCAAAGTTATTACGTGTGATACAGGAGCGTGAACTGGAACGGGTGGGCGGCAAGCAAATTATAAAGATCAATGTACGGTTGATCGCTGCTACCAACCGCAACCTCGAAGATGAAGTAAAGGCAGGGCGATTCCGTGCAGATCTTTATTTCAGGTTGAACGTATTTCCCATTGGCCTACCACCGCTTCGTGACCGGGCAGAAGATATCGAACCACTTACCCATTTTTTTGTACAGAAATACAGCAGGAATACAGGCCGTAAGATCAGGAAAGTTGCACCAAAAGTTATACAGCAATTACGCAGTTACACGTGGCCTGGTAATATAAGAGAGCTGGAGCATTTAATAGAACGCAGCATATTAATGACCACCAGTGAAGTGTTGGATGATGTATATATACCGCAGCATACTGATGCAGAAAAACAGGAGCAGGCTCATCTTTTAAACCGTTCGCTGGAAGAAGTGGAGCGTAGCCATATTATTGAAACATTGAAACGTTGTGCCGGCAAAATTTCAGGCGCCGGCAGTGCTGCAGAAATATTGAAAGTACCGGGCAATACTTTGCATTCCAAAATGAAAAAACTAAGCATCAGTAAGAGCGATTATTTTGGCTGATATTAATCTCACTAACTTTTTACATTCTCCCTTTATAAAGTGAAACAAGTAGTGCTTTCACGAAATACAGTGAAAAATTTATACCCCATAATTATCTATCTTATTGATTTCCAATAATTTGATTGATTGGCATTTGGTTGGCCTATGAAGGGCAAACACGTCACCATTAAAAATCAAATTATGAAAATCGTAGTCATTGGAGGTTCCGGCCTCATCGGAACAAAAGTAGTTAACCAACTTCGTCAAAAAGGGCACGAAGTTATCGCAGCCTCACCTGCCACTGGAATCAATACCATTACCGGCGAGGGATTGGCAGAAGCGATGAAAGATACTGATATCGTTATTGATCTCGCTAATTCTCCCTCATTTGAAGACAAAGCAGTCCTGGAATTTTTCCAGACATCAGGTCGCAACCTTTTAGCAGCAGAGATCAATGCCGGCGTAAAACATCACGTAGCGCTTTCCATTGTTGGAGTTGACATCATGCAAAATGTTGGTTACATGCGGGCCAAGAAAGCACAAGAAGACCTGATCAGGCAATCGGGAGTACCGTACACGATTATCCGCAGCACACAATTTTTGGAATTCCTGAAAGGCATTGCCGACCAGGCTACGCAGGGAAGCGAAGTACACCTTTCTGATGTAGCATTCCAGCCCATTGCTTCAGATGATGTTGCCTCTTTTGTAGCCAAATATGCGTTGGCGGCCCCCATCAATGGCAAGGTAGAAATAGCCGGCCCGGAACGTTTTGAGATGTATGAAATTGTTGCCCGCTACCTGCAGCATTCAAATGATCCACGCAAAGTAGTGGCTAACGGAAGGCCGGAATATTTTGGTGGGGAAATTAGCCATGCTGCATTGGTACCGGCCGGCGGAGCTGCATTGGGAGCCATCAGCTTTGAAAAATGGTGGGATAAACAATTACAAAAGGCCTAACGGCAAATGATCTGCCGCCTGTTGAAACGAAGATGACAGGTGTCAGCTTGCTGAGGCGGTTGTAACGGGAATGCACTTTCTACCTGTTCGTGCACCAGGATATCCCTACGCCGGCGTATGATCCTTACGAAAACCGGTCAGCAACACGGCAAGTCGACAGGCAGCAGATCATTATTTCAGTACTTGAAAAGATAAATCATTCATCAATAAATTCAAACATCATGCATTTCTTATTCTTACATCATCCAATAAAAAATCTGATAGACGAACCTAATGAACATACATTGGTTCCTCTTCAAAATCACGAGCATAATGCCAATGAAGGCAGCGAGTTTCTTGACGATGCTCTCCGTATGGAAGATATGCCCGCATTGTATCCGGAAGAAAATACCATGGACGGGGAATCATAAACCATAAAATTAAAATGTTATGAAAAATTATGAATCACTTGCCGACGCTTTGGATGACCTCAGGAAAAGAGGTTATGAAGCTGATTTTGAAACACAATCACCTTGTCTTTACTGCAGCGATTTGGATCTAAGACTGATCGAAGAAGAATTTCAGGTAGATGAAGTTTACCGGTTTGAAGACGACTCCAGCCCTGACAGTAACGCTGTCGTATATGCAATTTCTTCTTCTTCTGCAGGGATAAAAGGCACTATAATCGATGGATTGGGAACATCCTCAGGCAGTATCAGTTTTGAAATGACAAAGAAACTTCAATATCATCTTGTCTCGGCATTATAATTAGCAATCATGAAATGAAACACATATCAACCGTTTCTGAGAGCCAAAGGATATCATTATAGTAGAGTGGCAAGTATATTAATTCCAATAAGTTTAGGCGACCTTCGAGTGCCCATATCCTAATGGAATAGCCTTGCAATCTCTACGATTGTCGCAAAAACATTACTTGCTACACAAACAGCCCTATCATCGTCCACCCAACGCATATTTCAGCATGTTCAGCAATAGCTGCTGCCCTACAATATTTGCACTGTTTTTCTGAGAGGCATTGAAAGTATTCATGGCCGCATTTTCGCCATCGCCTTCTGCTTTCTTTTCCCCCTTCACTTCTTTTATGCAGGAATAGATATCCAGTGTTGACAAAATGATCTTTCCCCTACCGTGGGGAACAATGGCCAATGCACTGTACACTTCTGGTTTATGGTCCGATACACAGGCTACAATTGTTTCGCCATTGAACAGTCTCAAACCACTCCGTTGCTTGTTGTAAGTGGCAAAGCACTGGTATTCCCAATTGAACACGCAGGCCTGTGGCAGCCCTTTAAACAAAGGATGCTGCTTTGAAAAATAGTTGCCGCCATACCATGAAGTGCCCAATGCCTTTGTTCCCCTGTAATCCAGCACTTCTTTCCTGGAAAGGTGCTCCGCCCATTTTTCTGCATTGCCCACTACAATGAGCGTATTGCCTTCGTTTACCCATTCCAGTATATCCGTCACAAGCTGGTTGCCTGTTTGCTGTGGTTCAAATGCACCTACCAATAGGTATTTGCCCTGTGGCCTTCCCGAACGGAAACTTTTTACCTGTTTAATGCCTGCAGCCTCCAAATAGTTCTGCAATACTGAGCTGGTATCTGCCACCATGCCTTCATTGCCAATACCCTCTATGTCCAGTTTTACGGCATACAGTTCATCCTTGCCGTTGGCCACCGCTTCTTTGTTATTGATTAAAGAAGCTTGTATATAGGTATACCCATTTGTTGCAGGGGCAAATTGATTGCCTGCAGAAAGCAGTTCGCCATATACATTGCCACCACTTAGTTTGACAGGGATACTTTTTGTCCATACCGCCTCCCCTTTGCCATCCACAGCCTTTACATCAAGTAGGAAGTTGCCATATAGGTTCTTTTGGTTGACTATATAAAAATCAATCGTTGCGGTATCCCCAACGGGCAGTACTTTTTTATTGATCTTTACTGCCACATACAATGGCTGGTTGTAATAGGCAATCAGGGAAGCGTCTCCCTTGAGGTTCCTGTAATTGTCTACCACGCCAGAATGGTTTTCAAGCTTCATGCTTTCCCAACCATTGATTGCATAGCCATCCGTTACATTGTTGATGCGTATGTTTTCGATGGCCCTTCCTTGGTAATAGAATGCAATATTGCCCATTTTGCGTGTAAGGGAATCCACATTGGGAAAGGCTTTGGCAAAACCATGCTGGTGGATAAAGTCATTGTAGGCATCGTACCATTTCAAGTAGGCATCGGTTTCCCATCCCCTGTCCCTACCGGTTTTCAGTATTTCATCATGTATCAATTGCAGGCGGGGCGGGGTACCTATGGCGCCTTCTTCACCATCATAGATGATTTCATCGCTATGGTTGGTATAACGCAGGTAGCTGGATGGGTTATTGTAAATATTGTTGTGGTAGGTGCCCGGGCCTCCAGCATGGTGCTGGTCGAACCAGCCATAGCTTTTAAAGCTACGATCGTAGGGCAGCAAATGCAGTTTGAACCTTGGATCGGGCCCCATTTTGATACTGCCATTTGATGAGTTGTAAGTAATGATCCTTGTTTCATCCAGTTGATGTGCCGCAAGCATTTGGGCGCTGTCCTCCTGTTGGGGTTCGGCTCCACGCTCATTGTGCAGGTTGTAGATGACGAGCGAAGGGTGGTTCCTGTCGCGCTTGACCATCCTGAACAGTTTTTCGTTCCTTGTTGCGAAATAAAAACTGGCCTGCTGTTTTCCAAGGCTGTCCGGCGCCTGATAAAGGTTGGCTGGGTATTGATTGCCACCGGGCTCCTCAAAATAAAGCAGCCCCAGTTCATCTGCATAATCCAGTACATTCTGGTTGCCGATGGTGCGATGGAAGTTGAGCATGTTCATGCCGAGCTTCTTGGCATCCATCACCTGCTTCTTTGCCAGTTCATCTGTTGGTGCAATGCCATTAACAGGCCAGAAGCCCCATGAAATAGCAGTCAGCAAAACAATCCTTTTGCCATTTAGGTAAAACTGCTTATCGCCATTCACTTCCTTTACTTCAAACCATCGGAAGCCGAAACGTTGTGAAACTTCATCCATGCTATTATCCTGGCCTTTCCATTGTGCTGTTACTGTATAAAGGTTGGGGCTATCAATGCTCCACAATGCTGCATCCTGAACTGTGATGGGGATGGTTTTTATAAGCTCGCCAGTAGGAATTGATGGCAAGGGATATGATTGTTTGAACACTATCTTGCCATTGGGCCTTGCCTGCCTTACCTGCACCAGCAAATCGCCCCCTACCGGTTTTCCCAGTGTGTTGGTGATGGTCACTTGTGCATCTATTTCATTTGCCTTGGGCTTGTTCTTGATGAATATATCCGATGTGTATACCTTGCCAGTGGCCACTAGCTTTACTTTTCCGGTAATGCCTCCAAAACCATGTGTAGGGTTCGTTCTGTAGCTGCCCCACATGAAGTTCTGGGAATCCCTCCAATCAAAATTGCCGTTGGGGTCAGTGATGCGTACAGCGAGTTCATTTATTGTACCGAACTTTACATAGTCTGTAATATCCACTTCAAAAGGTGTGCTGTTCACGAGGTCATACCCTACCAGTTTGCTGTTCAGGTATATTTCTGCACGGAACCTTACCGCTTCAAACTGCAATACAATCCGTTTCCCTTTTTGTGTGGCGTCCACCGCAAAGCTTGTGCTGAACCATGATACGCCCAAATAGTTTCCCGCAACGCCGAAACTGTTGCCATTGCTGCCCCAATAATATTCTTCCACCGTTGCTGGCAGGGTCACTTTTCTGCCCGGTGCTGTTTTCAGCACTTCCCAACCTCCAGTTGGTATGTTCGGGGGAATGGATGGTATGTTTACAGGCGGTGCATACAATGCATCATCCTGCCATGTTGCTGCTGTATCCAGCCAGAGTTTCCAATTATTGCCAGATAGGTCCGTGATGGTCCTACCTGCCTGTGCCAGGCCCATGTAGGGTACTGCCATAAGGAAAAACAGTAGGTACCTCCCCATTCTTTTTGCCTTCATATTGTTTTTCTTTAAAAATGAGTGGTTTCCAATTGTTGTTTTACTCACTTGGTCACCCTTATCCAATCAAAATCAGCAAAACCTGCATCATTGATCTGTGATTGCCTTGTGCAGAAGATGCCAAATTTGGCCCCGATCCAACGGCCAACTTCTGCTGTGAACATATCGCCTGTATCCGTGAACGTTGCTCCATCAAAACTGTAGCTGAACTGGCATTTACCGCCTGCTGCCACTTTTACCCTCAGGTAAACAGTGGCACTACTTGCTTTTGCGACCACTGTTTCTGTTTCGGGTTTGTTCTTCTCCGCATCCTTGCACACGGTGTACACCAGGTAGGGGCCATCTTTTTTACTTTTCAATGCAATATTGGCGTAGCTGAAGCCCATGATGGCCAAACCTGTTTTTTCATTCTCCAATTTTGCATTCGGTTTGAAAGTGAGCTTGGTGGTGACCATGAATTCCTCCGCAGGGAATTTCTGCAGCAATACATTGGGTGCAAACCAAAGGTTGGCCACACTGTCAACCCTGTCCGAATACAGCCTCAGTGAACCATTGGCCGGATTAGTGAACAGCCATGTGGCTTTGGGATTGGCCATCCATTGCCATTGCAGGCCCAATTCATTGCTGTTGAACTCATCGCTTTCCGCAGGTGTTTGAACGGGATAGGTTCTGCCCACATTGGGCTTCTTATAAACCGTTACTGGTTCTCCTTTGCCATCACCATCTTTATCAGTCCCAATTACGGGCCAATCATTTACCCATTTCATTGGGTTCAAATGGACCACCCTTCCATAAGCATCTTTGTCCTGGAAATGCAGGAACCAGTCCTCCCCTGTTTGTGTGGTTACCCATGCGCCCTGATGCGGCCCATTTATTTTGGAAGTGCCTTGGTCCATCACCACTTTTCTTTCATAGGGGCCATAGATATTCTTTGAACGGAGCGCCAATTGCCAGCCTGTGGAAACACCACCTGCTGGTGCAAAAATGTAGTAGTACCCGTTGCGTTTGTACAATTTGGGGCCTTCCAGCGTTGGGTCTGCGTCATGGCCATCAAATACAATTTTACCTGCATCCATGGTTTTCATGCCATCGGCATCCAATTGCTTTACCACGATGATTGATTTGATGCCGGCACGGCTTCCTGCAAAACCATGCACTAGGTACACTTTGCCATTGTCATCCCATAAAGGACAAGGGTCTATCAGGCCCTTTCCTCCTTCAACCAATACTGGCTCGCTCCAAGGACCTTCGGCCTTCTTTGCCTTAATGACATAGATGCCAAAATCAGGATCTGGATAATAGATATAAAATTCATTGTTGTGATAACGGATGGCCGGGGCCCAAACGCCATTGCCATGCTGTGTCCTGGAGAAATGCTCATAAGGCGGCTGGCGTTTCAATGCATAGGTGAGCATCTTCCAGTTCACCAGGTCTTTTGAATGCAGGATGGGCAGACCGGGAATATCCTCAAAGGAAGAGGATACCAAATAAAAATCATCGCCTACCCTTATGGCATCGGGATCCGAATAGTCTGCATGCAGGATAGGGTTCCTGTAGGTGCCATCTCCATTGTCGGCCACCCAAACCTGGGACACATAATTGTTTTGGGCCGATGTTTCTTCGATTGTCAAGATCAATACTAAAAGCATGATACCAATACCAACCAGTTGCTTCATATTTTTCGTTTGCGTGAAATTAGCTGTTATCCATTTACCTACTGATGTTATGCAAAGATTGTGGGAATAATGTCAGCCTTGTCATAGTGAGCTTGCCGAACTACCCGAAGGAATCTGGTTTCCAAATAGGTTTCGACAGCACTTCGACAAGCTCAGTGTGACATTGCTCAATCCCGATGAAAATATCGGGACAGGCTCTGACATCAGTATTTGACTTTTTGCATAACATAATTTACTTATTTACTGATGTTTACTGCTTGATGAACTTCATGACCTGTACCTTGTTCCCATCTTGGTACTGGAGCAGGTAAACGGCTCGGGGCAATGATTGGATGTTTATCAAGGTATGCGTACTGTTAGGAAGCAGTTCCACATTCTTTACCTTCCTTCCATCCATGCCAATAATGCTTGCTGTTGCGCCACTCGGCAAGGAACCATGGTACAGTGTGATGCTTTCGGATGCAGGATTGGGATAGATGGACAGGTTGCTTTTCATTTTATTGTTGATGGCAACAATGTAGCTGTAGGTAAAAGTACCATCCTTGTTGATCATCCTTAGCCGGTAATAAGCAACTTCATCTATTTTCGTGTTGTCCTGAAAGGAGTAACTGTTGGTTGTTTTATTTGCCGCTGCAACAGTTCCAATTGAAACGAATGTTCTTCCATTATTGCTCCTTTCCACCTCAAAATCTTTCATGTTCACTTCGTTGGACGTTTTCCAGAATAGGCTTGCATACCCATTCTGCCATGCAGCAGAAAAATGGGTTAAGGACAATGGCAACGAAATATCCGAGGTAACGCCATTGATTGTTACGTTCTGGCTGGCGAAATAACGGTTGCCGGATCCGGTAATCCATGCATATATCCTAACACTTAATGTTTGCGATGGGGATACAGGAATGAAGGTAGGCAATGAAGCTACCTGCTGGCCAGTTAATGGCGTGGTGCTTGTATTGAGCAGTACAACGGGTGTTCCTGTTGTTGTGGCATCATAACTTGAACCATTGTAGGTGCATGAACCAATGGGTGCAGAAGTAGCAAAATTATCCAGTGAATAGTAAACGGCCATCCTTGCGGTGCCCGTACCTCCTCCCAACGCACCTAATTCAATAGATGTAGCTGTGAAATGCTTCCCACCGGAAGGCGATACTTTGTATTCCACGTATGTATTGGCTTCATAGCCTATAGGTAAAAAAGAAGTGGTGGCCGTACGTTGCCAGCCTGTAATACCACCAAAGGAGCTACCATAGCTTATTCCTGCCATGGCAGGCCCCAAGGCCTGATTGGTGGCCGTAATGCTGCCAACCACCGATGCTACCTGATCCGTGAGCAAGGGCCACGTGGCGGATGCAGGATTGGTAGGTGTAGTGGCAGGTACGGCTGCTGTAATGTTGTTTAAATAGTTTTCCAAATTGGTGTACCCATTTGCTGCAAACACTCCCCTATCTGCTGCATTGTTCGGGTCAAGGCTGTTAGCTGTTTCCCATGCATCCGGCATACCATCATGGTCCGTATCCGTTGGTGGGGTTGTTGTGGCCAGGTATGGCCAAGCATCAACGGTCTGTGCATAGGCTGTGGCATGTGCATAGCCCCCTTGTACATCGATCAACCTTCCTGTCCTGTTCTTTACGTCATTGATTATTCTTTTATCCAAAGTGTCCCTTGCAGGTATGGTGCAGCCAACTTTTTTCAATACAGTATCATAAGCTACCAAGGCGGCATCTGTACTTACTGGTAGGTAACCAGGCAAAAAAGGGGTTGTGACCTTTGACTTAACGGTATCGGCAGCATTGCCCGTGTTCATGTAGGCTCCCAGCCAATTGTTATTTGTGTTGGTGGCGGAACCATCAACATAGTTGCCAGACAAGTAATACTTTGCGTAGCCATTTGCCGCATTGCTATCCACCCCCACAATCCTGTACTGCACACTTCCACTACTGGTAGACGGGCCATATTTGTAATAATTATTTACAATATTATACTGGCCCCCTTCACCACCATATACAGTATTGATTCCCCAATCATAGAGCACGTTATTCCTAAAGTCTGCATTTTCCACCTCGCCTACTGCATAGGTGCTGTTACCTGCAAACCTTGGGTTCCTGTTACGGCAGTGTGCAAAAAGATTATGGTGGAATGAGCCATGCAACGAGCCCCATATACCTCCATAACCATGATGTTCAAAATCGGCATCGCCCGTTTCAAAATGGTAGGAATAATTCAATGGTTCCGAAATCATGTTCCATTGCAGCGTTAAACTATCCCCACGGTAAATAGTTAATGCTTCATCGTTGCTCCAACTAACAGAGCAATGGTCTATGATTAAATTCTTATGGCCAAGGTCGCCAAAGGCATCGTCACCACCACTTCCATCCAGGGGCATGCAGCTTGCCGTGAAAGGGGCCACAGGAACGCCACAATTGGAGGGTGTTGTTTTCAATTGGTTCTTATCGCCCATCCTGAAACGCATGTAGCGGACAATAACGTTATCCCCATTGATTGCAACGGGATAATCTGCTATGCAGATCCCATCACCGGGGGCAGTTTGGCCAGCAATGGTCGTGTTTTTCGGTATGTTCAGTTTGGATGCCAAATGTATTGTTCCAGACACCCTGAATACAATGGTCCTATATGGATAGGTTGTTGTTGATTGGCTGCAAGCATAACGCAGGCTGCCGGAACTATTGGCATCCGTTAAGTTGGTCACTTCAAAAACAGTGGTCAGTGAGGAAACAGTACCGCGGCCACCACTGGCATATTTGCCTGCTCCTTCAGCGCCGGGGAATGCAATTTGCTGGGCATGCAACCGCAAGGTAACAACCAGCAGTAATAAGGAGCATTGAATGATTCTGTAAACTTGTTTCATTGTATTTTTTTAGTTTTTGAAGAGGCAACATGATTACTACGGATATTACCTCTTCTACCTTCAATGGTGCGATGAAAAAAATGATTGTTTCATGAAAGTCGCTGCGCCATCCTTTGCAACAACAACACCGTACTGTGCCCTTGCCCCAAATGATACAAGAAGGAAGATGATTGAAAAAGTAAGCCTTCTATTGAATGTGGTAATCTTCATGTTCTGTCTTGGCAAGCTTCCATGAGTGGTTTCAAGAACACCCCGCTGGAGAGCAATGGTTAAATCGTTAGAAATAGCTTTGCAGTTTCGCAATTCAATCGATTGAATTACGAAACATAATTACTAACTCTTTTGCTTATACTGCCTAAATATCACGCAATCGATTGCGTGATATTTAATGCTGGAAATTCAGTTTATTTGGATATGCGAATGCAAAAGAGAGCAACAATCCACGATATTGCCAAGCTGCTCAATATAACTTCGGGCACGGTTTCAAGGGCCCTCCATAATGATACTAGGGTCAAGGCCCTGACCAAAAAAAAAGTACTTGATGCTGCAAAAAAGCTCAATTACAAGCCCAATACCAATGCTTCAAACCTCCGGACAGGGGATTCCAAAATTATCGGTGTCATTGTGCCGCAAATGGACATCAATTTTTTCTCCAACGTCATTGTTGGGATAGAAGAAGTGGCGAGCAAGAACAATTATAATCTTATCATCTGCCAGTCCAATGACCTCTACGAAAAAGAAAAGGCATCCGTTGAGACGCTGATCAAACAAAATGTGGCCTGCATCATTCTTTCCCTTGCTGGTGGCACGGAAAATACGGAGCATCTGGTTGAAGCAGTCAAGCACAATATTCCCCTTATTCAATTTGACAGGACCGATGAAAACCTGCTGACCGATAGGGTGGTCAATGAAATAGACAATATTGTAATGGACATGATGCAGCACCTTTTTGACCAAGGGTACCGGGACATCGCTTATATGGCAGGGCCCCAGAATATTGACATTTTCAAGAAAAGGAGAACTGCATTTGAAAAAAGTTTGGAAAAGTTAGGCCTGCCCTATGATGCAAAAAAAATCATCTCTTATGACCTTAGCCGCGCTTCTGCCAAGAAAGCAGCAGAAAAATTGCTGACACGCAAGAAGCGTCCGGATGCCATTTTTGCATCCTCCGACTTCGGGGCCCTTGGCGCTTGGGAGGTTTCAAAAGAAATGGGGCTTAGGGTACCTGAAGAACTTGGCATCTGTGGCTTCTCCAATGAATTCTATACCGAAATAACAAAACCGTCCATCACAACCGTGAACCAGTTCAGTAAGGAAATGGGACAAGCAGCTAGTAGGATTTTCTTTGAATCCCTTCATCGGGGCGCATTTGAAAAGCCCCAAACAGTGGTCATTACGCCGGAACTTATTATCAGGGAATCAACAACCCGTTTGCCTAAAAAGGCTAACCATTAATACTAGGACTTAGGGATGCAATTACCCGCAAGACCAAGAATAACTCGGACCTTATCTCTCACCCAACTCAAAGATTCCATTCCGCACTGCATGATGGATTGGGGTAGTGCATCAGTTTGAAAATTATCTTTTGAAATGAATGTCAGCCTGAGCCTGTCGAAGGCATTTTACATCCGGAAATCGGTTTCGACAAGCTCAACCTGACAGGAAATTCAAACTGATGCACTACCTGGATTTGCTATAAGCATTGTCTCCTTTCTCTTATTAACTGATGTTACGCAAAGATTGTGGGAATAATGTCAGCCTTGTCATAGTGAGCTTGCCGAACTACCCGAAGGCGATTTAGTTTCCAAATAGGTTTCGACAGGCTCAACCTGACATCAGTATTTGACATTTTGCGTAACATCAGTTATTAACGTAAGTTGCTAGTGAGTATCCCTTTGATAACAGCTATCTGCAAATGAATGATTGGTCCTATCCCCTTTGGCCAAGGCAACAGCAAGTAAAACCTTCCTAGAAAAGGCTTTAGTCCAAAGCAATAACCTCCCTGTTCACCTATCCGCATGCCTCAATGGTCGTTACCTGCTCAAGCCAACATTATTACGCTTACATTAGCATCTATGTTTACGAAACGATCCTACCTGTTCATTTGCCTAATGGCATGCGGCTATTGGGGAATGGCCCAAAAACAGCCGCCCCGTCCTGCCATCAATAAGCAACAGGATACCACCAAGCCACGCAGATATTTTGACAGCAGCATCTTTGCCGATGCCAATGTGCTTACCCAAAGTGATTACCTGGCAGCCATAGAAAAGACTTTCCAGCTTTTCAACAAGGTACCCGTGGTCATCAGTTCTTTCACGGAGCTGGACAATCTACAGCAGGAACTGGTGGACGATGACTCTGCCCTTTCCATTATGAAGGACAGGGTGTCACAAACGGACAGGACGTTGAACATACGCAACCTGCAAATGTTCCAGACCCTGCTGAATGAACTGAAAACAAAGACCGCATCCTCCATCAAGGAGCTACAGACCTATGATGACCAGATGGATGCCCTAAAAAGGGAAGTGCTGGAACTGAGAAGGGACACCATACTGCGCCATGTGTTCAGGGATTCTGCCTTGCGCATGTCACTCATGCCCCAATTGAAGGACCTCCGCAAGAAACGCAGCAATGTGGACAGTTTGGTAAAGCTTTACACAGATGTGATCAACCGTTTAAAAGCAACTGCTGCTGCCAATTTTATACTTACGGATGAACTTGTTTACCAGACCAATGCACTGCAGAAAAATGTGCGCCTCAATGCCTTCAAGAAAGAAAGGCGCTATATCTGGGAAGCCAGGAGCGGTCCGGTCCGCACAATGCCACAGGGCTTCAGGAGATCCATACAGGGTGAGCAGAAACTGGTGGCCTATTATTTTTCGGACACCCGGAACCAGCGTTTGCTTTTACTGGTTACCGGCCTGGTGTTCTTCTGCTGG
Organism: Chitinophagaceae bacterium; assembly: GCA_023251255.1. Taxonomy (GTDB): domain Bacteria; phylum Bacteroidota; class Bacteroidia; order Chitinophagales; family Chitinophagaceae; genus UBA1930. The sequence goes on from JAHEZD010000006.1 coordinate 101,134, forward strand.
GTATGGTACAATTTCAAAAGCCTCCAGCGCCTGAACAAACAGGATGCTGTACATGCGTTTGACTTTACTTATATTAGTCCCTATCCTGTTGCAGTGTCCTTGGTGTTCATGCTGAACCTGGCACCCCTCTTCGACCTTCATGCACCGGCCATTTATGTGGAGTCCGTGCAGCTACTGTTGATGCTGGTGCTTACTTGGATATTCCGCAAGCAATTGCCCAAAACATGGTTTGCCTTATGGTGCGTTTTTATTGTACTGTTCCTATTCCTCACTTTCTCCCGCCTGTTGGGGCTTTCTGTAACGGGACAGCGCTGGTTTACCCTCTGCATCAATACAGTTTCTTTTATATTGGGCCTGTTTGTTTTGTTGAGGAACAAAAGCAAGGCACTGAAACATAAGCTGTTTTTCTTTGCGGGCATCCTTTACCTGCTGTTCAATCTACTGGCCATTCCACTGAACCTTTTTGGCAGGGTAACTCTCATGCAGATACTGGGTTCCACAGCCGTGTACGCCTTTGCCCAAACAGTTGGCCTATGGGCATTCGTGCGCATTTGCATAGAAGCTTTCCTGCTGCAAATAGAAGCCAGCAGGGTACGGAAAAAATATCCCGATTATTTTGAGCATGGGCCTATTGAAAGGAGCCTCACCAAACTGGTTGGCAGTTTTGCTGCCTTTATTTGGCTGGTAGTACTTGCCACCAACTTAAATATATACTCCATGGTATGGGAGTGGTTGGGCAGCTTCCTCGTCACAAAACGCACGTTGGGAAGCTTTTCGTTTTCCATCAGTGGCATCATCCTGTTCCTGGGCATTATATGGATTGCCAATTTCCTGCAGAAATACATTGCCTACTTCTTTGGGGATGTGGGCGATGATGCCGCATTTGACAATAAGGGCCAGCGGTCACGGCTGCTGATTACCCGTTTGATACTGCTGAGCCTGGGGTTCCTGCTGGCCGTGGCTGCATCTGGCCTGCCCATTGACAAGATTACGGTGGTGCTGGGCGCATTGGGTGTGGGCATTGGCCTGGGCCTCCAAAGCATTGTGAACAATTTCGTATCCGGCATCATACTCATTTTTGATAGGCCACTGCGTATTGGGGATGTGGTGGAACTTGGCAGCAACAAGGGACGCATCAAGGAAATTGGCATACGCTCCAGCACACTGCTTACGGACGAAGGGGCCGAAGTGATCATACCCAATGGGGATGTGCTATCGCACAACATTGTAAACTGGACACTTAGCAACAACCATATACGCATCAATATGGTATTCAAAGTAGAGAAGCCATTTGATGAAGCGCAGGCCGCCACTACCATAAAAGAAACCATACTCAGCAACAAGGATGTCCATAACCGGAAGGAACCCATGGTACTCGTAAACCACCTAAATGCCCAATCGGCCGATATCAAGGTGTACTATTGGTGCAGTGATGTAACCAAAGTGGAACAGATCAATAGTGAAGTGTATGCAGCGGTGTACAGGAAACTGGAGGAAAGTGGGGTGAATGTTTTATAGGCATCCTGTCTACCCCCATAAACTGAAGGGCGGTTACTGCAAAACAGTAGCCGCCCCTTATTATTGAACAAAATGCCTGCTATAATTTAAGGTACTATAAAAGAAACAGGGGCCACATATTTCGTCCTGTTCAAATTGGGCAGCACCACCTCGCCTGTGTTGGGGTTCTCATACCGGTTAGTGATGGGTGAATCACCATAAGCAATAACATACAGCAAAGTGCCGGCACTTATGTGCATGCATTCCTTCAAGCACTTGGCACACATTCTAATGGTATTATCACCATTGCCTACGGGCAGTACATCGCTCATATTAACATTTTCAACCTTCGGAACCGTTCCTAGGCTCAGGTTGGGGTTATTCGCCTGCATAAACAGCCTGATATAATTGTTCTTGGCACTGGATGTGGAAATATTGCAGTGGATATATATGGACGAATCCACCACTTGCATGGAAAATGAATTGACTACCACATTGCTTTTCATGCCCAAGGTTGGTGACGGGTTGATATCTGCAACGGAACTATAGGCTTGTTTGGATTGGTAGTCATACACAGAAGTGCCATTGTTTTTATAGAATTGCTTGTATTCACCATAGCCATTCTTTGAAAAAACAAGGGTCAGGTCTGTAGGTAAGTCCGCTAGTGAAAAGCTGCCCAATTTAACACTCTCCCCAATATTGAAAACAGAGCCATTGTTGACCACGCTCTTGTTGCTGGCATTAATCAACGGGGTTGTGTTCTCGATGCTAACGGTTATGCCGCCCTGTTCCACATCCATATATTCTCGTCCACCGTTGTATAACAATGCACTGGCCTGTAGTTCCGTCTTGGCGACCCGGGGTGCAACGGGGCTTTTTTTGCAGCTAGTAACAAGGGAAATAAGGATAAAGAAACCGACTAGATGTCTCATAACAGCTAATTTTGGATTGAATAATAAGTATTGTGTAGCTGTTATTTTACATAGACATATTTTTTACAATAATAGCACAATCAAATCAAAACGCATACATTGTTCCTAGTTTTTTCAAAAAGTAGCGTATTCATTGATTCCAACACAGTTATATAAAAAAAGTTAGCCGCATTCTTGTCCTGCTTTGCGTTTTAATGTGTAAAGTCCATGCCCAAGAAACCTATGTGCTTGGGACGGTGCATGGGACTGGAAAAAAGTGGATTCATTGCTTACCGCAAAAGGCAAAAAAGTGGTCCGTGTTACCCTAACCGGTTTGGGAGAGCGTTACCATTTGGCAAATGCCAAGATTGGCCTGTACACCCATATTTATGATGTAGTGAATACCATCCTGTTTGAGGACCTGCATGATGTGGTACTGGTGGGCCATAGCTATGGGGGCATGGTGGTTACAGGTGTGGCGGACAGTTTGCCATCCAAGATCAAGCGCCTTGTTTGTATTGATGCCCTGCTGCCCAACAATGGGGAAAGCACATTGACTACAAGGAACATTTCCATTAGTGAAAGGTTGAAACAGATGAGTGACGGCATGACAAAGGACAGCTTGATCATTCCAAGTTGGGTGAAGGCTGGCACGGTGCCGCCCAAGGATGCGCCCCATCCTGCCAAGACTTTCCTGGATACCATTTGGCTGAAAAACAGAACTGCCCTTAACATTCCGGCCACTTATATCCTTACTGTTGACAAGGGTAAGCAACCGGAAGAAGATGATTTCTTCTTTTTTGCGCAAAGGGCCAAGCAGCGTGGATTTACCTACTATCAAATGGACAATACCAGCCATACACCGGAACGTTCCAAACCCAAGGAACTGGTGGAATTGATGCTGCCTCCAAAGAAATAAAAGAACGGTTCCATCTTCTTGGGTAACTACCGTGATGAACACACCCACGTTTGTAAGGTCCAGCCCCCCTGCAGTTCCAGTCATTTTCCCAACAGAGGCAATGTGCCATAAGTGCAACCCATGTCCATTCCTGAACAGGAACCTGAGGACTTACTTGGTGGGTATATAACTATCCACAGGATAATAGCAGGGGCCCTATTTCTTGCCCAGCTCAAAAATTCCATTCCGCACCGCATACAGCGCCATGCCCACCAAGCTTTTGACCCCCATCTTTTTCCTGATCCTAATCCGGTAACCTTCTACGGTCCTAACAGGGTATGTCCTTTTCTTAGTGCTCAGTTTCTCAGCAATCTGGGCAGTAGTCAGTTCCTTGCAGATGAGCTGTACAATCCTGATTTCAAAGGGTGTAAGTTGGGGCCGCTCTTTTTTTGGGTTATTTGCCACGGGATATAATTTTTTTACAAAAGTAGCACCTGCTGCAGGATTTACCAATCTTGATATCAGAGTAGCAGCTCATGTTGAATTATTGAGTTGTCAGTCCGAGTAAACCATGTTTGCTTCGCAAACAAACACATTGAACCTGCCTTTGCCGGCAGGCCTGAAGGCAACTTCATGCTGAAATCCCCATCGTTTTCGAGGAGCCCAACCTGATACCCGATAGCCATCGGGTTAGTTTAAGGCGGTTTATACTTAAGAACCACGCCTATAATTTCCAAAATATAGCATTCGCAGCCCTTTAAAATAGAATGTCCTCAAAAAAAATGTCCTCAAAAAAAATGGACATTCAAAGTGAGGACAAATTCTCCTTCAAGAAAATGTCCTCATTTTTTTGTCCTCAAAAAAAAAAGGACATTTTTTTTGAGGACATTTTATTTTGACAGCAAATTGTTTCAAAAAACAAACAACGGTTAGGGGGGCGTCCGAGATGCTGCCTAAATTCAATTCATCCATTTCCTGTATAAGGTTTGCTGTCCCGTATTTTGCAG
>JAHEZD010000127.1 GCA_023251255.1 Chitinophagaceae bacterium
TGAAAGATTATTCAATGCCAATTGCTTCTGTTCTTCGGTGATGGAACCTTTGGCAATCTGCCTATCAAAATTTTTGATGATGGTTGCTACCGCCTTCTCCAGTTGCCTAGCATTTATATCTATGAGGGTGACAGCAAAACCATTCTGGACAAACACATGTGCAATTCCATTCCCCATTGTTCCTGCACCTATTACTGCAATATTTTTCATAAAAATTAATTTCGGCCAGCAAAGATGTAGTTTATTTTTAGATATTGAAACCAGTTCAGCTTTTGGTACCAGTTTGTAAATTGCCTGGTCGCCTTCGACAAGTTCCAGCCAACAATTCCAACAACTATTGAACAACTGGAGCGCTGCTGTTTTTTTCAATTGTTCATGCCATCTACTTAAAATGAAGCAACATTTATTCTTTACTGCCTGCTTTCTGTTTTTGCAGTCAACAACATTTTCCCAGGACCTAACGGGCACTTGGGAATCAACCAATACTTCCCCGTACGAAAAAATGGTTTTGTTTCATGTAGGCGATAGCCTTTTCGGTTATACCCATGATATTCAAATGGGTTTCTGCAAGACCAATTTCCAGGGCACTTTCAATAAAGGCAGCCAGCAACTAAAGGGCAAGGGCATTAGTTTTATCAGCAAGTCATTTGGGCATGGCCTTTCAAGATATGTGCTCAATTATAGGGATTATGGCTCCTATCAGGAACTTATAGGCAATGCTTACGCAAAAGGCGCAGTGGGTACAATGCTTTCATTTGGCCTACCCATACCACTGAGATTAAAAAGAACAAACAGCTTACCGGATTCTGTCACTACTTTTATGAACAAACATCTGCAATGGCACGAGGGGCAGCCTATCAAGACGAACAACCAACAGATTGTTCAGGATACGCCCACTATTCTTCAGGTAACCGCAAAAAATGATGATACCCTGAAAACTGAACTGAGAAAAAGAAAGGATGTGCTGGTGCAAACAATTGAAACCAGTGATACCGTGAAGCTGACTCTATACGATAATGGCCAAATTGATGGGGATACGGTTACGCTTTTTCATAACGACTCCATTATATTGTATAAGCATGGGCTTACTGCAAGTGCAAAAATGATAAGTTTCGTTGTAACAGAAAGCAATTCCTTACAAACCATCACCATGATGGCAAACAATTTGGGCACCATACCGCCCAATACAGCTTTATTGGTTATTGAAACAAACGGGAAAAAATACGAAATAAGTTTGAGCAGTGATTTTTCAAGCAATGCGATGGTCAAATTCATTTACAAGCAATAGCATCAGCTCTTCTTCTTGAAATCGCCACGCTTCCAGGCCTTGATGAAGTCTGCCCAGGCCAACGGGTTCAATATGTTCATCGGAGCAATTTGTCCCGCATAATAATATTTATTGGCCTGTTGACGAAGTTGGTAGTTCACTGCTTCCCTACCATCTGCTGGGAGGCTTGCAATCAGGATCCTGCGTTTGGCTTCATCATTGTTTTGACGGGCAATTTCATAAGCATCATCCGGCACACGGCTGCTAGCGAAGTCCCTTTCAAATTGTTCACGACTGGGTCTTGGCTTGAGGATGGTTGCAGGTAAAAAAGTGGTATCGTTGACCAATAATTGTATAACACTATATTGGTTGTCAGTCAATGTTTTAGGAATATCAATCGTTCTGTCCTTGAAACCAATGGAAGAAAAAGTAATCTTGTCACCTTTCAATACGGCAATGGAAAACACCCCATCATAACTGGTAATGGTACCACGCCCCTTGCCAACAACAATTACGCTGGCATTTGGTACGCCGCGGAGGCTGTCGGCAGTCATTACCACACCATACAATTGCACCACAGAATCTTTTGGCTGCATTTGCTGGGCCTTAGCGGCAAAGCTGAAAGCTGTCAGCAATAAAAGGAGTGTGCGTAATTTTTTTACCATGTAGCTTTTTTTGGTTACCAGCTTTATTTTGGGTCGGGCAACCATTGGGTTGCACGCATTTCAACTATTTGAACATTGTACTGAAAAAATTACCTGAACAATAGCTCTGTCATTTATTTGGTCCATGCCTATGTTCCTGCAATTATTCCTTCCATAAAAGTAATCCAATCCCCACTTCTACAAAAGCAGGACCAAGATATTCTTGCAGAAGTGTCCAAAAATGCAGGAATGGCACAGTTCGTTCCTGTTCCACTGCTTCCCTTCAAAAATTTCTTTATTCAACAAGTCCAATTTCTAAACAGAAACAAAGTAAACCTTTGAAAGTTTAACTTTGCAGCCACCGCGGACTTTTTAACAAAAACTTGAGTGAGATGACAGAAGCAGATATTCTAAAAGCATTGAGTAATGTACAGGAACCCGATCTAGGAAAAGACCTTGTAACACTGAACATGATCAAGAACATCATGATCAGTGGGAATGTAGTGGCATTTACGATAGTGCTTACCACGCCCGCTTGCCCAATGAAGGACATGATGCGTACGGCCAGCGAGAATGCCATCAAAATGTTGGTGAACAAGGATGCCGTGGTAAAAGTGGATTTCACTTCAAATACAACGAGCAACCGTTTGCAAGGCGATAAAGTTTTGAGTGGCGTAAAAAATATCATTGCGGTAGTGAGTGGCAAAGGTGGCGTTGGCAAAAGCACCGTTTCTGCAAATTTGGCCCTTGCATTGGCAGAAGGTGGTGCAAGTGTGGGTTTGATGGATGCAGATATTTATGGCCCGAGTGTGCCGATCATGTTTGGGGTACGTGGCGAAAGGCCCATGATGAAAGACAATGGTGGCAAAGGGTTGATTGTGCCACTTGAAAAATTCGGTATCAAATTAATGAGCATTGGTTTACTGGTAGACGAAAAAAATGCGGTAGTATGGCGTGGGCCAATGGCCAGCAGTGCCATCAAACAGTTTGTGACCGATGTGGACTGGGGTGAACTGGATTATTTGGTAATCGATATGCCACCGGGTACCGGCGATATTCATTTAACCCTGATGCAAACCGTGCCAGTAACAGGTGTGGTAATTGTAACCACCCCACAAAATGTGGCATTGGCAGATGCCAAAAAAGGTATTGCCATGTTTGCACAGGCCCAAATTAATGTCCCCATTATTGGCTTGGTAGAAAATATGGCCTACTTCACACCCGCCGAACTGCCCCACAACAAATATTATTTGTTTGGCAAGGAAGGCGGCAAACGTTTGGCTGAGGAATATGACCTGCCCTTCCTAGGCCAGGTACCCTTGGTACAGAGCATCAGGGAAGGTGGCGATGAAGGTGTACCTGCCATGGTGGGCCAGGATGAGCTTTCACAAAAAGCATTCAGGGATTTTGCTTCACTGGCCGTTAGGAACATTGCCATCAGGAACGCCAATATTCCTAAAACCAAGCTGGTGGAAGTGGTGACTTAGGTTTCTGATATTGAGTAGGATGTTAGGTGGTGAAACTGCCTTTGTCGGCAAACAAGCTTGTCGAAACTGGTCCAATTAAAAAAACCTGATTCGCCTTCGGTAACTCTTCGGTAACGCTGAGTCGTCAAGGCTGGCAGTTACGCTAAAACACACATGGCTTTAACTATAAAAAAAGATAGCCTCTCCCCCCTTCACGAAAAGGAATTCCAGTTCTTTATCGTTGCCCGTTTCCTGTACGTGATGTCCTTACGGATGGTGGCCACTGTACTGGCCTACAAACTGTTCCAGCTTACACAAACATCATTGGCCATTGGGCTGGTAGGCCTGGCTGAATTTGTTCCTGTATTCAGTTTGGCTTTGTATGCAGGTCATGTAATTGATAAGTCAGACAAACGGACCTTGCTGGTAAAAGGCATGCTTAGCTATTCATTATGTGTGGTTAGCCTGGTGGTAGTGACCTCTTCTTTCCTTGAAAAACAAATGAGCACCAAAATGTTGGAGCTCTGCTTCTACGGGATTATTTTTTTGACAGGCATTATCAGGGCTTTTGTAGGCCCCACCACCAATGCCATTGTATCACAATTGGTCCCGAGGAATATCCTGCAGTTTGCAGCCAATATCAGTTCATCCACTTTTTTGATTGCATCGATCATGGGTCATGCAAGTGCGGGCTTCTTCATTGCTTGGTTCGGAGTGAACACCACATTCTGCATCATCCTTTTTTACATCCTGCTGGCTTCGTTCATGATTGCAAAAATTGCCCGCAAGCCAATTGTCCATACAAAAAAAGATATAGTGGCCTGGGAGAGCATGAAAGAAGGCCTGCGTTATGTGTTTACCAATAAAATATTATTGGGTGCCATTTCATTGGACCTCTTTGCAGTGTTATTTGGTGGTGCAGTGGCGCTGATTCCGGAATTTGCGAGCAAGGTTCTAGCGGTTGGACCAATAGGTTTTGGCTGGCTGAATGCCGCCACGGATATGGGCTCCATGACCATCATTATTTTGCTTACATTGTTTCCCATGCGGAAAAAGCAGGGCCAACGAATGATGTATGCCGTTGCCGGCTTTGGTTTGTGCATCATCATTTTTGGACTGAGCAGTTTCTATGCCATTTCTTTTGCTGCATTATTGATCAGTGGCACTTGTGATGGCATCAGTGTGATGGTCAGGGGAACCATTTTCCAATTGACAACACCCGACGAAATGCGTGGGCGTGTATCCTCTGTCAATTCCATGTTCATCAACAGCAGCAATGAACTGGGCATGATGGAAAGTGGTATTACTTCAAGAATAATGGGACTGAGGCCTTCACTGATCTTTGGTGGCAGTATAACTTTACTTGTTGTCATCATAACTTGGCTAAAAGCGCCGAAGTTGAGGAAGATGGAATATTAGACGGAAAACTAAAGGTTAAAAGCTAGGAGTCTAAAAACTAAATTTGAAAGCCGGCCCCTATCGCAAGTTTGTTTCCAATTCCTAGCTTACTGATTAAAGGTTGATGCGAGGGGGACAGTATGTTGCAAGTTTAGCAAGTCTCCCACCTTTGCCAGCAACACAAAGTTCCAGATGAGAACATCGGGGAGTAGCGGAAGCTATTCACCAAAAAATTGCGAAACAAGAATCTGTCAAATAAAATCCTGATTTTAAAAATGACACATTTTTTGTTGGGAATTTCTTCACAACTACAGAAGAACACCGGGAAAATTTCGAAGGAAAACCAAAGGTGGCTGTATAGGAACGGTCTTTTATTAGCGGCTTGGTTAGTTACTTTTCTCCTCTGGCCAAGGGCAGTTCAATGATAAAGCAGCTTCCTTTGCCTAAAGTACTGTCCACTTTAATCTTTCCCTTGTGGGCATCAATCACTGTTTTCACATAGCTCATGCCCAGTCCAAAACCTTTTACATTATGTATATTGCCAGTATGGGCACGGTAGAATTTTTCGAAAATCCGTTTCACGCTTTCTTTGCTCATGCCAATACCGTTGTCTTCAATTCTAATAACAAGATGCTTGCCGGTACTATGCGTTGAAACCCTGATAAGCAAATTTTCTTTGGAGTACTTAATGGCATTGTCAATTAGATTGGAAAGTAAATTGGTGAAATGTACCTCATCTGCCTCCACCATATCATGCTGGGCATTCAAATGAATTTCGGTACGGCCCTGTTTATCGTCCAGTTGCAGTTCATAATTTTCCAGCACATGGCTCAACAGTTTGTGAACGGAAAGCTTCACCAACTTCAACTGCAGTTCCTGTTTTTCCATTAAAGCGGCTTGCAGTATGGTTTCCACATGCCTGTTCATCCGTTTGTTCTCCTCCTTGATGATGCCGGTGAAATACTGCATCTTGTCCTTATCATGCTGGACCTTGTCATTGCGCACGGCATCAACTGCCAATGAGATGGTAGCCAATGGCGTTTTGAACTCATGCGTCATATTGTTGATGAAATCACTTTTGATTTCGCTCAACTTTTTTTGGTTGAACAAACTTTTCAGCGTTAAATAAAATGCTGCTAGGATTACAAGCATAAAGAAAATGGCACCAATCAGTACCCATTTCAAACTGCCCCAGACCTGTGCCTTAAAATCCGGAACGATCAATATCAAATTTTCAGCAGTTGTCAAACTTTCCAGATCGGTACCTGTTTCTGGGGCAATGGGAAGCCATATTTTTTTGCTATTGGTGGAATCGAAATATTCAGTTGCATAATTACCGCTTTGCATGACGTAATCGCTTTCGGAATTGGCAATGGCAAATTCAAACTTGAATGTCTTCAAATCCTGTTTATTGAAAGCTTCGCGGATTTTTGCATAGATATCCTGCTGCATGAACTTATCTGAAATAGAAGCAGGCCTCAAGAATTTGAAGGTGGGTTCACTTAGCATTAATTGGCTGGAGCCCTTTCGCGGCAACCTTACACTTGGGCCATTATAGGCAGCCTTGCTGAGGTCGTTGGCGACTGCAGAAGCAGCATCTTTTACTTTATTGAGAAGTTGCGATTGCCTTACCTCCAACAGGTTCTTTAACCATGAAGCCTGAAGCCATATAAGGCCAAGCAGTGATAGCGAAATGAGTACAACTATGGCAGGTAAAGTTTTCTTCATTATAACAAATGTAACTGTAACCAAGTTTTGAAAGTGAACCACCTAACTATTTATCAGCATTTTAACGACAAAAAAGTTGGCTGTTTTTTTTGCAATTTCATTGAATAGCTTAATTTTCACGTATGGTAGATATAGCCCCTGGCCTATTACTCATTTCAGATCCTTTTTTAAAGGACCCCAACTTCATTAGAACAGTTATACTGCTTTGTGATCACGAAACTGAAGGGAGTTTCGGCTTTGTACTCAATAAACTTTACGACCAGAAACTGGATGAACTGATGGCAGATTTTGAAGGTTTCAATATTCCCCTATATTATGGCGGGCCTGTACAAAAGGACACCGTCCATTTCCTCCACAAGTGCCCGGAGCAAATTGGCGGCATTGAAATTACCGATGGCATTTTTTGGGGTGGTGATTTCGAAGTGGTTGCAACCTTAATAAAGGAGAATAGCATCCGTAACAATGACATCCGCTTTTTTATCGGTTACAGCGGTTGGGGCGAAGGGCAACTGGAAGAAGAATTAAAAGACAAAAGTTGGATTACGAGGGAAGGCACCCAACAACTTGTTTTCCATGAACAGGCAGAACTTATTTGGAAAGAATCCTTAAAGGACCTCGGTGGTGAATATTCCCAAATGGTCAATTACCCAATAGACCCACAATTGAACTAGTCAAATAGCTTCCCCTTAATTTTATTCATCTCGCCCGCTATGTACTGCTGGTCAGCATTGCCTTTTCCGAGATGTTCAGCAATATTTTCAAAGCTCTTCTTATCGCGGTTCTGGCTAAGCTTAAATACATTTTCTATACCGGTGACCTGTATTTCAAAAGCCACAATGGCTTTGCTTAAACGTTGTATATAATCTTCCGGTAAATTCTTGTAGAGGGATGGAGATGACGGGTCGTTTTCAAAATGGCTGGTCAGTTCATCAAGCAATTGCAATAATCCCTGTTCATCCAGAAAGTTCAACTTTCCTTTTGCATGAACGGATTGATAGTTCCAAGTAGAACCCTGTTGCTTGTTTTCATAAAGGCTTGCACTTACATAAGCAGTTGGGCCTGTAAAAACAACCAGCACATCCTGGTTCTGCTCAAAAGCTTTGTGGTGATCTGTATGCTTCATGATATGCGCCTGCAAAAACAGTTCCTCATTTCTTTCCTTCAAGAGTAACGGAACCTGTGTGGCTACTGGTTTGTTTTCTGCATCCACCCCTATTACCATGGCAAATGGGTGCTGTTTCATGAACTCAATCACAACCGAAACATCCTGTTCTTTAAAGTAGGGCAAATTGTACATAAGGTAAATATAGAAAAGTGATTGGACCTATGAACGAACAGTTTGATAGGCAAAGGGTTTAATTGCATAATGGACCTAAATACAATTGTGATGAACCCCACGTTTGGCCATATAAAAAAGTACATTCTAAACTAACGTTTGGTAATAAAAGATTTGCTTGCACCATCTATTTTACTTCTACATTTGTTGCCGAATTAAACGCAATTTCTTTGTGGGCAAGCATATAAACAAGGTTTCAGCAGCCGGACTCTTAATCGCTCTAGGAATTATTTACGGTGACATTGGAACTTCTCCACTTTACGTTTTAAAAGCTATTGTTGATGATAAGGAAATTACCGAGAAACTGATTCTTGGATCGTTATCGTGCATTATCTGGACATTGACCCTACAGACAACTGTTAAATACGTAATCCTTACTTTAAAAGCAGACAATAGAGGTGAAGGCGGCATCTTCAGTTTGTACGCACTGGTAAGAAGAAGGAGGAAATGGTTGGTAATACCTGCCATGCTCGGTGGTGCAGCCCTACTAGCTGATGGAATTATTACCCCCCCTATTTCGGTAACTTCTGCCATAGAAGGTTTGAGGCAGCTACCCAAACTGCATGACATCCCTCAAAGCACTGTTGTTATTATTGTGATTGCCATTATCAGTTTGCTTTTCTTCTTGCAACAATTTGGAACAACGGCCATAGGAAAATTGTTTGGCCCCATCATGGGCATCTGGTTTGGTATGCTCGCTTTTTTGGGTTTACTGCACCTGACAGATGACCTGAGCATCTTCAAAGCATTCAACCCTTATTATGCTTACGATTTGTTGGCGCACTACCCAAAAGGTTTCTGGCTGCTTGGAGCTGTTTTCCTTTGTACTACTGGAGCGGAGGCACTGTACAGCGATCTTGGCCACTGTGGCAAGGACAATATCCGCATGTCATGGATCTTTGTGAAAATCTGTTTGATACTGAATTACTTGGGGCAAGGTGCATGGATACTCAAATTCAATACAGGTAAAGTTTTTGATACCACCTACGACCTAGCTTTCAATCCCTTCTTCAATATCATGCCGCAGCAGTTCAAGCTGATAGGAATCATTATTGCTACGGTTGCCGCCATCATTGCCAGCCAAGCATTATTAAGTGGTTCATTTACATTGATAGCTGAAGCCATGCGCCTGAATTTATGGCCCAAAATGAAGGTAAATTACCCCACTGAAGAAAAAGGCCAATTGTATATACCGGGCATCAGCTTACTCTTATGGCTGGGATGCGTAGGCATCACTTTGGTATTCCAGGAATCTTCCAGAATGGAAGCGGCCTATGGCTTGGCTATTACTATGTGTATGATAAGTACAAGTATCCTATTTGCCAATTTCCTAGTGAGCCACAGGGTCTTCCCTTTATGGATATATGTTTATCTAGCTGTTTATTTGGCCATTGAAGTTTCCTTCTTAATTGCCAATCTGGAAAAGTTCCCACATGGAGGTTATGTAACGCTGATTGTTGGTGGTGCCTTGTTTGCAGTGATGTACATCTGGTTCAGGAGCCGGAAAATAAAGAACAGGTATGTTGAGTTTGTCCGCATGGAAGATTACATACCACAAATCCAGGAACTGAGCAACGACAGGACCGTTGCCAAATATGCTACGCACTTGGTTTATATGACAAGCGCCAACAATCATAAGGAAATTGAGCATAAGATTATCTACTCCATCCTGAACAGGAAACCCAAACGTGCGGATATTTACTGGTTTGTACATGTGGATGTTTTGGATGACCCTTATACTTGTGAGTACACCGTTGAACATATCATTCCCAACGATATCATCCGTGTGGAGTTCAGATTGGGTTTCAGGGTTGAGCAGCGCATCAACCTTATGTTCAAGAAAGTGGTACTGGACCTAGTGGCCAATAAAGAAGTAAATATTACCAGCCGTTACGAAAGTTTGGGCAGGAACAATGTGGTGGGCGATTTCCAGTTCATCGTATTGGAAAAATACTTGAGCCAGGACAATGAACTCCCTTTTATGGAAAGGATCATCATGAAACTCCACTTCTGGTTGAAGGAGATTTCCTTAAGTGAAGAAAGGGGCTTTGGATTGGATCCCAGTTTTGTGACCGTGGAGAAATTCCCATTGATTGTGGCACCTATCAGCGATACAAAATTGAAGCGCATTTATCCTGAATATTACGACGAAAATTAGTACGGTGCTTGGTTTATTGTTTGGGTGGAATAAATAACGGAACTTACAACACAACGCAAACATTTGAACACAATCATCGTTTATACCATCATTGGCATCCTTGTACTCTCCATCATTGCTTATTTCGTGCAGGAAAAGTTCATATTCAAACCGGAGAAGCTGAAAGCCGACTTCAAATTTGAATATGATGTGCCTTTTACAGAACTTTTTTTCCATCCAGCACCCAGCGTAAGCATCAATGGGCTCCACTTCTACCGTACTGACCCAAAGGGCCTGATACTTTATTTTCACGGGAACAGTAGGAGCATTAAAGGTTGGGCAAAATATGCAAAGGATTTTTATAGGTATGACTATGATGTTGTGCTGGTTGATTACCGTGGTTTCGGAAAAAGCACAGGCAAGCGAACAGAAAAGGACATGTTGGATGATATGCAGTTTGTATATGGGAAGCTAACGGAGAAATATGCAGAACAACACATACTTGTTTATGGAAGAAGCTTGGGTAGTGGTTTTGCGGCCAAAATTGCTGCAGACAATACGCCAAGGTACCTGATATTGGACGCACCCTATTATAGTTTTAAAAAAGCCATTGAAAGGTTCCTGCCAATACTCCCCATACGCTTTGTGCTGCGTTTCCATTTGCGTACAGATAAATGGATCAAGCAAGTAAATTGCCATACCTACATCCTGCATGGAACAAAAGACCGGCTGATCCCCATCAGTCAAAGCGAGGAGCTGCAGAAATTGAACCCCCATAAAATTACACTGATCCGTATACATGGTGGCAGGCACAATAACTTACCAACTTTTAATGAGTACCATAATTTTATCCGGGATATTCTGAAATACTAGAAAACTTGCATGAAAAAGAAATTATTCAAATGGTTGAAGGTCCTATTGATCATTTATATCATTGTTGGTATAGCACTGTACTATTTTCAGGAGAACCTGTTGTTCCACCCGGTTCCTTTGGCAGCAGGTTATGCTTATCATTTTCCTGCCCCATTTGCCGAAGCAACTATTCCTTATGACTCTGCTACGGATTTTAACCTTGTTCAGTTTAAGCTACCATCTGATACAATTGTATCCGTGAATGCGAATAAACATGGCGTAGGATGCAAGGGAGTCGTTCTGTATTTCCATGGCAACAGACAGAACATCAACCGTTATGCCCCTTTCGCAAAAAATTTCACGCAGAACGGTTATGACGTATGGATGATAGATTATCCAACCTTTGGCAAATCAACAGGGAAACTGAGCGAGCAACTATTATACGACGAGGCATTGCAGTTCTACAAATTGGCGAATGCACAATTCCATTCAGATAGCATCATTATTTATGGGAAGTCTTTGGGTACGGGCATTGCTGCCCAACTGGCCAGTACGCAAAAATGCAAAAGGCTCATTCTCGAAACACCTTATTACAGTTTGGTTTCCATGGCCAAGCACTATGCATGGATTTATCCTGTTGATTATACTGCTAAGTATAAAATACCAACAAACGAATATTTCAAAAGGATAACCGTTCCCATTACTGTTTTCCACGGAACAGCTGATGGTGTTGTACCTTATAGCAATGCCGCTAAACTAAAAATGGTGATGAAACCGGTTGACGAATTCATCACCATTGAAAATGGAACGCACAATAATTTGAACGATTTCCCTTTGTTCCACCAAAAACTCGATAGTCTCTTACGCTAATTATTCAGTGGGTGGATTGATGCCCAACCATAATTGGAAGAAATCCTCCTTCCTGCAGTTCACCCTTACATTGTTCTGCAAGGCCGGTCTCCAGGTTGGCATTGCCTTTACCATGGTTTTCGTAGCATCATTAAAATAGGTTTTTAAATCATCGAAGTATTTTATCTTCTTATCACCACTGCTTGATTTATACCGTGTGGAGCCTATGAACAAGAATTTGGGGTCATAGGCAACACCATTCTCATCGAGCACAAACTCAAAATGCACACGGATGTATTTTGCCGTATCGCCATGGTCTATGCAACGTGTGACCAATGAATCAAAGGCAGTGAAATGGGATAAATAAAAGTTACGCAATGAATCAGCAGTAAAAGGGAATATGGGTTTCCGTTCCACATAGTCGTACTCGAACAATTTGTTGTAATACTGTTTACCAACGGTTTCTTCTGTTTGCGCAAAGCAGTGCAGGGAAGCAATCAAGCAAAAGGAAAGTATTATCTTTTTCATCTGGAAAAGTTTAATCTGCTAAGCTAGTACCTAAAAATATACGCCTGCTTTAAACAACCTTAAAAGCAGCAAAATAGTAATTATTGGCAGCAGCTATCAATTCAAGATTGATATAATAGGAAGCTACAAAATCTGAATAAGCTTTGAATTCATGCGTAGGCACCACAAATTCATCGAAGAAAATAATATCACCAGATTTGAGGTGGGGGGCCAATGAAGTCAGGGCATACAAAGTGGCCGAATACAAATCTGCATCCATCATTAGAACATTCCGCTTACTATTGTCCAGTTCCTTTGCAAAACCAGGGACCGTTTGCTGAAAAAGACCTGTATAAAACCTGCCCCTGCCATCATTTATTTCGGGTACAGTATTGTTATTCGTAAAGGACCCTTTTTTAAATGGGCCCCAATCCTCGGGCAGCCCGTCAAAAGTATCAAAGCCATAAAATTTGCTATCTACATTTTTATTCTGTTCCAGCCACCATTTGAAGCTCTCGCCGCCCGCCACACCAAATTCAAGATAATTGATGGGACCCGTCAATTGCTCCTTTTCAATTACCCACTTGTACATATCGTTCCGCTTGAAATAGTCCCATCTGCTGGGAAAATCATTGTAAGCAACTTTCCTGTTCTGATAGGCCCATTGGGAAAATTTTGTCAGCCAGTACAAATTGGCAACGGCCCCGCTTAACCAACCAAAGACCCTATGCAATTGCAACCAGATAAAAACAAGCTTGGTGTAACGAATCAGAAAAAGCTTCATAATTATTTTTTGAATGCAGCAAAGAAAAGCGATTTGGGCCTTTTTAGCTAGGAAGCTCTTTAAATTTGATGGAAGGCATTCCGCATCACACGATTTTTGAGTGAAACAAGGCTGGTTTTACAGGTATCCCAAGTGTTCCCTGTGGCGAAAACCCAACCCGTCAATTGCAAGAGGATAGTCAAAGATTACCTGCGGAAGCCAGCGGTTTGAATGTGACTATCTCCTATAT
>JAHEZD010000007.1 GCA_023251255.1 Chitinophagaceae bacterium
TTCCTGCTGATAGTCCCAATAATATTACAACAGCAATGCCCAACCTTATACCTTGCACCTTAACCTTTAAACCTTGTATTCCTTTGACCATAACCCAAACTTACGGGATGATTTCGTTTTGAGTTGTTCACAGCCTTCAATAAATGATTAAATATTCCTAAACTTGCTATTCTTTGCCACAGGAACATGGAAACGCTGAGGCAAAAAAGTTCAATAATGTTCAAACAAAAAAGTGTACGATGCAATTGAAGCTTACTAGTAATCTTCTTGCTTGGTACACATCATCAAACATCTAAAATCACAATTCAATGGACGCTGCTATTTTGGACAAAGTAAACCAATGGTTGCAGGGCAACTATGACGAGGAAACAAAAGCTGCCATCAGGAAAATGCAGGCAGAAAATGAACAGGAACTATCGGAAAGCTTCTACCAGAACCTGGAATTCGGTACAGGTGGGCTTCGTGGAATAATGGGTGTTGGCACTAACAGAATGAACAGGTACACAGTAGGTATGGCCACACAGGGTTTTGCCAATTACCTAAAAAAAGTATATGGTGAGGAAGAAGTAAAAGTGGCCATAAGTCATGATAGCCGCAACAATAGCCGCTTCTTTGCCGAAACAGTTGCCAACGTTTTTGCAGCCAACGGTTTCAAAGTATTGTTGTTCGAAAGCTTGCGGCCCACACCAGAACTCAGTTTTGCCATCCGCAAACTGGGTTGCAAAGCAGGCGTTATGTGCACAGCCAGCCATAACCCGAAAGAATACAATGGTTACAAAGCTTATTGGGAAGATGGTAGCCAACTGGTACCACCGCACGATAAAAATGTAATCAAGGAAGTGGATGCCATTGCTAATGTGGATGACGTTAAATGGAGTGGCAATGAAGCAAACATTTCATTGCTGGGCAAGGAGACGGATGATGCTTATATAGAAATGGTGAAGGGATTAAGTGTGTACCCCGAAGTGATTGCCAAGCAAAAAGACCTCAAGATTGTTTACACGCCCATACATGGCACCGGTATCATGCTGGTTCCCAAAACACTTGAAGCATTTGGCTTTACCAACGTGCATGTAGTGGAGGAGCAAGCAACACCAGATGGCAATTTCCCAACGGTTGTCTATCCAAATCCGGAGGAAAAGGAAACCATGAGCATTGGGCTTCAAAAAGCAAAGGAACTGGATGCGGATATTTTGTGTGGTACCGATCCGGATGCTGATAGGGTTGGCGTGGGGGTTAAGAACCATAAAGGTGAGTGGGTGTTGATGAATGGCAACCAAACAGCCGTGCTTGCTTTTGCCTACATGATTGAAGCAAGAAAAAGCAAGGGTATTGCCAAGCCAAACGATATGATTGTTAGCACCATTGTTACCACAGAAATGGTGAACCAAGTGGCCAAACTGAACGATGTGAACTGCTACAATGTGCTCACCGGTTTCAAATGGATTGCCGACCTGATACGTGAAAAGGAAGGTGAGGAAAATTACATAGTTGGTGGTGAGGAAAGCTTTGGTCTAATGATTGGAAATGATGTAAGAGACAAGGACGCCGTAAGCGCTGTAGCTATATTGTGTGAAATGGCTGCTTATGAAAAAGAACAAGGGAAGACACTGTTTGACAAGATGATTGAACTGTACATCAAGTACGGTTTCTACTATGAAACATTGATCAGCATTACCAAGAAGGGCATGAACGGCCAAAAGGAAATTGCCGATATGATGGAAGCATATAGGAAGAACCCACCAACAGAAATTAACGGCAGCAAAGTGATGGAACTGATTGACTATGAAAAGCAGATTGGTAAGGACTTTGAAAGTGGCGACAGTTGGGAAACCGGTTTACCAAAAAGCAATGTACTGCAGTTCATCACAGAAGATGGCAGTAAGATTTCGGCAAGGCCAAGTGGAACGGAACCAAAAATAAAATTCTATTTCAGTGTAAAAACAAAACTGAAAAGTAAGGAAGAGTTTGATGTGAAGTTTGCCGAACTGGAGAAGAAAATTGAGGGCATCATTGAAAGTATGCACCTTAAATCATAATAATTAAACCCAATAAAAAAGGAGCAGTTGCACTGCTCCTTTTTTATTGGATATTACCAACTTATTTTTCAGCCAGTTTCTTGCGACTTGCTATTTTCCTATCCGAAACCAGCACTTTGTCCACTACTGGCGCCACTAGGCTTTTTTCAAATTTTTCCGCTTTGAGCTCTGCTTTCTTCTTTGGAACAATTACCTCATTTTTCTTGAAACGCATTGCATTCCAAACATTGTCCAATGCTACCAGGCTAATTCCCTCAAAAGAATTTTCAACCAATAGGTCCCAACTGCAGTCCCTATTAAGGTCGCTAACAATTTTACTTGTTTGCTTAGGGTAAGCTACCCATAATTTGCTGTTGCTGTGCAGTGCAGAAAAAACTTCTTTCAGCACATTGTTAAGCTGGTTCTGATTAACTGCAAACACCAATGCAAAATCCACTTTTTTGTTCTTGAGGAGGGGGGTAACATTTTTTGCGTAGGAAAGCTTTGCAAACTGTTTCTCGATTCCTGAGGGAAGTCCTTGAATCAGTAGGTTCTTCTCGTCATTCAATTCCAATTTTTCAAACAAACTCTGATTTGACATGCCTAAATAAAATTTTCAGGTGATGTAATAAAAGGAGTGCGAAGTTACCAAAATGTAACCGTAGTTGGTAAACAAAAAGCCTTTCAATTTGATTATTGAAAGGCTTTAACACTTTATCACATTGGAAATCAATGATTATTTATTTATCGGTCGGTAATAATCCCTTATCGTTTCGTCCATAATAGCATTTAAATCAGCAATTCGCTTGTCCTCACCTGGATGGGTACTTAGGAATTCCGGAGGTTTGCTGCCCCCGCTGGATGCAGCTTTCATCCGCTGCCATAAAGGAATGGCTTCCCTAACATTGTACCCGGCCAAGGCTGCAAAACGCAATCCATATAAATCCGCTTCCGATTCCTGTGCCCTGCTATGTGGCAGTGCAATACCAACTTGCGTACCTACGCCATAAGCATTCAAAAATAAGTTTTGCGTTTCAGCGGGTTTGCTGGCTACGGCTACAGATAATGCCGCACCGCCCAATTGCTGCAATAAGCCTTCATTCATTCTTGCCTGCCCATGTTTTGCAACAGCATGTGCAATTTCATGTCCCAGAACAACGGCCAACGCCGCCTCATTCTGGGTAATGGGCAAAAGCCCTGTATAAACCACAATCTTGCCGCCAGGCATGCACCAGGCATTCACCTCCTTGCTATCCACCAAATTGTATTCCCACTGATAGCCATCCAGTTCCTTCCCCAATCCCTGTTCTGTATAATATTTAGTAATAGCCGTTGCAATCCTGCTTCCCACCCTTCTTACCATTTCAGCATCCTTATTGGAAACACTTGTTACCACTTTGCTTTCGGTCAGGAATTGTTTGTACTGCGTTTTGGCCATGTCCTGCATTTGACTTTCAGAAACCAATGCAGTAAACTGGCTCTTGCCGGTAATGGCATTCCTGGTACAAGCAACAAATAATATTGCTGCTGAAATAATGGCGGTTAAAATTCTCTTGTTCATAAATGTATTTTGTGGGACAAATTTTGCTGCCGGGCCCCTCCCAGTTTCCGTAATCTGGAAAAGTGGCGTAATATAATACAGGCCAGCAATTGCAAAGCCGTTAATCCAACTTTTGTACCAATTATAATTTGCACTGGGGAAAATGTAAAAATCTACTGCCTTCTTCTTTTGCGGGTGTCCCTGAATTTCAGGATGGGCACTTTTCCTTCTGTTCCCTTCAGGATCCTTCCTATATTCTTTTGGTGTGTCAACACAACCATCAAGGCAACTAGGACCGCAAAAATGCGGTAAAGGGTTTCTTTCTCATTGAAAATGAACAATATAAATACCATAAAAGCTACACCGGCCAAGATGGAACTTAAAGAAACAAATCTTGTTAGGTAGAGCACGAAAAGGAAAACACCAATGCAGCAAACAGCTACCAAAGGTTGTATGGCAATGGCCATTCCGAATAAAGTGGCCACACCTTTTCCGCCTTTGAAATCTGCCCAGATGGGAAAGATATGCCCCAACACTGAGGCAAGGCCCAAGGCAATCATGAAATTGGTCCTGTAAAGTTCGTGTTCGCTTCCGCTATAAGTTGATGGGAGGATAATATATAAAGAAGTAGCTGCAACACCTTTTAAAATATCAACAATCATCACAAGGCTTCCCCATTGCTTGCCCAGCACCCTAAAAGTATTGGTGGCACCGGCATTGCCGCTTCCATATTCCCGGATGTCAATTCCAAAGAACCTTTTGCTTACCCATATTGCCGTTGGAATGGAGCCAATGAGGTATGCCAAAACGATTAGGAAAAATTCGTTCATGGGTAGTTGAAGTTTGGAGGTAGGGCAAATATAGGGAGGTGCGCCCAAAATTCATAATTACATAACAGGCTTTCAGCAAACTTTATTAATCCAAGTGGCTGGTTATAAGCAACTTTCTATGCAAAATCCCTCGCCATTTCAATGCTGAGGAATGCTGAACAGGATTCTTTACAAATTTCTACTGATTTTCCAGGCACAAAAAAGTGGTATTTTAAAAATCAGGATTTGTTTTGACACATTCTTGCCATTCAGTTGATGGACAAATTTTTGCCCCCTATTCTCGATAGCTCGCCTGTCAATTTTATATCGCCACCGAAATTCGGAAGTCAACCAGATTTTCACACTGGTAACTTTTTTAATTGGTGAACCTTATAGCAATCCATGCTCCCTTTCCAATGGTAACAACATGTTTCCATCCAAGCAGGTTTGTGGCTGAAAGAATACCTGGTTCATCTTCTTTCAATAATCCACTTAAAATAATTTCTCCGCCAGTTACCACATCACCAGCCAGCAATGAAAGGTTATCCAGAATAATATTCTTATTGATGTTGGTAATTACAATATCAAATTGCCTAATCAAGTTTGCATCATCTGCTTTTGCAATTTCAATATGTTGGCAATTGTTTTTGGCAACATTTTCCAAGGAATTTTCTATGCACCAATCATCATTATCAACAGCCAGGATTTCCTTGGCACCCAGTTTTTCGGCAAGTATGGCCAGAATACCCGTCCCTGTTCCAAAGTCAAAAACAGATTTGTTACTGAAATCAATATTTTTCATCAGCTTCATTACAGAAAAGGTGGTGGCATGGTGGCCCGTACCAAAACTCATTTTTGGTGTGATGATGATTTCGTGCTCAACAGTTTTTAATGGCTGATGGAACCCTGCCCTGACCCCTACAAAATCATCTACCAGTACAGGTTCAAAATTTGATTCCCATAATTCGTTCCAGTTCTGCTTTGCAATTGTGTTCGTTGAGTAGGCCAGTCCAAACTGACTGACAATTTCCTCCACAGAAACTGCGTCGAATTTGCCTTCATCAATAAACGCTTTCAGGTTTTCACTGCTCTCCTCAAACCCATCAAAGTCTATATCGGCCAATAGCGCAATCAATGTTTCCTGCAATCCTGCATCAGTAGTTGCAACAGTAATTTGTACGTAGTTCATTTTGTAAAAATAAACCCCCGATAAAATCGGGGGCTGATATTTTATTGGTGAATGGCGCAATATTGACCATCCGCTATTAATCATTCATATTAATTGTTGCTCTCTTGCTGCGCAGGTGCATTGCCACCTTCCCTTCTTTCACCTTCTGGCCTTGGCATCAACGCTTTGCGGCTCAATTTGAATTTGCCGGTACGTGGATCAATGCCCATCAATTTCACTTTTACCTTATCACCTTCCTTGAAAATGCCATCCATGCTTTCCAAACGTTTCCAGCTTATTTCACTGATGTGCAACAGCCCTTCTTTCTTTGGCAGGAACTCCACAAAAGCACCAAATTCCTTAATGCCCTTGATGGTGCCTTCGTACACTTCATTCACTTGCGGCATGGCAGTCAGGCCACGTACCCAAGCCAATGCTTTATCCAAAGCTGTTTTTTCAACTGCAAAAATGCTCACTTCACCAAAATTGCCAACTTCTTCAATGTTGATGGTAGCACCGGTTTCGCGTTGGATTTCCTGTATTACCTTACCACCTGGGCCTATTACGGCACCAATGAATTCCTTGTCGATAATCAATTTCTCCATTCTTGGAGTATGTGGTTTCACTTCCGGACGGGCTGCAGGCATGCACTCATACATGGCATCCAAAATATGCAAGCGGCCAGCACGTGCCTGGGCCAGTGCTTCCATCATTACCTGCATGCTCAGACCATCTACTTTGATGTCCATTTGAACGCCGCAAATACCATCACGTGTACCGGTAACCTTAAAGTCCATATCACCTAAATGGTCTTCATCACCCAAGATATCTGTAAGAATTGCATATTTACCATCAGCACGTGTTACCAGTCCCATTGCCACGCCAGAAACGTGTTTAGGAATGGGCACACCAGCATCCATCAATGCCAAGCTACCAGCACAAACAGTAGCCATGGAAGATGAACCATTCGATTCCAGGATATCACTTACCACCCTTGTAGTGTAAGCATATTCCCCACCCGGCATCATTTGTTTCAAACTACGCATGGCAAGGTTACCATGCCCCACTTCCCTACGGCCAACACCTCTCATCATCTTCACTTCACCAGTGGAGAAAGGAGGGAAATTATAATGCAGGAAAAATTTGGAATATTCTGATTTGCCAGCACTTTCAATTAATAATTGATCAAGTGTTGTACCTAAAGTAACGGTTGTTAAAGATTGGGTCTCACCTCTTGTGAACAACGCAGAACCATGGGGACCAGGTAATGGATCAATTTCCATAGCCAACGGACGAACCTCATCCAGCTTACGGCCATCCAAACGTACCCTGTCTTCCAGCATCATGTTCCTAACCTCTTCCCATTTAAGGTCTTCGTAGTATTTCTTTACCAGTTTCTTATCGCCATCGGTCAGTTCCTCACCAAAGCTAGCAATCAGTTCATCCTTCAAAACGCTGAAAGCATCGCTACGCTCATTTTTTGCAGAAGCACTCTTAGCAATAGCATAAACCCTATCTTTTGCAAAAGCCTTTACTTTCTCATTGATTTCATCGCTCGTTGCTGGCTTCTTGTAATCCCTTTTTGTGGTAATGCCTTTCTTGGCGCGCAATTCAGCTTGTGCCTTGATTTGTACACGGATGGCATCGTGTGCCAATTGCAAAGCGGCCACTAAATCTTCTTCCGAACATTCTTTGGCTTCACCTTCCACCATCATGAGGTTCTTTTCAGTAGCCGCAATGATGAATTCAAAATCAGCCTTGGCCAATTCTGAACGGGTCGGGTTTACCACCATTTGGCCATTGATGCGTGCAATACGCACTTCGCTGATAATTTCCTGAACAGGGATATCGGAAACAGCCAATGCAGCAGAAGCAGCCAAACAGGCCAAAGCATCTGGCATTACTTCAATATCAGTTGAAATGAGGCTGATCAACACCTGCACATCGCATAAATAATCTTCTGGGAACAAAGGACGCAACGCCCTGTCAATCAAACGGCTGGTTAAAATTTCATAGTCATTCAGCCTTGCTTCCCTCTTGAAAAAAGAACCCGGCACACGGCCAGCAGAAGCAAACTTCTCTTGGTAATCCACACTTAAGGGGAAGAAATCCTGTCCTTCTTTGGGGTCCTTGTTGGCAACAACGGTTGCCAAAATGATACAGTTGCCTTGGCGAACTGTAACTGCACCATCGGCCTGACGGGCCAATTTGCCAGTTTCTAAAATAACTTCAGCACCGCTTGGCAATGTGAAGCTTGATTGTATTGGTTGTGATAACATAATTTGTTTGGGATTTATGGCTTGCAGATAACCAGTTTATGGGCAAGCCAATGAATTAATTTTTGAAGAAGTGGTACAAGCACAAAAAAGCAATTCCCAACCGTATTAAAGTCAGTTGGGAATAGCTTTTATCATATACCTATTATTATTTTCTTAAGCCAAGTTTTTCAATCAGGGCACGGTATCCAGTAAGGTTGTGCTTCTGCATGTAAGTAAGCAAACGTTTACGTTGACCTACCATTTTCATTAGACCACGTTGGGTGGAAAAATCTTTCTTGTTCACTTGCAAGTGCTTGCTAATGTCCAAGATACGCTCTGTAAGCAAAGCTACTTGAGCCTCGATAGAGCCAGTGTTAGTGGCTGCACCACCAAATTCTGCAAAAATTGTTGACTTTCTTTCTTTTGTAATTGACATCTGAATTTCTTTTAAATAGCGTCCGGTAATTTACATCTTTTTATTGTGGCGGCAAAAGTAGGGGAAATCATTTAAAAAAAGAGCGCAGAAAAAGAATTTTTATAGACTGGGGCTGCATTTCCCTTAAAAACGTACCACAAAATCCTGCTTTACTTTAAACTCGTTCCGCAGCAGGACTATCCCTATAAAAAACAAATCAATGCTCATTGTTACTGCTGGATGCTGCTTCACTTCCTCCCAGGCCTGTTCCATTTCCTGGCTCCAATGTACGTCGTCCAAAATAATGATGGTGTATTCATGGGACTTCTTAAGCACTTCATTGAAATAGTTGATGGTTGGTTGGTAGCGGTGGTTGCCATCCAAAAAAGCAAGATCAATAGCTGGCAATCCGGAAATGGCCAGTGATAGGGTTTCATCGAAGTTCCCTTCAACCACTCCTATGTTCTTCAATTCGAGCTTGCAGAAATTTTCCCTTGCAATATTGGCCACGGCATTGGAACCTTCCATTGTAATTACCTGGGCATCCAGCTTTGCTGTTGCCAAATAAGATGAAGTGATACCCAATGATGTACCCAGTTCAAGAATGGTCTTGGGCTGGTAATGGTCAACCATCCTGAACAATAACTGGGAGAATTTTTTGGGCTTCAGGGATGAACGTGCAATATCTTTTACAAACCGTTGCTTGGTTAACCCTGTTCTTGAGCCTGCACCAAAATCCTCGATGGTCAATTGTCTTTTATCAAGCAATAAATCGCTCCTCAATTGTTCAATTTGCTCATAGGCATAAAATTGCCTGTTATCATTCAGCACTTCCGTTACAAATTCAAAAACGAAAGGCGAGTGTATGCCATGCCCCTTGCCATTGCTGGCTCTTAGGTAATAATTGATGTATTTGAAGGCTAATTGAACAGGTGAATACATTATTTTTCTGCTTGTTGGCTTGGCAATTTTTTAAGCAGCCAAAGTAAGGCATAAGTACCAATGAATAAAGAGAGATAGTTAAGCACTTGAAATGGAAGGTTGTAACCATCATAGTTTACACTCCATGAAGATGGCAAATAATCCCTAAACATATTTTGTAAAAAGCGCCATACATCACTCCACCATAACAAAAACAGCTCAACAAGCACAAGCCACTTATTGGCCTTCATCTTCTTGAAAAGGAAAAGAAAAGGAACAATCATGGCCAGCAACATGGCATAAAACAAATGACCATAGGGAGAAAACAAATTGAAGCGGCTGTAATAGGAAGTATAACCCTCATGTTTATAAGTAAAAGCCGTTCTCAAAAAATTGATTATTTGCCAAAGTTCACTAGAGCAATAGATAATCAACAAGATATTGCTCACGGCAATCGCATTGAGCAAGCAGTTTCTGTTATTGCCTTTAATAAAGAAATAAGACAGCAGTAAAACCGGAACAGTATAACGGTAAGCTGAAAAAATAAAGTCAATAAACATCGCTTACTTTTTCTCCCATAATTGAAAACTGTAAGGGTATTTATGCTTTCCGTCTGCAGCAAAATCCTCGTTTTTTACCAACTGCCATTTGTTTTCGTTAATTTCAGGGAAAAAAGTATCGCCTTCTATTTCTGCATGTACACGTGTAATATAGATCCTGTCGGCCATCTTCATGGCCTCCTTATAAATTTCCCCACCACCACCAATAAAGAGTTCCTTATAATGATGTGCCCCTGCCACAAAAATGGCATCGTCCAAACTCGATACAGTTACGGTTCCATCATGCTTCCAATCTTTCTGCCGTGTGATGATAATGTTCAACCTCCCGTTCAGGGGCTTGCCACCCAAACTATCAAAACTTTTCCTGCCCATAGCAATGGGCATGGCCCAAGTGGTGTTCTTGAAAAACTTCAAATCATTGGGCAGATGCCAAAGCAGTTGGTTGTTCTTGCCAATAGCATTGTTGGTGGAAGCAGCAACGATGAGTGAAACAATCAAAATAAAAATTTTAAGGTCAGGAAATGCAAATCAAAAAACCGCTAAATAGCTACAGGTGCCTTAATATGCGGATGGTGCTCATAATTTTCCAAACTGAAATCCTCAAACTTGAAACTGAAAATATCCTTCACTTCCGGGTTCAGTTTCATGGTTGGCAATTCATAGGGAATGCGCGTCAATTGCAGTTGCGCCTGTTCAATATGGTTATTGTATAAGTGCACATCACCAAAACTATGAACGAAATCGCCCAGTTGCAGGTCACAAACCTGTGCTATCATCATGGTAAGCAATGCGTAAGAAGCAATATTAAAAGGCACGCCCAAAAAAACATCCGCACTCCGTTGGTACAATTGGCAACTCAGTTTCCCATCGGCCACATAAAACTGGAAAAGGCTATGACAGGGCATCAGGGCCATTTTGGGAAGTTCGGCCACATTCCAGGCACTTACAATTAACCTCCTGCTATCGGGATTCGTTTTTATTTGATTGATAACATCTGTTATCTGGTCCACCACTGTGCCATCAGCTCCTTCCCAACTGCGCCATTGCTTGCCATATACCGGACCAAGGTTGCCATTTTCATCAGCCCACTCGTTCCAGATACTTACACCATGCTCTTTCAGGTACTGAACATTCGTGTCCCCAGTTAGGAACCATAGCAGTTCGTACACAATGCTTTTCAAGTGCAGTTTCTTCGTTGTCACCATTGGGAAACCTTTGTTCAAATCGAAACGCATCTGGTAACCGAAACAACTGATTGTGCCGGTTCCTGTCCTATCATGCTTCTGGGTACCATTGTCCAGAATATGCTGGAGTAATTCTTGATATTGCTGCATAACTGCAAATTAAAGAAAAGCGAATGGCTACAATAGCATTGATATGAACCGATGGGGAGAAGCTGTGTACAAGCAGGTTTTTTAACCTTGTTCAAAACCAAATACTTAATTCAAGTTGCTAGCTGCAGCCAGTTGAGCCAATTCACCCGCAATCTGGAGCAATTAACTAGATTCAACACAGCAATCCCCATAGCGGCCGGCAATAGGGCAAATTACGTTACTTAAATTAAGACCATTTATAAGTCCACTGATTTTTACATAGTTACAAATACCCTCCCATCAAATTATAGTTGCAAGTATGGAGTTAAATATTTAGCTTTATTACGCATAACGATTTGCTTCTTGCGATACTTAAACCTGATATGGACCAGCTAACTGATTTTTTCACTCATCTGTTTGACTACTCATCATGGCCACCAAGATGGAATTGCGGCAAGTGGAGTGGTTTTCATGGTTGGCTTTATATTATAAGCGATTTGCTCATTTGGGCGGCCTACTTTGCCATCCCTTTTATCATCATAAAATACATAACGAAGAAACATGATGCCAAATTTGTAAGGCTTTATTTCCTTTTCGCTTCTTTTATCCTGGCCTGTGGTTCAACACATTTTTTGGATGCGATTGCATTCTGGTTCCCCTTGTACAGGTTAAGTGCATTGATGAGGTTCATAACAAGTATAATAAGTTGGGTAACAGTTTTTTATTTGTACAAGTTATTGCCAGTTGCTTTTTCTTTAAAAACAGCGCAGCAATTGGAGCATGAAATAGAGGAAAGGAAGAGGGCCGAAGAACAAAATAAGGAAGCAGAAGAGCGTTACCGCTTGCTGGTAAATGGCATTCAGGATTATGCAATTTTCATGCTCGATGCAACCGGTCATGTTGTAAATTGGAACCAAGGTGCAAAAAAAATAAAGGGGTATGCCGAAGATGAAGTTATTGGTAAGCATATTTCCATTTTTTATACCCAAGAAGCAATTGATTTGGGTGAACCAGAACATAACCTGAAAATGGCCACGCAAAATGGCAGCCATGAAAGCGAAAGCTTGCGGGTAAAAAAAGATGGGTCACAGTTTTGGGCAAATGTTGTTTTCGCTGCCCTCTTTGATGGAAACAAGCAACTTAAGGGTTTTGCAAAAATCACCAGGGATATCACCGAAAAGAAAAAACTGGAAACAGAGTTAAGAGGATTTAATGAGGACCTGGAAAAGAAAGTGGTGAGGAAAATGGTGGAGATAAAGGAAATTTTTGAGCGGGTCAGTGATGCCTTTGTGGCCCTGGATGAAAATTGGAACTATACTTATGTGAATGATAAGGCCTATGAAAATTTTGACAGGCCCCAAGGCTCCTTAATTGGAAAAAATATGTGGCAGGAATTTCCAGAGGGTGTTGGCAAGCCATTTTACCATGCTTATAAAAAAGCAATGGAAACACAGCAGATTATTCAAATAGAAGAGGAATTCCTTCCATGGGGCAAATGGTTTGAAAATACTGTTTACCCCTCACCCAATGGTGTGTCCATTTACTTCAAGGACATAACAGACAAGAAAAAATCGGAAATACGCATCCGGGAAAGTGAGGTAAAGTACAGGTCATTGGTTGAACATGCCAGCGACGCCATTTTTATTGCAACGCAAGAAGGGAAAATCTTGGAATTCAATACAAGCTTTGCTTTGCTTTGTGGTTATGGTAAAGAGGAATTGTTTGGAAAGGATATCAAGGATATTCTTTTTGAAGAAGACTTAAAGAAAATGCCACTTCAAGTAGAAAAATTATTTCTTGAGAACCAATTAATCACTGAGCGCCGCATCAAAAGAAAAAATGGCAGTGCCCTTATGACCGAAGTCAGTTCCACCGTATTGCCCAATGGAAATTTCATGGCCGTTATTAGGGACATCACTGAACGGAGGGAAATGGAAGAACAGATAATGCGTGAAAAGGACCTTTCCGATTCGATCATTAATAGTTTGCCCGGCCTATTCTATTTATGCAGGAATGATGGAAAATTTTTACGGTGGAACCAGAACCTGGAAACAGTTTCTGGGTACTCCACCGCTGAAATAATTGCAATGAGCCCTCTTGATTTTTTTGATACTGATGAAAAGCAAATGATAAATGACAGCATTTCAATGGTATTTACTGAAGGGCAATCACAAATTGTAGCAAATCTTTATTCAAAAAAGAAGAAAAAAACAGCTTACTTCTTTACTGGCATAGCTATTACCTATCAAAACCAGGAATGCTTTCTTGGGATAGGGATTGACCTGACAGAACAGAAAAAAGCTGAAGAAGAAGCATTGGAAATACATAGGGAAATGTACACGGCCCTGAACAGGATAAATGATAGTGTTATATCTGTGGACAATGAATGGCGGTATACTTTCCTAAATGATGCTGCATTAACGATCCATCCCTTGGGAAGGGAAGGAACACTGGGGAAAACCTTATTGGAAGTACACCCAGAACTGGAAAAAACCGAGCTCTGGCCAAAGTATCAAGAAGTAATGAAAACCAAAGTGGCTGCCGAAATAGAAAGTTTCTATGAACCATTGAATTTTTGGACCTCGGTAAAAGTGTACCCATCCAAGGATGGATTGACATTTTTTTACAAGGATATCTCCGAGCGAAAAATTACAGAAGAAGAACTCAAGAAATCCGAAGAAAAATACCGCTTACTTTTTGACAACAACCCCTTGCCCATGTGGATGATTGATGTGGATACATTGAACATTATAGATGTAAACGAAGCGGCTATAGTACATTATGGGTATACCAGGGATGAGTTTATGGGCATGAACATCCGCAACATCCGCCCGGCTGAAGACATAGGTAAGGTTGAAGAAGCGGCAAGAGCACATAACAATTCCATCAGGAAGGTAGGCACCTGGACCCACGTTAAAAAAGATGGTACATTGATAAAAGTGGAAATCACTTCCCATGACGTAAATTATCAAAACAGGAAAACCAGGCTTATCCTATCAAATGACATAACAGATAAGGTAAAAGTAGAAGATGCCCTGCTTAAATTGAACGGGGAACTGAGGGAACTGTATGCACGTCAACAAAACATCCGTGAAGAAGAAAGGAAATCAATAGCCCGTGAAATACATGATGAACTTGGCCAATTACTTACCGGGCTTAAAATGGACATGAGCTGGTTAAAGAAAAAAATTGCAGAGAAACAACCTGAGCTTACCGAAAAAATGAATGAAACCATCGGCCTTCTGGATGAATCCGTAAAAACAATCAGGAAAATTTCCTCGGAACTGAGACCCGGAATACTGGATGATCTGGGAATCATGGATGCGCTTCTCTGGCTATGCAAGGATTTCGAAAAAAGAACGGAAATAAAATGTAGCATCCATAACCTTGCAGGTAATATAGAATGTAGCGATGGAACAAAAGTGGTACTGTTCAGGATTTTCCAGGAAACCTTGACCAATGTAATGCGGCATGCGGCAGCCACAACAGTGGAAGCAGAAATATCTGCAGATAAAACCACTTTGACCATGCAGATTACAGACAATGGGATAGGTTTTGATGTGACCAGGAATACAAAAACATTGGGTTTGTTAGGAATGAAGGAACGCATTGCCAATATAAATGGCCAACTTTATATCAGCAGTGCCGTTGGAAGAGGCACTTCAATAACTATTATTGTTCCTATTTAAAATACTCTTATGAAGATCCTTATTGCAGATGACCACAGCGTAGTTAGAAGGGGGCTGGTAACCATATTAAAAGATGAATTCCCACTTGCCTTGATTGCTGAAGCCACAGACGGGGCCGAGCTTCTTCAGAAAGCTTCGGCTGACAATTGGGACATTGTGATTTCAGATATTTCTATGCCCGGTAGATCGGGAATGGAAATATTGAAGGAATTAAAAGAAGTGGCCCCAAAAGTTCCCGTACTTATCTTAAGTGTCCACGCCCCGGAACAATATGCGGTAAGGACCATTAAAGCGGGTGCATCGGGTTACCTTACAAAAGAAAGTGCCCCTGAACTCTTGGTAAAAGTGGTACAGCATATTATGGGTGGAAGAAAATACATAACACCCGAAATTGCGGAAATGCTTGCTGAAAGTTACAATGATGACAAACCTGTTCATGAGAACCTATCGGACAGGGAATTTGAAGTGATGAAACTAATTGCATCCGGCAAAACCGTTTCAGAAATAGGGAATATGCTTTCCTTGAGTGTAAACACCATCAGCACTTACCGCTCACGGATACTGGAGAAGATGCGTATGGCCAGCAATTCCGAGCTCACACATTATACTATTAGCAACAAGCTAATTTAGTGCTATTGAATAAATAAACCCGCAAAAAACATAGCGCCGATTATCCAATCGATGCCTAAGAATCTGTTCAGGACCTTCGCTAATTTGTAGTATCAACTGCCACATTCACGCTTCTTACAACTACCCAATTTTCACGATTGGCACTATTCAAGATATGCCGGCCCCATTGTTCCTTTGCATTATAAATAAACCAAAAATGCTAAAAAATTTGAGTGTGTTGATTGTGGATGATAGTAACATTATTAGAGGGAAACTCCACTCCATGATCAATGAACTGGAGCATATAAAATCTGTATTTGAGGCAGAGGACTTCGATTCTGCTATGCACGAGGTAAAAGCAAACAAACCATCTGTGGTATTGCTCGACATTAATTTGCCTGGCAAAAGCGGATTCGAAATACTGAAAGAAATAAAAATATTCAATAAGGCAATAAAAGTAATTATGGTAAGCAATGTTGCTACAGAATACCATCAGAAAATTTGCGGCTTTTTAGGAGCTGATTTTTTTATAGACAAGTACAACGAGTTTGAAAAGATTCCTAGTTTACTTAAAAGTATCCATCTGAAAAATTTCAACTGACTCATTACTTGGCATATGTAGTACTACATTATTTTCCATGAAAACACATCTAGCCAAATTCAAGTAATTTCTTGAACCCCCACACGATGAAAACTCAACCCCTGGTTGTAAAACAAAGCCCCTTTTTTAGGGGCTTATTTTATTATACTGCAATTCATTGCTGGCACAGCAACCATGTAGTACAAACAACTACAAACTTTATGGAGTAAGCACTATAACTAACCACCAATAGTTTGCCTTGCTTTACACGATTAGCTTTAAAAAGTACTATGCACACTAACCCATTAAAAATACTTTTGGTAGATGATTCCAGCATTGTACTGCAACGTATTCAGCAGCTCCTGCATGAAGTATTTGCCGTAGAGCAAATCACAATTGCCCTTGATGGGGAGGAAGCAATAATTACGGCCCAAGCACATAAACCCGATATTGTACTGCTGGATATAAACCTACCGAAAAAAAGTGGTTTGGAAGTTTTGAGGGAACTTAAGCTAACTGATGGCAACATTAAAATAATTATGCTTACCAGTCAACCAGCAGACCAATATAAAGATTTATGCCTGCAATTAGGTGCCGATGCATTTATCGATAAGACCAGTGAGTTTGAAAGCGTACTTGATATTATCAGGCAACTGATGACGCAGTAGCCCCCTATCTCCTCCTTTGAAGTTCCCGCTTGATCAAAACAAGTTCCCTGCCTGTTTGCCCACTCATTGAAGAGTTTTCCTGGGCCCTCCGCATAAGGTAGGGTATCACATCCTTTATTGGGCCAAAGGGCAAATATTTGCTTACACTGCAACCTTCCTTGGCAAGGTTAAAAGTGATATTGTCGCTCATGCCGTATAGTTGGGAAAAATGGACCCGTGGGTGATTATGGGGAATATTTTTCTTATTGAGCAGGTCAAAAGCTTTCAGGTTGCTTTCCTCATTATGGGAGGCAATAATCAATGAAATGGATTCCAAATTATTGATACAGTAAGCAACCGCTTCATCATAATCATGGTCGGTGCCCTCCTTATCAATTTGAATGGGCGATAGGTAGCCTTTTTGCATGGCCCGTTCCCTTTCCTTTTCCATATATGCTCCACGCACCAGCTTAACCCCCAAAATAAAGCCCTGCTGCTGGGCTATTTTATGTGAAAGCCTTAAAAAAGGCAACCGGTCATGTCTATACAATTGGATTGTATTGAAAACAATGGCCTTTTCCTTGTTGAACTCTTCCATCATTTCCATCGTAAGCTTATCCACCGGATCCTGTATCCAACTTTCTTCTGCATCAATCAGCACACCAATATTCTTTTCAGCGGCCACTGCACATATTTCGTACATCCTGTCCTTAACACGCTCCCATTCAGCAATTTCATCTTCATTATCATGTATGCCACTCCGCAAGCGAGGGGCTTCGTTCAGCGTTTCCAACAAATTAAACCTTGCCAGGCCAGTAACCTTCACACTTATAAAAGGTATATTGGTCTGCGTGGCAGCATAATTGATAACACGTATGAACTCTTCTGTTGCATGGTCAAAATTAGCTTCACCTTCCTTTCCTTCCACACCATAATCCAATATGACGTCCACACTGTACTTGCCAAGGGTAGACCCAATAGCGGCAGTTTCTTCCAAGGTTTCCCCACCAACAAACTGTTTGAAAATGGTTTTCCGTACAATACCATCCACAAAAGGGATTTTCCCCCTTATCAGCAAAGGGGTAATCCTGGTACCAATAGGCACAAATAAAGGATAGCCCATGGTGGTGAAGAGAAATTTTGCTTTCTTCAGTTCCTTCTCCGTTTTATAGGCAAAAGCAGTTTCCGTATTATCAAATGAAATTGTGGCCATGCTAACAACTGTTCTTGTTGCGAATATCGTATGCCATAGCATCAAAAAAAAATAATGGTTATGCAGCCATGTGGATTTATGATTTGTGATCATTATTTTGGGGACAGGCCTGAATATTCCAACTGGTGGCGGGGGTTGACACTCCACTCAAATGCTGAACCTGGGCTGGGCAACAAAACCTGTTCTACCTTGGGGAATCATTAACATTGGATATTCTTCACGTAAATTTGGTTCAGGCATGAAGAAAAGGCCATCAGATTAAGCCAGTTGTAAGCCTTACCAATCAATTAAACCAGCGTAGCCAAGGAGCAAAAGGGGGTTAAAATATTCCTTGAATAACTTTCAGCTTCACAGGTAGTTTACCTTTTGAGAGGCACAAAGCATATTTTAAATTGGCTGATTATTGCAAAAATATCATACTGTTTAAATTCAGATACACTACTTATCGCACCAATCACATGCTATCAATAAATTAACTCTAAATTATTTTAATACTATTATTCGGCATTCATTTGTATAATCAACAATTAGTTCATAAGTTCGGTTTATCATTCACCCAAAACCCCGCTTATGAAGAAGATTATCTTTCTCGGTCTTTTTATGCTCCTTATTCAAAAAAGTTTTTCCCAAAGTTATTACCCCGGTAATGGCCTAACCGTCAGTAATGACAGTTTCCACCTTGGAGGTACAATGATCAAAAACACCAAATTCAAAGGAATCAATGGCAGTACCCGCTATAATTTCTGTTTGGACACTTTTGGTTTGCTTAATTATAACGCCAATAGGGTAGATTTTGAGGGCACCGACAGTGTCAGGTTAATTAGCAATAAGCTGGTCAAAGTTATGTCTGGTGGAGACATACAGATTGGTACCACAAACTCCATTGTCATGGACGGGAACCTATGGCTCAAGCGGTATAAAAAAACTAGTTCCAACTTCGGACTATTGACCTTGGATACCTGTGGAAGGCTGCAATTGTCTTCCGATCTGGAAGCCAACAAACTTACCGTATACGATGATGTAAAATTTAGCAAATACAAGAAAACATCTTTAAACTCAGGTTATCTAACTGTGGACACGTCTGGTAAACTTGGCATCTCTACTGAAATAAACCTTGACAATTATTTAAAGCTAGGTGGAAATGATGCTGGATATAACGATATAAGTTTTGGAACAACCAGTGTGGGCAATGTTAGTCTCAGGGTAAACAATAAAGTACATACAGAATTCCATGACGGTTACGAAACTCATTATGGAAATATATGGCTGCAAGGATACGGTCTTGCATCTGACCCGGCAATAACCATTTATAACACTTTAGGTCAGGGAAAAACAATATTAAGTACAGATGGCGTAGAAAATGGAGGAACAACATTCGGAAAGGGCGGAATGTATAATGGATACGGGTACGGCCTACTATTTAAAGATTCCAAACCAACAAATTCAACAAATTGGGATTTTTTAAAGAGCACACTCTTATACTATGGCGATGGAAGGTATAAAGACTTCAGTCTATTGCACCTCAATCCTGTAATGATTTATGACAATAATGATTCCGGCACTTACAGGGGGCTCTTTATTGATCCTTATATGGGCGGTACACATGACTTTCTTAAAGAGAGGTTCAGGTCCATGGAAATCACCACAGGTCATATTTTGTTGAATTCAGTTGATGGAGGAACAGGCATAGGAGTTGCGGATACGGTAAACAATAGCGCAATTCTTGAATTAAAATCTACTACTAAAGGTTTATTACTTCCAAGGATGACCACATCTAACAGGAACAATATTGCCAATGCTGCAACTGGGTTAATGTTATACAATACCGATAGCAACTGGGTGGAAATCAAAAAACCAGAAGGATGGTACAAATTGCTTAACAGCGAAGTCAATTCAGGAGGAGGCGATTTAAGCAGAACATCCAATCAACAAGAAATAAAGTCCCCATCTTCTTTTGTAACACGTATTGGCGACGGGGCCAGTACCGTTTTCAATATCAAGCACAATTTGAATAGCGAATTTGTAATGGTCCAGTTCATTGACTGCGGCGCCGAGGCAAACTGCAACTTGTTACTCAGCATACCTGAGGGTGCCAGACTCGAAATAAATGGCAAGGATGAAGTACAGCTAACATTCAAAAAAGCACCAGCATTCAACCGCTACAAAGTTATGTTCCTAAAAATTCAATAAACTATTCATCGCATGTACAAGAAAATCACTTTAGCAGTATTGCTTATACTGTGCATATATACATATGAATTGAATGCCCAATCGCTCAGCCTGGAAGTAATCAACAAATCATTGGGGCTCAAGGACATTGTGCCAGTGGAATATTATTTCAACGACGGGAGCGATACAGGCACCATTAATGCCAAGAACCTCACCAATGGCTATCATAACGAAGGGCTTAGTGCTTTGTTCATTGATAAAAAAATGGCTGCCAGGGCAGCAGCGCCATTTGATTTCCTCCACATAAACCTTGCAACAAAGGCTATCACAAGAATACCGGTCATTTGCGGCAACTCAATTGATTCGCCACAAGTGAATACTGGCCAGTTAAGGAAGCTTGGTTGGGGGTTCAACGGTAAATTTTACGTTGCAACGCATGCCCCATCGCACCTAATAGAATTTGACCCCTACAGCAATACGGTACATGACTATGGAAACCCATTTGGCAATGGTTTCAATATAAACTATATGGTAACCAATAGTAAGGACAGCGCCGTATATGGTGTGTCTGACGCCCATGACCATTATGTGTGCACATTCCGGCTCGACTTGGCCACAGCTACCATTAGGGTAGATAGCATCTACGATACAGACGCAATCCTGGGCATATCGATACAGGGGGACAACCGCTACACTTATGTTATAACGGGCAGGCACGGTTCAAAAATATATTCAATTGACAGGACATACCCACCCTCCCCTTCCCTTGCCCAATTACTGGTTACTGATGCAGCTGCAGAAACCAATGCCGTAGAGGATATTCCCAGAATAGATACTTTGCTGAATATCGATTTTGGCTCCACTGTGTATAAACTCCAAAACGGCATGGCCATAGAAACGCCGGAGCTATCAAGGGCCATACTTCCACCGTACCCCATCAATATGGATGTTTATCCCACACCGGTAAGCCTAAACATTGCCAACTACCCACTCATTGGCTACAACCCGCTAACAGATAGTGTGTTCTGGAAATTCAGGAATTCCAGTGTGGAAGACGGTATAAAAATATCGCCCGTTGTTACCGAAATTCCAATTGTGGCCCTGATCAATTACGACAATGCAAACCTATTAGGTGCTGGTGCCCAATATTCATTCTTTGTCAATTACTCCATTGCAGGTGATAGCCTAACCTATTTATTCCCATCAGAATCTGTTTCCGCTTTGGTACCACACAATAATACTGTTTACTATTCCAGTTATCCCGGTGGTAAAATAGTGGAGTTTAAACCAGCACTTCCAATAAATATCTTCAGAAGAAGCTTTATTACAGATCCTGTGGCGGAAACAGCCAGTACGGCCAACCCCAGGAAAATTGGTGGGGTATCGGGCAATGGAACCGGTGTAGGGCCGCAAGTGGCAGCAGGATTCCAATTTATAAACGATACCACCATTGCCTTCTCCGGAAACATCAATAGCGATGGAAAAAGATTGGGGGAGGGAATAGGCATTGGTACCATTAGCCTCACGGGCAATGTTAGTAGGGTAACCGATACACTGCTCAAGAAATATGGCATGAACAATAGTGTACTAGGTGACAATGGTTTCGTTTACCACGCCGGTATTGGCATAGATAATTACAATGGTGTTTTCTTCAAACAAAATGTGCACACAAACAATATTGACAAGTTCATACCCTATCCAGCATTGGATGCCGGCATTGTAACCAAGGGTATCGAAAATCAAATTGTTGGCTACACTGCAAATGCCATCTATTTTTTAAGTGAGGTCAGTGATGAAATATATAAGGACATACACTTTGACAAGGTCATTAGGGGGCTCCATCTAGGTTATGACAACAATATATGGATACTGACCCAAGAAAATGTTTATTCCAATAACTATACTTTCTATAAAATGGACCCCTATTCGGGAAACTATGAAGCTGCATTCAGCTTTGAACAGCCATCTCCCCCATCAGTAGATGATTCCCCTTATCCTTATAATGATTTTGTTTTTGTAGGCGGTGACGCTTACCTATCAGGCACATGGCGAATAGCACGTATCCAAAACCTGGCCCCACCGGTAAGCAATTCCTATTTGTCCAATTATGATAAACTCAATAGCAAGTTCAATTTCATGATTTGCAATTAGACAATATCCCCCACTGTAAGGAGCAAAGCCAGGTCGATGCCTGGCTTTGCTCCTTTACGTCTCCAGGAATTTCATTGACTGCCCACTTTCCCAAACAGCCCAACTCGTTACCTTCGCCACAAATTTTCAGTATGAATGCGGAAGCAAAAAAATCGAGTAACAGCTTTACTATCATGAACGAACTGGTACTGCCCAACGACACCAATGTATTTGGCAACCTGATGGGCGGCCGTTTAATGTACTGGATGGACATTGCTGCGGGCATTGCTGCCGGCAAGCACTGCAACGCCCCCAGCATGACGGCCAGTGTGGACAATATCAGCTTCAAAACACCCATTAAATTGGGCAATGTGGTACATATAGAAGCCAAGGTTTGCAGGGCCTTTACCACCTCAATGGAAATACATTTAAAGGTTTGGGGGGAAGACCTGCTGCACCAGTACAAGTATGAAAGCAATGAAGCCTATTTCACTTTCGTGGCGCTTGACCCCAACGGGAAGCCACGTGAAGTACCGCCGCTTATACCAGAAACCGAAGACGAAATCAGGTTGTACGAAGGTGCATTGCGCAGGAGGCAGATACGCTTGATCCTTGCTGGCAAAATGAAACCGGATGACGCACTGGAACTGAAAGCATTGTTTAATCTTTAGGATAGCAGGATATTGCAGGTACACCAATAGGCAATTTCATAACTAGAAAAACAAAAAAGGACTGCCCAATGCAGTCCTTTTTCATAAAATACTTATTGATCAAACCATTAACCAGTTCATTCTATATCCCTTCTTCCCTCCCTCCGCCTTTCACCCTTGATCTTTCACCTTTTCACCCCTCACCTTCCACCCTTCACCTCTAGCCTTCCACCCTACTTATCCAATGCTGTCATTAAATGGTGCTTGCCCTTCAGCATGAACTTCTTGCTCTGTTCAATGGCATCCATTACCTGCTCCAGGATAATTTCCGTGGGCAATGCATAGTCTATGACCATGGGAGCCTTGAACCTTACGGAAAGCAATGATCCCTTTTTCTTGAACTTCAGGCCCTTTTTGTTGAATGCCCTCCAGAAACCATTGATCACTACGGGTATCACCACTGGCTGGCAGTTCTTGATAATGAACGCCGTGCCTTTACGGCCGGGGGCAAAGGGTTTGGTGGTGCCCTGCGGAAAGGTAATGACCCAGCTCCTGGCCAGTGCCTTATCAATTTTACGGGTATCACTGGGGTCCAGGCCACGCCTTACTTCCTTGCCTTCACTGCGCCAGGTACGCTTCACGGTGAGTGCCCCGGCCAGAGTAAAGAAACGGCTGATCAAACTGCCCTTCATGGTTTCCTCTGCCGCCACATAATAGAGATTGGTAAAGGGGTTCAATAAATAATAAGGAAGTCCCAGCCTGTTCTCCTTCCGCCATTTAACCGCACAGAAAATATGGATGAAAGTGATCACATCGGCAAAATAGGTTTGGTGGTTGCTTACAAACAGCACATTTTCCCTGGGCAGGTCCTTTAAGTGCTCCGTGCCCTCAATCTTCATCTTATTGAAAATAACGAGACCGGGATAGGTAATGCAGCCCACAACAGCATACACAATGGAACGGATGATACGGATATGTTTTAGCCTTTCAACTAAATTCATTGCAGTAGGTTTTTGTTGACAAACAAGGATGCAATATAAGGATCTAATCAGTAAGCCGAACTGAAAAATAGTGGTTCCATTCCAGTGGCGGGCACCTGCCGCATACCTGCTTTCACTGGTGGCAATGGTGCATGGCCATCCCAAATTTCAATGGATAACCTGTGTACTTGTAGAATATATTTGCGGCACTAATAAAAGCAGATGCAATTAAACACGGTAATCTTCGATATGGATGGCTTGCTTGTGGACAGTGAGCCTTTATGGGAAAAAGCAACAGAGGAAGTTTTCAGGGATTATGGCGTAAGCCTCAGCAATGAACAGTACACCACCACCACGGGGCTGCGTACTAGGGAATTTGTGCAGTGGTGGTTCAGGCATTTCAATATTGGCGATGAGGAACTGGCAAGGGCCGAGAAGAACATTGTGGACATAGTCATAGACAAAGTGGAACAGCAGGGCAGAATGATGCCCGGTGTACATTATATCATCAACTTCTTCCACGAAAAGAATTTCAAGATCGGGCTGGCCTCCTCCTCCCCCCAACGTTTAATTGATGTGGCCATAAAACTTACGGGCATTGGTCCCTATATCAATGCCACTTCCTCTGCCGAGCACCTGGGCTATGGAAAGCCCCACCCGCAGGTGTACCTGAACTGTGCAGAGGCCATGAGCAGCAATCCGTATGAATGCCTCTGCTTTGAAGACTCCTTCAATGGCATGATAGCCGCCAAGGCCGCCAAAATGAAATGCGTTATAGTACCGCACCATAGCCAAACCAAGGATGAAAGATGGGGAGCTGCCGACCTTAAATTATCCTCACTGCAAAATTTTGGGGAACTACACTTTGATTTGTTGAACAGGTAGGGAAGGGTTGAGGGTTACGGGTCACTGGTTCCTGCCGTTTGCTGGGAAAGTTTCCGCACAAAACCTATAAGGTTTCCAAAAACCTTATAGGTTTATAGACCGCCGTATGCTTGGAGAAATTCTCCTCCGTATGCTTGCACAAAGTTTCCAAGCGGCTTGGAAGAAAAACCGCAAAAGCGGTTGGTGCCTAAAAAGGTAATTTACCAATTTTCAACGCTTTTTGAAAGATATCCTGTAGCTATCTCAAATCACTTTTTGTACCTTTGGGAAGTGGCCAAGCAGACCAAATATCATGTGGGAATTGAAATTGATAAGCTAACAAACAGCATAGTCAACACTATTTCAGGTGACAGTTTCCCTACTGATATTCTTGCCGTAAGCAAGGCTGACTTAAAACATACTACCAAAAAACAAGGTTGGCTTTGCAATTGGGCAAGTGAATTCAAGCTAATGGACAGAGAAGTTTTCAAACTAACCATTAGAAACAACCCAACTATTATTCAAGGACTTTTAAGTATCAGCGATTACAAGGACCATTATTATTTGCACCTTATTGAAAGTTCACCATTTAACCTAGGTAAAAGCAAACTTTATGAAGGAGTTCCTGGTAATCTGTTTGCTTTCACCTGCAAAGTATCCTGGGATAAAGGATATGAAGGTTTCGTTTCCTTCACTTCCAAAACAAGATTGATTGAACATTACGAAAACACCCTAGGTGCCACACATATTGGCGGGCATAAAATGGTGATATTTCCACAAGAAGCACTTAAATTGATTAAAAAATACTTTCCTAGTTAAATCATATTACCATGGGATACATAAAAGAACCCGCTGGCGTTGACTTTGTAGTGGACCCAACACCGTTAACAGCAGCAGACAGAAAAAGGATCAGTGAAATCATTGCTCATTACAAAGCAACAGGTAAGAAAATGCCATTACCAAAATCAAGTGCAAAAACCCGTTTCACAGGTGCAAGCAAGAAAAAGACATTGGCGTAATCCAATTTACAAACACACCCACCTTAATTATAGGGATTTTAATAAATAATCTATACCCGAGACCCAAGCCATAGCTTAGACAAAACTTGCACGCCCTCCGCACAAAACCTAAAGGTTTCCAAAACGGTTAGTGGTTCCTGCCGTTGCTGCGGAAGTTCCCACACAAAACCTATAAGGTTTCTAAAAACGGCTGCTGGTTTCGGGTTGCTGTTGTCTGCTGGGGAAGTTCCCGCACAAAA
The DNA here is from genome assembly GCA_023251255.1 of Chitinophagaceae bacterium. Classification (GTDB taxonomy): domain Bacteria; phylum Bacteroidota; class Bacteroidia; order Chitinophagales; family Chitinophagaceae; genus UBA1930. The sequence continues at coordinate 25,792 of JAHEZD010000007.1, forward strand.
CCTATAAGGTTTCCAAAAACCTTATAGGTTTATAGACCGCCGTATGCTTGGACAAAGTGTTTTCCGTATGCTTGAACAAAATACTTTCCGTATGCTTGAACAAAGTGTTTTCCGTATGCTTGGAGAAAGTTTCCAAGCGGCTTGAACAAGATCTCCAAGCGGCGCGGACAAACTCTCCAAGCGGCTTGGAAGAGCGAACTATGGACTACGGTACTGGGAACATTGAAAAACGTGCATAAACTAGCTTTTCTAGCTGAGAATAGTAGAACCATACCGGAATAACAGCCCCCACCCTGCATGCAATACCATATATGGCCCAAATATGGGTGTGATATGGGACAGATATAGGAGAGATATGGGAGAAGCATAGGAGAACTATGGGAGAAAACAGGGCAAAGACAACTAGGAATCGGTTTGTAGCCCACTTTTTCTGCAATTGTGGCAGTTTGGAGGATTGGACCGCTCCTCCCACATATCTCCGCACAAAACCTATAAGGTTTCCAAAAACCTTATAGGTTTAAATCGCGCCGTATGCTTGAAGATCCTTAGTTCCATATGCTTGCACAAAATGCTTTCCGTATACTTGAACAAAGTTTCCAAGCTGCTTGGAAAGTAAAATTGCAGATTAATGTACTGGAGAGTTTAACCTAATCTGCCCAAGGAAAATTACTTCCATAAATCTGCAGGCACGGGTTTATGGAGCAGGTAAGTATAGTAAAACTTGTAGGCTTCCATTCTATTGTGTACACCCTTGGCTGCACTGATACCATGCCTCTCCCCCGGATAGAGCATGAACTCAAAATCCTTCTTCAGGTCTTCCAATTTATTAATGAGCTGTATACTGTTCTGCATGTGTACATTGTCATCGGATGTACCGTGAATGATGCGCAGCATTCCTTTGTACTGGCTGGCATAGGTCATAACCGAAGTGGCTTTGTACCCTTCGGGATTTTCGGATGGCTGGTCCATGTAACGCTCGGTATAATGCGTATCGTACAATGACCAATCAGTTACCGATGAGTTGGCAATGCCGTAGTTAAAAACGGATGCCCCATAAGTCAGTGCCATGCAGGTCATGTAGCCGCCAAAGCTTCCACCGGTAATGCAGAGCTTAGCAGTGTCCATCCATGGCTGCTGCTTCAGCCAGCGGCCTGCGGCCATAAAGTCTTCCATCTCGTACTTGCCCATTTGGCGGTGTATATAGTTCATGCCCTTCTTTCCAAAGTGGCCACTGCTCCTATTGTCTATGGCCACCTGCACCAGGCCCTCCTGCGCCCACCATATTTCGGCTGGGAACATGCGGTAGGTATCGTACACGGTGCCTGCATTGGGGCCGCCATAGATGCTTACCAGTACGGGATACTTCTTATTGGTATCGAAATTTATGGGGTAGGTGATGGATACTGGCAGGTCAAAAAGCCCATCGGTAGATTTAACGCGTACAATCTCCTTCCTGGGCAGGTTGTATGTTTCAAAATCAGTGCCCATGGCATTGTCCAGTTCACGGATGATTTTCCCCTTGCTGTCCATTACAGCCATTACCGAAGGCATGTTGATATTGGAATAGGTGGCAATAAAGTATTTGTTGCCGGGCGATAAGGAAATATTGCTGAAAGAATAATCACCAAAAGATAAGCGGGCCAATTTCTTGCCGTCAAAGGAAGCCATATATAGATCAAACCTTGCCGAGTTTTCCTTGCGGGCAGTAAAGTAAATGGCTTTCTGCTTCTCATCTACCTTTATCAGGTCCTTTACAGTGAACTCCCCCTGTGTAATAGGGTTGATCAGCTTGCCGTTCATATCGTGCAGGTAATATTGGGCCCAGCCTGTTTTATCTGATTTCAGGATGAATGCTTTGCCATCTTTCAGGAATTCTATCCGGTCATTGTCATCCAGATCAATCCAAGTGGCCTGCTTTTCATTGTACAGTTCTGCTTTGCTACCGTTGCTCGGGTTCACGTTATACAATTTAAGGTTGTCCTGCCCCCTGTTCATCCATTGCACCCATAGCTGGTTATTGGGTGTCCAATAGGGCAGCCCAAAATATTGGTCGTCCTGTTCATTGAAATCTGCCCATGTGGTTGCTGAAGTAGCTACATCTACAATACCAATTTTCACCGCAGGGTTATGGTCGCCTACTTTTGGGTAACGCTCATTTTCCAAATAACCATGCTGGCCATTGGATACATAGATGGGAAACACAGGAACCTTGCTGTCGTCAAAGTGCATGAAAGCAATATGCTTGCTGTCATTGCTCCACCAGAAAGCCTTGTACTTGCTTGCCCTACCAAGTATCTCCTCATAATATACCCATGATGCGTAGCCGTTCATGGTGGAATCATTTCCATCGAACGTAAGCTGCGTGGATTTCCCTGTGGCCACATTTTCTATGTACAGGTTATTGTTCAATGTATAGGCCGCATTCTTTCCATCAGGGGAATAGGTAAGGTTTTTTGCGTCTTTTGGTAAAACAAAGTCTTTATAGGAACGACTGGAATCAGTATCCACATAAGCCGTTGCATTACCTGTTTTAACTTCAATTGACATCCACTTTATCTTACCATCGGCAACATCTTTTTGGGATATAATATAATGCTCATCATCCATCCATTTAACAGATGAAGGCAATTGCTTGGTAATGTTTAAAGTGCCGTTTTTAAACACCTGGTCAATTGAAAGGGATTTCTTTTGGGCATTGGTATTGATTGCAAACAATACTATCAATGCAGCAACAGTAAAGGAATATTTTCTCATGGTTGAATAAATTATAGTGGTGGAAGTTACAGAAGCCTGCATTATTTTCTGGACAAACTGTTTGAATGGTCACAAACAAAAAGCCCCCGAAAATCGGGGGCCTTCCAAAACAAATCATAGGGGTCAATTCCTTATTTGGTAACAATCAATTTTTCGGTGTACAGTTCGCCTTCAATCATCACTTGCACGCTATAAGTACCTGCACTGAAATTGCTAAGGTTGCTGAAAGTAAAGGCATTGACGCCTGTGGATACTTTGCTGCTTTGGGAAATCATCAACTTACCAGACAGGTCAATTACCCTTATCGTTGCAACTGCATCTTTAACTGCACTGATCTTCAAGTTGAAGAAGCTTACTGCAGGGTTTGGATTCACTACTATGCCAGCGTTTCCTTTTCCGTTCAACCTGAAAGTAATGACATTGCTGTTCTTGAACTTGCCGCTCTTTTCCATCATTTTCAACCTGTAGTAAACCACAGAAGCCCCAATATTCAATAAACCGTCATTAACGCTGTAGTTCATAATGGAAGTAGCTACAGAGGCATTGGTAGCGGAAACAGTGGCCACTTTTGTAAAGTTAACCCCATCGGTGCTACGTTCAACATCGTAATAGTTCATGTTGATTTCGTTGGTAACGGTCCACATTAGCTTAGCGGTGTTGTTGTTCAGGTTACCCTTGAACTCAAGCAATGTTACAGGAAGAATGGTGCATTCCCTCCAGTCCCTATCGCCAGATGAACAGTCACCAACCGTGCTTTTTACCAACTGGACCAAAGAAGCAGAAGGGGCCGGGCCATCAAAGCCACCCAAAGGTCCCATATTGCTATTGGTAACATTATTGTAATAGTTACTGGTAGCAGTTGTTAAATTAAACCCATCGAACTGGTCATACAAACCATCGCCGTCAGTATCATTTCTATTGGTTACAAAGCTGCCACTTATGCCGGAAGCTTCATTTACATCTGGAGCACCATCATTGTCACTATCCAGGTCCAAATAGTCAGGAACCCCATCTGCATCCTTGTCAAAAGGAGTAATGCCCGCTGATGTTTTATTGCATGAACTGTTAGCCAGGTCATAGGCATTATCTACCCCATCACCATCCGTATCCACACCTGTAGGCAGCTTGTATGAACAAGTTGACTGTGCCTCCACATTATCCGGGATGCCATCATTGTCACTGTCAATGTCATAAGCATCTGGCTTGCCATCATTATCAGTATCAATTGGTGTGATGCCACGTCCACCAAAACCATTGTAGTTATCTGCTACGGTTGAGCTATTGGTATAACCGCCCCTCATTCCGTCCCCATCGGTATCCGTACCATTGGCTATGCCATCAGCATCGTATACACCAGTGGCTTCAGTTAAATCGGTAATACCATCACCATCGCTATCCAAATCAAGATAGTTAGGCTTGCCATCCTTGTCCAGGTCCTGTGGTGTCAAGCCTGGACCACCCGCCACTGCATCATTGGCATCTGCACTGCTCATCAAACCATCACCATCAGCATCAATACCATCGGCCATGCCATCGTTATTATTGTCCTTGGCTTTAACATCCCTAGTTTCATCAATATCCGGGATACCATCATTGTCACTGTCCAGGTCCAATGCATTAATAATACCATCGCCATCAAAATCAAAGAAATCATTGATGCCATCACCATTGCAATCAGTCCATGTTAAACCAGCCACACCTGGGGTAGGGTCCTTATAGTTCAATATACCATCGCCATCACCATCACCAAAAGGATTGAACCCGCCGCTTTCCACGGTGTTGAGTATACCATCGTTATCAGCATCAATATCATCAATATCGGCAATACCATCGCCATCCGTATCTTTTTCACAAACATCTATACCTATCGCAGTAAGGCCTAAGTCATCGCCATTGGTACTTGTTTGGGCATCGGTAACCTTGAATACCATACTTGTAGCAGTGGCTGTAAATGCATATTCCAATCTCTTCCAACCGCTCAATGCAGCCGAATTGGAGGTAGCCGTTTCAGTTAATGTTGTAGCTGCAACAACGATTGTTCCATCAGGTAAACCAGAAGTGCCCCCAATGCGCACTTTCACTATTGGGTCATCATAACCAAGACTGCCATCTTCAATCATGTTGGTAACATAGGCCCTGAAACGGTATGTTTTACCAACAACCAATCCTGTAACGGTTTGTTCCCAAATCAAGGCTTCACCAATCAAATCATTACCATTGTGGAGCATGAACGAAGTGTTGGCTGCTACCTTATTGGTTGGATCGCCCGGAAAAGGAGCCTGTACATCACTACCATAAGAATAGGTACCAGTAGAGCTAATTAAAGAGAAGCCTCTTTCTGAACCGGGGAACACATTGTTACCGCTGTATTGGGCCTGTGCTTTGAAGCTGCCGCCACTGTAGCTATATGTTAAACCTGCAGTTGTGCAGCTACCGCTGAAACTGTTACCGGAACCTGGTGACAAAGTATTGGTAGCAAAACTTCCATTGGTTACCAATGTTGTGTTCTTGGTCACGTAGCCAACGCCACAAGAAGAAGAAGACGCTGAACTCAAATAGAAACCTGCATCAACATCCGTACGTGCCTGATTGGCAGTGAGCGCCACACTTACTGCACCACTAACAGGGTCGCTATCTTTTGTATCATCCGAACCTTGGTTAGATGATGTAGCAAGCATTCCTGCAGGGGTGGTAAAGGTTACCGTATAGGTACCTGCACTCAGGTTATTGAAAATATAGAAACCATTCGCATCCGTGGTAGTTGCCGTTGTTGAACTGTTTGGATAGGTCAATGTAACTGTAACGTTCCCAATGGGGGGCTCGCCAGCATCTTGTATACCATTTTTATTGAGATCGTTCCAAACATAGTCACCAATTGAACCAGCGCCTGTACCGGTGGTACGGATGGCGAAATTCAAGGTATAGTTACTGGAAGTAAGCGAGATGGCATTGGAACGCAATTCACCACTTACAACAGTCACACCATTGTTATCGGTCTCAATATTATTATTAGGCGTGGCACTGGTACCTATAATGGAAGAAGCCATATACCCAGAAGGGATAGTGATACCCACAATGTACTTGCCAGCAGCAAGGTTATTGAAATTATAAATGCCGCTTGTATTGGTGGTGGTGGTGGCAATGGCTGCTCCATCGGGTACGTTGTCAGCATTGTTGTCCCTGTATAATTTTACAGTTGCACCGGAATAGCCAGTTTCAGTACCGTCCTTGATACCGTTGCCGTTGGCATCAATCCAAAGAAGTTCACCAAATGACAACGTCTCCGTGCAGCAAACAAAACCAGCATCAATATCTGTGCGGTTTTGACCTGCTGTTAACACAACAGTCACATTATCCGCAATTGGATCGCTGTCCTTTGTAACGTCAGTACCCTGAACAGCAGGTGATGGTGTAGCACCAACAGGCGAAGTGAAGTTAACATTGTAAGTTCCTGGGCCTAAATTGGAGAAAAGGTAATTGCCATTTGCATCCGTAGTGGTGGTTTTTGTGGTTCCATCAGGATAAGTAAGCACTACAACCACTCCCTGCAACCCAAGTTCCCCTGATGTCTGTATCCCGTCACCATTGGTATCGGCCCAAACAAAATCCCCAATGCTGCCAGTTCCTTTCAGCCCGAAATCCAATGTATTGTTGGTGTAACCACTAGTTGGTTCTCCGCCACTGGTCAATGTAATTTTATTGCTGCGGACTTCACCACTTACCAGTGTAATGCCATTATTGTCATTATCAGTATCATTATCAGGAGTACTGCTGCTGGTAATAGTTGTACCTACCGTATACCCTGTTTGCATGGTCACCCCAACAATATATTTATCCGCCGCTAAACCAGTGAATTGGTAAAGACCGTTTGCATCAGTTGTTGTGGTTGCAATGGCTGCACCATCTGGCACATTATCGCCATTGCTATCTTTATATAACTTAACGGTAAAGCCACTTAAAGCCAGTTCGTTCGCATCCTTCACACCATCGTTGTCAGAATCCAACCAAACAAGGTTGCCCAATGTCAAGGAAGCTGTACAAGTGGTGGGGGATGAAATGCTGATATCATCAATGAACTGATAGAAGTTGTTTGAATTGTTTGCAGCCATTTCACCACGGAATCGGTATTTGAAATTGGCTGTTTGGTATGCTGTAGGAATGGAAACAGTAAGGTTTACCTTTCCGCTTGCACCATATAATGTGTACAGTTGTGCAGATGTTTTAGTCCAAACATTGGTCCATGTGCTACCATTGTCACTTGAGAAATCAATGTTCAATGAAGCATTGGCATCACCAGAAGTACAAGCATATGTCCATAAAGTGAAGTTCAATGTTAATTCAGTAGGGCAGCAAGCTGTGGTCAAATCCACTTTTGGTGACGCAGCACTGCAGGTACCCGCAGTTTTGCCACTAGTGTTCCAGTTCACAATTTTTAAAGCATAGGTAGTGGATGCTGAATAATAAGGCTGAACGCATACCACAGTGGCATTGGCATTTGAATTAGCTGTCCATGTTCCAGAAGAACCAACAAAAGTTGCATTGCTCAATGAGGCAGCGAAACCAGTGTTGTATTGGTTGGGGTATGTTTCTGAAGTTTTGGTGCATGTGCTGCTGCATTCTGGTAAGCAAACATTGAATGGTTGGTAGTGAATTTCACCGCCATTCATAGTAAAGCTAGATACAATAACCTGACCTTCTATATTCCCTGTATGGTTCTTAATAAATGTTGCAGCAGGAGCAAACACAGTTCCATAAACAGTATTAGCGCCAGTTAGGGTAATTGTAGCAGAATTATTGTAGAAATTATAGATAATATATTGTGCGTTGGCACCACTTAACCCTGCTATATTAGGTGCACTCCAAGTAAGTGAGCCTGTACCGCTGATGTTGAATACAAGGGGTTTTGTAGCAGAAGGAACATTATTGAAAGTAATACTTGTAATATCATCAAAATCAGTAGCAGCAATGTTAATTACGTTTACCTTGTTATCAACTAAAGTAATACTTTGGCTTCCTGTACCCAAAGTGATGATATTCAGGTTATTACTGCAACTGCTAGATGCAGTGTAGAACACCATCTTATTGGCATTGTCTTGCAACGTTGTAAAAGCAGAAGTAAAGGCAATATTGTGAGGGTCTGTTGCAGAACCATTTGTTTGGCTTTGCTGAACCTGCAATTGAGGATTGGCACTATATGAAGTGTTGCAATCTGCATTATAAGGAGCAACCCTAAGATTAACATTGGCACTATTGCAATCTTGGTAGAACAATCTTGAATTTGTTGTACTGCCCAGCCTTAAAAAACCATTGTTTATCACTGATTGGCTACCACTTGAGTAGGTGATTTTCCCCCCAATGACAAGACCATAGTTATTTACATTACCGGCACCATAAGGATAGGCTCCAGTGCTCGAAGCTCCAATCGTTACAAGTCCATTTAATGTGGCGTCTCCACCCATTGCCACAGAAGCATCTGTATGTCCACCTTGGAAGTTGATACCATTTTTTACAAATACGTTAAACCCTTCAGCAGAAGCTACTGGGTTAAAATAACCACTACCACATGTTAAAACAGTGGCTCCAATACTTTTAAAGCAGATATCATCCAATACAAAGTCATTGTTACCACTTTGTATGTTGTTGTCAATAATTTGAATGGTGATGGTTCCTGTAGTGGCAGCGTCATAAGTTCCTTGAACAAAATCCCAGTCACCGGCTGTTGATGTTACTGTACCAGTAGCAACCAATGTTCCATCAACAAGTAATTGTATATAGGGCAGGTTGGTTGAGGCATTGTTTGCATTGGCAATCCATGCACTAAATTGATAAGTGGAACCGGCTGTAACTGAAACCGACTTGTACCAAACCTTGGTGGAACTGGTAGTTGACCCATTTACATACATCATGTAATTGCCAGACCTTGGTGCAAATGCAGGATAGCTGCTTTGCACAGACCTTACATTGTTCAGAACAGTATACTGCCCTGCGCTTGCACCACCACTTGTATAGCTTGTAGATGCACTGCTCCAGTTATTGGTTGATTCAAAACCACCATAATACCCATTTGCATCGTTCATGGTGTTGCCGTTACAACCACCTTGAGCACAATAGGTAGCTATTGTGCTGCAGTCAGAACCTGATAAAACGTGTAAACGCAAGGAAATATATTTATTGTCTGGATCATCATCGCCACCCCAAACAGAATAACCAGAATGGCTTGTTGCACAGGGATCGCCACCATCGGTCATCAAGACCCTCACTTGAACATTTTCCAAAGCAGTTGTTGCTGATTGGATAGTCAGTAAGGGAGCATCATTGGCAGGACCGGTAGCTGTGGCCCCAGAAACGGTAAAAGAAGTTCCATTGATTGTATTTGAACCAGTTGCAAAACATTTCCATGTTCCGGAGTTGTCCCTGTACTGCCAAGCATAGCGCGTGCCGCTACCAGCATTGGCAATTTGGGCATCAACCGTTAGGTTGCTACCGGCACATACATACCCACAACTGGTATAGTATTGAACGTTATGTGCACTGACCTTAGTAAAAGCCAATAAAGAAATCAATAAGATGCTTAGTATCCTTTTCATGTAAAAATGTTAATAGTAGCCAATTTGTTTGGGCAGCAACAAGCATCTTCAAAAGGTATTGGATTGGAGGTTTTAAAACGATGGATTAAATCGTGGCTGCAAAAATTGTAGCTTACTGACTTTTAATAGGAATGGAAATTGAACGCAGAAGACCACAAAAGTATACAAACCTCCGATAAGATGTTAAGGCACAATGAATAGTTGCAAGTAATGGAGGGAAAAATGTCTTATTTGTAGATTTCTCCATGATTGGGACAGTTTATCCACAAAAAAGGGTACCATTTAGGGTACCCCAAATAAAAAAAAGCCCATTTTGGCTATAAATGGGCTTTTAATACGTGTTAAGTATGATTAGTTGATCTTCAGCAGCTTTACTTCTTGTGCGTCTGTTGATGACTTCAATACAAGATAATAAATACCTTGCTCAAGGGCCGCTAAATTATTGATTAACAATGAGTTTACACCTTTGGGAACGGTAAACTGTTGAACTGCAACAGTTTTCCCATCACTACTAATGACGTTTGCCGTTACTTTTTCGCTTTTGTCGCTGGTATAGGCAACAGTAAAGAAGGACCGGAACGGATTGGGGCTTACTGTTAGGGTATTTGCCTTGTTTATTTTTACAGCAATAATGTTGGTGTAAAAAACGGCACCGTTCTTATCCACTTGCTTGATCCTGTAATAAACTGTTCCAGCTTGATTGGCCAATGAATGCGGATAAAAATAAGTGGCGCTACCAGTATTGTTTGCATTTACCTTTTGTACAGTGGTGAAATCTGTTCCATTTATGCTGAATTCCACATTGTAATAGTTTGTTTGCAGTTCGTTTGCCACCTCCCACTTCACATTGGCAATGGGCGATTGGTAGTTTACGGCAAAATTGATGATGTGCAAGGGCAATATGCTTGCATTGCGCCAGTCCCTATCCGCTGCCGCATCCGACTGTTGCAGACCTATCAGCGAACCGGTTGGGCTTGGTCCTGCAAAGTTGCCCAATGGGCCCATGTTGCCCATCGTAACATTCGTATAATAGTTGGTGGTCAGCGCATCGGCATTCACGTTGTCAAAAATGTCCATCAGCCCGTCCCCATCACTGTCCCCACTGGCATCAATTGTGGCCTGGGAAATGGTAACAAAGGGACTGTTCCTGTCACCTTCGTTCCTGTCCGGTACACCATCATTGTCCGTATCCGTATCCAGGTAATCGGGAACGCCATCACCGTCGAGGTCATAAGGCGTCAAGCCCAATGTCCCGTACACATCGTTCAGTCCATCGGCATTGGCATCCACATCGCTCGGAACCTTGTAGCTGGAAGTGCTCTGGGCCTCCACATTGTCCGTGATGCCATCATTATCGCTATCGATATCCAGTTCGTTGATCTTCCCGTCCTTGTCCGTATCATAATTATCATTGATACCATCGCCATCCGAATCCACCCAAGCAACCACTGTCCCAGATGTGGCGTCGTACACATTGGGTATGCCATCGTTATCGGCATCGGAGAAGGGGTCAACCGATGACGGGTTCTCGTTCACATCGGTGATACCGTCATTGTCATCGTCTATATCGCAAAAAACCTTTACAATTTTTATCGGGTCAGTTGCAGATGTAAGCTTGATCCCGATGGAACCAGTGGCAGCTCCATAAGGAAGATTGCTTGTTGTTGTAATACCGGGATTGCCGCCAGCTACGGAACTGGAAGCATTGATGGCGCCATTGGTATAGATCACACCTCCACCGCCGCCGCCACCGGGCCCATGTTCGGGGTTGCCGTCATTGGCGGCGCCTAAATCAGCTTGGCTTGCCCAAGCATTGCCACCATTGCCACCATTGGCAGTGATGGTTACGTTAGCAAGACCTGCAGTATTGGTTGAGTACAAATACACCGAGCCACCTGCACCACCTGCACCTCCGCCATCCCTTTCCACGCTCAGGCCAGATGCACCGTTTGCACTGATTGTTCCTGAACCACTAATGGCATTCACTTTCAGGAATACCATTCCCCCGCCGGAACCGCCGCTACTATAGAAACCAGATTGGTAATTATCGCCAAGACTTTCCGCACTGCCATTATTAGTGGCGCCCGCACCACCACCACCACCCAAAACCAAGCGGGTAGCAGCAGCCTGGGAAAAAGCTGCACCGCCATAACCACCATATTGTGAAGGATCATTCCAAGCTCTGCCACCACGTCCTCCTGCACCACCATTACCCCCACCACCGCCTCCAGTGTTTTCGGAGTTTCCTGCTATGTCACCATCTGTTGCCCCACCGCCAGCATTGCCTGGCGCACCTTGTGCATAACTGCCATTGGGATAACCCTCCACCCCGTTGTCTACCAAAACACCTGCAAGGGAACGTGTATATCTTGGTGTGCCTGCAATACCTTCACCTTTGGACCCATTGGCATCATTAGATGAAAGTGTTACTGCATCTGTACTTGCTCCAGTACCGCCACCCAATTGCCTTCCTCCTCCTCCCCTAAAGCCAAGATTGGCAGCAGTAATAGCTGTTCCTCCGTTCAGGGTCATTGTACCGGAAACATTGGCAGCCACAATACCGCCTGTGCTTCCGTTCCATTCCGCTACGGTAATGGATGCACTGGCTGCAATAGTCAAAGAAGTATATTCAGGTACCCTTACTACCTGAAAACCATATTGGCCAGCACTGCCAGAAGCCGCACTGTACGTATAGGAATTCCTGAGTGGTGTAGTAAGGTAAACCGTATTGCTATTTACCCCACTTGCCGCATATACATACTCAAAAGTGCCTGCCACGGTTGTCAAGTAACCAGCATACGTGGTACTACCAGCACCATAAGCCGAAGTATTGGTAGAATTGATGGTAGAACCCTGCATCTGGATGACCAATAACAGGTCGCCTGGGGATATTTTTGTAGTGGCACCACCAGACCTTTGTGAACCAACGGATATCCTTGTTGCACCTGCACTTACAGACGCTGTACCTGCATAATAGGAGTTGATGATGGTACCTGAGGCTGCTATGGACCCTGTACCATTGGTACAGGTAGGCGAGCTTAAGCCATTGATTTCTTTGAAGCAACTGTTGACTTCTGTATAAGTGCCAGTGGCTATTGTGCCCGCATCACCTTTTGTAGCACCATTGGGTGGAAATTCTGTAACTGCACCCGAATTACTTGTCCCGTTGTTCCCACCGGAAACGGTCCTGGTCACAGAAGTGGTGGTGGTCAATATATAGCCGCCGCCGCCGCCGCCGCCCGGACCCTCGCTCTCAGTACCACTAATGGATTGGCTCCCACCATTGCCACCAGCACTACTCATTGAAACACCTGTTATTGTGGAGTTGGAAAGTACCACCACTGCCCCTCCGCCGCCGCCGCCGCCCGGAGCATCGTTGCCGGGGCTCGTTGTATTTGAACCTGCAGCACCAGTGGCCGTGATGGAACCTGTACCACTAACCGTACCGGAAACCAGTAAGTATACGATGCCTCCTCCATTGCCGCCAGCACCGCCATATCCATCATTTTCCTCTCCGGCACCACCACCGCCACCCATAAACAATAAGGTATTGCTACTATAATTTAAGGGCCTGCCACCAAAACCACCTACATTCCTCCTGCTATCTCCGCCCCAACCTGCATTGCCAGGGGCAACAGTTGCTGCATCCTGATCATTGCTGCCATAAGAATAGCCACCACGCCCGCCGCCTCTTGAGATATCGCTTGAGAAACTTGCGGCTTCAAGGTTCCATGCACTATTGTAACCAGATGGTTTTATGCCTGTTCCGTTCCAAGGTGTCAGTACCGCATTGTTACCTGCATTTGAACCACCACCACCACCAGCATTGTGGTTATCACCACCGCCGCCGCCATTTGCAGGTGCCCCCCTACCATATTGGCCATTCAAACTTGCATAGTCTGTTTGGTTACCAGCTATGCCTTCCCCTTTTAAGGCACCAGTAGTTATTACTGTGCTCCTATAACCTGTGCTTCCATAGTTTACCGATGTTGTAGCAACTGCCGCACCCCTAAACCCCGCAGAACCTGCGTTAATGGTACCGGAAAGTACTAGGTTCCCATTTACTTCCAACGAAACAATGCCGCCAGTTGTACCGTCCCATACCTTGCAGTAAACATTGGCATTTGTGCCAAATGTAACATCTGAAAAACGCGGCACCCTAACCACCTGGGCCCTTGATGTTCCCCCAACAGTATAGGATTTGGTAAGTGCTTCACAGAAGGTGATGGTATTGGTGGATATACTTAAAACGGTTTTCAGTTCGTAATTACCAGTATTGTTATAGGCAGTGATATTTCCATAATTGGCATCATCTGTAGTGGTAATCGTGGCACCTTGCATCTGTATTACCATTACCAGGTCCCCTGGAGCCAAGGCAGCCGTTGCAAAATAATTGACAGAATTGGTAAAGGTTGTAGTACCACTCAAGTTGGTAATACTTGTTACGGTAACCGTTGTTGAGCCGCTGGCAGCACTGCTTGCCAAGGCCGAATACCTGTTTGGCGCTATAGTGGTTGAGCTACCTGGTGAATAGCTGATTGTTCCGTCCTTACCTTTTTGGGCATGGGAAAATAGTGGGAATAAAATAGAAGCTAAAATAAATAATAGGGCAAGCAGAAACTCCCCAATAAGGTAATCTCCCTTAATCAGGGCCAAATAGCCCTTTCTTTCCTTTGCTTTCAGCAAATTAGAAATCCTTTTCATAGTGGTATGGGTAAGGTCTTTTTGGATAGGAATTGGATTTCACAGGGTTTCATCCTTGTGAATAATTAGAACAACGACCAAAGACCCAACAATATTGTTTGGCTATGAATAACTTATCGGTTTTATAGTGGAGAGATTGTTTTAATTACCATTGATCCATGTTATCAATGAATGGATCAATATGGGCTAATTTGGCCTTGGCAATTTCCCAGTTTATGGCTTTTCTTGACCCCATTGGAAAAATCAACTTCATTTTGTGCCAATTTTTTTGTGCCAAAATAAAATTGGCACAAAAAAATTGGCACATTTTCCGAATCGTTTTTATCGGTGCTTCCAAGCCAACTAGTTCCAGACAGTATTCTTCTTCACTTTCGGTTTTTTGGCAATCCATTTGTTCAATAAATTTTTTCAGCCAATGGCTGTTTTAATCTGCCAGATATTTCAACATATTTGTTCAGCATCAGCTTCCCTTCTACAGAATAGATGATTATGCATTCCCCCTTGGTGGCATTCGGAAGGGAAATATGAAGATTGGAACGTATTGGGGTTACAAGGATTCCTCGTCTAAATACCTAACCTGCTGTGCTATTAACCTATGAAACTCTTTATGAAAGCGGCTTTCGACAGGCTCAAGCTGACAGCAGTATGTCATGTTGAGCTTGTCGAAACATAGTCATACTGCGGATTATAGGTACAAACCTATTTTCAATAGCACAAGACGTTAATACCTAATATTTAAGCAATTGCTCGGTTCTCATTCCATCCGGGGTTTGGATTTTAAGTAGATAAGTTCCTGATATAACACTATTCAAATCCATCAATTGTATTGAATTGGCACCTTTGAGAACCTCCACATGCTTGTCCAGTATTTTTCTTCCGTCAATGGAAAACAGGCCAATTGTTATCTTTTGCTGGGAATTGGCATTGTAAGCAATATTGATGTATGAATGGAATGGGTTTGGTCCAACAGCCAGCTCGATTGTCCTATTCACCCTCACAGCAATGATTTGGGTATAATATACTTTCCCATCCTTATCCTGTTGCTTGATACGGTAATAGAAAACATTCGACAGTGCATTGGGCGTATAAGCATAAAAGTAGCTACTTGCCCCTCCGTTCCTTGCAGCCACTTTCTGCAGGGGCACAAAATCAATAGCATTGATGCTTACTTCAATTTCATAATTGCTGGTCAGGTACTCATTTACCACATCCCATTTTATTTGTGCGATGGGTGATTGATAGTTAACGGCGAAATTCACAATATTCAATGGAAGGATGCTTGCATTCCGCCAGTCCCTATCGGCTGCCGCATCCGATTTTATTAACTGTGCCAAGGAGCCTGTTGGGGTCGGGCCTGCAAAATCGCCCAAAGGCCCCATATTGCCCATGGCCACATTCTTGTAATAGGTACCTGCAGACTGGGTGGTAATGGCTATATTATCGAACTGGTCAATGAGCCCATCACCATCCGTATCCGTAAAATTGAGCGAGGCATAGCTCACACCAAACAGGGACGAACCACTTGCTTCCACATAATCAGGTGCCCCATCATTGTCACTGTCCGAGTCCTTGTAATCAGGTGTTCCATCAGCATCGGTATCGTAAGGCGTCAGGCCACCACCACCGTAAGTGCCTATTTGACCTGCTGTCTCATAAACATCGTTGATGCCATCCCCATCAGTATCCATATCACTTGGCACTTTGTAACTGCTTGTTGATTGCGCTTCTACATTGTCTGTTACACCATCGTCATCGCTATCAATATCCAGGTAGTTGGCATTGCCACGGCCATCCGTATTGGTTAAAGTGAATGAGGAAAGCCCACTAACCGTGATTGCCCATCCATTTGTCCTTGTTCCCGATACAATACCGTTTGTTGCTGCCACTGTACCGTTGGTTCCAGACAGGCCAATCAGCCCAGATTCAACAGCATCCAATATGCCATCCCCATCTGCATCCAGATCATAAGGATTGGGATAGCCAAGCAAGTCAATATTTTTATTGGGCCAGCTATCTGCAGTACCATCGCTATTGTTATCTGTTCCCGATTTCAGCAACGCACTTGAACTTTCCAATGCATCCTGAAATCCATCACCATCTGCATCGCTAAAGCTATCCACTTTGCCATCATTGTTGCTATCTGTTCCTCCTGCTTCAAGAATATCTGGAATGCCATCGTTGTCACTATCCAAATCAATATAGTTAGCAACACCATCGCCATCAAAATCCTTTACAGAAAGTCCTGATGAAGTGAGCCTGTTAGACAACCCTGTTGTGGCATTGAATGTTCCGTCAATCCTGCCATCACCATCCGTATCCACGCCATAATTTTCTATAACATCTGGGATGCCATCGTTGTCGCTATCCAAATCCAAATAGTCTGGAATGCCATCACCATCTGTATCCAATAATGAACAAAAAGTAATTGCACTGATATAAATATCTGGATCTTTATTATTTGGATTGTTATCAAAGAAGCGGATGGCAATGGAATCAACTGGATCTATAATTGAAATAATTACCCTACCATTGTTGGAAGATGTGCTTAGGTCATTATTTGTTTGTGTAGTCACAAAACCATTTGTAACAAATGCAGAAACCTGTGTACCCAATGAATATTCAGATGATTTCAATATGTAAACAGAACCATCTTTGTAAGCATACACAACAATTGAATCTTTCCACCCATTGGCACCATTGCTCTTCGCATCTATATCATTAATTTCAAAACTCACATTGGTCACTTTTTTATTAAAGCTCAAGATCAAATCCGAAAACTGACTCGTTGTATTCGGATTGGACATGAATTTTATATCGTTTGAAACATTGCCCGTATGTGCAGCCGTTTGGGTGATGCTTGCAGTTAATCCAAAAGGGTTTCTTAAGGTGGGTGTTAATGTAACCCCATTAACTGTTGTAGCTGCAGGTGTACCTGTAGTGCCCCAAGTAAAAGTGCTTGTTGATGAACATCCATATTCATTAATGTCCAATACACCATCGTTATCATCATCCACATCATCCCTATCGTTTACCCCATCACCATCTGCATCATTGCTCCTGCATTCTGTAAGGCCCATACCTGTAAGTGCCCATTCATCACCAGAAGAAGAGAATGCAGCATCCGTAATTTTTATTTTCACTGTAGTGGCTGTTGCTGTGAAATTGTAGGATATACGTTTCCAACCAGCCAGTGATGCACTGTTTTGCGTGGCAGATTCCGTTAACAGATAGGGGCCAAAACCAACAGTCCCATCAGCCAAACCATCTGTACCATTGATCCTTATTCTTATGATTGGATCATCGCCATCATTGGCAGTTTCCCTAAGATTGGATACATAGAAATAAATGGTGTAAGACTTACCAACAGTTAACCCCGTTAGGTTCTGTTGATATACTAAATATTCTTCACCTGCCAAAGTGTTACCAGCTACATACATGAAGTTTGGCTGCGTACCAACACCATAAGCAGCATCCCCAGGGAAAATATATTGATTGGCATTGCTGCATGTGCCACTACCTGTATAGGAACTTGCACTGCCCATTGTTACAATGGCAAAAGCATTGCCATTGGTACCAATGTTTGTTCTCGCACAAGCACTGCTACCTGTAGCAATATAATCCATTTGTGAAATAAATGAACCACCAGAAAAGTTATAGGTTGTACCTACGCCACTTGTATAGGTATTACCGGTACTGTTACTTAATGCATTGCTGAAACTTCCATTCTTTAAGAAAGTAGTTGCAATAGAATTATAGGAAGATGAGCACTCGGTATTTGTTCCTTGACTTATAACAGATGCATTGCAACTACTTGCCCTTGAACTTATGTCAACAGCAGTGATGGCACTCTTCGTGGTGTTGCTCGTGCCACCATAACCCACGTCAAACATACCGCTGCTTGGACTTCCGGCGGTTGGTGTTGCATCATAAAAATTGGCTGCCGGTGATGAACCGTTGCCAAAAGTTTGGTAGTTGGTGGTTGTTC
The DNA here is from genome assembly GCA_023251255.1 of Chitinophagaceae bacterium. Lineage (GTDB taxonomy): Bacteria > Bacteroidota > Bacteroidia > Chitinophagales > Chitinophagaceae > UBA1930. Next base: position 43,822 of record JAHEZD010000007.1, read on the forward strand.
CAGAAAAGTAATAGTTGCCAGAACCAGTCACAGTACCTCCATTATGCAAGAAATCTATGCCTTGCACCCAGCCAGTTGAACTATTATAAAAATCTGCTTCAAAAGTTATGGTGGAACTGGAAGCCACAGAAGTGGATGGCACTAAAAGATAGCCATAGTTCTGTGTACTTGATGACTGGTTAGTGAAGCCATTTACAGCAACAATGGTACAGTAATTTTTTGTGGTACTTGTGCTGCCAATAGTTACCCTTCCATTTACATAGATGTAACCATTATTGGTCAATGTTCCATTTGTATTCAAATAAGTATTGCCATTGTTCATTTGGATATTACCGTTGTTGGTCATGGTGCTGCCATTGTCCAACTGGTAATTGTTTTTAAAGTTGGCAGTGCCATCATTTGTGAATGAACAAGTATTGGCCAAAGTAAAGGTTGATTGAAAAATGGTTGTACCAGTAGAAGAATTGGAAAGCGACGAACCACTTAGCGTAAAACTGTTTAAAGATAGATAGGCCTGATTGGTAACAACAGAACTACTACTGATCGTGTTGGAACTTCCTGTAAATAAAAACTGGCCTGCAGTGTTGGTAATGGTGGTACCTGCGTATGATTGCTGCGCAGACGCGGTATAGGTACCTGAATTGCTGATGGCTGATCCTGCCAATAGGGTCGTGTAACCTGCCACAGTAATTGCACCACTGTTATTGATTGTTGTAGCTGCGCTGCTTCCACTTTGAAAACCACTGGAGAAATTCAAGGTACCGCTATTGGTAATTGAAAAGGCACTGTTCATGTTCATGCCTTGGGTAAAGTTGAATGTACCTGTATTGGTAATTGTAAATGCAGCATTAACAGTCATGTAAGTTGTAATGCTTACTGTGCCATTGTTGGTAATCGTTCCACCAACATTATACAGGCCACCAGGATTGTACTGGCTGCCACTCTCTATATAAATCTGTGCGCCGCTTGGGATATTATTGATTGATCCGCTGAATATTGAGTTGCCTGTAATGCAAATTTTTGATGTGGAAGAAATGCTGCTGATGGTACCGGAAAATGTGGCACCGCTACTGATGCACATGTTCTGCCCTGCGCCCAGTGAATAGGTGCTACTATTATTACCTGTAATGCTTACAGTGCAGGTGCTGCAAGGCGATTGAGCCCGTAACAGGGTTATAGTTGTCAGAGCTATAATAAGAAACAGGTACCGCATCACCCATTGGAATTAATAATAAATAGATATTGGTTGGTGGTGCTTTTCTAGGTTGCGAGAGATACCATAAACGACCAAAGAAGGTTTTATATTGCCTATAGGAAACAAAAATCCCCTTGCAACAAGTTGCAAGGGGATTGATTATCATGGATTTAACCCTTTTGGGTTATTTGGCTTCGTTTTCTCCGCCTTCCAATTTGGCACGGATATCAGCCAACGCTCCCAAGTCACCCAAAGTGGATTTCTCAACTTTAGACTGTACAGCCTTCACTGCTTTCTTGGTAACTTCAGCATCAGCCCTAGCTTCCTTCTTCCCAGCTTCTATTTCTTCAGCTTTTGCTTGCTCCCATATACGGGTGTGGCTAAGAACGATGCGTTTTTCATTGCGATCAAATTCAATCACAACAAACTGTGCCGTTTCTTCTGCTTGGATTTGTTTACCATCTTCTTTGAAAGTGTGACGGTTAGGAACAAACCCTTCTAAGCCATAAGGTAATTGTACCAAAGCACCCTTGTCGTCCTTACGTGTAACAGTTCCTTCTTGGATTGATCCAATAGCAAATGTTTCTTCCAAGGAATTCCAAGGATCTTCTTCCAATTGTTTATGGCCCAATTGCAATTTGCGGTTGTCCTTATCGATGCTCAAGATGATGATATCGATTTGCTCACCAACCTTTACATAATCAGAAGGATGGTTGAAACGTTTCAACCAGCTCAAATCGCTGATGTGGATCATACCACCAATACCCGGCTCAAGCTCAACAAATACACCATAAGGGGTAATGTTCTTCACCAATCCTTTGTGCTTGCTTCCTTCTGGGAACTTGTTTTCGATAGTGCTCCAAGGATCATTGGTCATTTGCTTGATGGACAAGCTCATTTTGCGGCTGTCCTTATCAAGGGTAACCACCTTTGCTTCATGCTCATCACCTAATTTGAAGAACTCCTTAGCATTGATTGGGGTGTTTGCCCAAGTGATTTCACTTACGTGAACCAGACCTTCAACACCTGGTTGAATTTCAAGGAATGCACCGTAATCTTCAATATTCACTACTTTACCCTTTACAACTGTACCTTCAGCAAGACCTTCAGGCAACACGTCCCAAGGATGCGGGGTCAATTGTTTCAGGCCAAGGCTGATACGTTTCTTGTCGTCGTCGAAATCCAATACCACCACATTGATCTTCTGGTCCATCTTCACAACCTCTGAAGGATGTGAAATCCTGCCCCAAGAAATATCCGTGATGTACAACAAGCCATCCAAGCCTCCAAGGTCCATGAAAGCACCGAAATCTGTGATGTTCTTCACCGTTCCTTCCAATACTTGTCCTTTCTCCAGTTTGCTCATGATTTCGGCACGTTGTGCTTCTATATCGCTTTCAATAAGCGCTTTGTGCGATACAACTGCATTCTTGATGGTTTCATTGATCTTAACAACCTTGAATTCCATTGTTTTGCCTACAAATTGATCGTAATCAGTTACAGGTTTAACGTCAATTTGAGATCCTGGCAAGAAGGTTTCCATGCCAAATACATCCACAATCAAACCACCCTTGGTCTTGCTTGTAACTGTACCGGTAACCACTTCACCAGTTTTATGCACTTCCATGATACGCTCCCATGCACGGAAAATCCTTGCACTCTTGCGGCTCAGGTGCAGGTTGCCCTGCCTGTCTTCTTTCTCCACAACCATTACCTCAACAACATCACCAACTTTCAAGCCTTGCAGGTCACGGAATTCGTTCAATGAAATCAGACCGTCACTTTTAAAGCCGATGTTGATAACAGCATCAGTCTTGGTAAGGCCAACGATGTCACCATTCAAAATTTCGCCATCAGCAATCTTTACGAATGTGTTTTCGTACACATGGTCGTACTTTTCTGTTTCTTCCTTGCTGTAGTGGGCCACATTGCGTTTGTCAACACTCCAGTCAAAATCGTCATGGGCAGTAGCCACAACTTCTTCCACTACAGGTTTTGCAGCAGCAATTTCGGCAGCACCTTCAACACCTGCTTCAGGGGCTGTGGCGGTTGCCTCAACAGGATTGTTTGTTTCCGCAGCAGCTTCTGTTGCTTCACCAGCACCAGTTGCTTCCTGTGCATCTGCGTTTAATTGTTTAAGAAATAGATTCATAATAAAACCCGATGTTTTTAGTTCGGGGCGGCAAAACTAAGGCTTTACTGCCAAAAAAAGGTTGTTTATGGAGAGTTTTTTTCTTTGGTGACCAGCAATGGAACATAGATGGGGCCTAGGTTGCAAGTTATTTCTACTGGAACGGGACCCTATTTCCACATCCACCAAAACAATTCATCGAAGCCTGTTCGTTTCACCAACCGATTTTCATTCCTGCAAAAACATTCCTGGCAGGAGCTGGATTGTAATATCTTTTGCCCAAAGCATTGATATCATTGCCCAAACTGTACAACTGGCCCAGCACATTGTCCATGCCAGCAAAAAACCGGAACCTGGCCCCATGACGGGTAAACTGGTAGCCCAGTTTCACTTGCATCAACCGGTAATCGGCTGCATAAGCATCATTCGCATCTGTCAGTGGAATGGATGAAGTGTAGTTGAAAATAATATTGGTGTACAAATGGTTCCTGATAACAGCTTCCGCAGTTGACACATTGACCTGTTTAGGTACCCCGGTCAGCGCATTGCCGGAATACTCGGCAGAACCAGCTATATACACATCGAATTGATAGGGCTGGAAACTGTAACTGTTGCCCAATACAACGGAGGAAACAAACCCGCTCCTATCATCAACCAATTTATACTGAACAGTTGCTTCGATCCCTTTTTGAACAGTGCTTCCGGCATTGACGAAATATTCCGTTCCCCCCGCATTGTTTCTTCGAACAATGGCATCCTGCAACTTGAAATAGTAAAAAGCAATATCAAATAGGAACCTATGGTTGAAAAGGTCCCCCTTTAACCCTATTTCCGAATTCCAACCGCATTCAGGTTGCAAATGGCTATAGAAGTTCCCGTCGGAGGGATGTATTTCCGCCAGTGAAGGAGGCGAAAATCCTTTAGCAACAAGCCCGTACAAAGAAATATTGTTGTGCAGCTTATACAGTAAAGCAATCCTTGGTGCCGCAACAACTGTAGTGGATGAATGCAGAAAGGAAATATTTGGCAACCTCCTGTAACGGTACAACTGTTCGTTCAAACTTGCCCCAGCATTGATGCTGAACCTTCCAAAACCCAATTGCACTTGCGTAAAGGCAAACCATTGATTGGCATAAATATCATCCTTGAACTGGACCGTATCCGGCACACCGTTACTATTGCCATAATCATCAATGCTGGAATGGTTCGTTAGCCATTCCGCACCTGTTACCCATTGAAAATCCAACTGGTTAAACTGATGGTGGTAAACAAGCTTTGTCCGCAATCCCAAATTCGACTCAGTCCTCTTTTCATAATTGGTGATAAAGGGATTTTTGAGATTGGTAATATTGGCAGTAACGGAAGTCTCAACAGCAAATGATTGACTGATACTGTAATGATAGTTGATACCCGCAAACAGGGTCCTGTTATAAATAGCTGCCTGCTGTTGAATGGCACTTGGCAAAGTGGATGTTGACTGTCTTGACAATCTTGGATTGTCAAGCATCTGCGCTTCCGTAATGCCACCGGGAGTCTGGTAGTACAGGTCAGTATAAAAAGCCAGGAAATTCAATTGGTTCCTTTTCCATCGAAGGTTTCCGTTCCATTGCAGCACATTTTTCCGCAATGCAGACTGTTCCCTGTAACCATCACATTGTACGTGGCCCTGCTGCAATTGCATACTGAAATTTTCCTGTTGGTGTTCCCATGAAATGTTCCCTGCCAATAAATTATAGGATCCCCCATTTACGCTAAGGTTATAGGAGTTCTTTGTGGAGATTGCATAGGGTAGTTCACTTTTAAGTAGCACCGCCCCGGCAGTATTGGCTCCGTACACACTTGCCACAGGGCCTTTCAATATTTCTGCACCAGTGATATGCTGTGGCTCCACCAGGTTCAAATAAGTGTTGCCACCGCCATCGCTCAATGGAAGGTCGTTCCAGTAAACCTTGATGTTCCTTACCCCAAAAGGAGAACGCAGCAAGCTTCCCCTTATGCTCAGCCGGTAACTGCCGGGGCTCCTTTCTTCCATGCGTATGCCAGCAACTGTATTAATAGCTGGAACCAATGAATTGGGGGAGAATTGTTGCAAGGCCTTTTCATTGAGCAGACTAATGGCTGCCGCAGCATCCTTCCATTTGGCATTGCTGTAAAATGCCTTCACGGTCACGTCCTGCAAACTATCTGCAGGAAGAGCAATCAAATCTTTCTGTGCATATAATTGCCAGGCACCGAAAAAAAAGATAATGGTTATGTAAAGTTTCTTCACGGTAGTAAATTACATCGGCCCCAACAATATCCAGTCCAGCAATGTTCAGGGAAACTTGCTCAATTCCTTTCGGCCACCTTCCTCAAGTTGGAAAGGTTCCTTTCCAACTGCTCACCCATGATCTTGTCGTTCAACATGGAACTGAGCCTGTCCCAAGGGTACCAGCTTAATTTCTCTACAAATTGCCAATGCACCACGGCCTTTGGCGAAGCAGTGTCCTGATAGATTTTGATGGTACTTTGCTGCACAGTCCCCCTCCTGCCTGTCCAAATTGATTCAACAGTATAATCCTTCACCGAAGTAATGGATAGTTTGGTGCCGGCCAGATCTGCTTCTGTAGATGAGGAGATAATGACCCCATTATTCTTCATGCCTTCTACCCATAGTTTCCACTGATTGACATCTTTTATCAAAGCAAAAATGGAATCTTTCGGTGCCACAATATCTGTAGCCCTTGATACCACAACAGTTGAGGGGAACAATAAACCAACACATGTTATCACTACAAAAAGGATGGCTATACTAAATAAAGCAAGTTTGATGAACCGCATGGAATTTGAATTGGAATGGACTGAAGAATATGATGCTGTTAAAGCGCCCGCAATACAGCGTTGAAATCCACTGATACTTAATCAGTAAAAGCTATTCCCACCTGAAAATTTTATATACAATTACATATATGCCTACTCCCCACAAACTGATAACACCAATATTCTGCCAGCAATTAATAATGCTTACACCCTCAAAGGAAATTTTACGCATGGCTATATTGAAGTGGGTCAATGGCAGGAACTTGCATAAGGTCTGCATCCAGGTCGGAAAAACGGTAATCGAAAAGAATGTACCTGACAGCAGCATTTGCGGCAACGCAAACACATTGATAAGTAACGGTATGGTGGCATCTGATTTTACGATGCTTGAGAAAATAAGTCCCACACCCATGAGAACAAAAAGCATTAAGATACTTAGCCCAACCATTTCCATAAAGGTAACAGTACCATGGGCCAATGTAAACCCAAGCAGCAAATTCCCCACTGCAATCAATACAATTACATTGAGCAACTGGAAGACCAACCTGCTGAAACCAACACCCAGTAATATGTTTAACCTGTTTACGGGCGATGCATAAAACCTTTTCAGTACCAATTGCTCGCGCAGGTTATAGAAGGTGAAAGCAATACCAAACAAAGTGGAAAATAAAATGGAGAAACCAATCTGCCCCGGTAATACAAAATCAATTTGCTTGTATTCCCTTACAGTGTACACATTTTTTTCAATGCTTACCAAGTTCACGGAATGGGGATTCATGAATTTTTCCAACCTTGCCGAAGCATTTTCCAATATGGGGATCAATTGCATCAGTTCAGGTGTGCTTGCAGAGGTGGAGGTGAGCTTGATGGTAAAATGGGGTTGATGGGTTGTGTCATTGATAGACTGGCTCAAAAACATTACAGCATCCAATCTGCCCTTTTCCAAGTCGGCCCTTTGTAGGGCCGTATCCGCATAGGACGTTATATTAATGAGTGGTAGTTTCTTAAGCTGTGCATAGAGTGCATTCGAAGTATCCGATCCATGTGCCAAGGCCACTTTATATTTTGAGCCGCCGCCCCCACCAAATGAACCAAAGATCCAAACAAACACCAAGGGGAAAACCAAACTGAAAAAAATAGAGCCCGGGTTTTTTACAATAGCCAGTAATGTTGCTTTGGATATGGCCATCAAGGCGGTGAACTGGCTGTATTTTCTTTGCATAGCGTGTATTCTGGAACAAATCTATTTCATTATTCTTTTTTACTGATAAGAAAATTTAGCCCACTCTTCAAATCATATATTTTTACCGCTGACAATCTTTTATAAAAAATGACCCTGCACACTGCGTATTTATTGATTGGCGGCAACTTGGGAAATAGGTTCTCTCATTTACAGAAAGCAATAGGATTAATAGAAAAGGACTGTGGTACCATCACGGACAAATCTTCCATTTATGAAACGGCAGCTTGGGGACTGGAAGACCAACCGGATTTTTTGAACCAGGTGCTGGTACTGCAAACGGCACTTGACCCGGAAACCTTGATGAAGCAACTATTGCTGATTGAAGAAAAAATGGGCAGGACAAGAACCGTTAAATTGGGGCCAAGGACCATTGACCTGGACATCCTCCTAATTGACAATATCGTCAAAACAACTGACCTGCTTACATTGCCACATCCTGCGTTGCCCAAAAGGAGGTTTGCATTACTGCCCCTGCAGGAAGTAGCCCCTGAACTGGTACACCCTGTTGAAAAAAAGACCATTTCCCAACTGCTAAAGGATTGTACAGACCATTTGGATGTGCAAAAAATTACTGCGCCTGCTGAATGATGGCAGCTAATTTTGGCGGCATCGTATGAACCATCAATTTATAACAGTAGAAGGAAATATCGGAGCAGGGAAAACAACGCTGACCAATTTACTGGCCAAGCATTTCAATGCAAGGATAATCCTTGAGGAGTTTGCAGACAATCCTTTCCTATCCAAGTTTTATGAAAGCCCCCAGCAATATGCTTTTCCTGTGGAACTTTTCTTCATGGCCGAAAGGTATAAGCAATTGAAGGAGATGGTACATACAAAAGATATGTTCCAAACAATCACTGTTTCCGATTACCTGTTTACCAAATGCCTGCTCTTTGCAAAAGTTACCTTGCCGGATGAGGAATTCAGGCTCTACCAAAAGCTGTTCGATATCATACACCAGCAATTAGTGTTCCCCGATATATTGATTTACCTACACGCCCCCGTTCAGAAACTGCAGGCAAACATTAAAAAACGCCAACGGGAATATGAACAGAACATCCCTGATGAATACCTGTTCAACCTTCAGGAAACTTACACCAGCTACATCAAGCAGCACAATATCAAGACCATTTTTATTGATGCCAGCAACGCCGACTTCATCAACAATGAAAAACATTTGCAAGTAGTGCTGGATGCGCTGGACAAAGATCTAAGTGAGGGCCAACATTACTTCACACTTCCATAAGGTCCAGCAAATTAATGTGCATATATGGCTGTGTGCAATGATGGCTACCTTTAGAATTGCAGGTAAATGGGCAGTACTGCCTCACTGGATTTATAGAACCCATAGGCCAATAGGAACACAAAGAAGATTACCGCAAACCCGGCTAGGTTAAGGCGCTGCAGTTTGAAGGAAATCCTGTCGGACCAATTTTCCGGCACAGCGTGCAGCACAAAGCCAAGTGCCATCATCCAGATTACAGAGTGGTAATTGCTCCAGAATTTGCCCCACGCATCCATATTGAAATGATGGACAATCTGGTTGATCATTTCAACAGATTGGGCAAATGTTTTGGTATGGAAAAATATCCAGCAGAAACAAACAAAGTGGAAAGTGATCAACAACGTAATCGTGTTATAGAAACTGTATTTGTTCCATTTGGATGCAATGGATTTTGTTTTCTCGTTCCATAATTTATGGATGGCCAGTGCGGTACCATGCAGCCCTCCCCAAACAATATAATTGTAACTGGCCCCATGCCAGAAACCACCTATCAACATGGTGATGAAAAGGTGCAGGTAGGTCCTGAACTTGCCCTTCCTATTGCCGCCTAGTGGTATGTACAAATAATCCCTTAACCAACTTGACAATGAAATATGCCAACGCCGCCAGAACTCCGTAATATCCTTGCTCTGGTAAGGTGATAAAAAGTTAGGGGGAATCTTATAGCCCAGCCAACGTGCTATACCTATGGCAATATTGGTGTAGCCACTGAAATCGCAATAGATAACAATGGCATAGCCATATACGGCAAATAAGCATTCAAGGCCAGTGTGCTTGGCCGGGGCATCAAAAATGTAGTTGACGTAATTAAGGGTAATATAATCGGAAATGATCAGCTTCTTGAAAAGGCCTGTTAATACCAGCCAGAAGCCAACAGAAAAATCTTCCTGGTTAATGGAATAGGGCCTGCTTATTTGCGGTACAAAATCCTTTGCCCTAACAATGGGGCCCATCACCAATTTAGGGAAGAAGGAAAGGAACAATAGGTACTCGTTGAATTTCTTTACTGGCACAAACTCACCCCTATATACATCCACCGTATAGCTGATGTTCTCAAACGTGTAAAAGGAAATACCAATGGGCAAAATGATATTGAGGAAACCAACATAGGTATTGAAACCGCTATTGAGTATATCAATGAAGAAATTGGTGTACTTGAAATAGAACAGCAAGCTAAGATTGAATACAATACTAATGGTCAGCAACAGTTTCTTCCTTGCCTTATTATGTTGCCTGTAGATTGCATTGGACAATATAAAATCTGCAATGGCCGAAATAATCACCAGTACCACAAAAAAGCCGCTGGCCTTATAAAAGAAGTAAAGGGAGAAAAAACAGAAAATATTGGTCCTTACCCTGACATTGTTCCTAAAAGCAAAGTACAGTAGTATAAAAACAAAAAACAGGTACACAAAGAAACCATTGTTGAAAAGCAGGGGATCCTTCTTGTCATATAGGAACTGGTGCAGGAATGCTTGTATGTCAAATGTTGGGAACATGGGGTCAGTCAGTTATTTTTTCTTGTTGATATATTTTTGGTACTCGTACATAATGGCATCATAAATGCTTTTTCCAATTACCTCGGAGCCCCTATCATTCGGGTGCATATAATCCTTGTAGGCCAATGCCGGCTTATCGTTCACCCATTTATTCATGCTTCCATCACCACCCATACTACTGAAGGTGTTATAAAAAGCAATACCGTTTTCATATGCTATTTTCTGCTGCATCCCAACAATAACAGGCATTCCAGTAGCTGTAAGGTATTCATTGCCATAGCGGAAGGCCCTATCGGCACAGCTCATTAATAAAATATCCGCACCAGGAAAGGATGCTTTGATCCTGCCAACAGATTTTTTCATGGGCTGGTAATACCAATCAAATTTTTCATCGGTCGATTTGTCAAAAAGGTTCACGCCATATTGCATGATGATCAGGTCGTAAGAATGGTTCTTGGCAATGGCCCCAAGAAAAGCCGAATCAAATTTGGAAAACTCCCATCCACTGTTGCCACGGAAGGAGAAGTTGTCAACCGTTACCCCGTTAAGGGCTTCCAATGAAACACCGAAAACAGGAAGGCCAGCATTAACGGTAACCTTCATTTTATTGCCAATGCTGCTGTCCAATAAGGCACTGTTAAAGCTTTCCTTACCAACCACTTCAATGTTTGAGTTGTTGCAATTAACCGTTGAGGAAGCTACATTCCCAAACAATAAATATTTGCCCAATGCCTGTGATGGTGGGGCTGTTTTGTCTTCCACCGCAGTCCAGGCAATGCCATCTGTAGTAAATGAACGGCCAGAAATAAATAAGGCTGACTTGTTTGGGTTGTTCCTGAAGTTGGCCTCTGCCCAATTATCGGACGAGTATATATTGGCCGTTGTCCTTGAACCGGCCAGTTCACTGCTCATGGGCAGGTAGCCAACACCATAGCCACCAAAATACTGCTGCATGAGCCTCCTAAGCGTTAGCGAAATAAAATCATCCTCAATCATGCTGTCGCCCAAAAAAGCTATGCGTATCTTTTTGCGTTTGCCCTGTTTCAGTTCGTCCAATCTCCTTACAAAGTTTTTCAGGGCCACATTGTTGGTATCTGCGTAATAAGCAGTGACCCTATTGGGCAAATCAAAATCAATAAATTTTTTGTGCAGGGTATCGGTGGTATTTGCCGCAGGCTCCACAACAGCTATCAATTCTTTCTTCTTACCTTTTTTCTTGAGTATGTCCGAAAGTATGCTGATATTTCTCAATGGTTTCCACTGGATATCAAAGTAAGCAGTAATAAAGGATAGGGTAAATAGGGAAACCGTAATGATGATAACGAACCAGAGGACCCGTTTATGATAGTTCATGCAGAGCAGGGTTAATTTATTGCTGCATCTAATTTATATTTTTTTATAGCATTCGAAATCATTTTTTTCCAGACTGCAGGCTGTGTACTGTATCCAGATCTGGCCATAGCATCCAACCATGGCATATAGTTAACATTTCCTTGTAGCTTTTTATAATATTTCTTGCGCTTCACCATCTCGCAAAAATCCCTGAAAGAAGCCTCAGCATCCTCATATTGCTTGAACTTGGTCCTGATGCCTTTCTTCCTGAGATTGTTCTTCCCAATGATGCCGAAATGGTTGTTCAATAACTTGCAGTTCTTGCTCCTCCCTGCACCCGATTCAACAATGGAGATGGCAGTAATGATACTTACAGGGATGCCGTATTCCTCCGAAAGGCTTTTCACCAAAGGTTTGTACTGGGAAATGTATTTTTTAACTATGTCTTTTGCAGCAGCAGTGGTTACAGCAAAAACAGTCAGGGAAAGAAACAATAAACATTTAAAAACCGGTATTTTAATGGCTTTGGGCATCCATGCGTTTTAAGTGAACAATCGCTAATTCTTACAAAATAGGGCTATTATTTTGAAATGGTTTATTTTGGTTGCACATTTATTCAACAACTGTGCCATGAACAAAAAAATGCTGCTTGCAGTTTTAACGCTTCTTTATATAAAATCCTTTTCCCAAACCATCATCAAACGCGACAAGGAGATTGAATCCATGGTGAAGGAAGTCAATGCGGATTCATTGAAATCATACATCACCCAAATGGTTGCCTTTGGCACAAGGAGCACATTGAGCAATCAATCCGATGCCAAACGTGGTATTGGAGCTGCTAGGACATGGGTATTGAACAAGTTCAACGATTTTGCTGCAAAGAGCAACGGAAGGCTTACCACTTTTATAGACACCACTATTTACAAAGCCGACGGAAGAAGGGTGAGCAGGGACATTATACTGGGAAATGTAGTGGCCACATTAAAGGGAACCGACCCCAATGACAAACGTATTTTCTTGATCAGTGGGCACTTGGACAATATGCGTACCTCCCCAACCGATAGTATAGGTGATGCTCCCGGTGCAAATGACGATGCCAGCGGTAGTGCTGCCGTTATTGAATGTGCTAGGATCATGAGCAAGCACAGTTTCCCCACCACCATCATTTTTGTAACGGTAAGTGGTGAGGAACAGGGCCTGCTCGGAGCAAATTTCATGGCAGAAAAAGCGGGGAAAGGCAACTGGAACATTGAAGCGGTACTGAACAATGATATCATGGGCAGCAACAACAGCAATGAAACAAACATCATTGACAATACAAGGATACGTGTGTTCAGCGAAGGGCTCTCCGTACTGGATACCGGACGGGCCGCTACCAATATCCGCAACCTTGGTTTGGAAAACGATGGCAAAGCAAGGCAATTGGCACGCTACGTAAAGGAAATTGGCGAGCGCTATGTGGAAAACATGGAAGTGGTCATGGTGTACCGGAACGATCGGTTCCTGCGTGGCGGCGACCATTCTCCCTATGTGCAGCGTGGCTATGCAGCAGTGCGCCTAACGGAGATGAACGAGAACTATTACCACCAGCACCAGAATGTAAGGGTGGAGAATGGCATTCAATATGGCGACCTACCGGAATTCATGGACTTTGAATACCTCAGGAAAAATACGGCCATTAACCTGGCCAATCTCTCCAACTTGGCCAAAGCTGCTGCCATGCCCGAAGAAGTAACCATAGATGTAAAAAGGCTTGGCAACTCCACTTACCTTTCATGGAAGGCACCAAAGTCGGGTAAGGCTACAGGATTTTATGTATTGATGAGGGAAACCACCAGTGCGGTCTGGCAGAAGAAATTATTTACGGGAGCCACGGAAATGAAGCTCCCCTTCAGTAAGGACAATTACTTCTTTGCTGTACAGAGCGTAAATGAAACGGGCAATGAAAGCCTGCCAGTAGTGCCTATTGTGGGGAAATAAAGTAGGGAAAACAACTGCCACGAATAGCTATCCTACCTTGAGACGGCCCAAAAACGGTTCAGCATAACTCGTATAGCGGATAAATGGACAGCCTCCACACTGTATTATCTAGGCATTCATAGTGCCTGTGTTCCACTGGGTTCCCGTCAAATGTTGGACAGCAGTCCCCTCTATTTACCATACTCTCTCTGGCAGGTCTCCATCCCTGCCAGGCACCATCAACCGCATTACACAAACGATGGGCTGAACATGGCAAAAAAAATGGGCAGATTTTAATATGTGCCAAGTTGGGTATTGCAAACACAGTGGACTATTTTTGAGCCATCATCAATAAACACGCTTATGAAAATTGCTAAAGGCAAGTACAGTATATTGCCCCTCCTACTGATAGCAATATTAGCTACCACTTCCTGTAAGAAAAGTTCAACAGATGACGGCGGTTCCCAGGCACTGGCCGAGCAGACCCTCGTGGATGTGCCCTATGCTGCCGATGCCAGCCAAAAGATGGATGTGTACCTACCGGCCAATAGAAGCGAAGCGACTACCTATATAGTGGTAATGGTGCATGGTGGCAGTTGGAGCGGCGGCGACAAAACAGATTTCAATACAGATATCCCCAACATCAGGACCTTACTGGGCAACTATGCCATTTTCAATATCAATTACCGCCTGGCCAACGGCAGTTCCATTTTGCTAACCCAACAAACTGACGATATCAATACAGCCTTTGCCTACATTACCAGCAAAGCTGCCGAGTACCATGTAAACACCAACAAGATTGCCCTTATGGGTGCAAGTGCCGGTGGGCACCTGGCTTTGTTGAAAGCCTACAAGGCCAATGCTGATGGAAGGATAAAAGCCATGGTGGACCTGTTTGGACCAACGGATATGGCCTGGATGTACAACAACCATCCTTTGCCCATATACACCCAGCCAATCATTGCCAATGTAATGGGCGGTACGCCAACCACCAGTGCTGCAGCCTATACCAGTGGAAGCCCAATAAATTTTGTTACGAGTACCGTACCACCAACCATTATTTTCCATGGCACAATAGACCCCGTGGTACCCATTAGCGAAAGCGACAGGTTGAATACCAAACTGCAAACTGCAGGCGTAGCCCACCAGTACATCACTTATATAGGGGAAGGCCATAGTTGGGTTGGTACCAACCTGACCGATACCTATAATAAGGCAACGGATTTTATAAAGAACTGGGTAAAGTAAACCGCTGACGGCGGCTTTACGCCCCGTCAGCGGTTAATAATGGTTCTGTGTTGATTTGGCCAATATTTGAGAAATTCCTGTACCAGTGAGTACTGCAATCCGGCAACAGCAAGCAACGAAGCAGGCCATGCAAGTATCTTGCTGAACGGAAGTATTCCAGTTGTGCAGGTTTTGTAGCCCGTATGGGGCTTACTAAGGGCTTTCCCTAATAAATTCAAAATAAGGGGCTTTCAAACAAGGGGTTTTGCGTTTTTTTTGTAAGTTGGAACTTTTAAAAATTACTTCAGTTGCCGCTAAAAGCAAATTGCGCAATACTGGATAACAGCTTTATGACTACTTATGTGTAGAATTCTACTATTCTTTTTTATGGCTGTTTGTTTTGGCAATCTGGCTGCGGATTCACAAACGACACTTAATCGAGGTGATTTGGCCATCGTGGCCGTCAATGCTGCCATTAGTGGTAGCAGCGATGAAATCAGTTTTGTTTGTTTCAAGGACATAACAAACGGCACGGAAATCCAGCTAACAGATAATGGCTACCAAAGCTGTGTAGCTGTGCAATGGAGCGGCGGAGAAGGCGGTGCCATCATAAAGAGGACCGGTGGCACCATACCCAAAGGAACAGTGATTACTTTTAGGACTGCCCCCTTTTCGTTTACCTATCCCGATGCCAACTGGGCCGTGCTGGACCTATCTTCCACACAGTTAGCCGGTAATTTGAACATGAACTCCGCAGGCGACCAAATTTATTTTGCCCAAGGTGGCACATGGACAGAGCTGACTGCCACTTGCACCATTACTGGCCCTAGGACCAATCCCAATGCCATTTTCCCCGGCAATGCTGGACGAATGCTCTTTGGCTTTTCTACCAGTGGTTCATGGGTCGATTTCCAGATGTCTTCTGGAGAGTCTGGCCTTTATCCTGACATGCAATGTTTCAGTATGGCGCCAACAGGCAGTGGAGCAGCTTTCAATAAATATACCGGGCCATTAACGGCTGCTACCCAAACACAATGGATTACCAGGATCAGCACTGCCGGTAACTGGACAACTTACAGTTCTTCGGCCAACTACAATTCCGCCAGCCCCAATTATGCAGTCAGCAATTTTACCATCACCATTAATGCTGGTGGGGACATTCCAACTGCTGCTTGGACAGCACCTACCGCTGCCTTATGTGCAAGTGATGCAAGCATTAACCTGAACAATTTGGTTACGGGAACAGCAGGCGGCACTTGGAGCGGCACAGGTGTTACAGGAAACACGTTCAATCCCGCCGGACTGAACGGCAACTATGATATTACTTATTCAGTTCCCTATACTTCCTGCTCCATTACACAAACAAGCACCATTACGGTGATAAGTGTTGCAGCACCCACAGTTACCTCGCCCGTTACTTATTGCCAAGAAGCCGTAGCAGCACCATTAACTGCCGTTGGCACCCACCTGCTCTGGTACACGGCTGCTACAGGTGGCACGGGCAGCAATACGGCCATAACGCCTTCCACGTTGACCGTGGGTACTACCAACTATTATGTTGCCGAAACAAATGGCAGTTGTGAAAGCGTCAGATCGCCTATCACCGTTATTACCAATAGCAGCGCTACTGTCAATGCAGTCTCCAGCCAAACCCTCTGCGCCAGCAAGCTTACAACAGCCGTCAGCTTTTCCGGCTCGGGTACAGCCATTTACAATTGGACCAACGATATGCCCAGTATTGGCCTGGCGGCAAGCGGCACGGGCAATATCCCAGCGTTTACCGCGCTCAATACGGGTACCACACCCGTAATAGCTACTATTACAGCTACACCTACGGCGGTGGGTTTTGCCTACGTGGCCAATTATGGCATACCCCTGGTTCCAGTGGCAGGTACCGTTTCCATTATCAATACGAGTACCAATACTGTTGCAAGCTCCATCAATGTTGGCACCAATCCATTTGGCGTGGCCATTAGCCCAGACGGCACAAGGGTGTATGTAACCAACTATGGTTCCAATACCGTGTCGGTCATCAATACCGCCACCAATACAGTTATCAGCACCATTGCCGTTGGAAGTTTCCCAATGGGCGTTGCGGTTAGCCCAGAT
Source organism: Chitinophagaceae bacterium (assembly GCA_023251255.1). Taxonomy (GTDB): domain Bacteria; phylum Bacteroidota; class Bacteroidia; order Chitinophagales; family Chitinophagaceae; genus UBA1930. Next base: position 60,601 of record JAHEZD010000007.1, read on the forward strand.
GGAACGACTGCCTATGTGGCCAATCAGGTATCCAATAATGTTTCTGTCATCAGTACCAGCACCAATACAGTTACTGCCACCATACCCGTTTCACTTCAACCACAGGGTATCTGCATCAGCCCCGATGGAAGCAAGGTGTATGTGGCAAATGTCAACTCCAATAATGTCTCCGTCATCAGCACGGCCACCAACACGGTTTCAAATGTGGTCATTGTGGGCAGCCAGCCCATCAGCTTGGCTATTACCGCCGATGGAAGCAGGCTATATGTAACCAACTTTGGCACAAACAATGTGTCGGTCATCAATACCAGCACCAATACGGTCACCAGCACCATACCAGTAGGCACCAGTCCCAATGGCATTGCCATTAGTCCAGATGGCAGCAAGGCCTATGTAACCAACCAGACTTCCAACAATGTCTCCGTTATTGGCATCAGTACCAATACGGTCATGGCAACCATTGCTGTTGGTTCACAGCCCCAAGGTGTCTCCTTTACCAGTGATGGAAGCAAAGCCTATATAGCCAACTTTGGCTCCGGCAATGTTTCGGTTATCAATACAGGTACCAACACTGTTACCTCTACCATTACCGTGGGAACTGCCCCACATTCATTGGGCAATTTCATCACGCAGGGCTCCTGCAGCGGCAAGCCCATCAATTTCACCATTACCGTCAATCCCCTGCCGGCCACACCCATTGCCAGCGTAACGCAGCAGCCCACCTGCGATGTACCCACAGGTACCATTAACGTATCATCGCCATTGGGCACGGGCTTAACCTATAGCGTAAATGGCGTCCTGTTCCAGTCATCGCCCACATTCTCGGGCCTTACACCCGGCAGTTATATTGTCACCGTAAAAAATGCCACTGGCTGTACCAAGACCTCGTCCAGTGTTTTTATCAGTACCGGTCCTACCATTCCACCTACGCCTATTTTTGTTACCACACAGCCTACCTGTGCCAACAATACCGGCAGCATCACTATTACCTTTCCTACCGGTGCCTTCTATAACTACAGTGTGGACGGTATCAACTACCAGCCGTCACCCCTGTTCACCAACCTTGCGCCCAATACCTATACCGTTTATGTAAAGAACCTCGTAGGCGGGTGCACCAAGTCCAGCACGGCCATTATTGGGCCTTCTACTGCCCTGCTGGCACCAGCGGCCACCATTACCCAGCCCACTTGCAGCAATGCCAATGGCAGCATTACCATTACCTCCCCCATAGTAGTAGGGCTTACTTATAGCATTGATGGCATTAACTTCCAATCATCTACCACCTTCAATAACCTGGCGGCAAACACCTACACCATTACGGTAAAAAGCCCAGCAGGATGTACAAACACCAGCACCGCTGTGCTCACTGCTACAGGCGGCGTGGCTGCTCCTGTGGCTACTGCCACCCAACCAACCTGCGCAACTCCCACAGGCACGGTGACCATTATTTCACCTACTGGTACAGGGCTTACTTATAGCATTGATGGTACCAACTTCCAAGTGGGTACCTCCTTTACCAACCTGGCCCCCAACAGCTATACCGTTACGGTAAAGGATGCCAGTGGCTGCAGCAATACGGGTACCGTTACGGTGAACCCTCCATCTAGTGCACCTGCACCTATTTTGAGTACTGTACCACCAACTTGTACCACCAGCACGGGAAGCATCACCGTAACCAGCCCCGTTGGTAGCGGCTACAACTATAGCCTTGATGGCACCATTTTCCAAACAACCACTTTATTCACCAACCTTTCACCCAGTACCTATACAGTAACGGTAAAGGATGGCAATGGATGTACCAATACAGGCACTGCCACCATCAATGCCCAACCTACTGTTCCTGTGCCAACACTCACATTGACCCAACCAACCTGCATACAACCAACAGGCAGTATTACCATTGCTTCACCAACTGGCGCAATTTATACGTACAGCATTGACGGGATCAATTTCCAAACGGGTACTTCCTTTACCAACCTTGCTCCCAGCAACTACAGCATTACAGCAAAAAATACAAGTGGGTGCACAGCCACCAGCAGCATTGCCACCATCAATACGGCACCAAGCATTGCTGCACCCAGCTTTACGGTTACGCAACCCACCTGTACGGCGCAAGGCATCATCAGCATTGCGTCGCCAGTAGGAACAGCTTATATGTACAGTATTGATGGCGTGAACTTCCAAACGGGCACTTCATTTACCAACCTTGCTCCCAATAGCTATACCATTACGGTAAAAAATACGGATGGATGTACCGCCAATAGTAGCATTGCCACCGTCAACGCAGCACCCAGTATTCCTGCGCCCAGCTTTGCGGTTACGCAACCAACCTGCACAGTAGCCACAGGCAGCATTACCATTGTTTCACCAACGGGTACAGGTTATACTTATAGTATTGATGGCACCAACTTCCAAGCGGGGAACATATTCACGGTACTTGCTCCCAATACTTATACGGTTACGGCAAAAAGTGCGGACGGCTGCACCAGCACAGCCACGGCCACCGTTAACAATGCGCCTAGCTTTCCCGTACCAACAGTAGCTATAACACAGCCAACTTGTACAGTTGCACTAGGGAGCATTGTTGTAACCAGCCCTGTGGGCAATGCGTTTACCTATAGCATTGATGCCATCAACTTCCAGGTTTCGCCCAACTTCACCAATCTAGCGCCGGCCAGCTATACCTTAACGGTAAAGAATTCAACCTGCTCCAATGTTTCCAGCTTTACCATTAACCCACCTTCCTCCCCCACTGCTGCGCCCACTGTTGTGTCGCCCATAACCTATTGCCAGAACACAGTTGCCAATGCCCTCACGGCCAATGGCAGCAACCTGCTCTGGTACGCATCGGCCACGGGAGGCATAGGAAGCAGCACGGCCCCTGTACCTGCTACCAGCACCAGTGGCACCTTCCATTATTATGTAAGCCAAACAAGCGGTAGCTGCGAAAGCCCAAGGGCAGATATTGCGGTGCAGGTGGATGCTATGCCGGCCACACCTATTGTTGTGCCCAATGGCAATACCAGCTTCTGTGAAGGACAGGATGTACCATTGACCAGCAGCACGGCCACAGGTTACCAATGGTACAAGGATGGCATATTGCTGAATGGGGAAACCAATGCCGGTTATACCGCCGCACAGACCGGCTCCTATACTGTTTCAGTAACCAATGCAGCAGGCTGCAGCAATGTTTCTGCACCCACCAGCATCACCGTTTACCCCAACCCCATCGTTTCTGCTGGACCGGATGTGTTGGTATATGAAGGCGATAGTGCCAGGTTGCTGGGTTCCGCAACTGGGGGTACCACCTTCTCCTATCTATGGTCGCCACCCACTTATCTTTCCGATAACACCATTGCCCAGCCCTGGATTGTTAGGCCAACCATGGATGGTTACTATATACTGGATGCCACCAATGAAAACGGCTGTACCAACTCCGATATGGTTTTTGTAAAAGTGCTGAAGGACATCATCATACCCAATGCTTTTTCGCCCAATGGTGATCATATCAATGACACATGGGATATACCCAACTTGGGCCCCTACCCCTACTGCACCGTGGAAGTATTTGCCAGGAGCGGGCAGCTAGTGTACAAATCAACGGGCTACAGCAAGGCTTGGGATGGCAGGTACAATGGCAAGCCACTGCCCGTGGGTGTTTATTATTATATTATCAATACGGGAAATGGCAAGGGGCTGAAGAGTGGGAGCTTGACGCTGCTGAGGTAGGGTAATCTGGTTTCCCGCTAGTTTTCAGGAATTAAGTTTGATACATTATCAACAGTCAATTCACTGTTAATTGGGAAATGGTGATAATTGTTACACAAAAACTTGTTACATTTTAAAATGTAACAAGTTTTTGTGTAACAGTTTTTTTGATGAAGAAGGTCTTGTGTTATTGCCAAGCTAGCCTATACCTCACACTTTATAGCTGTTTGGCTAAAGCAAGGTTGACGCATTCCTTGGCGGATACATGTTTTGGATAGCACAGACGCTGTAGCCAGGTCAATGAGCAAAGGAGACCATTTCAAGTTGCTGCTCCTGACAGGCTTTAAAACTGTCCCTGATGTTCTTCAGCATTTGCTGCACTTCGTCAAAATCTTCGTTATCAATATCGGTTTTGTCTTCATCAATATCAATTTGGTCAATAACAGAAACGATATGCTCAATATCTTGCTTTGAATACAAGTGAATGGCAGGAAAATCTGCAATGTCCGGAATATCAAAAACCTTCTTGAACTCAAACATTATTGCTAGGTCTATTTGTAGCCCATTTGCTTTCAGGATGTCAACGGCAGCTTCAAAATCCTGTCCATAATAGAAGCCATCGCAAAAGGGCAGTAGGTGGGTTCCTACATAATCACAAATTACCAACAGTGCATATCCATAAACATGCGCACTATCTTCGTTTAGTCCCGTGACAGAGGCCTCCGTGGAACCGCTTGCCGGTTTCCTGTCTGCTGGTTTGATATAATGGAAGATGAGGTCTTCCAACGCGTGGTCAAATGCCACTGTCTGGCTGGCGTACGTATTGTACTTGTCGGCTGTCTTTATCCTTTCCAAAAGCTCCCTGTCCTTACAGCCCAGTACATTCTTTACTTGGTCAATATCCACCGCAAAGGGTATGGCACACATTCCCATAACATTGTTTTTAGTAAGCAGGTTATATAATATAGCAGCAAAGATTGCAGGCATTGGGCACAATTATCCAATATAGTACCTGTGCTTTTTACATATGCTCAAACTGTTCTTTCCTAATGACATAATCCCGCAACTGTTCCGGAGTCATGTTCAACATCAGTTCACATTTTTCGGTGTAATTGGCTGGGTATTTCTTTGTGAAATAGTTAATGATAATGTTGAAGGTTTGGGGATGCTCAAAATCTTGCTGGATAAAAGTCAGGTCCTTGTTCTTCAATTTCCAGTACATGCTGCGCCAGTTATTATACATGATAAAATAATAAATGGCAATTTTTAGGCAAACATGGTCCATGTCTGCTTCGGTAATGGTGGAGCCCCGTTTGTTCAGGTAATGCTGCTTAATTATTTCAAGGTTCTTTTGGAGCACTTCTTTTGTTTCATGCAATGTTTGTTTGGCTATAAAACAATTTTCGTAGTCGGTGGTCAAGCGGATGCCATTTCCCTCATCGCGGAGCAGCACTTCTATGCTGCCGATGCGAATGGTGGCTGTTGGTATGCCAAAATTCTGTTTAAAAAAGGCCATCAATTTGTTCATGGCTAAATGTATAGTGCTGTTCAAATATTCATCGTAGCTATCCCACTTCTACCCTATTTGCTTTCTCTCCCCTACCATCTTCCTGCTCATCTTCCATCCCTATCTTCTGCACTTCAAGATAGCCTCTGAAAGAGAATACTCTCTTGGGCATACTTATAAGGGATGCAGTAATTCTCCGAAGCCGCAGCGTCCTACACCGCTGCAAAAGCTGGGCATAGAGACACTGCGTAGAAGTACATACTAAGAAGGTAGGTACGTTATTGCCCTCTTCTGCATTTGTTGAAATTGGCGCATCCCAGAAACCGCAGCGCTGCTAGGCATAGAGCCGCCGCGGGAAGTAAAAAACCTATAAGGTTCTTGGAACCTTATAGGTTTAAATATAGCATTTGGCCTATCCGCCATTGCACATTTTTGTCTAATTGCTTTTTGAATACTGCGCTCCCGTTCTTAAATCCCAGCTTCCTGCCTTAAGCCTTAGGTCCTACGCCTTATGCCTTCCACCCTACACCTCAAACCTTCCCCCTCTATCTCCCTCCCCCCGGGCAATGCTCCTTCAAATAATTGGTGAACAAAGTAGCTAGGTGCAGGGAAGTGCCACGACCTTCATTGATGTTGTGCGTGCGGTTGGGATAGCTCATGAGGGAGAACTGCTTATTGTTCTTCACCAGTTCGTTGATCAGCATTTCCGTGTTCTGGTAATGCACATTGTCATCACCGGTACCGTGCACCACTAAAAGGTTGCCCTTCAGTCCCTTGGCATGGGTAATGGCCGATGCTTTGATATAGTCTGCCTTGTTTTCCTGCGGAAGGCCCATGTAACGCTCCTCGTAAATATTGTCATAGCTCAAACGGTAAGCAACAGGTGCAACGGCAATACCCGTTTTGTAAATGTCAGGATACTGGAACATTAAATTGAGCGTGGTGGAACCTCCACCGCTCCATCCCCAAACCGCAATCCTGTCCTTATCCACATACTTCCATTCCAGTATCTTCTTGGCAGCCATGGCCTGGTCATGCACGTTCAGTATACCTACCTGTTTGTAAATACTTTTGCGCCATGCAGCACCCTTGGGTACAGGGGTGCCACGGCCATCCAAACTGATCTGTATGTAGCCATCGCCCGCCATATCGCCATTGTACAGGAAAGTGCCCGCAGCACCATAACTATCTTTCACCGTGGCTTCCCCGGGTTCCGTGTACACGTAGAACACCACAGGGTATTTCTTGGTACTGTCAAAATTATCGGGCATGATCTTCCAGCCATCCATGGTTACCCCATCTTCCGTGGTTATTTTGATGAACTCGGTTTTGGTTCCTTCTGGCGTGGGGAAGGGTGCAGCGTTCTTCTTGGTGCCGCCCTTGATGACTTCATTGGTGGGCAGCTTTACCCAATCTTCTTCCGGGGCTGTAGCTGCATTGGAAAAGCTGTGCTTGGCAAAAGCCGCATTGGGGCTTAACTGGTAATTGTGTGTTCCCTTTTTATCGGCAGGGGAAACCAGTTCTGCCTTGCCCGTACCATCCAGCTTGCTGCGGTACAGGTACTGCTGCAAGGCATTATCGGGCGAAGCCATAAAATATACATAGCCGTTCTTTTCATCAATGGCTTCCAAACTGATCATGTCATAGTCGCCCTTGGTGGCAAGGGTTTCCTTCTTGCCATCACGGCCCACCACATAGATATGCCTCCAACCATCTTTCTCACTGACCCATAAAAACTGCTTGCCATTGTTCAGCCACTCCCAGCCCGATGGCTCAAAGTCGTTCCAGAATGTCTTGATATCGATCCAGGCCTTGTCCGATTCCGCATACACTGTTTTTGCTTCGCCTGTTTTGGCGTTCAGCAGCATCACTTTGCTTTCCTGCTGCTTGCGGTTCAACTGCTGTATAATGATTTCATTGTCATTAGGCGCCCATTCCATTCTTGGTATGTAATGCTGCACGGCATCACCGGGCACGTTCATCCATTTGGTTTGTGCCGTGGCCACATCCACTACGCCAATCCTGCAGGAAGATGGGTCCTCACCCACTTTGGGGTATTCTACCGGTATGGTAAAGGAATAGATGGAGTCCGTGGTATTGAGCATGAGGTAGTTCCTGATCTTGGTGGCATCAATTTGCCAGTAGGCAATGCTCCTGCTATCTGGCGACCAACGGAAACCATCGCGGCAACCAAACTCCTCCTCATATACCCAATCGAATGTACCGTTGATGATTTTATCAGTGCCGTCCTTGGTCAATTGTTTCACGGTACCTGTTGCAATGTCTTCCGTATAGATATTATGGCCACTCACATAGGCTACCCGCTTGCCATCGGGTGAAATTTTTGCAAACATGAGGGATGATGCAGGGAAGGTTTTGCCCAATTGCTTCAACAGTTTGGTGTCATTGTCCAGTATCCAGTAATCGCCCCTGGTGTTGTAGCGCCAAACTTTCTTGCTATTGGTGAAGAGCAGCACTTTCTTGCCATCCTCACTTACCATGAAGTTGTTGAGGAACAGGGCACTGCTCTTGCCTTCGGGTGTGAGGCTCTTTTTATCAAACGGTACTGTCCTGTTAAAAGCAGGCAGGTCATATTTTACAATTTCACTGTTTTCATTGGCGTAGTAGCCGCTGCCGTCCTTCAGCCATTTGATGTTCTTGCTGCCTTGGGCATGAGCGGAACAATTAAGTACCAGGATCAAAAAAACAAAAAGTCTCGCTTGCTTCATGTGTTGGATGTTTTTGAAGGGATGAATATAACAGGAATTGGGCTAAGATGGATAACCGTTGGTAAAAGAGATGGTCAGGCACTACAACGGTTTCTTTTACTTTTCCGAAGGTTCCCCACTCCACAGCCAAGTGCGGTGGCAGGACACTGCGTGAAAGGATAGCCCAACCATTTTCTACACCCAATAATCTTTCATCAAATCGGCTACCCATGTGGGCTGCACAATTTCCCCTTTTGGCTGGAATTCCTTCATCACAGGCTTAATGTCCAATACGGGCGTGCCATCAATGGCATCCAAGTTCTTTACGGTAATGGTGCGGCCTTCATGTGCCAGCAGTTCAACGGTACAAAGCCCGATGGTATTGGGCCTGTCCTTTTTGCGCTGTGCGAAGATACCCGTAAGCGGATAGTTCTCGTTGCCCCTTGGATGGCCAGCAAAAACGATGTCTTTGGTTTCTACCTTGTCAAAATAGTAAATGATTTCAAGGTGGGAGAAACCGGAGATGCTATTAAAAGATTCTGCAGGTACACCATCGGCCAGTTCTATCCCGGATACAATGCTGCCCCAGAAATCGTCTGTGGGCCGGGTGCGTGAGTTCCTTACAAAAGCGATGGGTTGCAGTATTATTTCTTTCATGCATTGAAAGTATGTTTTCAAACAAAAAGGGGAAAGATATTAATGATAAATGGCTGTTATTTCTTCTCCAAGATTCTCCACACCCAGCCAAGTGCGATGGCAGGGTGCTGATGGGCTGAGAATGAAAATCCAACCACTGAACGCAGCGTCCCTTGCTCCACACTAGGCAGCGTTAAGGAGACACTGCGCGGAAGAAAAGGGATTAGTGATAAATGGTTTTGCCGCCTCGGTTCGTGGGACACAATCCGGGGCGGGATGGTTACAAGGTACGCTCCTTTGTGGCCTTAATGGCCCTTACCGCTGCTTTTGCTACTTCATCGGAACAGGTTCACTGGCATAATAAACTCCCATTGGTTCACCTGGGTGCTGCCACTGTATTCATGGTCCAATAACCGGTTATAGCGCACGCCAAAAGTGACCAACTCCTGGTTCCACCATTTGGTATCGAAATAGATTTCCGCACCTACAGTACTGAAGTTGAAGGTATTGCCTGTACGGAGGCTCTTTGTTTGCGTATAATCATAAAAGGCATTGGCCCGCACACGAAGGAAATACACCATATTGGCCAGTCCAAAGTCAGGATAGGCCAAGGGAAAATGGTAGTTGGCAGCCAGCTTGTACATGCGGGGAAAATCAACTGCCCGGTAGCCTTTGGAGAAAGGGAAATTATTGGTGAAATAATATTGATTGGCGGTATCCCGAGTGGCATAGGCAGCATTGAGTACCAAGGAGTGGTTCCTACCAATGCCCGGCAGGTAGAGGGCAGCATTCAGCAACAACTGATGGGCTGTGTACTTGTTGATGATGTTCCTGAACTGCACGGAAAAGGTTTGCCCCCAATGCGGGAAAATATGCTGGGCGGCTTTCTGTACCTGTCCCGAATACTGCAAACGGGTATTGAGGTAGTTGATATTGTAATCCAGTAATGCCCCCTTGGCAATGCCCGTCCACCTTACCTGTGAGGTGTTGTAAGCAGAAGACAGGGTCAGGTACCTGTACTGCTTTCCCCCGGAAAAATTGAACGGCAATTGCAGCCCGGCATCGGCATTGAACTCGTTCCAGAAAACAGGGGTGGTAGGGTTGTACAGCGCATTCCTGTCCCATGTTTGGCTGATGCCAAAAAAAGGCTGCACATACGTGCCACCATAAATACCCGTATAACTCACTTTGTTGCTGCCTTCATTTTGGTTGTAGGTATAGGCCAGTTCACTTTGAAAAGTATTGAGCACATTTTCGCCATAGATGGTGAAGGAATATTCCGGGCTATCGTAATCGGGCCTCCAACTATGGAAGTTCAATAGGCCGGTGGCCTTGCGGTATTTTTTTGTTTCGAAGGTCCGTGATTGAAGCGTTGATAGGAACTGGTGATCGGTTTGATTGAAAGCAGGGGCAACATACAGATCAGTGAGGCCAGCTTCGCTGAAATCCACTTTCTTCCATTGGGGAGTGAAGGCTGCCAGCCTGTACCCATCTGCCGTAAATACGGATGCAGCAATAGTGCCGGTATTGGTAAATGTGGCTTTGTAAACACCTGTTGAATAGGAAGCCAATTGATAGGTGGTTCCATTGCCCGGCACATAAGCAAACAGTTCATCATTGCCATTGTAGGTGCTACTGAATAAGATGGTATCATTCCTTACCTGGAGGAAGCCGATGATCCTATTGCTGAAAGGAACAAGCGTTTCAATCTTCCCGCCATCTATACGTTGTGATTGAATGGACATCTCCCCTTTCAGGTTCCTTGCGGCAAAAAAGAGCGCATCATCTTTTGCGGAGAATTTCGGGTAGGAATAGGTAATGCCTTCCTGTGCATCAACTGTTCTGATTGGCCCGCCGTTGCTGCCTATGATATGGAGACTGGATGTTTGCACTGGTGTTAATTCAACCGCTATTATCTTGCTTCCATCATGCGAAATGTCCGGTGAGTAATACCTTGTTTTGGTGGTGATGGTTCTTTCTGCTTTGGTGGCAATATCCAGTACCCTGATGCTGCTGTATTCCCTGTAGCCCCATCTTGCATCTGGCTGATAGGCTGCATATACAATCTTCCCGTTGTTGTAGGAGAAGTAGTCATCATAAGCAATGGAACGAACAGCAATCTTGGTGGCTGTTTGGTGGTGGATGCTATAGAAAGCAGGGATGCTATTGTAGCTTTGCTTCAACACGATCAGTGAACCATCTGCTGCTGTGTAGGGATATTTGTAATCGGCCACATTGTTTTTCTGTACCGCAGTAAGCCAATTGGTTTTCTGGGCTTCTGCTTTCCACTGTTCCTGGTAAAAGCTGAACGCATTCTTCACAAACTGCTTGAACTCCACTCCCGTTTGTTTCTTGACTGCACCCTGCAATGGGTAGAACAGCGGCTTGAACCTTGCTGCATCATCAGTCACTTTTCTCCAGAAACCAGTCCCATATTTTTCATAACCATAGGCTACCAGCATATAGCCCAATGGATAATGGTTGGGCACATAATCCCTGAAACTTCCATTGCGGAGTTTCATGTAAGGGTAATGCTTGCCACTGTTGTACAAACTTTTGTAGCTGTTCAGGAACAGGGGGAGCTTGCCCCTTCCCTGCTGGGACAGTTTTGTTTCATTGAACACGGCATCGCCTTCAAAGAACCAGTCGGGTATGGAAGCTGCATTGGCCACTGCCCTTCCATCCTGTCCTAGGAAAATGGAAGCCACATTGGACAGGCCCTTATTGAAATTGTTGTACTGCTGCACATGCCTGTATTCGTGAATGGCCAAATTGTCCACCCAACTTTGGGCACCCAGCTCAAATGCATCCTGCGGGGCAGTTAAATAGAACTCGCTCCTGAACGGCGCCAATTGCACATAGCCATTGGAGTAAGATATATAGGGATTGATGACGATGTTCACTTTCTTCAATGAATCGCCAATGGTGGCTGCATGGTCCGCCTGCATGGCATGGATAATGGTAGCTGCACGTTGGGCCTGTTTCTCCAAACCATTCGGAAAAATAATCCTCACCGTATCCGTATTGATCTGCTTCCATTTTACGGAGGATGGTGAGGCACCAAACTGCTGTGCTTGAGCAATGAAGCAAACAGTACATAATAGCATGGCAAAACAAAAACGCATGGGTTGAATTTTTATTGAAGATAAAGCAAACGTTCAATTCGTGCCATACGCTCAAAAATGTGGCACGAGTTGATGCCTAAAAATATTTCCAGGAATTTGCTTTGCAAATTCAATAGCCACTCTCAAGCCACAGCCTGTCCTGACTTTTCGGGAAATAACACCAATCACCATGAATAATTCTTCTTTTCATTCGTGGCAATAAAAAAGTGGGCAGCCTTGCTGCCCACTCACTTATCAATTTCAATTGTTGCTACATTGGCTCCCTTGTCAAATGCACCTTGGTCATGTCATAATACTGGTTCTGCAACTGGTGCACATAGTGTACATCGGGGTTGTGTCGTTTGTCTTCCCTGTACCACATTTCAAAATGGGAGAAATCATTCTTGTTGGGCACCACAATCCGGAAGGAACCCTTCATGTACTTGGTGGAACCGTCATCATTGTCCTGCTTCTGGAAGTTCAGTTTCAATAACTGCTCCTCATTTAGCGGAAGCGGTTGCAGGTGGTCCTGCTCGAACCAGAATTCCTGTACATCGGTTTTTACTTCAATTTGTTTTTCATCTCCGTTGAGCCTTGTTACTTCACCGTCCCAAAGTTTCCCCTCATATTCACCCATAACAAAATCCCCAATTTTGATGTCGTTGAACTTGATCATATGGCATTCGTTTTAGAGTGAGAAGATAGAAAAAATTTGAAAGAGGGAAAAATATTTTTGGGAAAAGGATAGTTGAAACACTGTACGTCTACAATTGTATCGCATAATTACTAGCTACCAAAAACAAAGCTGCTTCCGCAGCCTTCAATTATTTCCTCATAAGACATCATTCCGTAAACCCCACCATTTTATGCAGCTTCTTGGGGTCGTACACTTTGCCGTTCTTGATAACGGTGCTTACCTTCCTGATATTGCTGATATTATCCAGGGGGTTGGCATCCACAATGATGATATCGGCATCCTTGCCAATGTCCAATGAGCCTGTTTTCAACTCCTTGCCCATTACACGGGCAGGCGTTATGGTGGCCGTGGTGAGCGCCTGCATGGGCGTGAGGCCGCCCTGCACATACAGTTCCAGTTCCCTGTACAAACTGTAACCGGGCATGCCCATATCCGTTCCTGCTACTATGGGTATGCCCCTATCGAACATGGCTTTGACCACTTCTTTAATGGACCGGATATACCCTTTTAAAGCTTCCGCTTTTTTTGGGGCCATACCCGTATTCTTGAACAGCTCCTGCAGCGGCAGTGGAATGGAGGAGAAATTGGGTTCAATGAGCGTGATATCATCTTTTAATGAACGGAGCGACAGTTCAAAGACACCGAGGGTGGGGTCCACCACTATATGGTGGTCCTTCAGGAACTGCAATACGGAATCGGTCTTGCCAGCTTTCAGGTCAATGGCAAAGGTTTTACGGTCCAGCTTCATTACATCCGTGATATAGGTAATATGGTTTACCTGGTCCATACCGCTGTCAATGCCCTGCTGCAAGCGCATGCCTTCGGGTATATGCCCCGTAACGGACAGGTTCAAGCGGTGGGCCTCCTCGCAAACAGCCTTGACTACAGCCGGCTTCATGCTGCTGTAGATTTTTATCTGGTCAAACCCATTGCCCTTGTAGCGCTGAACGGCGGCTTTGGCCTCTGCCACATTATCGGCCTGTATAATGCCCAATGCTTCTGGCCCCTTTCCATCTATGATGCCGGCCTTCAAAATATGTGGGCCTACTCCTTTGCCCTCGTCAATGGCTTTTTGGATGGCGTTGATATAGCCAAACTCATTGCCGCAATCACGCACCGTGGTAATGCCTGCTGCTAAATAAGCGGGTCCCCATTCGCCCTGTTCAAAATGGGCGTGCATGTCCCACAGGCCGGGCAAAATGGTTTTGCCCGTTGCATCAATAACCGGCGTTCCTTCCTTCAGCTTGAACTTGGCTGTGGTGATGTTCTTGATCTTGCCATTTTCAATGACTATAGTAGCGTTTGGGATGGTCTTGTTGTTCACCACGTCCACCACGGTACCGTTCATGATGTAGAGTATTTTTGAACTGGCTACATTGGTGCTATTGGCCGAGGCAAACAGGCGCATACTGTACACGGCCGCCTTATTGATAAAATCAGGCAATAGGGACTCATAGGGTTCCAGCATCATTTCCAGTTTATCGCCTTCTGCATCATTGGTAATCAGGCAGTACAGGTGGCCTTCCCTGTCTGTCCATACCAGTTCGTTGCCCCAGATCAGGCCAGCAATATTGTAGCGTTCAAGAACGGTTTTGTGGTTGTTCAATGATATGGTGTCCATACCGTCCAGCATTACCTGCACCTGGCCATCGGGCAGCATGGAAATGCGTTTGGGGCGTTGGTGCCTTTTCCAGTACTGTATGAGCAGCATCTGGGCGGTGCCCGGTGAGTAGCCTGCAATGGGGAAACTATTGGGCTTTAATGCAATACTTGAACTGGTACTGTCCTTCCGGATGGACACTTGGTTGTTGATGATGGAGATGCTGTCATCTATCACGCTCATTCTTGAAGTCTTGCCCTTGATGGTGAAATTGGTTGGCTCCTTGGTAGCTGCATCCAGCACTATGGAAGCTTTTAGGGGAACGGCGCTGCCCCTGTCCACAAACCTGAAATCCACCTTGTACACCGTGCTGCCGCCACTCTTGGTGACCACATATTTTTCCTTGCCAATTTTCTGCTCAAACTTGTGCAGGTTATAGGTGGCAGAGTCCCAAGTGGCTTGCTGGGCAAAGGAACCAGTGGCCACTATACTTAGCGTTGTGGCAAGTAACAGGGGTAAAATGCGCATACCAAAATTTTTATAAAAGTAATGGATAAAACAAATCGGGAGCAGGTTTAAACCTGCTTCCGATTTAGCGCACTTGTTATGCCTTTATACTTTTGCCGTTAGGTAAGCTGGACTGCTGTTTATTGCCACTTAAAAGGTAGGACCAGTAAATGCAATAGGGCATGTAGGCCATTGTGAAATATTGCCAGAGGCATCCATCAAAGAAAACTCAACCTCATAAGCCTTGTTGTCAACAAAATCAAAGGCTCCCGAACACATACCGTGACCAATAGTAATTTTATCTTTTGCGGCATTGATATAGTAAATAGCTTTTTCTCCAGTAGCAACATCCTTTACAGTGGCCTTGATTATATAGTTTGCAAGGGAATCATTGGCGGCATAGGAAAAATTTACATCTATGCCAGGGCCGCAACCAAAAGCATGCTTGGCCTTATCAAGGTATTTTGGTTGGGCTGTCCACTGTGGTGCTTCCTTGTCAATGCCTTCTATTACTTTCCATTTAATCTTAATTGGCTTGTAGGTTTGGCTATCATACATCCTTACTCCTTCATTTGCTGGAAGGCTATCAATACAGAGTTCATATTCCTTTCCGGCCCGGAGGTTTTCGATGGGTACCAGGATTGCCTGGGCAATACGGTATTGGCCAAGCAAGGTTTCCTTCACTTCCAGCTTGATCCTGGCATTTCCCGATTTCAGGTAAACCGCATATTTCTTATTGAGGCCAACAATCACATCCATACTGGCTGCATAGCCATCCAGCACAAAGATTGGGTTTTGCTTTATGGTGCCTGGTGCTGGCCAAACAGATAAGCTGCTTGCGGCACATTTGGCAAAGGATGCCACCGATAAAAGCAATAATGCCAGCAAAAAAGTGGCCTGCACTGTAATACGCTTCATTGTACTGTTTATAGAAAGATACCGTTAATGCATGGATTACATAAACTGCTGATGACCATTTTCTGGGGAAAATAAGTATTAGCGGCCTGAATCCTTTTCAGGCTTTGGCCTGGTAAAAATTAACCCACAAGTTGGTGATTGGGCAAAGTTACCCGAAGCATCCATCAGGGAGAACTCCACTTCATAGTTTTCCCCTTCTCCAAAATTGAACGCCCCGGAACACATACCATGCCCTACGCTAATTTCTTTTTGGGATACCCCAATATAATAGGTTGTGCGTTTTCCTGTTTGCAAGCTCTTAATAGTGGTCTTCACTAGATATTCGGATTGTTCAGATACAGCAAAGGAGAAGTTGACATGGATGCTTGGCCCACAACCAAACATTGCATAGGATTTGCTTTTCTCTTTGGGCATTGTTAACCATTGTGGAGCGTTATTGTCTTCTTCAGTGGATACGGTCCATCTAGGCGGGATATAATCACCTGTTCTCGGGTTCCAAACGCGGACACTTTGATATTGGGGAAGGTTATCAATGCAAAGTTCGTATTCCTTGCCTGCTTCCAACTTGCTGGCAGGAACCAGTATTGCCTGTGCCAGATAGAATTGCCCAGTGCAGGTTTCTTTTACGTTCAACTTGATTTTGGTATTGCCCGCTTTCAAATAAATGGGGAACCTGCTGTTGAGACCATAAATAACATCCATGCTTGATGCATACCCGTCCAATACAAATACGGAATTCTTTTTTATGGCGCCAAGGGATGGCCATACAGATAAACCACTGCTAGTACAATCAGCAAAAGCATTGGTTACAGATAGTAATGTAGCAACTACAAAAGCTAGGTGTTTGAGAATACGTCCCATAAGCGTTTTTCCATTAGATGCAGCAAGATAGGAATTACACAAAAAGAGCCAAGGGCAAGCCCAGCCGCGAAGCAAAAACATTTATCAACAAAACCGTTGGCCATTGCTTGTGCAATACCAGTGACTTTGCGGGCAACACATCCTTGGTACTTAGCAATAGAACGGTACAAATAAAAAAACCGCCTTGAATCGTGAGAAACAAAGCGGCTTTATCTTTTGGAGTAAGTGGAGCCGACCGGACTCGAACCGGTGTCCAAACAAATTCGCCATAGGCTTTCTACATGCTTAGTTGATTATTCATTGTCGGGAAGAAACCGGAATCCAACAAACCAATCAATTCCTTAGCTGCATGGTCTTAAGTTGCAGGCACAGCCTATTGCAACAGCATCTTTTTTTGGTTTGAGTCGGCGGCGGCACTTGGAAAAAAGCTAAACCTGTGCGGCGGCCCAAATGGTTACTTAATCACTGATTAAGCAGCCATGGCATACTGAGTATTGCCATTTGAATTTTGTATATTCAGATTTACGTGCTAATTATACAACGCACGGCATGCTTACACCTACAAAGAACTTTGCTGTCAAAACCAATACGGCCCCAAAAAATTAATCAGCCTTATATTTCAAAATTAATCTTTCCATAATTGCAGGATGGGATTTTATATCAGCTATGAATTTACGACTCTTCATATTTTTAATGTGCTGTTCTATTAATCTTGCCTGCTTGAATCCCAATCCTTCGTATTTATAATACATGGTCCAATAGTCTGCTTTTGAAGAGAAACTATTTTTCATTTTCTTTTCTAAATGCTCCTTGAACCTTTCTTCAAAATTCAAACAACTACCAATATAGTACCTGTCAAGTTCTGATGAATATAATATGTATACATCTGCCATTTAAGTGTTGTTCGGCATGTTACACCTGCAAAGATTCCGATAATTATCGGAATTGCTGTCAATGCCGATAATTATCGGCACAATACGGCCCCAAAAGTCTGGCGGCAAACTTACCTCTTTTTATCCATTTGTTAATCTCTTTACCAATTGGTAGTAACTGATTCGGAACTATTGTCAGGAGCTTGTCGAAACCGGCTTAGGATTACGATGTAAAGTCGCCTTCTACAGTAGTTCGACAAGCTCACTATAACATTGCTCAGGCTGGCAGCCGGTTATTCAAAATGAGTGATTGCCTACCAATTACTGAACAGCAATTGGCCCTGAAGCAATGCCCATTATTGAAACATCTACTTTGAAACATTTTAAAATGTTTCTGCAAAAATTGTTTCAACAATGAAACAAAAAAGGATGAAACAATTTAAAATGTTTCAAAAAAAATGTTTCAAATGCTGGAGGTTGTGAACCATTCGTTGCCCATAGCGGACTTTCCTCCCTAAGTTTGTGCTTTGCAGATTTTATTATGGGCAATACAATAACAGCAGTATCCTATTACACAAATAGGATTGAGATGCTTTCAAAGGAACTGGTTGAACTGAAAAAGAAGAGCGCACAAATTGCATGGGTGCGTTTAGCCGTTTTTTTGGCTACCACCTTGGCAATCAAGCAACTATGGGTGAGCGATGTTGTTATTCTGTTGGGTACTATAGTAGTGGGCATTGCTGCGTTTTTATACTTATTGTCACTAAATGCCAACAATAAAAAGCAGCAGTTCAACACAGAATGGCTCATTCACTTGAACAAAGAAGAAACGGACATTCTGGACCACCATTACCTCCACCGGGAAACTGGGGAGCAGTTCAACCCGCCAATACATGCCTATGCCAATGACCTGGATATTTTTGGCAAGGCTTCAATTTACCAATTCATTAACAGGTGCACTTCCGAACAGGGCAAAAACTTGCTGGCTGAACACTTGCTGGCGGCCCAGTCCACCAGCTTCATTAACCAGCAACAGGAGGCTGTAAAGGAACTAAGTGGCAAAACATCGTGGATGCAGCAGTTCCTGGCCCATGGACTTGGCAACAGGGTTACGCAAAGCACCCAAAATAGGATCAACACTTGGCTACAGGAGCAACAAAGCGTTTTCATTTGGAAGGGCTGGTCATGGTTCGTGAACCTCTATTCCATTTTGACACTTGCCTCCTTGGGACTCTATATTGCCGATGTGATCAGCGGCTATACCTTTTACCTATTGACTTTTTTTTATTTCGTATTTGCTTTTTACCAGAGTAAGAAGATACAGCCTACCTATAAGCTGCTCAGCAAGATTGTGGATGAGGTAAGCACTTTGTACCAGCAATTGGAATGGCTGGAAAAAGAAACATTCAGCAACCGCTATTTCAATGAACTGCTGCAAAAAATACGGCCCAACGAACAAACCACTGCGTCTGCTGAAATCAATGAGCTGAAAAGGATACTGGACAGGTTTGATGTGCGTTTGAATGTGTTCGTGTTCTACTTCCTGAACAGTTTCCTGCTATGGGATACGAGGCAGATGCTGTCCTTAACTGCATGGAAGCAAAAAAACAGCGGTTTCCTGAACCAATGGTTTGAGGCCATTGCTGCCACGGAAGTGAGCATCAGTTTGGCCACGCTCCATTACAATCAACCTGCATTCTGTTTCCCTACCATCAGTGATGAACATTTTATTTTTGAAGGCATTGAGGTTGGTCACCCATTGATCCAGGAAACAAAGCGGATCAATAATTCCTTTGCATTGGCAGGAACCGGTAAAACGGCACTGGTAACTGGTTCCAATATGGGTGGCAAGAGTACCTTTTTGAGGAGTATTGGTGTGAACACGGTGCTGGCTTTAATGGGGGCACCCGTTTGCGCGGGGCGTTTTACCATCAGCAATATTGAACTGATGAGCAGTATGCGTATTGCGGACAACCTTGCTGAAAGCACTTCCACTTTTTATGCTGAATTGAAGAAACTGCAAACCATTATTGAAGCAGTGAAAGCTAACAGAAAAGTATTTATCCTATTGGATGAAATACTACGGGGCACCAATTCGCTTGACAGGCACACCGGCTCGAAGGCACTGATCAAACAGCTTATCCATCAACATGCAGTTGCTATTATTGCCACGCATGATGTGGAACTGGCCAATATGGAAAAGGACTTTCCAGAAGCCATCAGCAATTACCATTTTGATGTGCAAGTGGCCAATGATGAACTATACTTCGATTACAAACTGAAACATGGCATTTGCCAAAGCTTGAACGCTTCCATCCTGATGAGGAAAATTGGGATAGAGATGGACTGAGTTTCCCCACCCCACTATCAACTCTAAAAAATTACCCCTCATTGCCATAATGGGAAACAGCATGAACAAAAAAATCCTCCCGAAATAATCGGGAGGACCAACAACTAAAAACACCTATAAAGAATCAAGGACAAAAAAGGTAATGGTTGCCACGCTTCGATAAACTGCCAATGACACATGGAGTTTCTTCTGGTGACGGGCCTTCGCCAGGCTCAGGCTGACATCATCCTTCGTAAGCAACGGCTTCGTAGAATGATTGATTTGCTTCCATCTGTCATCATCGATGTTTTTGTTCGCGAAGCAAACATGGGTTACTCAGTGTGACACCAGCTTCGTAAACTGTATGCTTCGACTAGCTTAGCATGACAGCTTAAATTAATCTGGTTTTTTGCCGTCCAAAAATGTATTGATGGTGGAGATATGCGTGTTATCGTTCTCGTCCTTGTTCACTGTGTACTTGCTATAGAAATTTTCCACAGAAGTCAGTGTATTGCCAAACAATTCCATGTTGCGGCGGATATAAGCCGGAACAGCGTCGAACTCGGAATTGGAATCGGCAGCATTGTTAACGTTAAAGGATAAGTTACGCAATTTCT
Organism: Chitinophagaceae bacterium; assembly: GCA_023251255.1. Taxonomy (GTDB): domain Bacteria; phylum Bacteroidota; class Bacteroidia; order Chitinophagales; family Chitinophagaceae; genus UBA1930. The sequence continues at coordinate 80,665 of JAHEZD010000007.1, forward strand.
GTATCCTTTCTGCTGCCTTGCGTTTATGTTCCTCTGCATCGTCCAGCATCGCCGGGGCCTCTGCAGACATATTTTTTTGATTCCACTCCTCTGCCTTCGCTGTAGCTTCATCCGCCGCCCCTGGATTTTCATCCCTCATTACCAACTTCATCTCAAGTTCCGGTAACTCGTTGACTGGTTGAGCAGTGGGGGTCGGTTCCATAAGATGTCCGGACATAGACGACGGCTTCTCATAGTTAGATTCTGCATAGATATTGGATGGTCTAGTTAAAAAGCTATTGATAGGCGAAGCAACTTCCGATGCTCTTTCTGTCATCGTGATATTGTTCAACTGCTCTTCTTCAACCACAGGTTTCACTTCTTCCTGCACTGGTTGGGGAGCCATTACATGTTCTGTAATCTCCGTACTTAACTCAAAGTGTAAAGTAGCAGATTCTTTTTCTATTTGCGTTGGTACTTCTACGTGTTGTGGAGTACTGGTGTATAAATCGTCGGTGATGAATGGTGAGTGTTCAGGAGCCAAGTTGGCAACCTGCTCCGCAACATCAGGCACTAGTTTAGGTGCAAAGGGGTCATTGTCTTCCAATGGCAAGGTTTGTTGCGCAAATATTGGCTGCGCCATTTTCTTTTCCTCCCCTTCCAAGCCTAATGTCATCACTATTTTTTCCGGCTTTGGCTCGGCTTTCTTTTCCACAACAGGTTTTGCAAACGGATCCTTTGCATCGAACCCAGTAGCAATTAACGTGATACCGATTTTGGCGCCCAAAGCCTGGTCGTAGCCTGTACCCACAATTACGTCAGTATCCTCGCCAGCTTGCATGCGCAAGTAATTGTTGATGGTTTCCAGCTCATCCATGGTACATTCATCATCGCCTTCTGCACTGTTGATGTTGATCAGAATCCATTTGGCGCCCTTGATGTCATTGTCATTCAACAGGGGGGAGCTCAATGCTTCTTCAATGGCACGTTGTGCCCTGTCTTCGCCTTCCACTTCTGCCTTACCCAGAATGGCAACACCTCCATTTTTCATAACGGTGCAAACATCTGCAAAGTCCACAATGATATGGCCACGGCTATTGATAATATCGGTGATGCATTTTGCAGCGGTTGCCAATACATTATCGGCCTTGGTGAAAGCTTCCTTCATTTTCAGGTTGCCATACTGCATACGCAATTTGTCATTGCTGATTACAAGTAATGTATCAACATAAGGTTTCAGTTCATTGATCCCTTGTTGGGCCTGTGCCATACGGCGCGGACCTTCAAAACCGAATGGGGTGGTAACGATACCTACCGTCAATATGCCCAGGTCCTTGCAGATCTTGGAGATGATGGGGGCACCACCTGTACCGGTACCACCACCCATACCTACCGTAATGAATGCCATTTTGGTGTTCACTTCAAGTATGCGTTTTATTTCTTCCAAACTTTCTTCAGTGGCAGCCTTACCAACTTCAGGGTTTGCACCTGCACCCAAACCTTGCGTAAGGTGCGGTCCAAGCTGTATTTTATTAGGGACTTTGCTTTGCTCTATTGCTTTGGCATCTGTATTGCAAATGATGAAATCACAGCCTTCAACATTCTGTGAGAACATGAAATTTACAGCATTGCTTCCGCCACCACCAACACCAACAACTTTGATGATGGATGATTTTTGTTTTGGCAAATCGAAGTGAATCATGGTTCTTAATTTAATGGGTGAGTAAGTAGTAATTGTTTTATGCTGAATGCTTAACGCTTAGTGCTGAATGCTTTTAGCCTTTAGCGTTAAGCATTAGGCCTTAAGCGTTCGGCTTATTTAATCATCTTGTCTTCTTCTTCTTTAAATAAATCAACAAGGTTGTTCTTGAACTTGTCCCAGAACTTCATTTTCTGCGCACGTTCCGTAACGTTCACTGTTGCAGCAATGGCTTCTGGCAGTGGTGCTTCAATAACATCTGTCTTCAATGTCCTGGGCACTTCTACCTTCTTGAACTTCTCATTGAACTCCTTGTACTTGTGTTCATAATCGCTGTAGCCTTTCAGTATCAAACCAAGGCAGGTAGCGTACATGGGTTTCTTCAGCTCTTCAATATGGTTTGGTGCCAGATGTTCATTGGGCAAACCGATCCTTGCATTCAGCCCAGTGGTGTATTCTGTTAATTGGATCAAATGTTTCAACTGTGAACCACCACCTGTTAAGATGATGCCACCATTCAATGCACGGCTATCCAAACCAACCTGTTTCAAATGGTACGCAACGAAATCCAGTATCTCGCTCATCCTTGCCTGGATGATCTGGGCAAGGTTCTTCACGCTGATTTCCTTTGCAGGCATACCCTTCAATCCTGGGATGGTGATGAAGGCATTGGCTTTCGCTTCATCGGATAAAGCAGAACCGAACTGCACTTTCATGGCTTCGGCCTGTTGCTTCAATACACCAAGGCCCAAGCGTATATCGTTGGTGATGTTCTCTCCGCCAAAAGGTATCACTGCAGTATGCTTTAACACACCTTCATAAAAAACAGCAAGGTCACTTGTTCCGCCACCAATATCCAGAATGGCTACGCCAGCTTCCATATCAATATCACTCATGACTGCACTTGCAGAAGCAAGTGGTTGCAGCACCAGGTCCTTTGTTTTCAGCTCGCTTCTTTCAACGGCACGATTGATGTTCCTTATGGCATTCCTGTCACCTGTGATGATATGGAAATTGGCTCCCACCTTCACCCCATTGTAGCCAATTGGCTGCTTGATGTTCTGGATATTGTCCACATGGAATTCCTGTGGGATGACATCAATAATCTGGTCACCAGCAGGTATGAAGGTCTTGCGTTGGTTCTCTATCAACTGGTCAATCTCCCAACTTTGGATCTCATTTTCAGGGTCCTGCCTAACCATGTCACCACGGGTCTGCAAGCTCTTGATATGGTGGCCAGCGATGCCCACATATACTTCACTGATCTCCAGATCAGGATTGCTTTCATAACAGTTGTGCAGTGCCTGGTGGATAGCTTTAATGGTCTGGTCTATGTTCAGCACCTGACCATGTTGCACACCATTACTATTGGCGCGCCCGAAGCCAAGAATTTCCAATTTACCGTACTCGTTCTTACGGCCTGCGATAGCAGCAATTTTGGTTGTGCCAATATCCAGGCCAACGATAATTGGTGATTCATTCTGGTTCATAGATATGTGTTTTTGTTGTTTGCGGTTTTGATTAATGCTCCACCTTTTTTTAAGATGAAGTTGTTTATGCTATATTTTATTTCTTGTGTACCCAATAATTAATTCCTCCTATCCATCACAGCCCTTGGCCTGTTTGCATCAGGTTTTGGTGGCTGTGGTTTGGGTGGTGCTGGCCTTACATTGTTTATCGGCCTTACCACCGGACTGTTCCTCTGTACTGCAGGCTTGGGCGGTATAGCCACTCTTGCCCTTGCAGTGTCCCTATTGTTCATCCTGTTTACTGCTGCAGTGGATAAATGCTGTGCAGTATCAGGATGTGCATTGGCATTGATTAAATCGGCAACCGCTTGTGCAGCTTTTGCTGAATCAACAATGGCTCCGTATGTCCCTCTTTTTACGGCCACTATTTGATTGTTGTATTGCACGTCCAGCTTCTCGTATTTATTGATGCCATTTTGCAACCATGCCTGCCTATAAAAAGTAAACAGCCTATTGAACTTGTTTGCCAGATCATCTGCTTTACCGAGGGCCACAATATGGTCGCCAATCACAGGAACCATTTCAAAATTCCCTTGTGGCGTAATATCAAGCTGTGCTGTTTGGGCCATCCAGAAACTATCAGCGATAATGAACGAGCCAAGCTTTACCACATCTTTCAACAAAAGGCTATCACTTTGCGCCATTGCTTTCTTATCGCTTGGGAAGTTGGTAAATATGGGCACCCTGGCACTTAACTTATCACTCAGTGGTAAGCGTATTCCTGCTGTGTCTAAGTAAAAGGAATTACCCTGCACCGTGAATACCCTTGCTATCGGCTGGCGTTCCTCAATGCTTACCATCAGCACCCTGTTATTATCAAAGAACAATTCTGCATTCTTTACCCATGAATTCTTTTCCAATTGAGCCTCCATGGTTCTCAGGTTCACAGAAGCAATATCTTTTCCTTTTATGGGACTGCTGCTGTTCAGTATCTCCATCACGTCATTTTCATCAATGAACATGTGTTCCTCTGCCCCAGTGATTTCAATCTTCACATCTTCACAGGTCTTATGGCTCTTATGTTGCATAGCAGCACCCAGCAGCACAACAACACCAATGCCTGCTATAATCCATAAAACCTGTATGACTTTCTTCTTCCAGTTCATATTGACCTTACCCTCGTTCCCTCTCTAAAAGAGAGGCCGGGCTTCTGTATTTTACTATTTCTTTGGTACTAACATTTTTTACTGTTGTACTTTATTCATCATCTTCCCCACTAGCTTCTAACAATATTTCTTTCATCGGCTGAACCAATGCATCTATATCCCCTGCACCGGCCATTACCAATAATTCCGGCCTGTTATCCCTTACCCAATCCTTCAATTCATCCTTACCCAATATTTGGGCTCTTGACAAAGACATCCTGCTTGCCACCATCTCACTGTTCACACCTTCCATCGGCAGTTCCCTTGCTGGATAGATGGGCAAGAGAATAACTTCATCTGCCAAGCTCAAACTGTGGGCAAACTCCGTTGCCAAATCATTTGTCCTACTATACAAGTGTGGCTGGAATACCACCGTTATTTTTTTGTCGCTGAATATGCTCCTCACCCCTGTTATCAGTGCCCTCAACTCTTCTGGATGATGTGCATAATCATCAATCAACACATGCTCCTCATTTTTCACGATATATTCAAACCTTCTCTTCACACCTTTGAATGCTTCTACTGCTGCTTTTATTTTTTCATCTTCAATACCAATATGTTTTGCAACGGTGATGGCTGCTGTTACATTTTCAATATTGTGCAGTCCACCCATGTGCAGTACTACATTTTGCAAAACCCAGTCCCGATTGATTACGTCAAAAACATAACTGCCATTCTCCACCCTTATATCTGCTGCATGGACATCTGCTTTCCTGTTTTCAAAGCTGTAGGTGTAATGATGTGCAGCTTTCAATTCATCACCCCGTTTCAACCCATATTTACTTACCAAGCAACCATTTGGCTTGACCCTTTGCGAAAACTGGATGAATGCTTTCTCCACTTCCTCAGGCGTACCATAGATATCCAAGTGGTCAGGGTCCATTGCCGTAACCACTGCTATATCCGGCACCAATTTCAAAAAACTCCTATCGTATTCATCCGCTTCAACTACTGCTACATTCTTTTCACTGCTCCAAAAGTTGGTGTTGTAGTTGGCAGCTATCCCACCAAGGAATGCGTTGCAACCAAAACCTGTGTGGCGAAGGATATGGGCAATCATACTGGTGACAGTTGTTTTGCCATGTGTGCCACCCACACAAACGTTGAAAGAACTCTCCGTTATCCATTGCAGTACATCACTACGCTTTACCACTTTGTACCCATGCTGTTGGTAGTATACCAGCTCTGCATGTTCCTTTGGAATGGCTGGTGTGTATACAACCACATCCACTTCTTTTGGAATGATGCCAACATTTTCATTGTAATGAATATCGATGCCTTCTTTTTCCAATGCCTGTGTCAATGGTGTGGATGTTTTATCATAACCACTCACTGCGCAGTTCTTCGATTTGAAGTAACGGGCCAATGCACTCATACCAATGCCACCTATTCCTACAAAGTATATTTTCTGTATGTTGTTTAGTTCACTCATTAATTCGTTTCCCGTTTATTTCTCGTTGTCATACTGAGCTTGTCAAAGTATGATTAACGAAATCTCCTTTCTTCAACGGCTTCGACAAGCTCAGCCTGACATTCCTATTATTCAATTACTTTCAAAATTTCCTTTGCTATCGTTTCATCTGCATCTTTTATGGCCAATGCAGCGATATTTGTTTTTAACCTTTGCTGCAAGCCTTCATTTTTTGAAAGCTCCATTACTACTGATACCAATTTCTCTTTTGCTTCACTGTCTTTAATCATAATGGCAGCCTGCTTATCTACCAGATATTTTGCATTCACTGTTTGATGGTCTTCTGCTGCCAATGGAAAAGGAACAAAGACTGCTGGCTTTCCTGTGACACACAATTCCGTTACTGCCATGGCTCCTGCCCTACTGATGACTATGTCTGCTGCTGCGTAGGCCATTTCCATTTGGGTGATGAAACCATTGCACCAAATGTTTGGTTGGCCTGCTGCTTTTGCCTTGTATTCAGTAGCTGTTGTTTTGCCTGTTTGCCAAATGAGTTGCAAGTTGTTGTTTGCAAATTCATTCAGGTTAATTGCTAGAGCTTCGTTGATGCTTCTTGCACCAAGGGACCCACCAACAACCAATATCGTTTTCCTGTTTTCATCCAAACCAAAGAATTGAATACCTTCACTTCTCGTAACAGTTGAATGTGCAATGCTGCTCCTTACAGGGTTACCGGTAACCATCAACTTATCTTTTGGAAAGAACTTCTCCATACCATCATTTGCTACAAAAATCTTTGTGGCATTTCTACCAAGCATCATGTTAGCCTTGCCTGCAAACGAATTACTTTCATGGATGAAGGTGGGTATGCTCCTGCTCTGTGCATATTTGAGCACAGGAAAGGTTGAATAGCCCCCAACACCAATTACTCCGTCTGGTTTGAATGCATTAATGATGGTCCTTACCTGAATAAAGCTTTTGATAAGCTTATACGGTAGGCCAATATTTTTTATCAAAGAACTTCTGTTGAACCCAGCTATGTCCAACCCTTTTATTTCATAACCAGCTTGTGGCACTTTTTCCATTTCCATTTTCCCCTTTGCGCCAACAAACAAAATTTCGATGCCCGGTTGTTGTTGTTTGAGTGCATTTGCAATTGCTATTGCAGGGAATATGTGTCCTCCTGTTCCTCCACCTGCTATAATTATTCTTTTGCTCAACTACTTTTATTTTTTAGAGTTGCTCACTTCAAGAAAGTGAACCACTCTATATGGTAACTACTTGTTTGTTTTCATTGCTTGTTATCAATGGTTCCAACACCTCTTCCTTACCTTCCAACTGCTCCACGTTTCTTGCTACACTTAATATGATGCCAATGGCTGCACATGTGAATAAAAACGAACTGCCTCCCATACTTACCAACGGCAGCGTAACGCCTGTTACCGGCACAAGGTTCACGTTTACTGCCATGTTTGCCACAGCTTGTATCACCAGGGTGAAACTCAGTGCCAGCGCAAGGAACGCCCCAAATGCAAATGGGCATCTCCTGAAAATTTTGATGCACCTGAACAGGAATATCAAGTAAATCAAAATGATAAATGCACCACCCAACAAACCATACTCTTCTATGATAATTGAATAGATAAAGTCGTTATAAGCCTGTGGCAAGAAATTCCTTTGCGTGCTATTGCCTGGTCCTTTCCCCAATAAAACCCCGCCACCTGCTATGGCAATTTTTGCTTGCTGTACCTGGTAAGGTGTTTCACTTTTATTGGCATACATGAAGTCTTCCACACGTTTAACCCATGTATTGAAACGAACAAACACACCGCCACCTGTTTCTTTATCTACTCCTCTTCGTGTTACAGTTTCTATGCTTTCTTCTTTGCTGCTTTTATGTTTAACCACTGCCACACCAACAATCAATAAAACTGGAATCATTGCTACAGCAATAGTTAGTAGTATATGCTTAATACTTATCCTTCCAATAAACATCAACAACAAGGATGTAGCTCCAGTTAACAAAGCATTGCTCAAGTTGGCCGGCATAATCAATGCACAGATGATTAATACAGGAGTAACTACTGGTATGAATCCTTGCTTGAAATCTTTTATCACTTCCTGCTTTTTGCTCATCATCTTACTGATGTACATATATAAAGCAAGCTTTGCCACATCACTCGTTTGAATGGTAAGGTTGATAACAGGAAGCTTGATCCACCTGCTTCCATCATTAATCCTCGTACCGAAAAACAAAGTGTACATCAATAATGGGATGGAAATGAAAAACAGAATGGTTGCTATTCTTGAGAAAATGGTGTAATTAATCCTGTGCAGGAAATAAATGACCATCAAACCAATACCCGTAAAAGCCAACTGCTTGAACAAATAAATTTCATTGTTGCCTTTATTCATTTTATATGCCAAAGAGCCTGTGGCACTATATACCACGAGAACAGAAATCAAAGCCAGTATGATGACGATGCCCCATATAAACTTATCGCCCCTTGTACGCTTCAATAAGTTTTCCTTATTGAGCGATGCGAATGAGATGTCTTTTATGTTGATGCTTTCTGCCAAAATGAAAATTTCTAATTTCTGATTTTAAGATTTCTAATTGTTTCCCACTTACCATTCCCCGCTAACTACTTACTTCTTATAATTCCTTCACTGCTTCCTTAAACTGCCTCCCCCTATCTTCATAGTTCTTGAACAAATCAAAACTTGCACAAGCTGGACTCAATAAAACCACGTCACCCTTTGTACTCAGTTTGAAAGCTGCATTCACTGCTTTCTTTGCACTGTCTGTTTCTATGATAGCAGGTACTTTGTCCTTAAAAGTTTCTATGATTTTTTTGTTGTCTAACCCCATACATACAATTGCTTTAACCTTCTGCTGGACCAGCTCAAGCATGGACTCATAATCATTACCCTTATCTGTACCGCCCAATATCAATACAGTAGGTTTGTTCATGCTTTCCAACGCAAACCAAGTACTGTTTACATTGGTTGCTTTACTGTCGTTAATAAACTCCACGCCACGTACCATTGTTACGAATTCCATACGGTGCTCCAGGCTCTGGAAATCCTTGACAGCTTCCCTGATTTTCTCCTTGCGAATGCCAAGGGTTGCCGCTGCAATGCCTGCTGCCATGGTGTTATAGTTGTTATGTTTTCCTTTCAGGGCAAAATCGTAAATGCTCATGCTTACTCTTTCTTCCTGTATGCGTAACATCATTTGGTCGCCTTTGATGTATCCGCCTTTTTTTACTTCGTGCTTCATAGAAAATGGTAGTGGGTTAGTATGGGTGGTTAATGAGTTTAGTTTTGTTGTGATGACTTCATCATCCAAATTGTAGATGAAATAGTCGTTGTTGTTTTGGTTTTGAATAATCTTGAACTTACTGTCGATGTAGTTTTCAAACTTGTAATCATACCTGTCGAGATGGTCTTCAGTTATGTTCAGCAGCACAGCTACATCTGGCCTGAAAGTTTTTATATCATCCAGTTGAAAAGAACTGATTTCGGCTACATACAAATCCTTTGGTGCTTCCGCCATTTGTTTGGTAATACTGTACCCAATATTGCCAACCAATGCACAATCAAGGCCAGCTTTATCGCAGATATGGTAGATGAGTGATGTGCATGTACTCTTGCCATTGCTACCTGTGATACCCACAATCTTGCTGTTGCCCTTGAAGCGGTAAGCCAGTTCAAATTCACTGATGATTTCAATTCCCTTTGTACGAATGGCTTTCACCATTTCGTTCTTTTCAGGAATACCAGGGCTTTTCATTACTTCGGTCGCATCCAGAATTTTGTCGGCTGTATGTATGCCTTCTTCAAATTCAATCCCGTTATCAAAGAGCTCTTGTTTGTATTTGTCCTTTATCGTTCCTCCATCACTCACAAAAACATCGTAACCTTTCTGCTTGCCCAACAATGCTGCACCAATGCCACTTTCTCCTGCTCCAAGTATTACTAAGCGATGTTGTTGCCCCTCCGCCCCTGAAGGGGAACCATGACCGATTATTTTATGTTCTTCATTCGCCATTAACAACCTCTTCTTTATTCTTTTTGGTGACCAGCTTTTGTTTTTCAATTGGGCGACATTTGCGTCGCACACTTCAAGGACATAACTCTATTCATCTTTTCCCACCTTGTCATCCTCTTCTTGTTCATTAGCACATTAGCATATTGGCTAATCAGCTAATTGCTATCTTATTTTCAATGTCATAATACTTGCAACTACCAATAAGATGGTGATAATCCAGAACCTGATGGCAATCTTGTTTTCATGGAAACCTTTCTTCTGGTAGTGATGGTGCAATGGGCTCATCAGAAAAATCCGCTTTCCTTCGCCATATTTTTTCTTGGTGTACTTGAAGTAGGCCACTTGCATCACCACACTTAAATTTTCCACCAAGAATATTCCACAGAAAATAGGTATCAATAATTCCTTCCTTACAATGATGGCCAATGATGCAATGATCCCACCAAGGGCAAGGCTCCCTGTATCTCCCATGAAAACCTGTGCCGGGTAAGCATTGTACCAGAGGAAGCCCACACATGCACCAACAAATGCACCAACAAAAATGGACAGTTCCCCAAGGTTGGGTATGTACATGATGTTCAAATATTCGGCAAACTTGTAATTACCACTTACATAAACGAATATGCCAATGCCTGCACCAATAATGGCACTTGTGCCTGCTGCCAGGCCATCCAATCCATCTGTCAAGTTGGCCCCATTACTTACCGCTGTTATGATGAACGTAACAATGAGTATGTAAATAATCCAAGTGTACTTTTCCGCTCCAGGTCCCATCCAACTTATCAATTTGCTGTAGTTGAACTCATGGTTCTTTACAAAGGGGATTGAGGTGATGGGTGTTTTCACTTTCACAAATCTTTTATCAACCCCATCCATCTTTCTTGTTATGATAGTAGAATCCTTTGCAAACTTTTCCCCTGGTTGTTTCTGGTAAACTTCGGTTACTACTTCCCTTTCCACAGTTACTGCATTGCTGAAATAAAGCGTAACGCCTATGATGATTCCCAGACCAATCTGCCCAATAATTTTCGATATACCAGCCAGTCCATCGCTGTCCTTTTTCTTGTAAGCTTCCCCTTTTTCCTTTGCTGATTTTCTTGCTTTTATTTTAAAGTAATCATCCAGAAAGCCAATCACACCAAGCCATACAGTGCATAGTACCATTAAGCGGATATAGACTTTATCAAGGTTCGCAAACAATAATGTTGGTATCAAAATGCTCAACAAGATGATAATGCCACCCATGGTTGGTGTTCCTTTCTTTTGCATTTGTCCTTCCAGGCCCAAGTCCCTAACACTCTCTCCAATTTGTTTTTTTTGCAAATAGAGAATGATGCGTTTACCATAAACAGTTGCTATAATCAATGACAACAAAATAGCCATCGCAATCCTGAATGTCAGGAACTGGAACAGCCCAGCCCCAGGAACATGGAACTCTTTGTTTAGCCAAGTGAATAAATGGTATAGCATATAATTCTGGTTGATGGTTCATTGGTTATGGTTCATGGTTTTAACTATGAACTATTTCCTATCACCTATTAACTACTTCCCTAAAATTTCAAACATTTCCCTCAACACTTCCTTATCATCAAAAGGATATTTCACCCCGTTTATATCCTGGTATTTTTCATGGCCCTTGCCTGCCACTAAAATGATGTCTTCTTCCTGGGCCAAACTCACAGCCGTTTTGATGGCTTCCTTCCTATCTGCAATGGATATGTATTTTCTTTTTGCCGCACTGTTCAATCCTTCTTCCATATCCCTTAAAATTTGCGCAGGATCCTCTGTTCTTGGGTTGTCACTTGTTAGTATAACCCTATCACTTAAATCACATGCACTTTGCGCCATGATGGGACGTTTTGTTTTGTCCCTATCGCCACCGCAACCCACCACGGTGATGATTTGCTCATGACCCTTTCTTAACTTCTTAATCGTAGTCAAGACATTTTCCAATGCATCTGGAGTGTGGGCATAATCAACAATTCCAATGATGAGTTGATTGCTGATGATATAATCAAATCTTCCCTCTGCACCACTTAACAAGCTCAATGAGGTCAATACATCTTCACTTTTTTCTCCTAGGCAAACTGCTGCACCATAGACTGCCAAAAGGTTGTACGCATTGAACTCACCGATTAACCTGAAATGAACTTCCTTGTTGTTCACCATCATTTGCAGGCCAGTCAACGCATTGTCCAAGATTTTTCCTTTGAACTCCGCCACAGTTTTCAAACTGTAGTAATACTTTTTAGCATTGGTATTTTGCAGCATCACCGTTCCTCTTTTATCATCTGCATTGCTGATGGCAAAAGATGTGGATGGCAATTCGTCAAAGAACTTTTTCTTTACCCTGATGTATTCGTCAAAGGTTTTGTGGTAATCCAAATGGTCATGGGTGATATTGCTGAACACGCCACCCACAAAATGCAAACCTGTTGTACGATGTTGATGGATGGCATGGCTGCTCACTTCCATGAACACATGCGTACAATGTGCATCTTTCATTTTCTTCAACAGTTCATTCAAGCTAACAGCATCAGGTGTTGTATGTGTTGATGGAATGATTTCATCTGCAATCTGGTTCTGCACAGTGCTTATCAATCCACACTTGTGGCCCATTTGTGTAAACAGTTTAAAGAGCACTGTGGCAATGGTTGTTTTACCATTGGTTCCAGTAACGCCAACTAGTTTCAATTTTTCAGATGGTTCACCATAAAAATTGTGGGCCATATAAGCCACCGCTTCATTGGTACTGTTCACTTGTATGTAGGTGATTCCGTCAACGAATTGCTTGGGCAATACTTCACACACTATTACTGTTGCACCTAATTCAATTGCTTTATCAAAGAACTTATGGCCATCTGTTTTTTCGCCTTTGATGGCAACGAACACTGAGCCTTTGCTCAACTTTCTTGAATCAATCTGCACATCAGTCACCTTAAGGTCTGTGCTACCATGCACTTCCTTTAAATGAACCTTGTATAATATGTCCTGCAATCTTGCCATTAATTCAATTCTATGTTTATCATTTGACCTTTAGCGATACCTTGCCCTGCTGTGATGGATTGATTGGCTACTTTTCCCTTACCTTTTATATTCACCTTCAAGCCAGCATTTTCACAAACAATCACTGCATCTTTTAATACCATTCCTTTTAATTGAGGCATTGATGAACTGCTCACTTGCCTTTTGCTCAAACTAACAGAAGCATTGCTACCATTAACGTTCACCCATTCATCTCCTCTTGCATCTACGTTACCATTTCTCATTTGCAGTTTTGTCATTACTTGCTGCACATCATTCTTCATCCCTGTATAGCTATAAAAAGAACTGTCTACTTTTCTATTTTGAACAGTATTGAAAATTGCTTCCCTTACATAGCTTGTATAAAGCCTATCACTGATTTCCTTGAACACTGGACCAGCAACTGAACCACCATAAAATATTGCAGCATGTGGCTTGTTCTTGATTACTACTACAATTGTGTATTGCGGGTTTTCAGCAGGGAAAAAACCTGCGAAGGAGCTTTGGTAAATTTTATCAGCATAACCCCTATTGCCATCAGCTACCAATGCTGTACCTGTTTTACCTGCTACTTTGTAAGCCGATTTTTTAAAGAGCTCTTTTGCAGTTCCTTCTGTGCAAACACCTTCCAAACATTCTTTCAATTGCCTCAATGTTTCGTCGCTGCAAATTTTTTCAGTGATGACAGTTGGTTCAAATTCTCTCAACGTTTTTCCTTCATCTTTTACCGCATTCAAGAGATAGGGCTTCATCATTTTACCATTGTTGGCCACTGCATTGTACAGCATCAATGTTTGTAATGGTGTAACACTTAGGTTGTAGCCAAAAGCCATCCAGGGCAATGTGGTTGCACTCCAGTACTTGCTACCTGGTTTGTAGATAACAGGTTTGCGTTCACCAGTAATATCTATGCCAGTAAGCGTATCCATCTTCAACAAATGCAGGTGATGGATAAACTGTGATGGGGCCCCGCTGTAATTGTTCACTGCTAATTTTGCCATGCCCACATTACTACTCAATTCAAAAGCTTGCTTAACAGTCACATCATATCTTCCATGCTGTTCACTATCATAAACCGTTTCACCATTGATTTTCCAAGTGCCGCCTTCAAGGTTCACGTTGTTATTCAAAGAAACTTTCTTGTCTTCCAGTAAAGCAATCATCGTTGCCAGTTTGAATGTTGAACCGGGCTCAGTTGGATTGATGGCATAATTGAAATCTTCAAAATAACTTCCATCAGGCCTTTTACCAAGGTTAGCTATGGCTTTGATTTTTCCTGTCTTTGTTTCCATCACCAAAGCACAACCATGCTCTGCTTCGTTCTTAACCATCATCCTCATCAAGGCATTTTCCGTAACCTCCTGCACAAAAACATCCAGTGTTGTTACTATATCTTTCCCACTTTCTGGTTCTATTTCATAATCTTCAACAGGAACACTCACTCCTCCAGCTATATATCTTACTAAACGCTTTCCACTCCTTCCTTTCAAGAGACTGTCATAGGTTTGTTCCAATCCAATCTTCTGTGCATTTTCCCTATCCAAACCCACTGTTCTATATGCCAATAGCTTGTATGGATTCAATCTTACTGTTCTGTCTTCTGCAATGAATCCACTCTTGTTCCTGCCAAGCCTTACCAATGGGAATTTCCTCAATACCTGGTATTCCCTGAACGACATATTCTTCCTCAATTCAAAATACCTGTCTTGCTCCTTATAGCCTTGATTCAGGATTTGCTTGTATTCACCCACACTTTTGTCCTTAAACAAATTGCTTAAACCAATGCTTAATGAGTCCAGATTTTCACGGAAACGCTTGCCACTTTTTTCCCTCAGGCCTTCTGCACCAAAATCTATGTACACATCAAATTGAGGGATACTTGTGCTTAACATCTGCCCATCTTCGCTATAGATAGTACCACGTTCTGCATCTACTTCTTCAATTTTCTGGTGAAGGCTATCACTCATGCTTCTCCAATAAGTTCCCTGTACTTGCTGTATGTAAAAAGCCTTGCCAAGAATACACACTGAGATTATAGCAATGACTATAAAGCTTAGGTTCACTCTCCAGGTTATGTCTTTTTTTACATCCATTATTTCAAGGTCAATCTTTCTTTTTATTGGCTGCTGTTGTTTGCAACTGCAATCTTTGAGGAACCACATCACTTACTTTCAAGCCCAATGGTTCTGCGGCTTTCAACACTTGTGCCTCTTCGCTTTTGAACATCACTTCGCTCTTCACTGTTTTGTACTCAAACTGCAACTCCTTCAATTCCTTTTGCGTCTTGGCAATGTTTCTTATCGTTTTATCTGCCATGTGCCCATTGGCGATGTAGAGCACTGCCAACAAACTGAGAAAGAAGAAAAAATTCATATTTCCTGTCAGCCATTTTGCATTGAACAAACCACCAACAGCTTTAAAAGAAAAGTTCTTCTTAGCTTTTTCGTTGTTGATTGTATTTGTTGTTTGTTCTGCCATACCCCTATCCCCTGAAGGGGACTATTATGTTTTGTTATTAATGTTCTAGGCTTAGATAAAAGTTCAATAGCAATCCTCATTTGAATGGAGCGACGCCACCGAAGCTTCATGTTTGTTCTGCTGCTCGTCCCAAAAGTCTACTCCACACCAATTCCTAATCCCCAATTACTGTTTCCGTTCTCTCTGCCACCCTCAACTTTGCGCTCCTACTTCTTTTATTCTTTTTCAACTCATCATCCATTGCGGTGATGGGTTTCTTTGTAATGAGTTTCCAATTTTTTTCTTTCACTACAGACACGAAGGGGTTATCTGGCTCTTCTTCAAAAGTGCCATTGCGAAAAAAATTCTTTACTAACCTGTCTTCTAAGGAATGGAAGGTGATGATGGCCACACGGCCACCAGGCTTAAGCAATGCAGTTAACTGTTGCAGCATTTCTTTCAATGCTCCCATCTCATCGTTCACCTCAATTCTCAAAGCCTGAAACACCTGAGCCAGGTACTTGTTGGGATTTCCTTTCACTACCGAGTGGATGAGCGTCTTGAACTGTTCAATCGTTTGTACTGGCTGGTGATTGCGGTTCTGCACAATGTGTTTTGCCAATGTGATGGAGTTGGTTACTTCTCCATACTGCTCAAACATTTTGTGCAGTTGCTGTTCAGTGTAATTCTTTACAACATCAGCAGCAGTAAGGGTTTGACGTGCATCCATACGCATGTCGAACGGCCCATCAAAACGAATGGAGAAGCCGCGTGTTCCTTCATCAAACTGATGGGAACTTACGCCAAGATCTGCCAACACACCATCTACCTGCTGCATTTTATTCAAACGCAAGAAGCGTTGAATATGACGGAAGTTCTGTGGTATAAAGACCACCCTTTCGTCTGCAGGAATGTTTTGTTGTGCATCTGCATCCTGGTCAAAAGCAAACAATTTTCCTTCAGCACCTAGCTGTTGCAAAATGCCCCTGCTATGACCGCCGCCTCCAAATGTGCAATCCACATAAACACCATTTGGTTTAATTGCTAAACCTTGGAGTGTTTCGTTGAAGAGGACAGGAATATGATAATCGGAAGTTGGAAGTTGGAAGTTGGAAGTTGGCTCACTCATCACTTTGTCTTTTTGTTTTCGAATTCCTAAATCCCAATTCCTCCACTACCTTTTTCTGCCATCACATCCGCAGCCAAACTGCTGAATGCCTCGGGTGAAAAATCCTCAAAGAACTGTTTGTACTTACTAGCGTCCCAGATATTTATTTTGTCGAGGTCAGCAGCGAGGACAATATCCTTGCTAAGACCAGCGAAATCCTTTAACTGTTGTGGCAACAATAATCTGCCTGCTGCATCCATTTCCACTTCAGTGGCGCCACCCAAAAACAATCTTTTAAATTCCCTTACTTTGGGGTCAAAATCATTTAGTTTACGAATGCGTTCAACTATCGGCCCCCAACTAGCCATTGGGTAAAGGGTAAGGCATTTTTCAAAACCACGACTTATGACCATACGGTTATCACCTTCGGGAAGCTGTTTTTTCAAGCCACCGGGTACGAGAAAACGGCCTTTGGAATCGACAGTTGCTTCGTATTCGCCTAGAAGATTTGGTATGTAAGTTTCGTTTTGGATAGAATTACCATTTATTGACACAAAATAACACTTTTTCCCACCATTGGCAATGGTTTAGGGTTCGTGTATTTATCCACAGCTATTTTTTAGCTGAAAGCCTTATGGTTGTTGTGTTTCAGTTATGTTAAAGTGTAAATGAGGTGAATTGGGTGTGGATTACTGTGGAAAGACTGTGCAGCAAAGGGTTTCAGCTATTAGATATTAGGCCAAGTGGGAAAATCGAACCAATTTTAGGCATTAAACTGTGGAAAATATGGATTCAGTTGGCTATTCTGGAACACCCTTGATTAAAAAATTGGGCATCAAATCATCCGACAAACTGCTTTTGATTAATGCTCCAAACAATTATTTTGAGCTTTTAGGAGAGGATTTAACCCCAAATGTGGTAAAAAGTGGTAAGAATGCAGATTGGGTGCATTTGTTTGTAGTGGAAAGAAAGGAACTCGAGAAACAGTTCAGTAAATTGATTGCTCAACTTCATCCCAATGCAGTTATTTGGATTTCTTGGCACAAGAAATCCGCAAAGATTCCAACCGATATAACAGAAGATGTGATTAGGGAAATTGTACTGCCAACAGGTTGGGTGGATGTGAAGGTTTGCGCAGTGAGTGATGTTTGGAGTGGGTTGAAGATTGTGTTGAGAAAAGAGAAGAGGTAAGTCTTTAAAGAAAAAATCACACCCAAAAAGATTGGGTATGATTTTTTTGATAGGCGTTCTTTATTGATTTCCAATGTGCTTTACTTCCTAGTCACTTTGGTAAAATCAATGTACCTGTACTTACCCAAAATGGTTTGATGTACATTCAACTCATAAGTGCCTCCATTATATGAAGCAGAGGTTGAGATGGTTTCTTTTTTTTGCACCAGTTTTGGCTGCTTATTCTTTTCTGCCAGCAGTTCATACATTACCCTACCATCCATTGTTGATGGTACAGGCAAATGATGAATGTGCAAGATGGTTGGTACTATATCCACATTGGAAGTTGGCAATTCACTTTCAAGACTTTTCTTGAAACTTGGACCAGCAGCCAATAAAGCAATATGCACTTCATAAGGGCTGAAACTGCCATGGCCAGCCACTCCACGGCTAAAGCTGGTGCCAGCATAGCCAGCACTGTTCTTCTTATCGTTCCAATTGTAATCCACCAAAATATCTGCAGCCCGTTCTTTATGATTCCAATGAATGGCATCAAAAGAAACCGTTCCATCAACCCAACCTTTGTTGTCACCAGGCTTTATGGCTTTGGTAAAAATGCATCCTATCCATTCTTGTGACTGCAATTTTGAAACAATGTTTTTAATGATAGCTTCATCATGGCCCTTGACATAAATTGCCCCTTCAGACACTACCACATCCTCACTTTCCTTATCTTTTTTGATACCTTCTTTTATGAGGAATTCAGTTACACTGTTCTTGCCAATATGTGTTACAAAACCATGGTCAGCAGAAACGATAATGTTGAAATATTTGGTTAAACCCTTGCTTTCCAAGCTGGCAATTATCCTCCCAAATTGTTCATCTGTTTCTTTTATGGAAAGCATGGCTGTTGCAGAGCCAATACCATCAGCATGGGCCGTATGGTCTGGGTCAGTAAACCAAACTGAACTTACCAAGGGCCCATCCGATCTTAAAGCATATTTTATGACAGCATCTGTTACCCAAACAGTTTGTGGTGTTTTAGATTTCCCTTTTGCAGGAATTGGTCCTATTTCTTTAAACAATTGTTCCTTGAATGATTCAGGCAAAATCAAGTCTGGGTTGATGGTGATACCATTGCTCAAAGTGTGATTCTGCAACAATGTAGAACCAGTGGAACCAGAACTGAACACCATCATTCTTTGCCCAGCTTTTGCCAATATTTCTCCTAATGAAACCGCTGTTAAAAGTTGACCATTTGTAGCTACTGAAACCTTATTCAGTTCTGATGCTTCCCCAGTGTTCAATCCTTTTGTTCTATCCACTTGTGGAAAATAAATAGTGTTGCCGAGCAATCCATGTGTAGCAGGATAACTGCCAGTGGCATAGGAAGAGGCATTTACCCTTGTAACTGTTGGAAACACGCTGTGGTGCTGCATTCCATAGCAACCTTTCTTACTGAAAGCATATAGGTTGGGCATGGTTTCCTCTGTGATATAATCTGGTCGAAGACCATCAAAAAAAATGATTAAAGTCCTGATGCTTGTAGTGTCTTTTTGATCTTGTGCCATCATTGAATTGGCTACCAATAAAGCTGCCAATGCAAACATGCATCTCCATTTATGTATTCTTGCCAACATGCCTTTTATTTAATTGATTAAACGATTAAGGGTTCACAAAAGATTCTTCCTAATGTGTTTTGCATCTAAGCTATTTGTCCCACCAAACTTTTGCCTTGCTATCATCAGTGCCACCCATTGCTACAACTGCAGCAGCATAATTGCTAGGATTCAATGACTGCAAATAAGTTGGGTAAGGTATCCTGAACGGAAACTGGTTTTCTACTGGAATGCCGGAACCTCTTGGTAATACAGGGTAACCTGTTCTTCTCTTTTCAAACCATGCTTGATAGTCAACAAAGAAATAGGCGTAATACTTTTGCAACATTATTTGTTGCAACTGTGCATCTGCACTTGCAGTAGCATCATACAAAACACTTGGCTGCGTAAAATAATTGGCAGGCACTGTTGCACCCCATTGAACGATAGATGCCGTAATGCCAGCTTCGTAATGTTGCTTAGGTGTTTTGCCTGTGGTGAAGCCTTTTAAAGCAAGTTCTGCTTTTATAAATTCCTCTTCGGCATAAGTCATCATAACGCCTAGATAAGAAGACGTTTTTAGAGCATCCGTATAGCTGCTATTTGCACCTATAACATAAGTAGTAGTGGTAGGATAGCCACTTTCAATGCCTTGATAAACTGGAACGCCCCCAACGGTTACAGGTATTGCCCAAATTGGTCTGCGAGGGTCATTATCTGTATTCATTTTATTAATGAAGAACTTGGTATAATAATTCTGGTTCCTCCAATCAAGCTGACGGGCTGTATAATATGGATTGAAATAGGGATTGACATTTGGATAGCGGAAAATGCCATCATCTGCATTGCTTGCAAATACTGGGTACTTTACTGCATCTGCTAAAATTGTGGTAAGCTGGCTATTTACATCAATTTCAGCTTGATGTTTGCTAACCCTTAACAGCAACCTTAACCTAAGTGTATTGCAGAATTTTTTCCAACGCTGTATGCCTACATTCCTTGCAGTGGCACTTGCTGTTGTGCTGGAATTATAAACAAGGTCACCTCCATAAGTAAGTCCCTTGGTATCATCAAACAAATCATTGGCTGTTACCAGGTCCTTAAATATTTGTGTATAGATGTCTTTCTGCGAATCGAACTTTGGCAAAAAATTTCCTTTAGTTGCCTTAATGGCTTCAGAATAAGGAATATCGCCATATACATCAGTTAGTATGGAATAGGCCCAACATTTATATACCAAGGCAATGGCTTTATAATTCTTCTCACCTAGGTTATCAGACAATGTTATGATGTCTTCAATATCGGTTAGGTTGTTGTAAACGCTTGTCCATATACCACCTGGTGTAATTACATAACGATGAACCCCATCGCTGTTGCTGCTAACAGGTGCATCTACTTGCATTAGCTCATGTGTAAAGTTGCGTGCAGCACCAATGGTGGTGTTTACAATTCTGTACTGCATCTGCCCTAAAATAACACCTGGGTTAACTGTTACTGGACGGTTGGGGTCGGTATTTACTTCCTGGAAGTTTTTGGTGCAGGAAACCAAGAGGCAGCTTAGTGCCAAGGCTATGAAGCATTTGTTTATAAACGATTTCATTGTTGTCATTTTAAATCAGGTATAAAAATTAGAACTTAACAGTAAGGTTAATCCCTATTGTTCTGGTAGAAGGGAACTGGGTCAGCTCAACACCAGGTGTAAGTGTGCCACTGTTTAAATTACCACCTTCAGGGTCATAACCTGGGAAGCTGGTAATGTTGAACAAATCCCTACCATAAACTGCTATGCTACTTTGTGTGATGCCTATTTTGCTCAGCAGTTTTTTAGGAAGATTATATTCTATACGGGCCTCCCTCAATTTTAAATAAGTGGCATCGAAAATGTTGGTTTCAGCGTTGCCAATGGCATAGTAAGTTTCATAGTAAGAAATGGCTGAAACGTTTACTGTGTTTGGAACGTACTTACCTGAAGTTGCATCATACACCACACCATCACCAACAATACCTGTTTCCCTGCCTGGCAGTGTTACACGTGTTTTGCCAAGTGTATTGTTCTTATGGTTTGTTTGGGAATAAATGCTGCCTCCTTGTTGGTAATCGAACAGTATGTTTACCCTGATATTCTTGTAGCTAAACTCATTATTCAAACCTGCTTTCCAATCTGCAAAAGCGTTGCCCCATTTCTTGGTAGTTGGGTCCAATGTGGCAGGCAAGCCTGTTGAGTTGTAAATAATTTTTCCATCAGGGCTACGCTGAAAGCCTTTACCATAAAGGTCTCCAAGTTTGCCACCAACCCTTGCCTCAATGAATACATTGCTTTCATGGGCATAAATTTGTTGACTGGTTACCCCATTGGCCAACTCCTTTACATAGCTGGCATTGGTGCTCCAGTTTAGCGTAACGTTCCATTTAAACTCTTTGGTAGTAAGCGGTGTGCCCCTTAATTGCACTTCCACACCTTTCGCCTCAATTAATCCTGCATTAATCAATGCATTTGAATAACCAGATGTTGGATCCAATGGTATGGCAATAATTTGGTTCCTGTTCTTGTTCATGT
>JAHEZD010000128.1:0-10145 GCA_023251255.1 Chitinophagaceae bacterium
GCCGTCCCAGCCACCCGTAACGTCACTGGTCTCGTACACCTTCTCCCCCCACTGGTTGAACACTTTCATGTTCAGCTTCTGGAGGTAATTGCCATAGGCTTTGAACACATCGTTCTTCCCATCACCATTGGGTGTAAATGTATTTGGCACAAATATGCCCACATCAGGGAGCAATGTTAGGGCAGAGGCAGAGCCAGTATTCTGTTGGCAAACCAGCGAACCCAATGCCCTTACAGTAATGGCCACATTCTGGTTTGGTTGGAAACCTGACGCAATATAAGCAAGTGCCGTACCCACTGATTGATAGGGGCCACTGTTAACCGAAACTTCATAACCGGATGCACCGGTTACGGCCGTCCAATTAAATGTTACACTTGTTGGTGTAATTGTTCCAACAGTAACAACTGGCGAAGACAGTACGGGTAGAATGGTGATTGCTTTTGTAATGGAATCCTTGCACCCATCTGCAGTTGTTACATTGAACTTCACATTGAATGTACTGGCAGTAATATAAGTATGCGAAGGGTTTTGAAGGGCAGATGTATTGGTGGCCGAGCCTGTTTCGCCAAAGTTCCAAAGCCATGCATTGATTGTTCCTCCGCCCGGTGTTGAAATGTCGGTAAACTGCACAGGGGTATTCAGGCACACCGGTGCAGTTGAGTTGAAGTTGGCAACAGGTAGTACCAATACCGTTACTGGTTTGGTAATGTCAGCGTAACACCCAAGCTCATTGATGCTCCTCAGCTTTACCTGGTATATGCCCGATGCGGCGAAATACCTTACAGGATTTTTGACACTATCAATTGTACTGTTGCCAAAGTCCCATAGCCATTTGGTAATGTTGTAGCCTTGGCCATTGGAGCCATCGAAGAACCTTGCAGAGTCCTTGAAACAGACCCTATAGTTATTGCTCATGGTAAAGTTTGGAACAACACCATCAACCACCACTACATTGAAATTGTATAACTTGGTACCACTGCATCCGTCAGAAGTATTGATATTGGCAGTAACACTTATCGGATAGGTCCCTGTTGATGTAAATGTGTATGGTGTGGTTATGGAATATACATACAGTGTTTTGCCATTTTGTAAAAAAGAACTGTCCGATGCAGGAGCGGTTTGGCTTACATTGGTATTGGTTGGTGTAAGGCTGCTACTGTTGTTGAAGTTCCACAGCAATGATGCAACATCTGTTGATGCATAAGGCAATACTATCCTGAACTTGAACGGATTGCCCTTACACGCAGTGGCATTGGTAGAAATGGCGTAAGGATTCTGTACAAGGAGGTTCTGTGTCAGATCCTTTATCTGCGTACCTGCATTGTAGCCATAACTTTCACGGGGAGCGCTGCTTGCACCATTATTATTGTCTCCATAACCATAAGCAATGGCATTGAATGCTACGTTGGATTGTATGGTGTGGGAACCAGCTTGTAGCTTGTTTCCACTCAATGAATCAAGGAAGGCATAAGAGTAAGTGGGGTCTTGTGGGTGCACTTTAAACTTGCTTACCATGCTTACACCGTCCAATGTAAAGCTTGATACACCTGTGTTTGGAATGATTACATTGATGTAGTGGAACTTGATATCCTGATATGGTGATGAATAAAGAACTGCTTTATCAATAGCCTGTTCAGTGGGGCTGATGAAAATCATTTCTGGGTCGCCATTGATATTACCTGATGCATCCGTGCAGCCACTTGTTGATTTGCAATATTGGGCAACCATAATGGGCTTGTCTGACGTAATCAAGGTTGGTATTGAATCCTGGAATTCATAGAAGAAATTGTTCTGCAATGTTGCTGTCGGGTAGGTAGCGTTTGGCAGAACAAGTCCATTTACTTTAACAATAGATGCTGGGTCACTAACACAGACCCTGAAAATATTTTGGGGAACAGTGCCTGTAGTTCTTGTGGTTAAATACCTATTGCCCCAGGCCGCCCTCGGAAATGCTTGCTGGAAAAGATTATCACTACTGGTACTACTACAAGGTGCTATTTCAATCCTGCCACTACCAGAAAAAACGGCAATTTTTTTATCGCAACTCAAAGACTTGATACGTGAACCGGTGAGATCGGTGCCTGTTCCGCTTAAAACATTGTACACTTCACCTTTGTTCAACGTAACAGTGTTGGTACTTCCTGCTGCCCATCCACCCAATGTAGTGGCAGCAGGTTTTATTTCCACTTGTGTATTATCGTCTTTGGCTATTACGAAGAAATAATTGAAAGCATAGTTGTTGGAGCCTGCTGCTTGCGTATAGTTAACAGAATTGTATTCCGTTCCCCATGTATTTGATGGTAGTATCAAGCTTGCACCGGAAACGAAATTGTCATAAATGTGGGCATAGGCAACAATGGGAATATCACTGGTGATATGTATGCCCTTGTTCGATTTCCCTTCCTGGAACAGTTCCGGATAAAGGCTTCCAATCGTGTTTGGTATAGGGAAGGTAGTAACTGTATTGGCTACAATGTTTACCGGTGCCGGAGCATAGCCCAATCCAGGGATGCTAACAATTACAGTTGCATTTTGGCTGGAAGTGAAATACAGGATCATATTTTGGTCACCACCGTTGCTTTGTATGGTAGTGGCATTGCTGTACATCTGCTGATGCGATGCATAGCCAACCCAGAAATCTGTGCCTTTATTGGAAAAGTCATTACTGGACTGAACGCCAATACCTGTTACTGCTACGTTCTGCGGAGTTACAACGCCTCCTGTTACAGTAATGTTTCCGGGAATTGGTCCGTACAACGTTGGTGTGAAACGAACATAGATAGTGGTTGTAGCAAGCGTGGCCAAAGTATAAGGAACAACAACTGAATTGGCAAAACCGGCACCACTAGTTAATGAAACTTGATAATTAGTTGGAGCAGTTACAGTAATGTTTCCACTGGCTGGAGATAAGACGATGCCAGTTAACGTAAATGTTTTTTCAGCAGAGGATGTATTGATAACAACATTGCCAAAGTCTAACGGAGATGGTGTTGCCAATAAGGTAGGGGTGGCTGCAAGTGTAGTAAAAGTTAAATCATTTCCATAAGCTGTTCCAACAGCGTTGGTAGCATAGGCCCTTACATGGTAAGTAGTGTTTGGAGCAAGCACTGCTACTGCACTGGTGAAATTGGTTGCACCTGTTCCATCATTTGTTTTGGTGGGCAATGCAATGGTAGGATTGGCAGCAGCACCCCAACAAACACCTTTTGAAGAAATGGCTGCACCACCATCATTACCAAATGTTCCACCACTACTTGCACTTAATGCAGTAATGCCACTGACGGCAACAGTAACCAATGAAGGTATGGTTGGTGGGTCTGTAATAAAAGAAAGCACATTGCTGTACACCAATCCTCCAGACGTGGCAGCATAGGCCCTTACATAATAAGTTGTTCCTGCTGCAAGCCCTGTGATGGCTGCTGTAATTGGTCCTGCATATATGCCGGCACCCCCTGGGCCATTGGTCGTTTTCGTAGTGAGGGTTGTATCGGGCAGTGGGGTATTTGTCGTGCTCCATATCAACCCACTCTTGAAAATGGTTGAATTGGGTGCTGGGTTGTTGGATGCTATTGTAGCTGCTGCATTGCCCCCAAACTGTCCATTTTTTGTTGCTGTATTAAGCACCAATGAAGGCAGCGTACCTGCTGGGAAACTTGTTATCATTATGTCATCTAAGAAGAGGCTTGAGCTTGAACCATTGAAAAGCCCCACTTGGCAGGGGCCGCTAAATGTAAAAGGGATGTTGAAGGACTGCATGGAGGTATAGCCAGCCGTACCTGATTGGGGAATGGATTGAGTGTAATAAGTAAACCCGCCCAAGCTACTAGTGCCATTACTTGTGTAAGTTGGTTGGGTGGCTGTTGTGTTTGTATTCACACCAACAATTAATGTATTTGCAGGGGCCGCCCAAAAAGTCAATGAAGCAACGCCGCCATTTATTACTGGTGTAATCAAATAGCCACTGGTCGAAATTTGGAATGAATTGATGGCTGAATGTGCTTTGTTCAGGCCTTTGGTTTCCGTGCATGTTGTTCCCCTTGAATACCACCATGAGCCAGAATTAGGTGATGTATTGATTCCGGAGGAAGTATAATAAACTGTGTAGGATGTTCTTGTACTGTTAGCTCCTGTTGTGGTACTGCTACTTACAAAAGAGGTTATAGGGGCATTGGTGGTGAAACTGGAACTTGTGCTTGCGTTGTTGCTATAATAGGTCATGGTACTGCTGGCACTGGTAGCTGTAATAGTGACTGTTCCACTTGATGAGTTTGGCAGGTTTTGCCACACAGCTTCTTCAAAACCTTCATTGATAACTTGTGCGGAAACCTGATGGATAAAGCCCACACTTGTTAAAAGAAGACATAGGCAAATTGCCTTAATTGAATAAAAGGCAGGAGGGGGTAATTTTTTTTTCATACAGCAGTTTTGAATCAGTTTAGCAAAAAATAACCAGCTACAAACATTGTTGCCAATATGTAGTTGTACAAACAGAAAATTTAGGTAGCGCAAGCAATTTTTTACATAAACACGATGCGGGGCATCCTGTAGGGAAGAAAGCAGATAATAGGGGCGTTTTATTAAACGCTGATTAAGCAGTACAATATTAATCAAAAAAAGAAACGCGACACACTTTATCTGTTTTTTCCCAAAAACATTTTTCAATGCTACTAACTAATTGGCAGATGGAGGAGACTAAACAATTCTGTTTTTATGCAAACGATACCGATAACGATACCAAATTTTGAAAGTGATGGTTCAACCTTTACTGGTCAGTTTGGAATGCAGGATTCGAATGGAGCAATGAGGGAATTGGGTAGAGTGTTGCAACAATCGCTTTGTTTATATTTAAAAACTTGTTCAAAAAATGTTCCCCAAAACTATAGTAGTAACTAACATAGGTTGCCAGTGTATCTTCCGCTGATTTATGGCTGCCCTGGTGAGCAGTGTAAAGTCAATAGGCCAGTTACCGGAAATTACGAAAATGCCTATAATTACAAACCGAGATGACTATATGGCCCTTTATTCCCCAATCAGTAAAAATAGGTTGTTCGGAAACGGGTATTTTCGCAAATCTTACAATAAACCTACATGGCCAAAATAGCAATTAATATAGCAACAGGAAGTTTGCAGCAAGCAGAAATGATTGTGGGCATTGATTTGGGAACAACCAATAGTTTGGTGGCCATTATCCATCCTGAAAGCAGGCAACCTATTGCGTTGAAGGAACATAATAGCAGTAGCCTTGTCCCAAGCGTTATCCATTTTGATGGAACTGGGAATGTTACGGTGGGGGAAGAGGCGAGGAAGTACTTGGAAACGGAACCACAGAACACCATTTTTTCGGCCAAACGCTTAATGGGTAAAAGCTATAACGATATAAAGAAGAACGCTGATTTTTTTACATACAAAGTAATTGACGACAATACGGATAGCTTGGTGAAAGTACAAGTGGGAGATAAATTTTATTCACCCATTGAACTGTCCTCTTTTATCTTGAAAGAATTGAAGCAACGTGCTGAACATATTTTAAAGACACCTGTTACAAAAGCGGTGATTACCGTGCCCGCTTATTTCAATGATGCACAACGCCAAGCTACTAGGGATGCAGGAAAACTAGCTGGATTGGATGTGCTGAGAATTGTAAATGAGCCAACAGCCGCAAGCCTTGCATATGGTTTGGGCGTTGATACAACCGAAGAGAAGATAATTGCCGTTTATGACTTGGGGGGAGGGACGTTCGATGTAAGCATCCTCAAAATAACCAATGGCATTTTTGAAGTGTTGAGCACCAATGGGGATACTTATTTGGGTGGTGATGATTTTGATAGGACGATTGTTGAATATTGGATGAAGCAATTCAATATTGACCAGGATGAACTGAAAATAAACAAGGAGCTTTCTCAAGGCTTGCGTTTGCGTGCAGAAGAAGCAAAAAAACATTTAAGTAGCCACGAGGAATTTTCTGTTGACTTTAATGGGGACAGATTATCTATGACGAAGCAGCAATTTGAAGCATTGATCCAGCCTTTGGTCAATAAGACCTTACAATGCTGCAGTAATGCTTTGAAGGATAGTGGTATAATCTTGGACGAAATTGATGTGGTGGTAATGGTTGGTGGCAGTACAAGGGTTCCATTGGTAAAAGAATCTGTAAGTAAGCTTTTTGGCAAACAGGTAAACGACACCGTTAATCCCGATGAGGTAGTGGCCCTGGGTGCAGCAGTTCAAGCTGATATTTTGGCTGGCAACAACAAGGATTTCTTATTGCTTGATATAACGCCGTTGAGCCTTGGCATTGAAACCATGGGCGGGCTTATGGACGTACTGATTCCACGTAATTCAAAAATCCCCACCAAGGCTGGTAGGCAGTACACGACACAAAAAGATGGACAGGGAAATATGCGTATATCCGTTTTTCAAGGGGAACGGGATTTGGTAAAGGATAACCGCAAGCTTGCTGAATTCAATCTTGCCAATATTCCAGGGATGCCTGCTGGTATGCCCAAGGTGGAAGTAAGTTTCCTGATCAATGCAGATGGTATTTTGGTGGTTACTGCTAAGGAACTCCGCAGTGGTGTGGAACAGCGTATTGAAGTGAAACCGCAGTACGAGTTAACGGATACGGATGTAGAGAAGATGTTACTGGAAAGTATTACACATGCAAAGGATGATATTGCCATAAGGGCATTGGTAGAAGCAAAGACAGAAGGGGAACAGATACTGGATGTTACGGCAAAATTCCTTACCAAGAATAACGAGCTCATTACCAAAGAAGAAATGGTTGCCACAGCGCAGGCCATGCAGAACCTTCAGCTAGCATTAACGATGGATGACAAGAACCTTATCCAGACCAAGATTGAAGAACTTAATGAAATAAGCCGCCCTTTTGCAGAACGTGCCATGGATATGGCTGTTAGTGGCGCTTTGAAGGGAAGAACAATAGATTAGGAGTTTAACTAGGAACTGAAATTTAAATTGCAGTTGAGGTTACCTGATTAATTATTGGATAATTTTTTTTGACAGGATTCCCCATACAAATGTTTTTGTTTCTTTACAGCAATGGACAAGCCGAATAATATCTTTCTTTTCCTTCTGTTTATACTTTCCATTGCAGCGGGGTTATACGTTTACCGGCCTCAGGGGCTTTATTTTATCGCTGATGATTTCATTCATATTCCGGAAAGCATCAGCAACTTATTGACCCAAAGGAATTCATTGCGGCCCATGGGTAATATTTCACTGCATATCGATTATTTGTTCAGTGGAAAATCCTCATTGGGCTACCATCTCACAAACTTATTATTGCATGTAGTCAACAGCATTTTTGTTTTTTTCCTTTGCAGGGGATTGATTAAAAAATATGCAATCCATGATTCGGTTATTTGGTTCCCTTCCTTGGCTGCAATCACTTTTTTCATTTATCCATTTCATAGCGAATCGATTTTTTGGATTATCGGGAGGTCCGGTAGTTTGGGGGCTTTGTTTTTTTTACCTGCCCTTATCTTGTTTCTGCAAAGGCAAAAATCCATCTGGTTTTTTTTGGGCTCATTGGTTTTTTTTGAATTGGCTTTGCTTTCGTATGAATCGTCTTGGATATTTCCTTTGCTCGTGATGGTTATTTCATATATTGATATGCAATTCGATAATGTATCCATTAAGAAGCTGTTACCTTATATAATAATGGTGTGGCTTTTGTTTGTGTTGACCCTAGGTTTCAGGAGCCATGTTACGGGTGAGGTTTTCAATAGCTATGATACAAGTACCATTTTGCATTTTAATATAAGGCCCCTTGCACTAAATGCTTTGCGGTTATTTGGAAGGACCATGCTGCCGCCTTTTCAAAACACACAATGGTTGATTATTTCCTTCTTTGTTGCGCTGATGTTCATTATCGCACTAATAGTGAAGTTCTATCGTCATAGGCAGCCAAAACAATTGTTTATACTGCTTACGGCATTTTGGTTGCTGTCTTACCTTCCTTATTTATCATTGGGCATTGATACCCATGGCACGGAAGGGGAGCGGTACCTTTATCTTCCCTCTGTTTTCTTCTGTTTGTGGTTAATGTACGTGCTTCACAGGATTGTTAACCGGGAGTTCCAATTGGCTTTTGCAACTGTCTTTTTGTTTGCAAGTATATTGTTCCTGCATCAGTCACGTTCATATTACACAAGGGCTGGGGCCATTACCAAGACCACATTTGATGAACTGGGCAAACTTGGAAACAAACAAATGGTTTTTGTTGAGAACCTGCCCCAATATTATAGAGGTGCAGTAATCTTTAGGTTGGGCTTTGAAGAAGGGGTGAAGTGGTTACAACCTTCATTTGGTTCGCAGGTCACTATTCTTTCTATTGATAGCAGTGATCAAAACAGGCACATTGTTCCATCCAATAATTTTGTTGTTGACTACAAAACCAGTGCAGTAACAAGGTCCATTGGTTCCACGATGGTCAAGGACAGCAGTTTTCGGACAAATTACATCAAATCAGCTATTCCAGCGATAGGGTTCGACTTAAATAAACATGCCCTACTTGTTTATTCGGATACAGTGCTGACCATCATCAAGTAATATGCGTTTTTTAACTGTACCTGTAGCGTGGATAGTAGTGATTGTTAACTGCTTCTAAGATCTGAAAACGGTTCAAGGAAGAAACAATCACAATTGCTGCATACGCTGCACATATTTGCCAATGATATCAAATTCAATGTTCACTATGGAGTTGATTTCCAGCTCACTAAAATTTGTATGGTTGAACGTATAGGGTATGATAGCCACAGTAAAATTATCCTTGTGTACGTTAAAACAGGTCAAGCTTGTACCATTTACGGAAACTGAACCTTTTTCAATGATTAATGCTGCAAATTTCTCAGGGAATAGGAAAGTGAATTCCCAGCTTCCGTCCAATGCCTTTTTGTTTGTGCAAATGGCCGTTGCGTCCACATGGCCTTGAACTATATGGCCATCGAGCCTGCCGTTCATTAACATGCAGCGTTCAATATTTATATTGTTCCCTACTTGCCACGAACCCAGGTTCGTTTTTTTTAAGGTTTCGTCAATGGCAGTAACGAGGTGCCTGTTTCCGTTTATTTCTTCGACGGTCAAGCAAACTCCATTATGGCTTACACTTTGGTCCACTTTTAGTTCTTTTGACAAAGCCGATTCAATCAAAAAGGTCTTATTGCTGCCTTTTTGCTCCACCGAAACTATTTTGCCAATACATTCTATAATTCCTGTAAACATTGCACAAAGTAAGCCGGTAATTTTTGGGTGAACAACTTTCTGGCGGAAAGATGCACTTGGGTTTGAATCCTTGTTTCCTGCAAAATTTCTTATTTGGTGCTTTCACTTACAGTCCTATCTTTGCCGCCATTATTCATCAAAGGAGGTATATCATTTATGCTTATCATCGATTCAAAAGATTGCGAAAACATTGACAAGGCGCTGAAGAAGTACAAGAAAAAGTTTGAAAAAAGTAAAACTTTGTTGCAGTTAAGGGAGCGTCAAACCTTCACCAAACCATCGGTTGTTCGCCGTGGTCAGGTGTTGAAAGCAATCTACAAGCAGCAGTTGGCAAGTGGAAAATTCGAAGATTAATTAATCTTTGTTCCCAAACATATTCAAGTAGCCTCTAGTTCATAACTTTAGGCTACTTTTTTTATTATGGATATATACCAGCAATATCCCCAAGTGCAGTCCTTTATCAATTACCTCAAGTTCGAGAAGAGGTACTCGCAGCACACAATTATCTCCTACCAAACCGATTTGGAGCAGTTTACGGCCTTCCTTATCAAACAGTTTGATGGTATTCCCTTTAATCAGGTAATTGCTTCCTTTGTTAGAAGCTGGCTGGCAGAACTGAAAGGGGAAGAAAACCTTACAGCTAAAAGCATCAACCGTAAAATCTCCACTCTAAAATCATTTTTTAAGTACTTGATGAAAATGGGGGAACTGCAACAAAGTCCCATGACCACTGTTGTTTCCCCAAAAATAAGCAAGCGATTACCGGTTTTTGTTGAAGAGCAGCATTTAGGGACATTGTTCAATCACGTGGGGTTTGAAAATAGTTGGCAAGGAAGGACCGAAAACCTGGTGCTGCAACTATTTTATGCTACGGGTATGCGTTTAAGTGAACTGATCAATCT
>JAHEZD010000128.1:10155-13023 GCA_023251255.1 Chitinophagaceae bacterium
GAAAGAATTGCAGGTGGATGGTTCCTATCGGCAAATTAAAGTATTGGGCAAGGGCAATAAGGAGCGGATACTTCCCATATCCAACGAACTGAAGGAGGATCTTCAGTTGTATATGGAGGAAAAACCCATAAAAGACAATTCCGTACCCAATCTGTTTGTTACTGAAAAGGGGAAACCGCTGCAGCCCAGAAGTGTTTATGCTTTTGTGAAAAAGCATTTGAGCAGTGTTACCACCGTGCAGAAGCGTAGCCCACATATACTCAGGCACAGTTTTGCCACGCATTTGATGAACAATGGCGCCGATTTGAATGCAGTGAAGGAACTGTTGGGCCACAGCAGTTTGGCTGCTACACAGGTGTATACCCACAACACCATCGAAAAACTGAAGGATATCCATAAAAAAGCACACCCCAAAGCATAATAGTTTACTGGTTGGTAGCGTTAAGTTAAAGAACATTGCCAACAGTGGTTCCCTATAAAAAAGGACACTTATTCTTGTCTTTTTAAAAAGGTTTTACTTACCTTGTTCTTCCAGAAAAAAATAAAAAAAGCCTATGCACCAACATTACCTGAAGTTCTTTTAAATTTTATTTTTTCACCGTTTAAACGTGAGTTGTTATGAACGTTATGATTCAAACAGTGCACTTTGATGCAGACGAAAAGTTAGTAGAGTACGTGAACCGCAAGCTGGAAAAGCTGAACACCTTTCACGACAGTATTTTGAAAGTGGATGTGTTCCTGAAACTTGATAATGTGGTCCACAAAATCAAGGACAAAATTGCTGAAATCAAGGTACATGTTCCGAGGCATGATTTTTTTGTGAAAGCATCCTCTAAATCCTTTGAAGAATCCTTTGACAATGCGCTGGATTCCATCTCAAACCAGATAAAAAGAAAAAAACAGAAGCTTGCCGCTTAAGATTTAAAGACTCAGAAGCCCCATTATTCATGCGAATGATGGGGCTTTTTAGTATGAATTGCAAAATAATCCCTTCCAAATTCCAATTTTTCCGTCCCAGACCCCTACTTTTGCCATCCCAAAAAGTTCTTTACAATTAAGAATGATTGAAAGTCGCCCTGAAAAGGGTGCTACTTGGGAGTCTGGAATTTGGAATTTCTGATTTTAGACGCTATCACCAATTAAATCACAAAAAATGGCAAAAGAAATCTCCGGCTACGTGAAGCTGCAGGTAAAGGGTGGTCAAGCCAATCCTGCTCCTCCAGTTGGGCCAGCACTCGGTTCTAAGGGTGTGAACATTATGGAGTTCTGCAAGCAATTCAATGCTAGAACTCAAGACAAAATGGGAAAAGTTGTTCCTGTTTTGATTACAGTTTATGTTGACAAATCTTTCGATTTCGTTATCAAAACTGCTCCTGCTCCAATCCAGTTAATGGAAGCTGCAAAAATTGCAAAGGGATCCAAAGAAAGCAACCGTATCAAGATGGGCAAAGTAACATGGGAACAAGTTGAGGCTATTGCCAAAGACAAAATGCCCGATATGAACTGCTTCACTATTGAAAGTGCCATGAAAATGGTAGCTGGTTCTGCAAGAAGCCTTGGTCTTACTATTGATGGACAAGCCCCTTGGGAAAAGAACTAATTATTCACCTTTAAATCATTCAAACAATGTCTTTGACTAAAAAAAGAAAAGTTGTAAATGCCAAGGTGGATAAGAACAAAGCTTATTCCCTTAAAGAGGCATCCAACCTTGTAAAAGAAATTAACACTACCAAATTTGATAGCTCTGTTGACCTGCACATCCGTTTGGGCGTTGACCCTAAGAAAGCAGACCAACAGGTTCGTGGTACTGTAACCTTACCACATGGTACTGGTAAAACCAAGAAAGTATTGGTACTTTGTACACCAGACAAAGTTGCTGCTGCTGAAGCTGCAGGTGCCGATTTTGTTGGTCTTGATGAATTCATCACCAAGATTGAAGGTGGCTGGACTGATGTTGATGTAATCATTGCCACTCCATCAGTAATGCCTAAGATCGGTAAATTAGGTAAAGTGTTAGGTCCCCGTAACCTGATGCCAAACCCTAAAACTGGTACTGTAACAAACGATGTTGCTGCTGCTGTTAATGAAGTAAAAGGCGGTAAAATCGCTTTCAAAGTTGACAAAACTGGTATCGTTCACGCATCTATTGGGCGTATATCCTTTGCACCTGATAAAATTGCTGAAAACAGCACAGAATTAATCAATGCCATCAACAAATTGAAACCATCTTCTGCTAAAGGTACCTACCTCAAAGCAGTGAGCATGGCTCCAAGTATGGGCCCTGGCATCATGTTGGACACAAAAGCATTATCTAACTAATCCTGTGGATTTCCTGCCCACTGGCAGGGAATGTGAAATGGGTTTAAATAAAATTTAGTTATGACTAAAGATCAAAAAAACGAAGTGATTGAAGTTCTCAAGGGGAAGTTCACACAATACAATAATTTTTATGTTACTGATACGGAATCCTTGTCAGTAGCACAAATCGGTAAGCTCCGTGCTGAATGTTTCAACAAACAAGTTGAAATGAAGGTTGCTAAGAACACCCTTATCAGAAAAGCATTGGAAGGTTTGGATGCCGAGAAATATGCAGGCATGTACGATTCATTGAATAACGTAACTGCATTGATGTTCAGCGAAAATCCCAAGGAACCTGCTTTGATTATCTCCTCTTTCCGTAAGGCAAACAATAACAGTGAGAAACCTGTTCTGAAAGCTGCCTTCATCAATGGGGATATCTATAGCGGTGACGCACAATTGAAAGCCCTTACCCAAATCAAGACCAAGAATGAATTGATTGGTGAAGTAATTGGCTTGTTGCAATCTCCTGCTAAACGTGTGATTGCTGCATTGTTGCACCACCATGAG
>JAHEZD010000057.1 GCA_023251255.1 Chitinophagaceae bacterium
ATTGGGTGCAGGAAAGTGGCACGATGAAGTGGTTCCTGTGGAAATCACGGAAAACAAACAATCTTTCCTGTTCTCGGTGGAAGAGCACCCACGCCAAACATCATTGGAAAAATTGGCTGTGCTAAAGCCAGCTTTTATAAAGGAGGGTTCCGTAACCGCAGGCAATTCAGCAGGTATCAACGACGGTGCCGCTGCACTGTTGCTCGCCAGTGAAGAGGCCGTTAAACTGTTCAACCTGCAGCCATTGGCCAGGGTGGCTAGCGTTGGTGTAGCAGGTGTTGACCCAAGCATCATGGGCATCGGGCCCGTTCCCGCCAGCCGCAAGGCTTTGCAACGTGCGGGCCTAACAGCCAATGACCTGGACCTAGTGGAACTGAACGAGGCATTTGCCTCCCAATCCATCGCCTGTATCCGCGACCTTGAACTGGATTCCAATAAAGTAAATGTAAATGGGGGAGCCATTGCTATCGGCCATCCTTTGGGTTGCAGTGGCAGCAGGATTTCCGCTACCCTTTTGCATGAATTGAAAAGGAGAAAAGCAAAGTATGGTCTAGCCACTATGTGCATAGGTGTAGGGCAGGGTGCTGCTATCGTATATGAAAGTTTGTAGTAAAGAGCATGTGTCACATCTTTTAGGTGTAATTTTCTGCAAACCTGGACAAGATGTGCCAAAAGCAGATTCCTAAGGCATCATACAAAAGCATGCAATGAATTTAAGGAGCCTATATATTTTGCATGAAAATGGGGAAAATGATGTGTGACCAAAATTTTGTGAACTTTTTATAGTTCACAAAATTTTGGTCACACATCAAATCGCCAATAACTTATTTCAAAAAATGGAAAACTCGGAGCCAGCCTTCATTTCAAAATTACGCATGAACATTGAGGAAGTGTCTAAAAATGATTTCAGGAATTGGCACAGCAAATTCAGTTGACTCCTTTAGCCATGAACAGATAATTATCGGTTGACACTAATCTTTTCCCTGACAAAGCAGATGCCCAAGCGTCATAAAAAATCGGTGAACCGAATTTAGGCGTCCTCAGCATATGGCATATTGGTCTTTACAGCATGGCGCAAATTTTACTTATAATATACTTCATCCAAATAAAACAGTCCATCGCTTTTCTTCCAATACCAGAATTGCTTCTTGTAAACACAGTAGTCCCCTTTTAGTGAAGTTTTGGAGTATTCCTTGGGCACATACAGCACCCGGGGCGGTATCATTTTATGCCTAGCCATTAAATTGGCTTTCTGCTCTGGGGTAAAGGACCTTTCCAGTTGCCCATAATCAGCCTTGATGCCTTCATCGGTAGGTAATTGTGATTTTGGGGTAATCACCCTCCCGAGACCATCTATTACCACCAATGGAGTACGCTTAATGGTTACCACTTCTGTTTTAACAGGAACTGTTTTTTTATGACAGGATGCCAATAGGCCCACAAAAACCAATAGCAAGGCTAATTTCTTCATGGTTGATTTTTTGGGGAGTTGAAAAGAAAAGATAGTGCCAGAGTTGGAATTACAGCCATTGGATGTTCATTGATACCATCACTCTTGTATGGGTGCTACGTATTGGTAAAGGTATTTTTGGGTAAGTATTGTTGTTCAAAAAAGCCTTCAAAATGAGATGCCCTTTGAGGGTACCCACTTTGAAGGCAAAGATTTAAAGAAACTTAGACTGTTTTATTCAAAAGAATAGGTTAGCAGCGCGGTTTGCTGCAAGATTGATTGTTCACCTGTTTTCAAGTTTTTCAATGTACAAGTGCCTTCTTCCATTTCCTGGGTGCCAATGATAACGGCATAGCCGATGGCTTTCTTTTCAGCATACTTGAACTGCTTGTCAAATTTGGCCTGCTCATGATAGATTTCAGAGCGGATATTATTTGCCCTCAGTTGCTGCATCAGACCAAAGGCGGCCTTGCTTTCTGCCTCACCTAGGTTGAAGAAAAGTACCTGGGTGCCTATCTCCACATTTTGGGGAAACAGTTTAAGCTCTTCCATCACATCATAAATGCGGTCCACTCCAAATGAAATGCCCACCCCGGGTATATTGGGCACTCCAAAAGTGCCAGTCAGATCATCATAACGCCCCCCGCCTCCAATGCTGCCCATTTGAACGCCTTTGGCTTTTATTTCAAAGATGATTCCAGTATAGTAGTTGAGGCCACGGGCAAGGGTGAAATCGGTTATTATTTCTGATTGCTGATTTGAGATTTCTGATTGGTTGTAGTTCAGGATGTACTTAACCTCCTCGATACCCTGTTTGCCTAAAGACATTGAGCCAACCAGGTCTTCCAATTGGATTAACTTCTCTTTATTGCTTCCTTCAATGGATAGGTACCTTTCAATGGTATTGATATGTGTTTCATCCAAACCACGTTGCGTCAATTCTTCCTTTACCTTTTCCAAACCAATTTTATCCAGTTTGTCAATGGCAATGGTAATGTCCATCATCTTGTCCGCACCACCAGCAATTTCTGCTAGGGCTGCCAGTATCTTCCTGCTGTTGATCCTTATTTCCACATCAATGCCCAGCTTCTCGAAGACGGTTGCATAGATATTGGTCAGTTCCACTTCATTCAATAAGGATTTGCTGCCCACCACATCTGCATCGCATTGGTAGAATTCCCTGTAGCGGCCACGTTGAGGCCTGTCTGCGCGCCAAACAGGCTGTATTTGGTAGCGTTTAAAAGGCATGGTCAATTGACCATGGTTCATAGCTACATAACGAGCGAATGGGATTGTCAGGTCATAGCGTAATGCACGTTCAGTTATGGCTGCATTGTTCCTCCCTTCTAATACTTTTTCAAATTCTGCCCTTGCTTTCTCACTTTTATCTGCTAGGCCATTATTTAGTATCTTGAATATCAACTTATCACCCTCGTCCCCGTACTTCCCCATCAGCGTATCCAGGTTCTCCATCGCAGGTGTTTCCAATGGCTGGAACCCATACAGTTCAAATACATTCCTGATGGTATTGAAAATATAATTGCGTTTGCGCACTACCTCTGCACTGAAATCCCTTGTTCCCTGCGGTAAACTTGGCTTTGCCATTGATGATGGTTCATTTGGTTCATTGGCTTTCCAATGAACATAGTTTATTGAATATTGAGTATTGAATATTTTTCCAAAATGGCATCACAGGCTTTATCAATCATCTCGAACACCTTATGGTACCCATCCTCCTCCCCATACCAAGGGTCTGGCACACTCCTGTTTTTGTTGGGGTAGAGTTTGTTCAACAATAGGTCAACCTTGTTTTCATCCCATAGGTCGGCACTGATCCGTCGCACATCATTGTAGTTGCTACTGTCCATTACATAAATCAGGTCGAAGTGTAGCATATCCTCCTTTACAAACTGCCGGCAGCATTGCTGCGATATGTCAATGCCATTTTGCTTGGATACTTTCTGCGACAGTTTATGTGGCGCCTCGCCCACATGGTAGCCAGCAGTTCCTGCACTGTCTACCTGCCAATCCAGCCCTGCCTGATCAATTTTGTGCTGCATAATGCCTTCAGCCAAGGGGCTCCTGCATATATTCCCAAGGCATACCATTAGAATTTTCATCGGGCAAATATAAATGGTTCATAGTTCATGGGTGTAAGGTATAGGGTATAAGGCATAGGGTGTAGGGTTTGGGAAGGCCAAGACAAGGGAATGGGATTATGGATAGTTCATGGGTCATAGTTGCTTGGAGTTTGGTGGTTGTTTATGGAAGTTATTGGGGAGAAGAAGATTGTTTGGTGTTATCTGTTTGGTTGAAGATGGCTTGATGATAGCTTGATATTGCCATGAAGATAGGGTCAAGTATGGGTAGGCGCAGGGTGATGTATAGGAGAAGGTGGGGAGAAGTATGAGTGAAGGTCCCTATAATGTCAGTATAAGGTCTCTATAATGTCCCTATAAGGTCTCTATAATCCTTGTCATTTCCTTTGTTTTTGGTTAGGTCTGCTATACCCTTATGGGTACCTTCAGCAATTTAATCTTTTGGGCTGATATAGCAAGAAGAGCGCATGCTTAGCAAGGCTGCAGGGATGTTGGGCGCTGTGTTTTTCGTAAACAGTGAATACGGTGCCATGTTGGTATGTTGCTGTTAAACTAGTAGTAACTGCCTTGAGCAGTGCATTTTGCGGTGAATGGAAATCATCTACTACCCATACCCCTAAGCGACATGCAGAGCGGTTTGCTATTAACTATACCCCATGACCTGTTTCCATTCCATCTTGTTTTTATGGAATCTTCTTCTTCTCCGCATCTTATGAGCAACTCGGCCGGGTTGAACTTCATCACCATAAAAACCATGTAATTATGAAACCCGAAAAGATTCTCCAAAGCGATGTCATTGACATCATCTTCGAAAACAGGAACAAGGAATACGGTGCCTATGAACTCCGTAAGCATTACAACAACAGGATGGGCAAGGCATTGGGCATTACGGCCTTGGTGGTCATTTCCTTTGGACTGATGCAAAGTTTTAAAGTGCCAGTAAGGAAAGGCACGTATGTTATGGAAGTTGGGCCAATCGTAAGCCTGACTGAAATACCAAAAGCAAAAGAAGATGATCCCAAACCAAAGGAAGTACAAAAACAAAAAAGAATCAACCAGCCACAGCAGTTTGCGGAGAAGCAGTTCAGCACGATAAGGATAGAAAAAGATCCGCCAACACCTGTAGCCACTAACGCCGACTTGGACCATGCAATGATTGGAAAAGCAAACATTGCAGGAATTGATCCAGGGGATGGCCCTGTAACCCCACCATCTGTAGGCGAAAGCAATACAGGAGAAGTGGCTAAAGTTGTTGAAGAAATGCCTTCAATATTAGCTGCGTCCGAAATAATGCCCACTTTCCCTGGTGGTAAAGAAGCATTCATCAAGTTCATGCAGCAGAACCTCCGCCAGCCCGATGATTTCGATGAAGGCCAAAAGATGACCGTGATTGCGAATTTTGTGGTGGATGCAGAAGGAAATATTGTGAATATCGACATTGTACAAAACGGAAGGAAGGATCTGGACACAGAGGTAATAAGGGTCATCAAGAAAATGCCGCGCTGGAATCCCGGTATGCAAAATGGGCGGAAAGTGGCGGTTTACTTTAAAGTGCCCGTAACTTTTGTGGCACCCGAATAAAATTATTCCCTAATTTGCCCATCCCAATTTCAATTAATTGTTAAATGGAAAACAGGTCGCGGGACAGACAGCGGAAAAGTTATATTTTGATGCGTAGAACATACGACCTCACTATGGCCATGCTCATTCTGGGCCTGGCCGTAGTGCTTATTTTTGGTGATTACTGGCATATAGAAAGGATCATGGGCATTGATAAACTGTTCCGTTATATGTTGGCAGGCATTTCTATTTTGTATGGAGGTTTCAGATTGTACAGGGGCATTAAGGCAGATTATTAAATGAAAGAAAGAATTTACATAGTCATATTGGTTGGGTTCATGTTTGCTTCTTGCAATAATTCATCGCCCGCCAAACAGGCACCGTCCGATACACCTAGGCAAGGAACCATCAATATCAGCGTGGACGAAAGTTTCAAGCCTGTAATTGAAGAACAGATAAAAGTATACGAATCCTCTTTTCCGGAAGCCCATATCAATGCATCGTACAAAGCGGAAGTGGACTGTTTCAGGGACCTGCAAAAAGACAGCACCAGAATGATTGTGGTGGCAAGGGGGCTCACGAAAAATGAACGTGCTTATTACGAAGGTGAACTATCTTTCAAGCCTCAATTTGCAGAACTGGCTTATGATGCTGTTGCAATAATTGTGAACATAAACAGTAAGGACAGCGTTTATACCATGAAGCATTTGCAGGATATCCTAAGTGGCAGCATCAACACAACAGCCGTCATGGATGGCAACAATGCCACCAGCACGGTAAAGTTCATGCAGGATTCCGTGCTCAGGGGAAAGGAATTTGGGAAGAACGTAGTAGCCGTTGCGGGAAGTGAGGCTGTTATTCAGGCAATTGCAAAAAACGAGAATGCAATAGGGTTTGTTGGTCTAAGCTGGGTGGGCAATAACAATGATCCCAGGCAGGTAGAACAGCTAAAACAAATAAAGCTGGCCTTGGTGGAATGCGTGAAGTGTGATGAGAAGGGCGTTTTTGCCAAGCCAAGCCAATCAACTATAACATTTGCCCAGTACCCTTTGGCACGTCCCTTGTTTTATATCGTCAAAGAAAATGTAACGGGTTTGGGAACAGGCTTCGCTACATTCATGAGCCAGGAAAGGGGCCAATTGATTTTCAGGAGGTCCACATTGGCACCTGCCAAGATCAATTTCAGGAAAAGGGGCGGAAGGCTTTAATTTTAGGAATAACAATCAATATAATAAATAACAACAAATGAAGAAAACAGTTTCCCTTGTAGTGGCAGCATTATTAGCAGTTGTTTTTGTATCGGCCCAAAGCTTAACCGATGGGATTAAGTACATTTCTTATGGCAAAAGCAAAAGTGCAATAGAAACCTTGCAGAAAGCTTATAACGCCAATTCCAAAGACCCCCAAACCATCTATTGGTACGGACAGGCCTTATTGTCACAGGACCAGCCAGACATTAAGGGCGCAAAAAGCCTTTACCAGAAAGCCTTGCAGGAAGGGGTGAACGATGCCTGGATATGGGTTGGCCTGGGCCATGTGGAATTATTGGAAGGGGGTGATATGAATGCAGCCAAACAGAAATTTGAACAAGCAATTACTGCAACAATAGAAACCAAAGGAAAGAATAAGGGCAGGGCCAATTCAGCAATCCTGACGGCTATTGGACGTGCCAATGCCGATGGGAGCAGTAAGGTAGGCGACCCCAATTATGGGATCGAAAAATTGAAACAAGCTGGTGAACTTGATAAGACCAGTGCTGATATTTATGTGAACATGGGCATCCTTTACCAGAAACTCGGTGGTGAAATGGGCGGTGAGGCGGTGAAAGCCTATACCGAAGCAATAAGCCGTGACCCTAAGAATGCGTTAGCCATGTTTTATATTGGTAGGATTTATGGTTCCCAAAACAATAAGGATTTGATGGAGCAGTTTTATGGCAATGCTGTAGCTGCTGACCCCACTTTCCCATTGGTCTATCTGAACTGGTTCAATTACTACCAGAATAAGGATGTGAACAGGGCCAAGGAATACCTGGAAAAATATATCCAATATGCCGATAAGGATTGCAAGACTGATTACTTCAATGCCAACTACCTGTTCATTGCAGGCAAGTACCAAGAGTCTTTGGATAAAGCAAAAGCAATGAATGCAGGCGATTGTAAGTCGTATGTAATGCTTCCCGTACTTTTTGCCTTTAACTACGACAGGTTAGGCGATAGTACACAAGCTAAGTCCTATTTGGAAAAGTTCTTTGCCAATGCCCCTTTGGATAAAATAGAGCCCGTACATTATGAATTGGCCATAAAGGTCTTCAGCAAGTTTCCCGGTAGCGAAGCCACAACTGCTGGCTATTTGCAAAAAGCCATTGATAATGATACTTCCAAGGACAACAGGTTGAAGTATTACAAGCAAGGTGCCGATATGTTTGCTAAATCGGCTAATTATGCCGAACAGGTTAAATGGTTGCAGAAATACAATGAGCTTAAAGGTACAATGGGTGAATTTGACCATTATACCATCACAAAAGCTGCATTGGATGCCAAGGATTATGTACTGACCATGTCACTTGCTAAGAATTATATAACAGCATTTCCCGATAAGCCACAAGGGTATACCTTTAACGTGAAGGCAGCTAAAAGCATCGATACAGCCAATAATACGGGATTGGTGTTCAATGCAGTATTGCAGCAGAATGAGTTCTTGATCAAGGACACCGTAAAGAACAAGCAGGCATTAATCAATAATTATTACACATTGCTTAGTTACTACAATGATGTATTGAAGGATTATCCAAAAGCTTTGGAAATTTGCAACAATATCCTGACTTTGGTAC
The DNA here is from genome assembly GCA_023251255.1 of Chitinophagaceae bacterium. Classification (GTDB taxonomy): domain Bacteria; phylum Bacteroidota; class Bacteroidia; order Chitinophagales; family Chitinophagaceae; genus UBA1930. The sequence continues at coordinate 7,943 of JAHEZD010000057.1, forward strand.
CCGGTGAACCACAGACACTGAGGATTAAAGGAATTATTGAAAAGAACATGAACAATAAGAACAAGCCTCCACAACCCCCTGCAAGACCAGCTACTCCCCAAGGTGGTACAGGTGGCACTCCTGCCAAACCGCCAACTGGCACAGGAAGCCATAAATAGCTGTCGTTCAGAAAAATAAACAAGAAAAAACTCTCCTTTGGTGGAGAGTTTTTCTTTTGTATCATTCGCAAGCTTATTTTTGCCACTTATCATCTAAGCTTATGGATTGGTTCACCTTTTTGTTAGATGCCTCTTCTGTAAACAATGCCGACAAATACTTTCCTATTGGCATTCAGCTCATTTTCGCTGCTGGTTTTGTAGCTACCATGTTGGCATTATCTGCTTTGGTAGGTCCAAAGAGAAAAACAAAAGACAAACTGGCCACTTTTACCAGTGGTATCGAAAGTCATGGCGATGCCCGCCAGCCAATGGCCATCAAATATTTCTTAGTGGCCATTCTATTTGTGTTGTTTGATGTGGAAGTGATTTTCTTCTATCCATATGCGGTTAACTTTAAAGCATTGGGCTGGGCTGGTTTTGGGGCAGTATTGATGTTTGTAGCATTCTTTTTGGTAGGGTTTATATACATTATTAAGAAGGGTGCGTTGAAGTGGGAAGACTAAGTTTTATTTTAAATGTTGAATTTTAAATGTTGAATGGGTCCATTTAAACTTTAGAATTCAAATTCAACATAATAGTATGCGTCCTGTAAGGTTTAATATTAATCCAATAGAAGCCAAACTGGAAAACAGTTTGATGAAGGCAGAACTGCCCGAAGGCCATATGGGCGAAGGTTTTTTTGCAACCAGCCTCGATAAAGTAGTTGGTCTGGCAAGGAAGAATTCCATTTGGCCATTACCCTTTGCTACCAGTTGTTGTGGAATTGAATTTATGGCTACCATGGGTAGCCATTATGATTTGGCAAGGTTTGGTAGTGAGCGGGTGGGCTTCTCCCCACGCCAATGTGATTTGTTGATGGTTATGGGGACCATCGCCAAAAAAATGGGTCCCGTTCTTCGCCAGGTTTATTTGCAAATGGCAGAGCCGCGCTGGGTCATTGCTGTTGGTGCCTGTGCAAGCAGCGGTGGTATCTTTGATACTTACAGCGTTTTGCAGGGTATTGACCAGATCATTCCTGTGGATGTGTATGTGCCGGGCTGTCCCCCACGTCCGGAAGCCATCATTGATGGTGTGATGCAGATCCAGAAATTGGTACACCATGAAAGTTTGAGGAGAAGGGGAAGCGACAAGTACAAGGAATTAATGAACAGTTACGGAATAGAATAAACAACCAGATAATTTGATAATTAGCCAATATGCTAAGAAATTATCGAGTTATCAGATTATTGAATTATCAAATTATGGCACTGACCAACGAAATAATCAGGACAAGATTACTGGAAAAATTCGGCGAGCAACTGACCGAATGGTCCGAACCTTATGAAATGCTTACGTTCACGGCACCTAAGGAAATGAACCTGAAAGTACTCCAGTTCCTGTATGATGATGAAACCTTGAAGTTCAGGTTCATGACAGATTTATGTGCAGTGCACTATCCAGAAAGAATTGGGGAAGAATTGGCGGTTGTGTACCATTTGCACAACCTTGCAGACAATATACGTGTACGCTTCAAAGTGTTTGTAAACGTTGGGCAACCAGACGTTTTTACTGCTTCAAAACTGTTTGAAGCAGCCAATTGGATGGAAAGGGAAACCTACGATTTCTTTGGGGTGAACTTTGTTGGCCACCCTAATCTAAAAAGGATCCTGAACGTGGATGAAATGGACTATTTCCCCTTAAGGAAGGAATTTCCGCTGGAAGACCAAACTAGGGTTGACAAGGATGATGAAATGTTTGGCAGGGGAGGGACTTTTGGTTATGGAACAGAAAAAGAATTGGTAGGTGGCACATTGGCCGAAGACCAAAAGCACAATGAAGGAAGTGGGATCCTTTAATGGTTGATTGTTTTATTGGGAAAGCCCAGATTTGCAATACAATTGAGGCACACTCGGGATAGAAAGTTGGTAACATCATTTATAACAAAACACAATAATCCCCTCAAGGGGATAGGGGTAAAAATGTCAGACTTATTACATCACCATATCAAGTTGCCTGAAGGTTCCATAGAGAAACAGACAACTACCCTTAACCTTGGTCCAACACACCCTGCAACACATGGTGTAATGCAGAACATCATTGAGCTTGATGGGGAACGTATCGTGAGTGCAGAACAGACCATCGGCTACATCCACAGGGCATTTGAAAAGCTGGCTGAACGTAGGCCCCTTTACCAGATTACCCCACTTACAGATAGGCTCAACTATTGTTCATCCCCGCTCAACAACATGGGATGGCATATGGCCTGCGAAAAATTGCTGGGCGTGAAAACCCCTAAACGTGTTGATTACCTGCGTGTCATCATTATGGAACTCGCCAGGATAAGCGACCATCTTATCTGCAATTCCATAGTAGGTGTGGATAGTGGTGCATACACCGGGTTCCTCTATGTAATGCAGCAGCGGGAACTGATTTATGAAATTTATGAAGAAATATGCGGTAGCCGCCTAACTACCAATATTGGCCGCATAGGTGGTTTTGAAAGGAATTTCAATGCCACTGCTTTTGAAAAACTCGATAAGTTCCTGAAGGAATTCCCCAAAGTTTGGAAAGAGTTCGAAGACCTGTTTACACGTAACCGTATTTTCATGGACAGGTTGAAGGGTACAGGTGCCATCAGTTCCGAAAGGGCATTGAGCTACGGTTTTACTGGTCCCAACTTGCGTGCATCCGGTGTGGATTATGATGTTCGCGTACATACTCCTTATTGCAGTTATGAAGATTTTGATTTTGTGGTTCCTGTAGGCACAACCGGTGATAACTATGACCGGTTCCTGGTCCGCGGTGAAGAGGTTTGGCAAAGCCTGAACATTATTGAGCAGGCAAAAAGGAAATTGGAAGAATTTACGGGTGCCGATGCAGAAATTTACCATGCGGATGTACCTGAATACTATCTGCCAAAGAAAGAAGATGTGTACACCAAAATGGAAGCACTGATTTGGCATTTCAAAATTGTGATGGGGGAAACTGCCATTCCTAAAGGGGAAGTGTACCATAGCATCGAAGCTGCAAATGGTGAGCTGGGCTTCTACTTCATCAGTGATGGGGGAAGGACGCCCTACCGCCTCCACTTCAGGAGACCATGCTTTATTTATTATCAAGCATATAGTGAGTTGACGAAAGGTGCCATGCTGAGCGATGCCATCATGACAATGAGTAGCTTGAACCTGATTGCAGGGGAGATGGATGCGTAGGAAATTATGTTGAATGTTAAATGATGAATTTTGAGTGCCTCATTCAGAATTCATAATTCAAAATTTAAAATAGTGTTTGTGGTGAAGTTTAATGACATACAGTTGCAGGAGTTCAATAGGTTGGTGAACCGTTATCCGGAAGGCAAGCAGAAGAGCGCTTTGCTGCCTGTACTGCATTTGGCACAGGATAGTTTTGGTGGCTGGTTGAGCAGCGAAACAATGGATTATGTAGCGGAGCTTTTACACATTGAACCTATTGAAGTGTATGAAGTGGCCACTTTTTACAGTATGTACAATTTGAAACCTGTGGGCAAGTACCTATTTGAGGTTTGCCAAACCGGTCCTTGCATGTTGAACGGAAGCGATAGCATCATTGACTACATAAAGGAGAAACTGAACATCAAAGCAGGTGAAACAACTGCTGATGGAATGTTTACCCTGAAAACGGTGGAATGCTTGGGTGCCTGTGGTTATGCGCCCATGATGCAAATGGGCAAAACCTACCGCGAACATTTGACCAAGGAAAAAGTGGATGCCATTATTGATGAATGCAGGAGGAATGCTGCTGTAAACAACTAGATATGAAAAAGACCATCTTGCTACAGTGCTTTTTATTGATTGCCCTTTTTTCCTTTGCACAAACAAAGGAGGAGCAAAAAGTAATTGACAATGTAAAGCTCTTGCACGGTACCATCTTTGGTACCAAGGACAGTTTGACCTTGGAAAAACTATCTGCCAAGGAAGTAACCTATGGTCATTCACATGGCAATTTGCAGGACAGGAAAGTATTCATTGAAAGTGTTAGCCACAATAAATCTGTTTACACCAATATTGAAGCAAACAACATCACTGTAATTATTAATGGGAATACTGCTGTAAGCCGCTACTTGCTAACTGGTACGGAAACCAATAAAGCAGGAAAAGCAACAGAATTGAAGCTGAATATCCTACAAGTCTGGATAAAGGAAAAGAAAGAATGGAAAATGATGGCAAGGCAAGCGGTAATGGTTGATGCCAAATAATTCAATTATGGACTATTCATTTTCATTGGAGTTCTTTGTATATGCGCAACCTGATGAAGTAATGGAGCTGCTCACCAATCCTGATTTTATCAGGGATTGGGGCGGAGGGGAATCATTGATTGAAAAATTTGTTGGTGGGCAGTTCGCCATGTTTGACGGATGGGTAGAAGGAAAGATTCTGAAAATTACCAACAATGAACTGGCTTATACTTGGAAGACCTCTGAATGGGGAGATAATATGCAGCCATCAGAAGTTCATTTTAAATTGGTAGGAGTTGAACATGGAACGGAGGTGTATTTGGAGCATAAGAACCTGCCCAATAAAGAGGAGATGGAAAGCCATAAAGAGGGTTGGGCGAAGGAATTCTTTGGGCCAATTGACGAATACCTTGCAAACAGGAACCATTAGTGAAATACTTGTTTATTATATCGTTGCTCTTTGTAAATAGTAGCTTGTTTGCGCAGGATACAACTGGATTGAAGAAAGCAACTGTTTCATTTAATAGGGCATTGATGGAAAAGGATTCCGTTGTGCTGAAACAATTAGTTGCGGACGATATTTCGTATGGGCATAGTAATCTGTGGCTACAATCAAAACAGGAACTGATTGCTGATCTGTTCAATGGAAAGATTGATTACAAGAGGATAGAAACTGGACAGGAAAGCTTCACGGTCAATAAAGATGTGATAGCAGTTAGGAGCAGCACTAAGGTAGAAGGGTTGCTAAAAGGCACTGCATTTAGTTTGAACCTGCAAGTATTGCAGGTTTGGAAAAAGGTAAAGAGCAATTGGATATTGATAGCAAGGCAGAGCGTGAAATTAATGTGATGATAGGATAATTAGCTCAATGTATTCGTGTGGGGAGCTGTTGTCATTATCAATTGAAATACAAAATATTAGCAGGTTAGCACATTGGCTAATTAGCAAATTATAAATATGGGTAGAAAATTATTACTAGAAAAAGCTCACGTAGAAAACATCAGGTTGTATGATGTGTACCGTCGTGAAGGTGGCTACCGCAGCGTGGAAAAGGCATTGAAAACAATGGCCCCAGATGCTGTTACCGAAGAAGTGAAGAAAAGCGGGTTGCGTGGTCGGGGTGGTGCCGGTTTCCCTGCTGGTATGAAATGGAGTTTCCTGGCAAAACCAGAAGGCATTCCACGTTACCTTGTAGTGAATGCAGATGAGAGTGAGCCTGGTACTTTCAAGGACAGGTACCTTATGGAGTTCCTCCCCCATTTATTGATTGAGGGGATGATTGTAAGCTCATTCGCTTTGGGCAGCAATAATTCCTACATCTATATACGTGGTGAATATGCTTGGATAGTGGATATTTTGGAGCAGGCCATTCAAGAAGCAAGGAACAATGGTTGGTTGGGAAAGAATATTTTGGGCAGTGGATTTGATTGTGAAATCCATGTGCAGCGTGGAGCAGGAGCATATATCTGTGGGGAAGAAACCGCTTTGCTGGAAAGTTTGGAAGGAAAACGCGGCAACCCGAGGATCAAGCCACCCTTCCCTGCCATCAAAGGTGTTTGGGGATGCCCAACCGTAGTGAACAATGTGGAAACCATTGCCGCTGTTGTGCCTATTATCAATGAAGGAGGAGAGGAGTATGCGAAGATTGGCGTAGGGAAAAGCACAGGCACCAAATTGATTTCAGCCTGTGGCAATATCAATAAACCGGGTGTGTACGAAATAGATATGACCATTAGTGTGGAGGATTTTATCTATAGCGATGAATGGTGTGGCGGGATACCAAAGGGGAAAAAGTTGAAGGCCTGTATCCCGGGCGGGTCTTCTGTTCCTATCCTCCCTGCCAACCTGTTGTTGAAAACAGCCAAAGGAGAAACAAGGATGATGAACTATGAAAGCCTTGCCGATGGTGGTTTTGCTACAGGTTCCATGATGGGGTCCGGTGGTTTTATTGTGTTGGACGAAGACCAATGTGTGGTTAGGAATACCTATTCTTTGGCAAGGTTCTACCGCCATGAAAGCTGCGGTCAATGCTCCCCCTGCCGTGAAGGAACAGGTTGGATGGAAAAGATACTGTGGAGCCTTGAAACAGGTAAAGGGAAAATGAGCGATATAGACTTGCTATGGGACATCCAACGCAAGATTGAGGGCAATACGATCTGCCCTTTGGGTGATGCGGCAGCTTGGCCTGTAGCAGCAGCCATTAGGCATTTCAGGGATGAATTTGAATGGCATATAACCAATGCCTCGGAAGCACAAACAAGAAATTTTGGATTGGCACATTATGCAGATGAGATTCATGTGCCAGCAACTGTTTAAATATGAGTGAGCAACAACTGTTTAAAGTAACCATCGACAACATCACCATAGATGTACCAGCAGGTACCACTATCCTGAATGCTGCTCGTCAAATAGGAGGCGAAGTGGCCCCTCCTGCCATGTGCTACTACAGCAAGCTGGAAGGTAGCGGTGGCAAGTGCCGTACCTGTTTGGTGGAAGTGAGCAAGGGGTCTGAAAAGGACCCCAGACCAATGCCCAAGCTTGTTGCCTCGTGCAGGACAACGGTGATGGATGGCATGGAGGTGAAGAATATTACTTCCCCCAAAGTGATAGATGCAAGGGCCGGTGTGGTGGAGTTCTTATTGTTGAACCATCCTTTGGATTGTCCCATCTGCGACCAGGCTGGCGAATGCCACTTGCAGGATTTGAGCTATGAGCATGGTAAGGAAGGCACACGCTATGAATTTCAAAGAAGGACCTTCCACAAAGTGGACCTGGGTGATAAGATCCAATTGCACATGACACGTTGCATCATGTGTTTCAGGTGTGTTTTTGTGGCAGACCAGTTGACCGAAAAAAGGGAGCATGGCATTTTGGATAGGGGCGACCATGCCCAGATTGCCACTTTCATTCAAAAGAACCTGCAGAACGAGTTTATAGGAAACGTCATTGATGTTTGCCCCGTAGGCGCATTAACAGATAAGACCTTCCGTTTCAAGAACCGTGTTTGGTTCACCAAGCCAGTAAATGCACACAGGACCTGCGAGAACCCAAAATGCTGTGGCGAAGTGCAGTTGTGGATGCGTGGCGACGAAGTGTTCCGCGTTACGGCCCGCAAAGATGAATGGGGAGAAGTGGGTCAGGCCAGCAATGGCAAGACCGGTTGGATCTGCAATGTTTGCCGTTTCGATAAAAAGCATATTAAAGACTGGGTAATTGAAGGGCCAACCAAAGTCAATAGGCACTCAGTTATTGCACAAGGACATTATGTAGGCGTTATCAAGCCGCAGGAAACATTGCCTGAAGTTTTGCATGGAAGGCAGCCCAAACTGGTAATGGACATCCATGATGTTAGCGAAGTGAACAAGCCCAATATCGACCTGAGCTTGTTGGAAAGGCCGGCCCACTCAACTGATTTCAAATAATACTAATTGCGGATACAATGACCTTATTAACGCTCGACTGGATTCTCCTAATAGAAAAACTTGTACTGATTGTCGTAATCATCCTTGCAAGTTTGGGCATTGCTTTATACACCACATTTGCTGAACGTAAAGTGGCGGCTATATTACAGGATAGGCCAGGCCCAAGCCGTGCTGGCCCCTATGGTCTGTTGCAGCCCTTGGCAGATGGCGTTAAGATGTTTACCAAAGAAGACATCATTCCAAATGCGGCCAGCAAATGGTTGTTCATACTTGGTCCAGGCTTGGCCATGACTGCTTCATTAATGACCTGTGCAGTTATTCCTTGGGGCGGTACCATTGAATTGTTCCATAGGAAAATAGATTTGCAGATTGCTGATGTAAACATTGGTATCCTGTACATTTTTGCTGTGGTAAGCATGGGCATTTATGGAATCATGATTGGTGGTTGGGCCAGTAACAATAAGTTCTCCTTAATGGCCTCCTTGCGTGCAGCATCACAGGCCATTAGCTATGAACTGGCCATGGGCCTGAGCTTGATTGCTGTACTAATGGTAACGAATACATTGTCGTTGGGTGAAATCGTGAAGCAGCAGCAGACTGGTTGGTGGAATATTGTTTACCAGCCATTGGGTTTCCTGATATTCTTTATCTGTGCCTTGGCAGAATGCAACAGGACCCCTTTCGATTTACCTGAAGCAGAGAACGAACTGAATTTTGGCTACCACCAGGAATACTCTTCCATGAAACTGGGCTTTTACCTGTTTGCCGAATACATCAACATGATCATGAGCAGTGCAGTGATGGCCAGCGTTTATTTTGGTGGCTATGATATCCCGTTTGTGGATGATGCACATGTATATGCAAGCATTGGCAACTGGGCTGCCTTGATACAGGTAGGTGTGCTGCTGGCAAAAGTGGTGGGTTTCATTTTCCTGTTTATGTGGATACGCTGGACCATTCCTCGTTTCCGTTATGACCAATTGATGAACCTTGGCTGGAAAAGCATGATACCATTGGCCCTGTTCAATATGCTGGTAACGGGGGCACTGATTTTATTGAGAATGAACCATTGGCATTTTTAATTGCTGAACAAGGGTGTGCTGCGTGGACACCCTGCTACAGCTAAGGGATACTAATAGAATTGTTTAGTCGATTCACAAAAAATATATTTGCAAACATTTCAGAAAATGCAGGCATTAACAAATAGAGCAAAAGCGGTTGACCGTAAACCCATGACTTTCTTGGAAAGGATATACCTCTGGAATATCCTCAAAGGAATGCTCATTACTTTCAGCCATATTTTCAAGAAGAAACCTACCATCAGGTTCCCGGAACAAACAAGAACATTCAGCCCTGTTTTCCGCGGGCTGCATGTACTGAATAGGGACGAGGAAGGCCGTGAGCGCTGCACTGCTTGTGGCCTGTGTGCGGTTGCCTGCCCTGCGGAAGCCATTACCATGGAAGCTGCAGAACGGTTGCCCGGTGAGGAGAACCTGTACCGCGAAGAAAAGTATGCAGCCAGGTATGAAATCAATATGCTCCGCTGCATATTCTGTGGATTATGTGAGGAAGCCTGCCCCAAAGACGCTATTTATTTGAGTGAGACTTTTACACCAACAAACTTTACCCGTGAAAGTTTTATTTATGGAAAGGATAATTTGCTGATCCCGAACCCAAAAACAGAAGCTGCGGATTTGGCTAAAGCAAAAGGAATGTGATAATATGATGATGTGATAATTTGACAATGAAGGTTCAAATATTATCACATTATCGAATTATCAAATTATCAAATTGAACAAATGAACACAACACAAATACTTTTCTGGTTTTTAAGCGGGCTTGCGTTGGTTAGTGCCTTAATGGTACTGCTGAGCAAGAACCCCATCCACAGCATCCTCTGGTTGATCCTTGTTTTCTTTTCCATTTCAGGGCATTATATTTTATTGAATGCACAGTTCCTGGCAATCGTTAATTTGATTGTTTATGCTGGTGCCATTATGGTGCTCTTCCTTTTTGTGGTGATGCTAATGAACTTGAGCAAGGAAAAGGAAGACCAGAAAAACGTTTGGATGAAGCTGTCTGGTATCATTGCTGGCGGCTGCTTCTTGGTAAGTACCTGCAATGTCATTTTCAATGCCCAGGTTGTTTCAAAGGAATTGGCCGGTAAAACAGCCTTATTGAAGGAAGGAAGCATTGGTTTGATTGGCCCTTTGGGCAAAGCATTGTTCAACGATTATGTGGTACCATTTGAAATTAGCAGTGTGCTGTTTTTGAGTGCCATGGTGGGTGCAGTGGTGATTGGGAAGAAGGATTAAAGACAATTAGCAAATTAGCCAATCTGCTAATCTGCTAATTTAAAACATAGCAATGTTGAATTCGCTTTCATTAGCACATCAGCATATTATCACATTAGCAAATTGGTTTTAGATGCCTATACAATATTATATCTATTTAGCACTGGCCCTTTTCAGTATCGGCGTGATTGGTGTACTGGTACGGAAGAATGCCATTATTGTTTTCATGTGCATTGAACTGATGTTGAATGCGGTGAACCTTTTATTGGTGGCTTTTTCAAAAATGCACCATGGTGTTGCTTTTGCTATAGACAAAGCAAGTACGGTAGGTATCGATGGTCAATTGTTCGTATTCTTCATTATGGTAGTGGCAGCGGCAGAGGTAAGTGTGGGATTGGCCATCATAGTAATGATGTATAGGAACACCCATTCGGTAGATGTGAACTTTTTAAACAGATTGAAGAACTAAAGGCCGAACGCCTAACGCTAAAAGCTAAACGCCTAATGTGTTCAGCATTCAGCATTAAGCGTTCAGCATTAAGCATAAAAACTTATGAGCAAATTGGTTTACCTCGTTCCATTGTTTCCTCTGATAGGGTTTCTTATCAATGGCTTGGGACGTAAGTCATTGTCAAAATCAGCTATCGGGGTTATAGGCAGTGGTGCAATACTGGCCTCTTTCGTAACTAGCCTTGTCCTGTTTTTTGAGGTCAAGAATCACGGTGCCATCCCTGTACAGCAATTGTTCACTTTTATTGATGTACAGACGCTGAAGATTGCTTTTGCTTTCCAGGTTGACCAATTATCATCCCTCTTCCTTTTGATCATTACAGGCATTGGTTTCCTCATCCATTTGTATTCCACTGCTTACATGAACAATGAGGAACCACAGCATTACGGTAGGTACTTTGCTTACCTGAACCTGTTTGTGTTTTCCATGCTGCTATTGGTCCTAGGTGCCAATTACGTGATCATGTTCATTGGTTGGGAAGGCGTTGGCCTGTGTTCCTACTTATTGATTGGCTACTGGTTCAAGAATGATAGTTACAACTACGCAGCCAAGAAAGCGTTTGTCATGAACCGTATTGGCGACCTTGGCTTTCTCTTGGCCATTTTCTGGATAATAGTAAGGTTGGGGACTGTTGAATATGGAGGTGTTGACGGTGTTTTTGCAAATGCTGCTGCCAAGCTTTCATCATTTGACGTAACGCTGATTACCATTTTATTGTTTGTTGGGGCCATGGGCAAATCGGCCCAGATACCGCTTTACACTTGGTTGCCCGATGCCATGGCAGGCCCAACACCTGTTTCCGCATTGATCCATGCTGCTACCATGGTTACGGCCGGCATCTACATGATTGCCCGTAGCAATGTATTGTACAGCATGAGCCATATAGCCATGAACTTGGTGGCCATTATCGGTTTGGTAACAGCATTGTTTGCTGCCACCATTGCCATCAAACAGAATGATATTAAAAAGGTATTGGCCTATTCCACCGTTAGCCAATTGGGCTATATGTTCCTGGGATTGGGTGTTGGTGCATACACAGGCTCCGTGTTCCATGTAATGACGCATGCATTCTTCAAGGCATTATTGTTCCTGGGTGCAGGTTCCGTGATCCATGCCATGCACCATGAGCAGGACATCAGAAACATGGGCGGCCTGAAGAAAAAATTGCCCATTACCCATATCACTTTTTTATTGGGGTGCCTGGCCATTGCCGGTATTCCCCCTTTCAGTGGCTTCTTCTCCAAAGATGAGATACTGGCTGCCGCTTATGCCCATTCCCCTATCTATTGGGGCGTAGGTGTAGCAACTGCTGGACTAACTGCCTTCTATATGTTCCGGTTGTATGCCACTACCTTCTTGGGCACGTTCAGGGGAACGCATGACCAGGAGCACCACTTACATGAATCACCTGCTGCCATGACCGTTCCTTTAATTATCCTTGCAGCATTAAGCGTACTGGGTGGTTTTATTGGGGTGCCTGAAATCTTGGGAGGGCATCATGAACTGCACCATTTCCTTGCCCCAGTGCTGACCACTGAAAAGCACCATGAAATAGAACATGGGACCGAGTTCATGCTCATGGGGGTTTCTGTAGCATTGGCTGCCATTGCCATTGCCGTAGCTATCCTGAAATACAGCAAGAAACCTGAACTGCAGGATGCCACCGGTTTTGGAAAACTGTTGGCCAATAAATGGTATATCGATGAACTCTACGACATGGTGGTGGTAAAACCTTTGAACGCCATTGCAGTATTCTTCAAGAATATCATTGAGAAAAGCGGTATTGATGGATTGGTAAACGGGGTAGGCAAATTTGTGAACTATAGCTCAAGGCAGTTGAGGCTGCTGCAAAGCGGCCAAGTAAATGCCTATGTGCTGATGATGGTATTGTCCATAGTGGTCATGTTATTGATATGGCTGCAGGAAGGGGTTATTTTCAGGGTCTTTGCGAAACTTTTTTATTAAGAAATAGGTAAACAATTATATGGTTCCTCTATTACTCATATTGCTTCCTTTAATCAGTGGACTGCTTTCATTTTTCATGAAGGGCAGTAATGCTGCTAAAGCTTGGGCATTGCTTTCATCCATACTTACTTTAATAGTAGCGGTAATTGGCGTTTGTTCATGTACAAAATACGGTTGCCTCAATTACGATACTGCATGGTTGCCATCATTGGGTAGCAGGTTCACCATTGGTCTCGATGGCATGGGCAAGATGCTGGCCTTATTAACGGCCATTTCATTTCCGGTAGTGTTCGGTGCAACTTATAGGAACAACTACAAAAACCCGGGAAGTTTCTATGCCCTGATGCTGTTAACGCAGGCCGGATTGATGGGCGTGTTCCTTTCACTGGATGGGCTACTGTTCTACTTCTTCTGGGAACTGGCACTGATACCTGTTTATTTCCTTTGCTCCACATGGGGCGGTGAAAAAAGGATTGCTGTTACCTTCAAGTTTTTCATTTATACGTTCATTGGTTCCTTGTTAATGTTGGTAGGCATCCTGTACCTCTACTTCCAGACACCGGAACATAGTTTTGCCATCAAGGATTTCTATGCGCTGCACTTGGTAGGTAAGCAGCAGCATTTGATTTTCTGGCTGTTCTTCATTGCATTCGCCATCAAGATGCCCATTTTCCCGTTCCATACATGGCAGCCGGATGCGTACGAACAATCACCCACATCAGTAACCATGGTGTTAAGTGGCGTGATGGTCAAGATGGGCATTTTTGCCGTAATACGCTGGCTGGTTCCCATCTTCCCCGAAGCAACAAAATATTATAGCCATACCATCATCATCCTTTCGGTTATAGGCATGATTTACGCATCGCTTATCGCCATCAAGCAGGACGATGTGAAACGCTTGATTGCTTATTCATCCATTGCTCATATAGGGTTAATGTGTGCAGCCATCTTTGCAGGCAATGCCATTGGCCTGAAAGGTGTGATGGTACAGATGTTCAACCATGGTATCAACGTCATTGGTTTGTGGATAGTAGCAGATGCCATAGAGCAGCAGCTAGGTACAAGGAAGTTTAGTGAACTGGGCGGCCTTGCACAAAAAGCACCAACGCTTGCCATACTGTTAGTGGTCATGGCCCTTGCAAACATTGCCCTACCGTTGACCAATGCCTTTGTGGGCGAGTTCCTCATGTTCAATGGGCTGTTCCAGTACAATGTGTACATAGCAGCGGTAGCGGGCATCAGCATCATTTTAGGGGCCGTGTACACACTGAACATGGTGCAGAAAATATTCTATGGCAATACGGTGGAGTCAACCATCAATGCAACGGAAGTAAGCGGTAATGTGCAATGGGTACTGGTAGCATTGGTAGTAATTGTTATTGCGTTGGGCGTATATCCCCAACCATTGATCAACCTAACGAACAGTACGGTAGCGGCTGTTATAGGTGTACATTAATTTAAAATCAAATTCCCCTTGTAGGGGATAGGTCACAATATGAATGCAATCATTCTTTCTGCGTTATTAGGTGTGGTGATGATGTTCAGCGGCATCGTCCTTAAAAGCAAGCCTGCTATTGTTTCAACAGCATTGGCCAGCCTTGTACTTTTATTGATAGGCAACCTGCTAGAAACTTACGGTATTTTCAGCATAAGGGTAAATACCCACGACATGCTGGACTTTACCAAGTTTGGCTATTTCTTCAATACACTTGCTATTGCCGCCACTTTATTGTATGTAATACTGAGTGGCAAGGATGTAATCAAAGTGGGCAATTATCCTGCAGATTGTTTTGCATTGATATTCTTTGTGCTTTGCGGCGTAAGCATACTTTCCTCTTTCAATAATCTATTGATGATGTTCATAGGTATAGAGATCATGTCCATACCATTGTACATACTTACCGGTGCCGATAAAAAGAACCTCAAGAGCAATGAGGCCTCCCTGAAGTATTTTCTGATGGGCGCATTCTCCACAGGTTTGATGCTGATGGGCATTGCATTGATTTATGGGGCCTCCGGTTCCTTTGGAATAGAAGCTGTTAAGCTGGCCAACGCCGTTCCCGGTGGTGCATTGCCACAGGCACCCATCTTGGATGTCATAGGCCTCATGTTTGTATTTGCATCCTTGCTCTTCAAGGTATCTGCAGCACCCTTCCATTTCTGGACACCCGATGTTTATGATGGGGCACCCAGTGTGTTCACCTCTTTCATGAGCACCATTGTCAAAGCTGCTGCCTTTGTTGCCTTCATCCACCTGTTCGAGAACAAGGCAACGGAGATGGGCAATATCTGGAAAATGCTCATGGTACTAACCATTATTGCCACCCTATTGGTGGGCAATATCACAGCCGTTTTCCAGCAGAGCGTAAAACGTATGCTGGCCTATTCAAGTATTGCACAAGCTGGCTTCATGCTCTTTGCACTCTATAGCAGGAACGATATGGCCAAGGAAGGCATACTGCTTTATACAGTGGCCTACAGTGTGGCCACCGTGGGCATTTTCGCCATCCTCATCAAAATGAAGGACTATACATTCGATGGGTACAATGGCCTCGCAAAAACGCAGCCCTTATTGGCCGCTTGCAATACGGTTTTCTTACTGTCATTGGCAGGTATCCCCTTAACAGCAGGCTTTTTTGCCAAATACTGGATGCTGGCATCCGTAGTAAAAGCAGGTGGGGCATTTGCTATTTGGTTGGTAATCATTGCAGTGCTTTTTGCTGCGGTAAGTGTATATTATTACTTCCGTGTTATACAGTCCATGTACTTCAAAGAAGGCAATGCCGAAACCACAGAAATAAGCCAGGGCTTCAAAATTGGGTTATTGGTCATGGCGGCCATCATTCTCTATGTTGGTATCAATCCAGACGGGCTATTGCAGTGGTTTTATCTATAACGGCAGATGGTACTGTTGTAGTTGAACAAATAAAACATAAGCCATTTTTGACGGGCATGGAACCACTTTCTCATTATTACGGAAAGGTGTTTGCGGTATGTATAAACCAATGGTGCCAAACATTCCATCCTTCGGTCTCCCCATAGCAATTGTATGATGAGAGTATAAAGTGCCAGTAACCGGATATTTAATTGGCAACTGTTTAAAACCCTTTCCTCACTTTCTTCATCCTTCTTGCCCAATCTCAATTATCTTTATTCAGCAGTAGCTGCATTTTATACATGAACTTCATCAATTCCTTCCTGATAGCTTTTAGAACGGTACGTGGCAACAAGCTGCGTACAGGTATAACCGTGGCCATCATTGCATTTGGCATCATGGCACTCATTGGTATCATTACCGCCATTGAAGCCATGAACCAGAGCCTCAAGGAAAGCTTTTCCTCCATGGGGGCCAATGCTTTCAGCATAAGGTTCAAGGAATCAAACATGAGGATGGGAGGAGGTGGTGATAATCTTACAAAAGCACAGAAAGGGAAGAAGTTAAAAAAATCAACACTCAATAAAGTTATCCGTAAGGAAGATGCCGAATATTTTAAGAACAATTATACATTCCCTTCGCAGGTCAGTATCTACCTGAGAGGAGGTGGCGGAATTGACTGTACCTATGGGGACAAGAAAACCAACCCGACCACCAATATTTGGGGGGGTGATGAAAACTATTTAACGGTAAATGGGTATTCGATCCAGGAAGGCAGGAACCTGAACAGCCTGGATGTGGAAAGTGGGAGGAACGTTTGTTTAATTGGCAGCAATACGGCCATTAAACTGTTTGGTGCTGACCATCCGGAGACCTGTATGGATAAGATCATCCGTGTATCGGGCCTGCCCTATCGGGTGATAGGCCTATTGAAACCCAAAGGGGCAAGTGGTTTCCTGCGCCAGGATGATGTGGTGGTAACTTCCTACAACAATGCCAGGAGGTTTCCCAAAGCTTCCACTTCCTATTTGATCGGTGTGATGGTAAGCAGTGTAACCGAACTGGAAACAGCCATAGATGAAGCCACATCCGTGTTCCGTGGTGTGAGGAAACTGCAGCCAATGGATGCGGATAATTTTGTTACCGAGAAAAGCGACAAGGCCGCAGAAATGGTCATGAGCTTCCTGGGGGCAATTAGTGGAAGTGCAGGCGCCATTGGGCTGATTACCCTGATCAGCGCAGCCATTGCATTGATGAACATCATGCTGGTATCAGTGAATGAGCGGACAAGGGAAGTAGGACTGATAAAAGCCATTGGGGGAAAGAGCAGGAGCGTACGCCAGCAGTTCCTGTTTGAAAGCGTTATCATCAGTTTAATGGGTGCCTTTTTCGGCATCATACTGGGCATACTGGTGGGCAACCTGTTTGCGGTGGTACTGAAAACAGGGTTCGTGGTGCCTTGGGCATGGGTGATCCTGGGCATTGTCATCTGCTCCGTGGTTGGACTGGTTGCAGGGCTCTATCCTGCCATCAAAGCCTCAAAGTTGAACCCGATTGTAGCATTGCGCTACGAGTAGGGGGCAGTCTATTTACCTTCCCGTTTAAAATAGATTTTCAACTGTTCGTTGATATAGTATTCAAGGTCCTCCTCCTTCGTATGCTTCCTCAACCATTTATAGTCGGGCCTTTGCGCCTGCATGAAATTGATGAGCGAATCGCCCCTTAGCGTAGTGTACCTGCTAACAAGCTGTGCAGGGAACCGGTAGTTGATGTACTGCTCCTTTTCCATCTCATCAAAAAGGTCAAAAGCCTTGCGTTTCTGCTTCTCCCGTTTGCTGAAACGGTCAATGCTGATGCCCAGGCCAGCACCGCTATTGGCTGTGGAAAAAGTGGGCAGCTTATTGGCACCCACATCCTGCAGGAAGATCCGCCTCCTTTCTGTACTGTCAAACATATAACGGTTGGCAATGGCCGTTACCGTAACACCTTGCAGGTTCCTGGCAATGGGCTTCAAATAAACAAACAGGGTATCCTGTTGCAATAGCTCATTGGTCAAGGTAAGCGTATCAAAATAGTGGTTCACGGAAGCTATGGCCAGCAGGTTGTTACCGGTTATATCAATGCTGAACTTCCCGCTGGTACTGCTCATGCTATTGGTGCCCTTGTTCAGGTTCATGATGCTGGCAAGTTCTATCGGTTCCTTGCTGATACTGTCCCTAATATAGCCCCAGACCTTTTTCTTTTGACCAAAGGAAGACAGAGTTGCCAGCAGCAATAGAATAAGTAGCGAGTGCGAGTGTTTCATGGAAATATATTAGGCATTAAAAATAAGCACTGCAGCCATTGCAGCCCTGTTATAATTTCTATGCAAAAGCAGTACAAAGACCAAGCCGTTAAGGTAATGGCCGGGCAACCATCAACAAAAATCCCGGTGGAGCTTTCCACCGGGATTATCTATAAAGCAATCAACTGATTATTTTGCTTCAAAAACCTTCCTGATCCTATCTGCCACATCCTGCAAATGGTATTTCGTAAGCTTGTCTGTTGAAGTAGCTGCTGCTGCATTCACTTCAGCCTGCAAGGCTTTCAATTGCCCCTTTGCTTCGGAGGATATATCCGTGTTCTTGTAGCTTGGGGTGCTGATTGTGAACCCTGGAGCTATGGTGATGGAAGTGGGAGCAGCAGGGAATGCAAGGTCAATCAATTTTTCTACATGGGCCTTTTGCAGGTTCCTCCTGTAAACATCAATTGGTTTCTTGGCTACCAGTTCGCTCCATACAGCCTTCTTGGTATCTTCCATCAACTCATCAAATTGGTACACATTGGTAGCACCAAAACGGTTGGCACTGGCAATCATCCTGTTCAACCTGCTACCGTCCAATAAATTGTTCAGCACATTTGTTTGAACTGTTTGCACCCTTTCAGCACTGATCGGGTTGGTGGTTTTGTTAAGGATGTTCTTGTCCAGCAGCCACATAGGCGTAGTGAACAGTTGCGCATTCAAAAATGCCAACGCCTCTTTCTGCGTAGCTTTAGGAACTGCTTCATACATATCAGCGGATTCCGTATTGCTCTTGTAGGTTTCGTACACACCGCCCACATTCCTCAATACATGGTTCATGTAACGGTTGAACTGTCCAACCAATTGGCCATACACTTCACCAAGGTTATCATAATCCTCACCCTCTTCCTTTGTCCACTCCGGCAGGCCAGCAAGTACACGTTTCAGGTTCTTGATACCGTATTCACTAGCTTTCATGGCATTGTCGCCAAGGTCTTCGCTTTGTGCCCTGGGATCCGCACTGTTGCCAAGTTCATAGGTACCGAACCAGCGGCGCGGGTTTTCAGCAAGTGCCTTGATGATCATCTTGTCGCTATTGATTTTCTGCTCAGCCTCATCCTTACCGGCAATATAACCATAGCCCCACTGAATGGCCCATTCGTCATAATCGCCAATACGGGGGAACATGCCCTTTTCAGAGACATTGTCTTCCGGCTGTGCCACGTAGTTAAAGCGGGCATAATCCATAATGGATGCAGTATGGCCGTTCGCTTCCACCCAGGCCTTGTCCCTCAATTTTTCCACAGGCGTCTTGCTGCTGCTGCCCATATTGTGCAGTAGCCCCAATGTATGGCCCACTTCATGCGATGATACAAAGCGGATCAACTGCCCCATTAAATCATCATCAAACTTCATTTTCCTTGCACGAGGGTTGATAGCTGCAGTTTGGATCATGAACCAGTCATGCACCAATTTCATCACGTTATGGTACCAGCCAATATGGCTTTCCAGAATTTCGCCACTGCGTGGATCGTGCACGTTGGGCCCATAAGCATTCTCAATATCAGAAGCAAAGTAGCGCAGCACGGAGTAGCGCGCATCTTCCATGCTCATGGTGGTATCGTTTTCGGGCCAGTCCTTGGCCATGATCGCATTCTTGAAACCAGCTTTCTCAAAAGCCTTCTGCCAATCGTTTACACCAGCAATCAAATAGGTTCTCCATT
Source organism: Chitinophagaceae bacterium (assembly GCA_023251255.1). GTDB lineage: Bacteria > Bacteroidota > Bacteroidia > Chitinophagales > Chitinophagaceae > UBA1930. The sequence goes on from JAHEZD010000057.1 coordinate 27,365, forward strand.
TGCGTGGGGTAGCAGGGTCTATATAATAAACAATGGGCTTAACCGGCTCCACCAGTTCGCCACGTTTCCATTTGTCCATGTCACCAGCCTTGGGTTCAAGCCTCCAATGCACGGCAAAGTTCTTGTCCTCCACACGTTGCTGTGCATCGCTAAACTGTACAAAGTTGTCCGGGAAGAAGCCCACCCTCTTGTCCCAATGCCTCTGCTGCATGGGCTTCTTGGGCAGAATGATAAAAGAAGTGTTCATTTCGAGGGTAACCGCACCAGCATCGTTAGCAGCAGGGAAGCTTGCACCGCCACCACCAAATCCGCCCATTGAAGGAGCGGTAATAAAGGTCTTCACCGTTTTTACTTCCGTATTGATCGGGTAGGTATTGATGCTCTGTACATAGCTCCTGTCGCTTGCAAGCATGCTCAGACTAAGCCTCCTTTTAACGTTCGGGTTAATGCTCACGATTTGATTGTCACCCTTGAAGAAATCGCTTACGTCTATAATGGTGCTGGTAGAATCCTTGCCAAATGCCTTGATATCAAATGCAGAAGCAATGGCATTCAAATAGGAATTGTTTACAGCTTTGTAGATTTCCTCGGTACTATCGGCCACACTGATCAGGGTAACCGTGCGGATGAAGATATTGTTGCTGGGGCCCTTCTCAAATTTCAGCGTTTGTTGGTTGGCCATTTCGCCACCATAAATGCCTGCACCGCCAGGTACTTTACTGAACCTTGTAATGGCCATTATTTCCTGGCCAAGCAATGAATCGGGGATCTCAAAATAGAACTTGTCTTCTACCTTGTGTACGGTGAACAGGCCTTTTTTGGATACGGCCTTGTCTGTGATCACCTCCTTATAAGGTTTTGGTCCGGGCTTGGCAGCAGCTCCAGCGCTGGGCAAACCTGTAGGTGCCGCTCCACCCGGGGTAGCAGGTGCGGTAGGCGTTCCAGGCCTTGTCTGGGATAAAGCTGCAGTACTTGCTACAAGGGCAACAGCTACAAAAAATCGTTTCATAAGCGTTTATAAAATTGTTAAGAATAAGGTTTAAAGATAAGGGGCCACACTATTAACTGGGCATTTTCATCTATTAATTACATCAGCGGCTGAATGCGCCGTGTGAACTGCCAGTTATTTTTTTTTGAACGGGTAAAAGGTATTGTATTTGATATTATCTTACGCCCTCTTAATTGGTTATATACACGTGCTGCCAATACAAAAAAGTCTTTTCCGGTTTGCTGCATTAAATAAAATAGCTAATTTGTAAGCCCTTTTAAAAACAATGATATAAGTTTCATTTATTCAAAACATTTTTCTGTACAATTGCCAATCGAAAAGTTTACAATAACAACTGTAATTTTAAAACTAAAAATCAATTGAATCATGGCTGACATTAAACCAACTGCAACTGTAGCAAAACCAAGCACTTCAGTTCAACCGAAGAAAACTAGCAATTCCATTGCATGGATTGCACCATTAGCATGTATTATTTTAGGGTATATTATTTGGCGTTTTCTAATAGGCAGTCCAAGTAATTTCACTAAAGGGAAGGAAAACGGTGGTTTTTGGCCTGATCGCGAAGGTCCAATTGGCGGTGTAGCCAGGATGTACTTGGGAGGTATCATTGTACCGATCCTGATTGGTTGCTTCCTAACTGTATTGACTTTTGTGATTGAAAGGTTGTTGACCGTAGCAAAAGCTTCCGGTACCGGAAACATTGCAGAATTCATCCGCAAGGTACAGTTCAACCTGGCCAATAAGGATGTGGACAAGGCTTTGGCTGAGTGCGACAAACAAAAAGGTGCTGTGGGCAATGTAATGAAAGGTGGCCTGCGCAAATACAAGGAAATGATTACCAACACAGAATTGTCAACCGAACAAAAAGTATTGAATATCCAAAAAGAGGTAGAAGAAGCAACTGCTTTGGAACTGCCCATGTTGGAAAAGAACCTCGTGTTCCTGTCAACAATCGCATCAGTAGCTACCTTGTTAGGTTTGTTGGGTACCGTATTGGGTATGATCAAATCCTTCTCTGCCTTGGGTGACAGCGGTGGCGGCGAAGCTGCACAGAAGTTGTCTCAAGGTATCTCCGAAGCCCTGTACAATACAGCACTAGGTATCGGTACCTCAGCTATTTCCATCATCATGTACAACGTGTTCACCACAAAGATTGATGCCATTACTTACGGTATCGATGAGTCAGGTTTCACCTTAACACAAAGTTTTGCTTCCAACTACAGATAACCTTTGTGGAAAACAAGCATGACTGAATCTCATTGTGTAAGAAACATAAAATAAACAATAATGGCAAGACCTAAGATACCGCGGAAGAGTACATCGATTGATATGACGGCGATGTGTGATGTGGCCTTCCTCCTATTGTCATTCTTTATCCTAACAACAAAGTTCAAGGCAGATGAAGCTGTTGAAGTTTCGCCGCCAAGTTCCGTTGCCTCAAAAGTGGCACCGGACAAGGATGTTGTTCTGATAAGCATCGATAAGGACGGAAAGGTTTTCATATCTATGGACGATAAGTCTCAAATGGAATATTTGGCCAATAGCCTCAACAATACCAAGAATTTGGGTATTGATGCCAAGGCCTTTGCAAAATTGGATTTTATAGGGGCCCCATTTAGTGCGCTTGCAAAAGCAGCTACCTTACCAAAGGAACAGCAAACAGACAAGTTCCTGCCCGGCATTCCTACCGATACCACCAAAGGGGCCAATGAACTGGTTGAGTGGATGAAAATAATAAAGGATGCCTATTCAGGTAAGAAAATGAACCTTCTGTTGAAAGGCGACAATGTATCAAAATACCCCTCGTTCCAAGGCGTGATTGCAGCCTTCAAGAAAAACGATTTCTTGAAGTTCCAAATGGTAACCAATCCGGAGTCCATACCAAATGGTACGGATTTGTGGAAGGAAAGCCAAAAGGGTGCAGTAGCAAAAGAATAGGATCGGGAGTATGACATTTATTAACAACTAAAAAATTATACGTTATGGCAGAAATGGATACCTCGGGCGGTGGCGGCCATAAGAAAGGTTCGGGCGTTAAAAAGGCCAAGAAACTTTCTACAAGGGTTGACCTTACCCCAATGGTGGATCTTGGTTTCTTGCTGATTACCTTCTTCATCTTTACAACCACAATGAGTCAGCCTACGGCTTTCAAATTGAACTTGCCAAAAGATGTGGACAGACCAGAAGACCAAACCAAGACCAAAGAATCCGGTACCATCACTTTCCTGCTGGGGAAGGATAACCATGTATTCTATTATGAAGGGCAGTTAAAAGTGGATGCCACTGGAAACAACTTCAAGTCAGCCTCCTTTAATGGGGAGAACAGCATCAGGGACCTCTTGATCAAGAAGAAAAAGGAAGTGATTGCTGGGCATGTGCATGATTCAAATTGTGAGAAAATCAGGGCAGATTTTGCGGCTGCGCATCCCACGGCTAGCCCTGCTGATGTGGCCAATTCTTGTTTGGACAGGGACTTGGTAGTGGTCATCAAACCAAACGAAGAAAGCACCTACAAGAATGTCGTGGATGTATTGGATGAAATGGCCATCAATGTAATTAGCCGCTATGCGCTGGTTGATATTACCAAGGATGAAAATTCGCTCATCAAATTAACCGAAGCTCAAGCAAAATAAAGTGCGGCACCCCTTGTGCAATAGCATCTGGCACTGCATCTTATTAAAAAATAACTGAATCATGGAAACAAATAAAATTTTATCCGCCGACATCCTCGATATCATATTCGAGGGAAGGAACAAGGAGTATGGTGCATACGAGTTACGTAAAACGTACATGAAGCGTATCACCATTGCACTGGTTGGCACCATTGCCATTTGCATCCTGTTGTTCCTTGCTTCCTTGGCCACTTCGGGCAAGAAGAAAGTAGCACAGGTAATGGTGGCAGATGCTTCATTGGAAAACATGAAGCAGGAAGAGAAAAAGCCAGAACCACCGCCACCACCACCACCACCAAAGACCGAACCACCAAAAGTGGAGGTTACCAAGTTCACCCCTCCAAAAATTGTGAAGGATGAAGAAGTAAAGGAACCACCACCAGTACAGGAAAAACTGGAGGACACCAAGATTGGTACAGTGGATGTAAAAGGTGCAAAGGACGAAGGTATCGTGGCCCCAGTAGTGGAGCAAACTGGTACAGGTAAGGTAGAAGCTCCTAAAGAAGAAGAGGATTACAACAAGGTATTTACCGTGGTACAGATACCTGCGGAATACCCAGGTGGTTTGGCCGCTTGGAACAAATACCTGGAGCGTAACCTGAACAGCAATGTGCCAGTAGACAATGGCGCACCAGCAGCTAGGTACACCGTGGTACTTTCCTTCATCGTGGACAAGAACGGTAATATCAGCGATATCAATGCTGAAAACGATCCGGGCTATGGCACAAAAGAAGAAGCCATCCGCGTACTGAAGAAAGGCGGCGGTTGGAAACCAGCCGTACAAAATGGTAGGAACGTAATCTATCGCCACAGGCAGAGCATTACCTTCCAAGTGTCAGACGAGTAAGTTTTAAAAGTGGAATAAATAAAGCAAATGTCCTTCTGCAAAGAAGGACATTTCTTTTTATGTCCCTCCCGTTCTACTTTCGCAGCAAATAACGGAACACACCATGGCAAAGCTTTCAGGATGGGACGATACAATTGTGGCACTCGCCACACCACAGGGCATTGGCGCCATTGGGGTAATCAGGGTAAGCGGTACCAACGCCATTGATGTGGTAAACGACCTGTTCCCATCCAAGGACCTACGCCAGCACCCCACCCATACCCTGCATGTGGGCATCATGAAAAACGGCATGGAACTGCTGGACGAAGTGGTGGTATCCATTTACAAGGCCCCCAAATCCTATACAGGGGAAAATACCATAGAAATAAGCTGCCACGGCTCCCCCTTCATACAGGAAAAAATTATACAGGCCATTACCTCCAAAGGCTGCAGGATGGCCAAGGCCGGGGAGTTTACCCAACGGGCATTCCTCAACGGCAAGCTCGATCTGACGCAGGCAGAAGCCGTGGCCGACCTCATAGCCAGCAATACCGAAGCAAGCCGCAAAACGGCCCTTAAAAACATCCGTGGGGGTTTTTCCACCGCACTCTCCGGACTCAGGGAGCAGCTCATCAAATTTTCCGCCCTCATAGAACTGGAGCTCGATTTTTCGCAGGAAGACGTGGAGTTTGCCGATCGGAAACTGCTGAACCAATTAATGGGGCAGCTTACCCTGTCCACCCACCAGTTACTGCAATCCTTTGCCCTAGGCAATGTGATCAAGAACGGTGTGCAGGTAGCCATCATAGGCAGGCCCAATGCCGGCAAATCCACCCTGCTCAATACCCTGCTCAATGAAAACAGGGCCATTGTAAGCGAAGTGGCCGGAACCACCAGGGACACCATTGAAGAAATACTCAATATTGATGGCGTGCTGTTCCGCCTCATTGATACGGCAGGCATCCGCACCCATACCAGCGATGCCATAGAAACCATGGGCGTGGAACGCAGCCTCCAGAAAATGAAGCAGGCCGATTTGGTGGTCTATCTCTTTGATGTGAACGAAATGGAAGTGGCAGACCTCGAAGCCCTCACCAGCACCTTCCAGGCCGATGGCCTGCAATACCTGCTCGTGGGCAATAAGATAGATACCCATGCGGGCTTTGACCCCAGCAAATTTGCCTCCTTTCCCCATACCGTTTTCATTTCCGCCAAGGCCCACCTGCATATTGACCAGCTCAAGACCCAGTTGCTGCAAATAGCCGTGCAGGGCGATGTAAATACCGAAGCCACCATTGTAACCAATGCCAGGCATTACGATGCACTCAAAAAACTGGCCGCCTCCCTGCAGGATGTGGTCAGCGGCATAGCCGATAATATACAAAGCGATCTATTGGCCCTCGACATACGCCAGTGCCTCTACTACCTGGGCGAAATAACCGGCGAAATAACCAATGATGACCAGTTGGATTTTATCTTCAGTAAGTTCTGTATCGGGAAATAGAGAAAGCAGTGAGCAGGCAGTAGGGAGCAGGCAATAGTCCACAAACGCAATATCAGAGCTTGCCCCGATTTTTCATCGGGCAACAATCACTCCTTTAAGAAATATGTCCAACACGATAGGGTTTTCATCGGGGCTGAGCCTATCGAAGCCGAATAAACGGCTATGGACTATCAACCATGGCCCGCTAACCCCACTTCCCAAGCAAGATCTTGTGTGACAAAACTTACGTTACAAAATAATCGTAACACGTTTTTTGTCACATACTTTGTGACCATTTTTACGTTATAAAATAATTGTAACACGTTTTCTATCACATTAAATGCCTCCTACTATGAGCACCAGACACAAAACCACCTCCGCCAGGACCAAACTCGGTCTGCTGCAGGAAAAGCACATGACTTACGAACGGAATATCAGGCTGAGCCTGCCCGTTTCCCCGTCCGTACCGGCACGGGCGGGCGTTCAGGCGGGCTTGTCGAAGCCGAACATCGGAGCGGAACATTGATCATGGGCTGTAGACGTTTGACCCTTCACGATTGACCATTGACGACCATTCACCAATCCGTAAGCAAGCGGTTAAAAGTTGGATGCCCCATTGAGCATTCAGCATTCAGCATTGAGCATTGGGCATTGGGCATTCCTCCCCCAAACCACGTAGAAACACCTATCCCTCCTGCGTAGCACTACCTTTTTTTACAAAATAACCAGCTCCCCTGCGGCCAAATACAACCAATTACCCCTACCTTGTTAAACTATCATACCCTAGCTATATGACCCAAACAACCCGAAACTATTGGATGCGGTACCGTACCGCAACAGGCCTCTCCCTAAAAATGGCCCTTGTGGCCCTGCTGGGCTTTTTTAGCTCCTTGGCCCAAGCACAAACCGTTACACTGGAACATGCTTATTACACCACCGTGTACGACACCGTAAAGAAAGCCCCCATTTACACCAGCTACACCCTTACCAGGAGCCATTTAACGGCCATCATCAAAAGGAAGTCTGCCTTCTATACGGACCCGTTGCTCAGCAAAACATTGCAGGCCAACAATGCGATGTACAAGAGCAATGGCATGTACGACAAGGGCCACCTAAGCCCCGCAGCCGATTTCTGCTTTGATTCCCTGGCCTACCGCCAGAGCATGTACTATACCAATACCGCCCCGCAGGAGGAATATTTCAATGAGCATTTATGGGAGGCCGTGGAAGAAGCCACCAGGGATACCTGCCGCATCTACGATACCGTAAAGGTTTTTACGGGCTGCCTCTATGGTACCGACCATTTCCATGGGTTTGCGGTGCCCACCGCCTACTGGAAAGTGATCATCTATAACGGCGGCAAGAAAGCGGGCTGGCTGGGGCCGAACAAGCACCCCGATAGCAACCATGCAGAGACCATTCAAGATGAAGTGGGGGATATTGAGGAGAAGACGGGGTTGAGATTTGAGTAGAAAGTTATTACATAGAACTTTAAATATTCTATGATATCCAATATTCATCATTTTAGGGCTAGGTAATTCTCTATTGTCCTTCTTATCTCTTTAGCAATTAATTCTGCTTTCTTCGTAGGAACACCATTACTGATAAGTTTAAACTTATCAGTTAAGGTAATTTCAGATGGGAGAACATAATTATCTGGTACACTTTGAATTCTTAAAGCTTCACGTACTGAAAGGCGTCTTGCCTCTGTCGGATGTAAATGAACCTCATTATTACCATAGGCAACAGTAGGACTATACCTATATCGATGGAGGCGCTTAAATGACTTACGAGAAGTATCACCCTCAAAAATCTTAGTAAACTTAGCGGAGTATGGATTGAAAAATTCATTTTGATTAGAACTTGATGAATCTAAACCAATAAATGCACTTTGAACTAATAGAGGTTTATAGAACTCAGGAATGGACTTTATATCTTCATTATTTATGCCGGAACGAAACTCCCATTGTTTTGGCCACTTAACTTTTTTAGCGTTAGCAAATTTTTTTGTAGGCCATTTAAATACTAAATCATCGTGATGACCATCATAAGGCTCAGTAATTAATTTATAATCGTTATCTATTAGCTTTTTTACGACATCCTTGCGGAATCCAACTAGTGCCAACCTTGAGCGGTCCTGTGGGATTCCATAATCTAAAGCGTTAATAATCTCATACCAGAGCGTATATTCTTTTTCAAGTTCATTCTTTAGATTGAAAAATTCATTCTGATGTGTTTTTGTCCTGTATAAGCCAGCAACATTTTCAAAAAAAATAAACATAGGTTGAATTTGCTGGACAATATCTCGATAAGTAAATATCAATTTCCCCCTGTCACCTTCAATGCCTAAATTTTTACCGCCAATAGAAAAATCCTGACAAGGCGGTCCTCCAATAATTCCCGATATTCCATGAAAATCATGAATTAGGTTGTGCTGCACTTCAGGTTTCGTAGCATCTAATGGCTCAGGTATATTCGCATGTGTAATTAAGCCACTTTTATAAATGTCTTTTTGAGACTTTTTTACAAATGTTTTGACACCATGATTGTACGAATTCACAAATGCTTCATGGAATTCGACAGCAGCGTTGACTTGAAAACCTTGATTCATAAAACCAAGGTCAAGGAATCCACCTCCGGAAAATAGGGATATTATATCAATTTTATTCTTCAATATCTTTTCTGATTAAAATGCCTTTAACTAATTGCAAATGAAGTCTCTTTTCATACACAGTCACGCCTTTTTTTAACTGATCGAGCGAAATAGGATTTGAAGCATGCCCAGCTTCATTTAAAAAAGTGTATATCGTTTCATCTCCGTCAACTTTGAAATCAGAATTGGTCTTTGGTTTTGCTTCACTAAAAAGGATTTTATAACTATAATCTTTTTTGCTTTGAAAGAGTTTTTCACCTATAAGATATTTTAGTCCCAACGAATAAGAACCATCTTCATTTTGAATTAAGTCATATTGATTCGTGCCCTTACCTATGTTTTCGGGATAAAGGTTTAATAAAGGCATAAAAATTTCTGGAAGTGCCGAGATTAATTCCTCTTTTTTAAAGTATTGGATTCCCTTGGACGACCAAAGATTAGCATGGTTGATAACGTGTAAGGAATCATTATCTGGTAAAAAAGAGCATAAAAGTTTAACAGTTGTAGCGTGCTCGGGGGAGTTGTCAACTAAGTTCAAATCAATTCGGCCCTTGTTGTTTAGAAAGTTATTATAAACAGAATCGAAATATTTTCCTTTAAGCCGGGCTATGCGTTTAAATTCTAAACTGATTCCGTTGCCATTGTCTTTAAAACTTAGTATGGAGAACTTGACTTTTTCATCGAATAATGCCGTTAAGTCTGTTTGTGCTGCATCTCTTATGGATTTTAGTTTTAGAAATTTATCTTGCATAAGTTCATAATACTTAACGAGGTTTTCTGGCAATACTTTAAGCGCTTCAATTTCTTCGCCTTTATTTAAAGAAATTTTTGCATCACCAGTTGAATTGAACATTACCATGTCTAATGCGGCTAATTCTGCGAATTCAGTTGTATCAGTGGAAACGTCTATTACAATGTTAGTATCAGAACCATCTTCCTTTATAAAATTTTGAATGGTTACTGACTTTCTTCCGTCTACCACACTAACACTAAATTTTTCTTTGTTATCTGGTACATCTATAAAAGATAATCTCAAAAGTTCACCGAGTTTTGCTTTTCTCTTATTGGTACTACGAAATAAAATATCACATAGTTGCCCCATTAAAATATAATAATCATCATCGACCTTAAAAATGTCGCCAGGGGCTATAGGCAGAAACTTCTGATTTATATTCTTATCAAATAGTTCAAAATAGCTTAATTTTTTAAGTTCAGGGCCTATTTTCCCAATTTGAGGATGATTATCCAAATACTGGTTATCAAAAAATGAAACTATATTCGAAACTAACTTTATAGATTTTAATTCATCCTCTTCAAATTGGTATTGATGGGCGAGGTTAAACCAATATTTAATAGCTTCAAACCCTGGTATGCCTTCCTGTCGTGAGTGGTTAACAATGTATTTGATGTTTTTTTGATTTTTTAATACCATTCTTAATGCATTATCCGAGCTTCTTTGGTATTGATTCCTAAGCATATTGAACACTTGTGCATAGGCTGAACGTGCGAGCGTTTTTGCCATCTGTTCATATTTGTCTGGGGAATCTTTTCCAATTTCTTGAACGAAATATTCCGCAAAAACTTCAAGAGGTTGAATTTCTGGTTGGCTGGTATACAAACAGCAAATTATTTTGGTTTCTTCCTTCTCATTTCTTGGTACAATGTCAGTGCTAATAAAATTTTTGCCTTCGGCCCCCGAGTCGCCGGTCGCTAATTTTTTATCTATGATTGCAAGACAAAACTCGCTTTTCGTTTCGACCAAGGTTTCATTTATTTCTTGGAAAAACATTTCTTTTTCGGCTTCTGCAGGTTGGCCTTTATATATCAGGATAGAAATATCATCGATTTC
>JAHEZD010000129.1 GCA_023251255.1 Chitinophagaceae bacterium
TAGTAATGAAGTATGGATAGGGCTCGTTAACGCTGCGCCTTTTACAAACAGAATCTGATTGATTGTTATGCCTGCTGCTGCACAAACAATGAACCTGAGTATGTGTTTCTTTTTGATGGAAGCCTTGGTTGGCTTCAATAAAAACATGAGCCAGAACAAAATTAGTGCAGACCCAACCCTCATAACGTTGATAGCTAGTGGCGGCATTAAGGATGGTGTGAGGTGCTTGATGGTTACAGCTGCACTTCCAAAAAAGAAATTGCCTACCAATACTGCGATATGTGCTTTTGTTTTGCTGCTCATTAATTGCAAAGAAACAAACTAGGGCTACAATTTTTCTATCAATTGCGGAATTAATGTTTGCAAAGGGTTACTTTCAAAAGATGGAAAAATATAATTGAACCCTTTGGCTGATTCAAGTGCCTGCATAAAATCAAAACCGTTTTGGTCAACTGCATAGCACCAACCTTGATCCATCAAACGTTTACCCAAATATTCCTGTTCCGTTTGTCCAGGCGTTGGGATGAGGATTGATTTTTTTTGCAGGTGCAATAGCTCCATCACTGTTGTATAACCACTTCTGCTAATGATGTATTCACTTTGCATGATGGCTTGCTGCATATCGTTACCGGCTAAATGATTGCTGATTTCCACATTGCTCGGTACCGATAATCTTTCCTTAGCACCAGGCTTGCCTCTTACCAATAAAACCTTCCTGTCTACTTTGTCGATATCCTTCAATATATTTTCCTCCAGCACTGATCGTTGAGGTTCTGGGCCCGAAAGCAAGATGCAGCAATCATACTTTTTCCCAACTACAGGTTGCTTATTAAATCGTGATAACAATCCTATGTAGTTCAATGGCACAAGAGGCTTTGACGAAGGATGTGATAATATCCCAGCAATATTCTGTTCCTCTTCAACATCAGGAACCCAACAAGCAGTAAAACGGTTAATATATTTGTAATTACTGGCCTGCATCATCTTTTCCAACCAATTATATGGAGCTTTAATGGTAAGCTGATGTGTCATAAAAATGCAAGGGACCTTCTTGCTGTACAGGCCATAACGATTATCACTTATGACCAAGTCAATTTGGTTTTCATCGATTATTTTATCCAACCAATTATGTTCATATTTCATGGCAGATAGCATCTTGGGCAATTGCAACAATATTTTTAAAGGCAATAGTTTTTTGTATTTCGAATAAACAATTCCATAGCCCTTTAGGGGCAAGAATTTCAAATCGGGAAATTCGTTCTGCAATAGGATAAACTGTTTTCCTTCTGTGGCAATTACTACCTCAAAACTGCTAGCTATCAATACTTTGATAATTGGAATACACCTTGTGGCATGGCCAAGCCCCCAATCCAATGGGGCAATCAATACTTTCTGTATGTTAAAATTGGATACCAAAGTCTGCAAGTTCTGCGTTTTATAAGAGAATCCACTAATTTAGAACACAGATATGAAAAGTATAAACAAAATAATCCTCTTAGCATTACTCTTTAGTGTGGGCATATCATCATGTGGTATATTCGGCAAGAGCAGGAAGGATAAACAATGTATGTGTCCTGCAAGAAAAGTTGTTTAATAAATCTTTTCCATGAAAGAGACAAAACGTGATTTACTGGTACTTTCAAGAAGCCTTATCGCTAACGAAAAGGCTTTTGAGCATGAAGTAAGTTGCCTTCATAAAATCTTGTTGGAAGTAGAAAAGATGAACCATTTCTGCATTGCCAATGAGGTAGTAGATGTGAACCGTTACAAGGTTATCTCCAAACCTTTTTTAGTTGAGCAGGCTGTTCATCAACGTAAGAACAAGCCTTTCGTTTTTATCAATTGCAAAAATTAATCCTTGGTGAACTACAGGTGCATTCACACACTTGTACAATTGAATCATTAGTGAACAATTTCAAATCAGGGATTTTAAATCGGAAATCATCCTGCCCACCCCTCCCTATCCAAACTTCTATAATGAATGGCCTCGGCCAAATGTTCAGGTTTTATTTTCTCACTCGTAGCTAAATCTGCAATCGTTCTGCTCACTTTTAAAATCCTGTCATAAGCCCTTGCACTAAGGTTCAAACGTTCCATGGCTTTCTTCAATAATGCCTCGCCAATATGGTCTATGGCACATATTTCACGTAAAATCTTACTGCTCATTTGTGCGTTTGAATGGAGTCCAGTATGTTCCTTATAACGCTCAGATTGTATTTCCCTTGCAGCAATAACACGCTCGCGAATGGATGCAGAATTTTCACTGAGTTTATTGGTATTACTCAATTCACTGAAAGCAACGGGCGTAACTTCCACATGCAGGTCAATCCTGTCCAACAATGGGCCACTTACTTTGTTTAGGTATTTCTGAACAGCACCGGGGGGGCAGGTACATTCCTTTTCTGGGTGGTTATAAAAACCACAGGGGCATGGATTCATGGAAGCAACCAACATGAAGTTCGCTGGGAAATCCAAAGCCATTTTTGCACGGGATATAGTAACCATTCTTTCCTCCATAGGCTGCCTCATCACTTCCAGAACGGTCTTTTTAAACTCGGGAAGTTCATCCAAAAAAAGGACACCATTATGCGCCAATGAAATTTCACCCGGCTGGGGAACACCACCTCCACCTACTAAAGCGACATCACTAATAGTGTGGTGCGGTGAACGGAACGGCCTTTTGGAAATCAATGAAGCATTAGCAGGGAGCTTGCCAGCTACACTGTGGATTTTGGTGGTTTCCAAGGCTTCATGCAAACTTAGTGGGGGAAGAATGGTGGGTAATCTTTTCGCCAACATGGTTTTTCCAGCACCAGGGGGGCCAATCAAAATTGCATTATGCCCACCAGCAGCAGCAATCTCCAATGCACGCTTGATATTCTCCTGACCCTTTACCTCACTGAAATCAAAATCGAACTCATATTGATTGGCAAAAAATTCTTCCCTTGTATTTACGGTAACCGGATGCAAGGATGCTTCATTTGCAAAGAACTCCACCACATCATTCAAATGCTCCACGCCATATACCAATAAGTTATTGACCATGGCAGCTTCCCTAGCATTCTCTTTGGGAACAATCAATCCTTTAAAGCCATCTTTTCTTGCTTGTATGGCAATGGGCAAAGCCCCTTTTATAGGTTTTACGGCCCCATCCAAACTCAGTTCACCCATAATCACGTAATCCTTCAACCTGTCTACTTCTTCAATCTGCTCACTGGCCCCCAATACACCAATAGTAATAGGCAAATCAAAAGCGGAGCCGGCCTTCCTGATATCTGCGGGTGCCATGTTCACCAAGATTTTGGTACGTGGCATTTCATATTTGTTGGTCTTGATGGCACTTTCCATTCTTTGTAGGCTTTCCTTTACCGCATTGTCTGGCAGGCCCACAATAAAATAGCCCTGTCCATTGCTTACATTAACCTCTATGGTTATTGCAATGGCCTCCACACCATATACAGCCGAGCCAAATGTTTTAACGAGCATAACTGACCACAATCTATTTAAGCAAAGAGTTTTATACTATTGGCTCATGTCCAAATTACAAAGACTAAGAAAATACAGGGTCTTCAACAAAAAGTAATTCATTAATTACTGATGTTATGTAAAATGTCAAATACTGATATCAGGTTGAGCCTGCCTTTGCCAGCAGGCAGGCTTGTTGAAACCTATTTGGAAACCAGATTGCCTTAGGCTGACATTATTCCCATAATCTTTGCGCAACACCAGTTAATTATTCAAAACAACAAATAGTTGTACTAAAGCCGCTTCCTGATTTGTTGTAAAAACATCATCATTGACCAATGTATCAATATCCTTAATAAACTTGAATTCCTTTCTGATTGAACTGCTGTTCTTTCTGAGCTTTGTTACTGCCTTGGTTTGGTTATTTAAGTAGAAGTAATCGTAGTTCAAATCAAATTGCCTTAGGTCCGATTGTATATAGTTTGTGGAAGAATAACCAAGCTCGGATTTGTACTTCTTCAATAAAGTAAACTTTAAGCCCGTATAAACAATCTGCATGAACCCTTTTTCCTGTGACCCAATAAGCTTTGCATTTACAAACTGCAGCTCCTGTTTATAATCTGACGATGCATGGGTCGATTTCAAAAAAAACGAATCAATAGTCTGCCAATCTTTATAAATAGGTTTCTCCTGACCTTCCGAATAGACCTCCACCTGTTGATTGTAAGTATTGTAACTAAGCGAAATATTTATAGCTTTCCCTTCCTTAGCAAATACGCTACCGGTATTTTTCTCACCAAACAGATAGCAGGTTCCGATTACTTTGAACCCATCTATCCTGGAAAAAGTACTGGCATCTTTATCAAGGAGCAATTTTACATAAGCTTGAGCAGGGTCGCTATAAGCTACGGCCTGTGCAAACGAAGCTATCGATGCAAATGAGACGGTTATGAGAATGAATATCTTTTTCATGGAATAAATTTAATAATAAAAAAGCTGCTTCATAAATAAAGCAGCTTTTTTATTATTTGTTGTGTAAATTCTATCTTGGACCTACATATACCAAAGTGTCATAGAACCGGCGTAGTGCATTACCATTATACTGCCAGCACAGGGTCATTTTCTTTAATGCAGGGTCATATTTGTTTACAATACCAGGGTCAGTAGCATAACCATAAGTTACTCCGGAGCCCGGCATACCTGTAATCGTTGTTGCCAAATTGGTAACTAAATCAAATCCAAAATTGGGGGATACTGCAGCACCATACCAGCTAACCACTCCAGGTGCAGTTCCTATTGGTTGGCCATAATCACCAAATGGCGGATAATATAGGGCTACTGAATTAGGTCCTGTGGTAATCATATTGACTTTAATATCAAATGGAAAAGTATAGGGTGTACGGTTATGGTAACCAGTTAAACGATATATTCCATCATATTTGTTTTTAACGTTAATAATCACCACTAAATCTTTAAGATTCTTGGCTATTACATAACCAGCATCCACACTGGAAATAGTGAAGCCCAAACCATAGGTAATATTCGCATTCAATGAAAGCGTACTTGGCAAGGTTATTACCAATTTACCCAAACTTTGACCTGCCTTTATAACAATTGTTGTTGAAGGCAAAGTATAAACGGCTGTTGGAAGTGGTTGAACACTGGTACCATTAGCTGTGTTGTAATCAGCTACCAAAGTTGGATTTAGGGTCAAATTCACCTTGATATCCGCTGAAGCTGGACTACCTGATAATAGATTGGCTACAAGGATATCAGAAACAGTCTGAGAAGATCCAGAAAGATCAACCCCAATGTTTTGGGGGCTTGCCGCCAGAGGCAAGCCAATCCCTACAGGGGAAGTTTCAGGCGAATTAATTCCATACTCATGATTGTCAAACCCCTTGTCCTTCAAACAACCTGTACTAACAGCCATCACAACTGCAAACAAGAGAGAAAGCGATAATATCTTTTTCATACTATTATTTTTAAAGTGTTATAATTAATTGTCCCAAAAAACCTTGCCATATTTGGAAATGGTCCCTTCAGCAGCAACATTTGTTGGATTATAATTGTATTCGGTTTGAGGATACAACAATCTTGTTGGTATTTGCGTAGCAGTATTGGCCGGGGACACAGAAATTGGCGGGCCAACTGTAGTGCTAGGATAACCGGAGCTAGCAGAAACAGAAAAACCACCGCCTTGTGCGTAAATAAAGTGGTCAACTGCTGTACCAGATGGTGTTTTCATATTAACCCTTCTATAATCAGCCCAAACTTCATAAGGAGCAATTACATTCAATGCAAACCATTTTTGTGACATAATAGTGAATAATCCTCCTGCAGGTAGCCCGGCCCCTTGGCTTGTACCAGCATAATCCACATCGGGATAAGTTGCATTCCCGGATATATACCCAGCAGCACTTGAAGCTATCCCCAAGAAATTAAAAGATTCAGAAATACCATTCTTCATGGTTGTGTTGGGGTCACCAGTCAAAAATCCCCTGCTCATGGCTTCTGCTTGAAGCAATAAACTTTCAGTACCTGTAAAAACCCATTGACTTTTTGCTGCTCCAGTAGCCAGTGGCGTACTTACTAAACCAGGGCCTGTTACTGATGCCAATTCAGGTGCTGCATTCTCAGTTTTAGATGGCAAGCCATAAGCAACGCCTGTATAACCATTGTTTCCAGCCCCATAAAAACGTTGTTCCCTTGGATCGCCGTCAAAAGCATAGTATTCCAGAGCAAAGGAATTGGCCCTGTAGTATTGTGAGTTCTGAGTTGCGGTTCCTGCATTGTCAGAAACAAATGCACTATAATAAGGATTCATCTTAGCAGTAGATGATGAAGAATAACCAGGATTCACGGATGCATTTTCACCAGCACCTAAGAAACCGTAATTTGTAACAGTGGTTGCTGTCGTAGATCCCGAAACAGTTACTGTAAAATTAGCAGCAGTAATTTTTGCGAATTCAGCTGTTAGGTTAATACCTGAAACAGTTGTAGCTGGTGTAAGTACACCACCACCCATCAAATGCACCAATAACCTCAATTTTAGGCTATTAGCGTACTTGCTCCACATAACTTTTGAACTGGCAATTGTTGCTGATGGGTATTGAGAGGTGCCAAACATAATATCATCGGACAAAATGTTTTTATTAGGCCCCGAAGTAGCTTCGGATGCTTTTTGTATTAACGCCATCCCTGTATCAATTTGCCTGAACAAATCCTTATAAACATCTACCCCTTTATCATATTTAGGGGTAATATTTCCAGCACCTTTCAATGCTTCGGAATAAGGAACATTGTTGTAAAGGTCTACCAAAAGGCCATAATTTTGGGCCTTCATAATCCGTGCAATACCCGCATAATATTCCGCACCAGCCTTAGTAGCCTGAGTCTGCATGGTTTGATAGTCGTAGTTGTTATCATATAAAGAAGTCCAGATACCAGATTGAAAGCTAGTGGTTACTTCATAAGACTCCTCAGAAGTATTGGGTGCATACGTTCCGGACCTGGCCCAATAACCTAGCCAGTTTTCTAACCAACCCCAACTTGTTGCCAGGGTCCTTGCTGTATTGTTCAATGCAGCCGGTAATATTACATTGTAGGAGATAGTACTATCCGTTGGCTGGTTCGGATTTTTGTTGATGTCAAACGTGCTCTTTTTACAGCCTGTAGCCCCCGCAATCACAATAATTGCAGCTACAAGAAAGTATATTATTTTTTTAAGTTTCATGTTTTACTATTTATAAGTTAGTTAGAAATTAAGGGTAACATTGGCACCAAAAATCCTTGTTGGAGGTGTATTGTTACGGTCATTTACACCTTGAGCATTGCCTGTAGTATTGGAAAACTCAGGGTCAGTCCATTGATTTGTTGATGGTAACCAGGTTATTAAATTTCTACCAGTAAGTGTAATAGTAGCTCCCTTAATAGCATTACGTGTGAATTTGTTGAACACTTTAGAAGGTACGGAATACGTAAGGGCAACCTCCCTTAATTTCCAAAAAGAGCCATCAGACAAATAATTGGAGTTTGCTGTAGTATTCACACTTTGTGACCAGAAATTATACCCACCACTCTGAGTATAAACACTGGTATTGGCAATATACTTTCCAGGATTAGCTGCATCTGCAATAACAGAATTAGGGAAGATAAAAGGTTGACGGCTATTTTGTGCGCTTCTGGCAGAAATACCCGCAAAATCCATATCAGGGCCAATACCACTATAAATTTGGTTGCCCCCACGGTAATCAGCAACAGCACTTAGGCTGAATTGTTTCCAGTTAACATTCAAGCTCATACCCAAGATATTGTCAGGAATTGTTTTTCCAAATGTCCTTAAATTGGGATCAACTGTTGGATAGCCTGTTGTTTTATCAACAATTACCCTTCCTTGATCATCTTTGGCATAATCTGTTAATTTGAACATATAAGCAGACTGGCCTTTGATGATATAGTTACCGTTACCAATACCCAATTCATCCACACCATCCACTAAACTGGTAACCTTATTGGTTTGGTAGGTATAATTGATTTTAAAATCAATGCTTACTTTGTCAAACTTGATTAACGGGGTCAATTTCAAATCAACTTCAACACCTTTATTAACAAAAGAAGCTGCATTCAATAAGGCACTTGGGAAACCCGTTGCTGCAGAATAAGCAACAGTAATTAGCTGGTTACTATTGTCTTGTTGATAAACAGTAGCTTCTAGATTGATCTTGTTCTTGTTCAGGCCCAATTCCAATCCGATTTCCTTGTTAACAACAAACTCTGGTTTGTAAGATGATTTACGCAATGTATTATCAGATGTAAAACCCAGAACAGTTCCAAAAGGGAATCCAGTTCCAGCAGAGTAAGTGTTTTCCAAACTATAGGCACCTAAGTTCACATTACCTGTTTTGGATACTGCACCACGAACTTTTAAATAAGAAATGATTTTGCTTTGTTTAATAGCAGGAATCGCTTGGCTCAAAAGAGCAGAAAGGCTAGCTCCTGGGTAAAAGAACCCGATATCCTTCATTTCAAAGCCGTACGGATAGGCCAATCTTGAATCAATATCATAACTCCCCGTAACTTCCGCAAAAGCCCATCCATCATATCCTGCAGATAACTTACCAAAATACCTGTTCAATCTTGTGGTAGCATTGCTTTCAGAAGCACCTGGCTCACCTTTACGGGCCGATACGTTAAACAAACCCGGTATGCCTAAATTACTTGATGAAACGTTAACAGCTTTAGAATAGGTTTCCCTGTAAGAGGTACCCACTAAAGCTTCTAATTTTATTTTATTCAAATCCTTCCTGAAGGAAGCAAAAAACTCTGAATTGATACGGCTGGAAACAGAGGAACCATCAGCAACCGCAGCAGGCAAATCACCAGTACCAGCTATACTCTTGCCGCTCGCCTTAGCAACATCAGAGTAAGTAAACGCAGCTTGGGTAGCTTTTGCACTTCCACTACTTAGCGTTGCACCCAATCTGTAAGTAAGGTTCAACCAAGAAGCAGCTTTGTAACTCAATTCCAAATTACCCAACAAATCGTCATTCCTTCCTTTGGAGCGGAAGTTGTCAACCATGAAATAGGGATTAGAATAATAGTCGTTAAAATAACCATTGGGGCTTGCCCAGTAGCTTGAACCCATGGAATAATCCGTTCCATAAGGTTTACTCCAATCCTTGAACTTGGTAATTGGAATCTGCATGGGCGAGTTAATCAGGTTCCAGTAAGGCGTATAGTCCCTACCATTGCCGAAACTTGAACCCGCATTTACATTGTAGTCACTGCGTGTATAAGTTACCCCAAAATTAGCTTTGAAATTATTGTACTCTTTTGAGGAGAAAACACGGAAAGAAGCTCTATTGTTCTTATCCTTTGGTAGGACACCTTGAATAGCAACATTTTGTGCACTGATATAGAAATCACCTGTGGAAAAAGATACGTCAGTTTGGTTGGTAACACCAGTGGCCCAGAATTTCTTTTTTTCATCTGGCTTGGCAGTGTAGTCTACCATATATTTTGAACCATCTGGAGCATTACGGCCTATTTGGACCATTGAACCATCAAAAGCTGGTCCGTAACATTGGTTCTCAATAGGATCGTATACGCCAAACCCAAATGCATCAACTGAAGACCCAGACCCAAACTGCGTTTGCAACTTAGGCATGAAGGAAACAGTTTCCAATTGAGTGGTATGGCTTATTGTAATGCTTGGTCTTGTTTTGCTACCTCTTTTAGTAGTGATAATGATGGCACCATTAACGCCATCAGGGCCATAAATAGCAGTGGAAGAGGAAGATTTCAAAATGGTAACATCTTGAATATCATTGGGATTGATTGAAGTGATATAGCCTAAGCTAATAGGCACACCATCCAAAACCAACATAGGCTGGTTATTACCAGTCAAGGAACGGATACCCCTTAAGGTAATCCTGGTATCTGCAAAAACACCATTGTTAACTGTTTGGATGTTCAGGCCAGATACTTTACCAGTAAGGCCATTTGCAAGGTTTACCACTTTTGCTTGGGTCAATTCGGCTGACTTAACTTTTGCAGTGGAATAGCCCAATTCCTTCGCCTGCCTCTGCACACCCAATGCTGTGGTTACAACAACTTCGGATATTGCTTCTTCTTTGGTCAAGACTGTAGAAATGGTGCTGGATGCAGTAACTTTTACTTCGAAGGTCCTAAAACCAACCGCAGATATAACCAGCACATCACCAGTCTTCGCATTGATTTTGAACAATCCTGCAGCATCTGCAGCAACACCTGTCTTTGTACCTTTAACTACTACAGATGCGTAAGGAATGGCTTCCCCTTTGTCATCTGTTACTTTACCCGAGATGGAACGGGTCTGGGCAGTGGCTGAAATAATAGAAACCAGCACTACCGCTAATAAGCATAGCATTTTTCTCATGTGCATGAAGTTTTAGTCTTAAACTTTGAATTGTAAATATATTGGTTTATGAATAAACTGTTAAAAAAAGTTCATTAAACTGTTAAATTACACAAACCCATGGTATAAACTGACAGGCGGTTATCATCATTCGCTGCATATATTAAATAAAAAAGCCCCCATGTAGGGAGCTTCTTTATTTTCTTGAGGGATAAAACTAAACGATTACCTCGGTCCGCAGTAAACCAGTGTATCAATAATGTTCCAAGTTGCACTATTGTTCAAGCCGAAACGCACATAAATGGTTTTGGTAGCTGCATCATAATGACTGTCATAAGCAGCATAGGCACCGGGAAAATTAACTGCTATGGGCGCCCCGCCACAACCTGAACTGGCATAACTGGTCACACCACTTACCTTATCTGTGGTAGTATTAAAAGCAAAATCAAAGTTCACGTTGCAGAAACCATCATAAAAAGCATTGTTCCTCCACAAAGGCTGATTGCTCATCCTTACAGAATTGATACCTGAAGTAACCAGTTCCAAATCATAAGCACAATCCGTACTTACCAAGTACGGAGCAGAAGTATTTGTTCCTAAATTGGCGTACGCTTTCAGTTTATAGATACCGTCATACTTGTTTTTTACGCTCAATGCATACAATACGTTCCGATAGGTTTTGCTTATATCACCTGCACTTGTTTCAGCTATCGAAAAACCCAAAGCATAATTGCCAGTAATCACCAAAGAAGGGTTCACTTTAAGCTTCACCGCTACCTGCCTAGTGGCAGCAGGAATGGTAACTGTATAGGAATCAATTGTATAGGCATTTGCTGGCAGCGAACTGTAGGTAGTTCCATTGGCTGTATTGTAATCTGCAATAACTGTTGGGTTCAAGGTAAACTTTACGGTAACGTCCTTATCCTGAACAGAACGGGGGTCCACCCTCAATACAATTTCTGTAACATCCACAGGTGTTGATGCATAATCCAGGTTAATCTGATTAATGTCATTGGCACCATCAGCAAACTCCACAATAACCCTATTGGTATTATCTGCCACATCAATTTTGTATTTGTCCTTGAAACAGGCTGTCAATATCAAGGATGATGCTAGTGCCACTATTGAAAGTGAGAATATTTTTTTCATGACTGTCAGTTTTGATTTGAAAAGAGGGCTATTCCGAATAACCAGCTCTAAAATTTGGTTAATAGCCAGGGTTCTGAACAATATTTGTATTGGCAATAATTTCATTGAAAGGCATTGGCCATGTCCAGCCCCTGCTGTTGCTGGAGAGGGAACAGATATTGCTTGGAGAGTTTCCACTGCTACCACATGATGAGCGGGCAATGGCAATTTTCCCCCAACGTTTCAAATCAAAAAAGCGGTGTGCCTCAAAAGCCAGTTCCTTCCTTCTTTCTGTTTGAATGGCTGTAAACAACGTTGCACCACTCTCCGATCCATTCACAAATCCTATTATCCGCTTACTACGCAAAGTATTCAAATCGGCCAGCGCCGCAGTTGCATTGCCAGCGCGATAGTTGGCTTCTGCCCTAATCAAATACATTTCACCTGTTCTATAGGCTTTCCAGTTCACCACGCCATCTGTTGCCGTTCCCTTGCCCCAATGTTTTGCCACAATCAGCCTCGCTGGTCCAGCATAAGTTGGCCCGGAGCCAACAGAAGCTATATAGGCGTCATAGCGGATGTCGGTTGCCGGATTATACAATGCCACTAAATCGTTGGCCGGTCTGTAAGTACATTTATTGTTAATGGCGAAATAGGCATTCCCATAGCAGTCACCTTCAGCATAGCTATCAAACTGAATGGCCCATAAAACTTCCTCAACGGAATCGTCCCACCAAATGGGTTGGAAGGTTGCAGCAGACGCAGCCAATGGTTTCAAATTGATGACATTGGTAGCAGCAGCAGCAGCATCTGCCCATTGACTGGCATATAAATTGACCCTTGCCTGCATTCCATAAGCAGCAGTAATATCTATGTATGCCCTGTTTGATGAAGAGTTGATGGCCCTGTCCACATTGCCCAAAAGGCTTACGGCCTGGCTTAAATCAGCCAGTATATTATCATAACAAACTTTTACAGTGTTACGTACAGGTTTTGCAGTTACATCAAATGTCTTCACATAGGGAATACCCAGTGAATCTGTATTGCGGGTAAAAGTCGGCGCAAAATACCGCAATAGTTCAAAGTGCATATGTGCCCTTAGTGCCAAAGCCTGCCCCTTTATCCTGTTAACCGCTGTAGGGTTGGTCCCCGTAAACTTGTCAATGTCCCTCAATATCAGGTTGGCCCTCGCAATGGACTGGTAAGCGGCTACCCATGTAGCATAAATAGCGCTCTCATCACTTGCATATGTCCACTCACTGTACCTACGGTTATTGCCCAAACTTTCAAAAGTTTCTATCAAGTCATCACTCATTAAATCCGGTGTGCTAGTGAATGACTGGTTGCCACCAGTAGCACCGTACAAATTGGCATTGCGCAAAGAAGCATACATACCCGTTACTGCATTTTCAGCTTCTGTCATGGTTGACAATGGCTTGCTTCCATCCAATTGGTATTCAGGTTGAATGTCTATCGATTTCTTGCAGGCACCCAACATTAGGA
>JAHEZD010000058.1:0-26428 GCA_023251255.1 Chitinophagaceae bacterium
TTCTGCGAGGAGTTGCGAGGTACGAAGCAAAGCAATCTTACGTCATCCGATAGCCATCGGATGCGACGAAGGAAGCAATCTATCTTTTACGAAGCTCAATCCCCCTTCCCAATCAGCACTGGTCACGGAGCAATCTGCTCCTTCACGGAGCGGATTCCCTTTTTCCTGCCACCTATCATTATGCACAAATCGACTTCCCAAAACCTTATAGGTTTTTTGCAACTACAATATCCAATCTTCCCTACTGCTCGCTATGTCATCAATGTTTGTTGCCATCTAACAAGTGGACACATATAAACAAACCAAAGGCAATAAACAGGCTTCAGCCAAGTTGCCAAGCAGTTTCGGTCATTTGTTGTAGAACTAGGAGAAACTACGCAATTCCGTTACGTAGGATTACTGATTTTTTTAAACTGATGCCCAAAAGCTTTTGATTGCTGGTAATTATTTATACTTTGTTGCTGCTCCTGTACACCAAACCCTGCTGGTATGAAGCGTAATTCCTGTAGTACCGCCCTTCTTTTTCTGAGCCTTGCGGCCATTGCCAGCAACAGCAGGTTTGCCATACAGGAAAGCGCAACGGCCTTGAGACATTTTCCGTACCCCTTGCAACTATAGAAACATGCATCATTCAATGGAACCGTGATTTGAAAACCAAGATGGAACAGCATACTATTTTTTATGTATAACCCTCGCAATGAAACAGAGATGCCGAAAACTGTATAGAGTAGGCAAAAATATAAATACCATTTTATGTTTAAACAAAACAAAGCCAAGTACAGTATTGTGGCGGTACTGGTACTTTTCATTACTTTCTTCTACTGCTGCACAGGCCCATTGGCAGTGGAAGTATTGCCACCGGATGCCAAGTCCGTAGGGTGCATAGGCGATGTGGCAGATACGCTGCAGCCATCCGAGTTCAATGGCTGGTTTGCATCGGGTTCGGTAAGCCCCAATGGGGTGGTGAACCCTGCCAACAGCGTGCTATTTGCGGACCGGCCCAATATGACTTTTTATAAATGGGCCGAACAGATGTTTTTGTGGCTTACCTCGCCTGCACCGCCCAGCTATGGTGGTGGCGGCAATTTGATTTTCAATTCAAAGGCCTTCTTTGATGTTTCGCCACCCGACAACACATTTACCCGGCACTTTATTCCCCATGAATCAGGTTTTATCCGCACGCTGGACATCCGCTCCATCAACAGGGGATTGTTGGACCTGCCCATTGTAGTGGAACGCAAAACATTGAAATCCTTTGAAGTGCTGCCCCCTGTGCTGGCCCCCAATGGGAAACAGTTGGTGCTGGACAAGAATGATGTGGAGACCGAGGTAGCCGAAATCAGGAAAGAGAAGAATGGACCTGCCGTACTCATTGATACCAAGGGCAAGGTCATTGAAGGGCCCAAGGCCATTCTGGCCTCCAAGCAGAACAAGACCGTACCGGCTTTTATGAAAACCATGGAAAAGATGACCCGGTTGGAGCAGTTTGACAGGGGCAGTTTGGTGCAGAAGATCTCCGTTAATAAAGTGGCCATCTTCCTGGACCTATTTGGGCATGTGGTAGAGATGGAACAGGGAGAGGCAGATGGCAATGTGCTGATGGCACAGAACCATTCCCTGGTATATTATTCCTTGACCGTGAACAATGTATACATGCTCTACAGGACCATGCAGGGAGCCAGTGTGCCTGCCAATACCAAATTCCCACTTACCCAAGCCAATCTCGATGCCATATCCGTGTTTGCGGCCAGCCATGGCAGGCAGCCCATCATTGATTCACAGGCTTTGGCGGTGGAAATAAAAGCGGCCTGGATTATTGCTGATAGCTTGCCCAATTCAAGCACTTTTATCAAAATGAAAGGGGAAGTGCCTATTTATAATATGACCGATCCCAATAATTGGATAAAAACAGGCACCCAAAAAGTAACATTGGCCCTGGTGGGCATGCATGTGGTAGGCAGCACGGGCAGCATCAACCCTTCCAATCCTAACCATGGGCATCCTGAAATGTTATGGGCCACATTTGAGCACCAGAGCAATTGCCCATCGGCCAGTTATACCTATAATAAGCGTCCGTCCGGTACAGGGTCCATCGCACAGAATACTGTTGGCAATTGGGTGTTCTGCCAAAGCGGGTCAGCAGGTCCCTTCAACGAACCACATATCAGTGCCAGTGGCAGTGACCTGGTATCCGTGTCGCCAGCTACCATTTCACCCAGTAACATACTGCGCACCATGCCATTTGGTATTGAAGGCAGCAATAGCTGCAGCAATGCACAGATTATTTCCTTGAACAATACGGTAAGGGGCTTATTGGATACGGCCGATATACGCCGGAACTACATACATATAGGCACTACCTGGACCATTTTTGGTGCCTCGCCAACGGGCAATGGCAGTACCAGTTTTGGCAACCAGGTAGGCACGAACAAACTGGCCAATACCACCATGGAGACCTTTGCACAGGGCACCAATTGTTTTTCCTCGCCCTGCCATAGGACCAATACGGTGGATGTAAGCCATATTTTCTCATCAACGGACCCCTTGTTTGCGCCCTAGGATATTTTTAGGTTAGGCATATAAGCCAACGCATTGAAGAACCATTGCCCAGCAATGCAAGTAAAGCCATCCGGTAGTTCCGGGTGGCTCTGCTTTTACCAGCACGGCATGGCTGTTTGCTCAATCAGGCATGTCAAGATTTCCATGTCAAGAAAAAAAACTTGACATGGAAATCTTGACAAAGGCCAATGCCAACTTAAAAAGTGGACATACAAAACGCCAACATACATGCTCATTGTATGCCTCCAGCAAGCAATAGCCGCTCCAACTTGGGAATGTAGTTTGAGCGGAGCTCCCATCTTCCTTGCGGATACGACCCTCCAATGTAGAATGTCACATAATTGATGTCACCTATTTTCATGTGACATCAAATCCGTGACAAGTGCCATGTCACATAATTGGAGTCACCTATTTTCATGTGACATTAAATCTGTGACATTCTGCTCGTTGAACCCCTTCCAGAACGTTCCGCCATAACTGTTGACCCTAACCGCAGGCTCCAATTGATGGGTGCGAACCAGGTTGGTGGGTGCTTGGTAACGGCAAAAAAAGTATAAGACAGTTGTTAGTTTACCGAACGTTGTTCGGTCCTTGTTCGGTACTCCTTCGGTCCATGTTCGGTACCTGTTCGGTGCCGACCGAAGCCCTACCGAAGGGCCACCGAAGAAGGGGCGAAGGAGACACGAAGGAGAAGCGAAGGAAAGGGTTTGTGTCTTGTACTGAAAAACTTTACTGCAATTACTTTACAGTGTTTCACAATAGTACAGATTTGTCTGTAAGTAAGTATCTGTTAAAGTTTCATTAGCGCCTTTAATGATTTGCGGAAGAATGAGCAGATAGATTGGTAAAGAGAAGAAAGTGGATTATACTAACGATAACTTGCCTACCGGCAGGTACAAAAAGTATAATACTAACTTATTGATTATTAGGAGGCAATTATTTTTGGAATCGCAGCTAATAGCGTCAATCTTTGTGTTAGCGGTAATACAACAGAGCCCGAGCTGACAGGCAATCAGACCATAAACTCTTGACCCCAACTATACAAGGACGCAATACTTGGTAACAATTTTTCGCCTTTGCTTGTTAGCGTATATTCAACTGTTGGTGGCACAGTTGCAAAAATTTCCCTTGTAATAATCCCATTGGTTTCCATATTCTTCAATTCCTTCACTAACATTCTGGTATTAATTCCCTCAACACTTCTTTCCAATTCTTTAAAACGCATTTTGCCTTTTGACAACCGATAAACAATTGGCATAGCCCATTTTCCACCAATAATATCTAAAACTTCTTTTAAAGAGCAATCTTTTCCAGAAACGCATATTTTATTTTCAGTCATAAACTATTGATTTTATTAATTGCTTTACTTTAGGTTACTACTGTACATTATTGTACCTACTTGCAAAAGTAAAGTAATGGGCATAGGTTTGCAACTTAATCTTCAAAAAATAAAAAAATGAATTTATTGAAATCAGTAAAAGTGGGTAACAACACACTTAAAAACAGTATGGTCATGGCACCAATGACACGTTCCCGTGCCAGCATAAATGGCGTTGTAGGTGATGCTACAATAACCTATTATACGCAACGAGCGAGTGCAGGCTTGATCATAAGTGAAGCCATTAATATTTCTGTACAAGCCACAGGGAGTCCTCTTACGCCAGGCATTTATACTGCCGAACAAATTAGTGCCTGGAAAAAAGTAACAGAAGCTGTTCACGAAAAAGGCGGTGTAATTTATGCCCAACTTTGGCATACAGGGCGTGTTGGGCATTCACTTGTAAAAAATGGGGAATTGCCTGTGGCGCCATCTGCCGTAGCAATTGAAGGACAGCAACATTTCACCATGGAAGGAATGAAAGATTATGAAACACCAAGAGCATTAAGTACAGAAGAAGTAATAAACATTGTACAGGATTACAAGCAAGCTGCGCTAAATGCGATAGAAGCAGGTTTTGACGGGGTTGAACTACATGCTGCACTTGGCTATTTACCCAATCAGTTTTTAGCGGAAAGTGCCAATCAACGAACTGACCAATATGGCGGAAGCAACGAAAATAGAAATCGTTTTGTGGTGGAAGTGATGAATGAAATTGTAAATGTAATAGGTACAGACAAGGTAGGTATAAGATTATCGCCAACTTGTTTGTATAATAGCATTGTACATCAAAACCCGGTAGAACAATTCACCTTACTTATAAATGAATTGAATAAATTACCCTTGTCTTACATTCACTTTATGAATATTCCATTCCCAGCAGAACACTTTCCTCATTATCCTGTTGATTCGGTAGAAACTTTTGGTAAACTTACACATCATCCAATAATTGCAAATTTTGCCTACAATAGAGAAACAGGCGAAGCAGAACTTGAAAAAGGCATTGCAAAACTAATATCCTATGGTGCATTATTTTTAGCCAATCCAGATTTGCCTAAGCGTTTTGAACTGAATGCCGAACTAAACACACCTGACAAATCAACTATGTACGGAGGGCAAGAGCAAGGTTATATAGATTACCCATTTTTGAACTAACCTCATTAGTAGAATAATAAACAAAAAATGAAAGCAATACAATACAAGGCATTTGGCAAGTCGGAGGTAATAGAAGTAGTAGAGATACCTAAGCCTGAAATTAAAAATGAAAACGATGTTTTAATTCAAGTAATGGCAGCCAGCGTAAATCCATTGGATATTAAGTTACGCAATGGAAATATGCAACAAATTCGTCCTATCAATTTACCATTTGTACCAGGTGCAGATGTAGCGGGGATAGTTGTCGCAACAGGGGAAAAGGTAACCCAATTTAAAGCAGGTGACCAAGTAATTGCAGTGTCTTCGATAGGCGGATATGCGGAATACGCCCTGGCGAAGGAAAGCCACGTTGTCCTTAAACCCACCAGTGCAACATTTGAGGAAGCAACTTCATTGGTTGTCAATATAGGAACTGCCCAAGCGGTATTGTTCAATGAGGGGAAATTAGCGAAAGGTCAGAAAGTTTTAATTCAGGGAGCGGCAGGCGCAACAGGTGCGACAATGGTACAAATGGCAAAAAATGGCGGAGCCTATGTCATAGCTACGGCATCAGGACAAGGCATAGCATTGGTAAAAAGCCTTGGCGCGGATGAGGTAATAGATTATAAATCACAAGACATTACGCTGCTGGCAAAGGATGTTGATTTGGTGGCGGATTGTGCTGGTGGCGAATCCCAAAACAAACTCTTTGAAGTGTTAAGGCTTGGAGGTAAATTAGTGAGTATCGTAACACCGCCTTCCACCGAGTTAGCGGAAAAATACCAGGTTGACGCACGGTTTATTAGTTCTAACATTTCAGCGAATAGTTTGACCGCTGGTTTGGTTCTGGTAAGTGAAGGAAAGCTACGTCCCATCGTTGCAAAAACTTTCAGACTAGAGGAAGCAGCACAAGCTCAGGACTTTGTGTCGGCTGGTGGCGTTAACGGTAAAGTTGTTCTTGCTGTCTCTGCTTTGCAATAAAACAACAAGTAAGAATGTACTACCGTTAACAGGGGCTTGGCGTTATAGAGGCTGAAGAATAAAGGTTCAAGTATTGTATTTCAATTTATCTTTAGTACAAGGTTGGGCTAACGTTCCCTGATTTCCCCTACAACGCCAAGCCCTAAACCGTTAGCTGCAACCTTTTATGACAAATTACGAAGGGAGAAATAAAGATTTAAAAAATAGAATTAATACACACCTTACAAAACTTACTGGTGAGAGAGTTGATTTTTATTCAAAAATGACTCAACTTGACTTTATCGAACTCAAGACTGTACTTGCTGATATACATAATGTTTTAACTTTTAAGACTACAATCTCTGCTGCAAATTGGCTAAATAAGTGTTTCAAATTTGATAAAAAATTAAGGACTGAAATCCTTGCAACTATTGACAAAACAAAGCCAAATACTAAAGGGTTTGACATACTCATTTCAGAGCCATATAAGATTATTGCAGAAGTAAAGTGTATTTCGCCAGTAAATAATGGTGAGACATTTGGAGCTGCACAATGGAACTCTATTTTGGACGACTTTCATAAACTAAAGAACGGTAAAGGCTCATTGTCTGACACTTCTAACTATTATAAATTTGTATTCTTGCTTGACTTAGGAGATAGAACAGACCAAGCAATAACTAAACTTTTAAAAACTTCAAAAGCAACAAGCAACAATCCATTGAGAGAGAATAGACACAAAATTAAAGAGCATATTTGTTTGTTATCAGACAAAGACAAAATGGAAAACTTGAACTTTGAGAAAATATATTTAAAGACAATACAGCTTGACAAATAAGGTATGCAGCTAACTGTCTATTGTGCTTCAGTTCGGGCTCGACGTTATAAATTTGGCTTATGAATAAAACATCAGCAATATTGCAATCATTGGGCTTCGGTTATCGGCTGACGGAGTACTAATTTCCCAACAACGCCAAGCCTTTTTCGTTGGGCGTCACTTTATGACAGAACTCTTATCCTTAGCAAACAAGTTTGACACAGACTACTATTTCAGACTTCTAATAAAATATAAATGACAGATTTATTTATTAAATTCTTTGGATTCATTATTGAGTTCTTTTTGCCAGGCAAGCTTAAAGAGTTGCAAATTAAAATCAGCAGACTTGATATTAGTAATCTAAAAGAAATACAAGACTTCATAGAAGTTTATGAAGAGACATTTCCTTATGACGGCAGCAATTATACATCTGGAGAGCTTCTTGAATTATTAGAAGACATTCATAATAGCAAAAAACACGTTACTGCCGACAACATTATTTTAGTTGCAAAATTCAAGGATTCAATTGTTGGATTTATTGCCTGCTTCTACTACCCAGAAAAGCAATATGGAATCATTGGATATTTCGGAAAGACAAAATCCTTTCGAGAAGAAGGAAAATATGTAGGAACAAAACTGTTGAAAAAATTAAAAACCATTTTGGTTGAGGAACATAAATGTAAACTTCTTGCTTTTGAACTTGAATTTAACAAGCGAGACAAGACAAAAGCTTTCCTTTTCAAATCGTATGCTAAACAGTTAGGACTTTCAACTTATGAATTAGGCTTTGACTATTACCGTCCAAAACTAAATCTGCAAGACACAAAAGAAGAAAAACTTACTTTGCTTGTCATACCTATTTCAGAGACAATTACCAATTCCCTTTCAAAAGAAAAAGTTATTGACATTTTGAGTTTTATTCACTTCTACTGTTATGGTGACTATTATGAACCTCACGACACGATGCACCAAGAATTTCAAAACTATATGCAATCGAGGATAAACTTTTATCAAGCAAATTTGCCTGACGAAGTAAGTGCAAAATAGAAAAGCGAACGCACAATAAGAGGTTTGGCAATATGGCGGCTTAACGAATAAATTCTGAGCTTCATATCATTACTCAGCGACATATCCAGCTGACGAATAAAGCCCAGCTATAGAATATATTTTCATCTTCATATCTTTACGCAGCAACAGTCCAGGCTTACGTAACACGGAATATCGCCACATCCCAAGCCCTGACGTTGTACGCCACTATAAAAAAACCTTCCAATGATTTTAATTAGTATTCTTCCAGATAGTGCATCTTTATTTATTTATTTACTTATTTGCATTGCAATTATAATAATCTATCGATTCGGTTTTGGGAAAATTAAATATTGGGTGCCGCACAATAAGGAATCTCCAAGCACTTCCTTTGGCTTTTTTGTTATTCTCATGATGCTCATCGAAATAATAATTCTTCTTGGATTATTTACCAATATGGCGATATATTATTCTGCACAAAAAAACTTGTTTATAAAGATATTATTTCATCTTATTGCCATAATCTGCATTGGTGCTGAATTAACAAACAGTGATAGAAAACTTGAAAAACAATCAACGATTAATTTCGTTGCCATAATAATCATTGTTTACTTTATTTTAATTAGTTGGGATTGGTTAAGAGATAGTGTTGTTTTCACATTTTTATTTAATTGGTTGAAATAGTAATCATAGCGGCGTACAGCAAAAGTATTACTGCAATTGGGGCAGGACAAGCTCAACTTCAGCAGCACAATAATGGGCTTCGGTTATGGACTGACGGAATACTAATTCCCCATCAATGCCAAGCCTTTTTTGTTGCCTTCTATACTATGACGACACTACGAACTCAATATAATAATTATAAAACCTTAGAAATTGGCTTATGGAAAAGTTTCAAATTACAGAAGACATTGAGACTTCTGTTAAAAATTGAGAAGTCTTACAAGAAAGACTCAATCTAAATGTATCACTTTCAAAAAAAGCGAAAGAATTTTTAGTAGAAGTCATTGACAATATCCAACAAGACCCTTCCAGTAATTGGCAGACGAATGAATTTAACAAAAATTCAGCCCAAGAACTAGCCATTTCACTAATTCCTAATGCACTCAATGAAATCGTACAATATCGAAGACCTAACCGTTCTACTTACAGTTCGACCATTTCGATTTCAACATGGGAAATATGGCATTCTATGACATCAATTTTAAGAAACTGGTGTTTTATCCCTAAAGACGTTTAAACCTTAAAAAATGTGTATAGCAGCAAACAATGGAACCGTTGAAGCGTATAAATCAGTTATCGACTTCAATAAGACAATAATATCAATATCTTCTACAATTTTAGCGGCATTAATAGCTTATTTAGTTTATCAAAAGATTGAGTTTCGGTTGATAAACTATGTTAGCTTAATTCTGTTAGTAATATCTATTACTTTATCGATTTGGGGTTTTGGTCAAGCTATTGCAACAGTAAAGGATGGCAAATCAAGAACTGGAACAATAGCTCTCACAAATTTTGGTGCATTTTTTTTGATGGCGGGAATACTAGCAAACTTATTTGTAAAAGATGATGTTAAGACTATTGATGAAATTTTAAAATCAGTAGAAAAATCAACAACTACGCTTAACAAGAAATTATCACCTCAAAACTGTAGTAGCATTGAACTTAAAGACGAAGCCTATATTTTACAATACAAAATTGACACAACAAATTCAGTGGTGACTTATTCTATAAAAAAGCAGACTATTGTTTCTATAAAATAGATAGCGTTGACAGAAGTACAGCAGGCAACATTGGCTTTGCCCTGCTCTCGTTAGATTGCTTGTCAAATCGAAGCGGCTATCCATAGATGCTGTGTAGCGGCCTAGTGCTAAGCCATCTACGGATTTCCAATAAAAGCCAGTTTGTAACTGGCTACAGTAAACTGGCCTATGGGCGGTGGCGGAGAGCAGCCATAAATTATTCATGCCCCTAAAAAATGCATGCGCAATTCCATAAAAAAAAGATTGTTACAAAAAAAAGGGGCTTAAAAGAATTGTAACAGGTAAGCTGTTACAAAATAAATGTTACAAAAAAAATTGTAACAAGTGAATGTGTAACTAGCTGCTTGAACGCGGTTTCATGAAGGCGCTTGGTGGATGACTGTATGGAACGGGGCTGTTATTTGCCCTATAAGTATTGTGACCCGAATGCTGTGAGGAGCTACAGGGCAGTAGGAGGGGGCTGGGCCTTGTACGGATGCTGGACAGTTTCCTCCTACCGGCGGAAGGACATTGCTAGCTGCTCCTGCAAATCGGAAAAAATCGAACTAAATCGAGCACAATTGTACATAATCGAGCACAATCGTACATAATCGGGAAAATGCCTTCTTAGCCCACCTGCATATTTGTACTGTAATCAAACAAATCTTGTTCAATATTGGGTAGTGCCCCAGTTTGGAAAGTAGCTGCTGGCCTGTCCACGATGACTATCGAGATTGTCGAAGGCGACGTTGCACCTTTGCCGGCCGGCACCCTGCAGGGGCTGTAGAATAGTAAACTTTACGTCTGCAATAAAGACCAGCAACGGCGGAAAATCTCATATTCCGTAATTTGTGTTATACATCCCGTTTACTGTGTTAATTCACCCTGATCCGCAAATCTAAATTTGTGTTGTAAATAATTTATAACATTTAAGAAATTTAGAAAAATGAAAAAAGTAGCATTAATCACAGGAGCAAGTTCAGGAATGGGAAAATCAACTGCCAACGTATTGCATAGCCAAGGCTATACAGTTTATGGTGCGGCAAGACGTACCGATGAAATGAATGACCTGAAAGCAAAAGGGATGGGTGTAGTCTCACTTGACTTAACCAATGACGCTTCAATCCTTGAAGCCGTAAACACTATTCTCAACATAGAAGGTAGAATAGACATTTTAGTTAACAATGCAGGCTATGGTTCTTATGGAGCTGTGGAAGATGTACCTCTTGACGAAGCAAGAAGGCAGTTTGAAGTAAACCTTTTTGGAATGGCACGATTGACACAGTTGATACTACCAACTATGCGTAATCAAAAATCAGGAAGAATTGTAAATATTTCATCAATGGGTGGTAAAATTTATACGCCACTGGGTGCATGGTATCACGCCACCAAACATGCTGTCGAGGGTTGGAGTGATTGTTTGCGCTTAGAGCTGAAGGAATTTGGAATAGATGTAGTAGTAGTAGAGCCGGGCGGTATCAAAACACCGTGGGGAGAAATTGCGGCTGAAAATTTAAAGAGAACTTCAAGTACAGGAGCATATGCTACCTTTGCTAATAAAGTAGCCGCCAATTTTAAGAAAACGTATTCAGGAAACCAGTTGACTGACGTTGATACACTTGGACAGACTATTGCACAGGCTGCCACCGACAAAAAACCAAAAACCAGATATGTAAAAGGTTATATGGCAAAACCAGCAATTGTTATTAGGAAATGGTTTGGTGATAAAGTATATGACAAAATAATAATGGGCCAGATGAAGTAAATTTGAGCAGTCATGAAGCAAGACATTAATAGCATAAAGTCGATTAGTCAACTGCACGAGATTTTTGGATTTGGTAAACCTACCCATCCATTGATTAGCATTATTGATGTTTCGAAGTGGGAAATTTCAGAACAATTTGTTGACGTAAAATACACATCAGAATTATACACCGTTGGCTTAAAAGACAAAAGTTGTGGATTGCAATACGGAAGAAACACCTATGATTTTGACGAAGGCGTGTTAATATTTACGGCACCCAACCAGGTTAAATCAGTTTCAAAATCTCAAAGGTTAGATGAGATTAATGGATGGATGTTATTTTTCCATGCCGACTTAATTCGCAATACTTCGTTGGGTCAAAGTATTGAGGACTACGGATTCTTTTCTTACGATGTGCATGAAGCCCTACATTTATCAGAAGCAGAACAAAAGACGATCACAGATTGCAAGACCATGATCCAAAATGAAATTATGGAACGAATAGACAACCATAGTCAAACCGTAATTGTATCTTCACTGGAGTTGTTATTGAATTTATCAAGAAGATATTATGAGAGACAATTCAATACCCGGACGGCACAAAATTCTGATGTTGTTAGCCAATTTCATACGCTACTGAACAGTTATTATAAAAGTGGAAAATTTGCTGAAACAGGAACGCCTTCAGTCGAGTACTTTTCAGACAAGATTCATCTTTCAGGAAATTACTTAAGTGACTTGCTGAAAAAGGAAACTGGATACTCTATAAAAGACCATGTGAATAATTTCATCATCGAAAAAGCAAAAACACTATTGCTTAGCGAATCTGAAACGGTTAGTGGTATTGCCTATACTTTGGGATTTAACTATCCACATTATTTCAATCGTTTATTCAAAAACAAAACAGGTTTGACACCACAGGAATACAGGCAATTGAATTAGATAGAGATTAGCCTTCAAAAGTGGCCAGCGTACAACATTGGTATTGATGCAAGTGGGGCTGGACGTTGAAACTTCGGCTGTTCGCATCGCTGTACTTTTGTTCGGGCAGACGAATATCTATTTGGCTTTTTGTTGTTAACTTCAACCTTATATTTTCCATTGGGCAGCGGTACCGAGCTGGATGTTATAAAATACCCCGTCTGCAGCAATACTTGACCGTTAGCGGTCAGGTATTGCTGCAGTAGATTCTAACAAACCAAATACGACAGAATGTTAAATAGAACTTTTACCCCTTTTCCAATTTTGACAACGGAAAGGCTTACTCTCAGACAACTGGTAAGTAATGACGAACAAGAAATTTTTGCTTTGCGTACTGACAGTGAAATAAATAGATATCTTGACAGACCAATAGCCAATACTATTGATGATGCAAGGAATTTTATCAATAAGGTTAATGAGAACATCACTAAAAATAACGCTCTATATTGGGCAATAACTTTCAGTGGCAAAAGCACATTGGTTGGCACAATTTGTCTTTTTGGCTTTTCAGATGAAAATGGCAAATGTGAAATCGGCTATGAACTTTTGACAAACTTTCAAGGACAAGGAATCATGACGGAAGCTGTGGAGAAAGTCATTGATTACGCATTCAATACGATCAAAGTTGAAAAAATTGAAGCATACCTGCATCGAGACAATCAAAGTTCCATAAAGCTGTTGGAGAAATGCTCGTTTAGGAATTCAAATGAGCCTGATAAGACAAATCCTGAATTAATATGCTACCATTTGACAAATTCAATTGACAATCTTAAATAAACATTTACGGAAAAATCCCGAACCGCTAACAAGGGTTTTTATGCTATGCCGGCTGAAGAACATATAGTGGTCGTCCAGTTCGGTTATCATCTGTAGTCCGGGCTGAAGGAACACGGAATATCAGCACAGCAGGAAGTCCTGGCCGTTATTGTAGGACGACACGCGAGCATATTGACATAAACTTAAAAAAATGAGAAAAGTAATTGCAGCAATCAATATGACACTTGACGGGTTTTGCGACCACACAGCAGGAATTCCGGATGAAGCATTACATCAACATTACTCTGAACTGTTAGACAAAGCAGGGTTAATTCTATATGGAAGGACGACCTACCAACTTATGCAATTCTGGCAAACACTGCTAAAAAATCCATCAGGAGAAAAATCAATGGACGAATTTGCAGTAGCAATAGACAAAATACCCAAAATTGTTTTTTCGCATACACTGAAAAATACGGAATGGGACAGTGCTAAATTGTCAAATCAACCTATTGAAGAAGAAGTTTCGGAACTCAAACAACAACCAGGCAAAGACATTTTAGTTGGAAGTCGGAGTTTAATTATTCAGCTAATAGAACTCAATTTGATTGATGAATTTCAGCTTTGTGTTCATCCTGTCGTAATTGGAAAAGGCTTGCCGTTGTTTGACAAAATAAAAGACAGGACAATTTTTAAACTTTTAAAGACAAAAATCTTTGGTTCAGGTGCAATCGTGCTCTATTACGAGCCGACACGACAGTAGGCAACGAACCGCTAACACGGGCCTTTCATCAGGCGGATGACGTGCAAACTTGGAGCTTTGTGCTTCTATTCAAGCTCAGTGCTGGCTGACTGTTTTGTGCACCGAAACTCGCCTGAACGCAAAGCCCGAAAACGTTAGCTGAAAACCGTATTGGAGATTTAAATAAATGGTTGATGAAAAGCACAATAGAAAAATACAATCTTGAATATGATAGAACGAAAGGCCTGATCTTAAAAGATGGATCGAATAAGAAATATGAGGATTTACTGTATTTTCTTTACCAAATTCAATGGCTCGAAGAAATCGAAGACCATTTTATTCCTGAAATTGAAAAAGTATTAAATGGCGAAATAATTTTGGATAGTATTTGTTCAGGTACTGTTTGTGCAACCTTGGAAAAAGATATTACAAAAGTTGAATGGCAAACCAGAATTACTGAAGTTCCCACACTTGACTTCAAAAGAATCCTAATGGAATATTCAAAAATGCGTTGGTAACAACCTTTTGCTAACATGAGCATTTACAATACCGGGGCTGGACATTGTTAGCTGCTGCTGCAACATCATTGGGCACTTGTTCATAAGCGGCTTTGTACTTGGCCACAGGATAATTTTTTGTAAGGTGTTTGTACCATAAGCTCGCATCGGCAGGTTGTGTGAAATCTTTTAACTCCAGTTCGGAATCCCGGAGATTTACCCGCCAACTAACTTTGTGTACAGCCAAACCACAAAAAATGGTAATGTCTGTAAAATCCAATTGATTAACTTTAGTCACGGGATTTAAGTTTTACAATGAGGGAATGATTTTTACCCCCTTAAAATTAAAAGGCTTTCTATTAACCCATACATAAGACCTAATACCCAACCGGCATAAAGCCCGGAACCGTTACCTGCAATATCTAAATGCTACAGTTCAATGAACAAATATTTCGAATCTTCTTATTTGGCTTTTGAAATAACATCAAGTAAAAATCTAGGTTTTGTGCTGGAAGCATTTGAGCAGTTAAGGTACCTGGAAGAAAATGACAATAATACTTGGAAATACCGGGACACAAGTGATTACTATTTTAATCAAAGACCAATTGGTGGGGACAGGCCTTTCTCGATTTTAAATGTACCTATTTTGTATACTGACCTTACCGCAACTTTGTTAAATCATGGTATTGTTCCAGGAGAAACTAATGTATTCGTTGGAGATCAACACATGGATAAATATCGGCAACATATAGAAAATGCCAGTTGCTTTAGCAACTCTTCATACGCTATTTTCTTTCATTCAGAAAACGATATAGTGAAGTACATGTGGCTTGATTATAATGAGGACTTGTCAATTGAAAACGACAGGTTTGCTATTTCCAAACTATTGAACCATCTTGGAGAAAAGTATGCACTTATTTTGATTGACTGGTATAAAAAAATAATCATTGATCTGTCAGTTAAAGAAAATACCATGCAGTACCTAATCGATACTGCAGGCAACATTGGTATTGCCAATAGTGGGGCTTGACATTGAAACAATTAGCAGCGGTAATTTTGTTGTGCTGCGGTTGCGGACTGGGCTATTTCCCGACAATTTTCTTTCAGTGTACAATTCCCCAATCTGTCAGGTTACTGATGATGGTTTGTAGCGTATCACCGTGTTCCGTCAATTCATATTGAACCGTTATGGTTGTGTACCTAAAACGGTTCGTTTTACCAACTGGTTTATTTCCAGTTCCTTTAATTCTTTGCTCAACATTCTGTTGGAAATTCCTTCTAGATCATTCAAAATATTGGAAACTCTTTTTGGGGTTTGGAGCTATTTCATATTTTGAAGTCCATTCTTTTATGCTTTCTAAAATTGGCAAAAATGCCAGGCCTTTTTCAGACAACTTATATTCTACCCTTGGTGGTATTTCCTTATAGGCCAATCTTTCCAATAGCCCATCTTCTTCCAACTCTTTTAACTGTTCGGTTAGTACTTTCCTTGAAATGTGCGGTACTATGGCATCCAACTGACCGAAACGAATGCTGCGGGTGCCAATTACATTTATAATTATCGGCTTCCATTTATTACCAATAGTGCCAATAGCCCTGGTAAATGGGCAATTCGAATTGCAAAATCTGTCGTCTCTCATGTTTTTAAAATTTGTAGTTACCTAATAGTAACCAGAAGATACTATAATGGTTACGAAAGTAAACTATTGGTGATAGCTTTGCAAAATAGATTTAAAAAAAAATAACAAACAATGAGTAAATTAAAAAACAAAGTAGCAGTTATTACAGGTGGTAATAGCGGTATTGGGTTTGGCATTGCTGAAGCATTTAAAAGTGAAGGCGCAGTAGGTGCAATAATTGGCAGGAACCAGGAAACCTTAGATAGTTCTGTGGCCCAGCTTGGCGATAATTTTATAGCCATCAATGCAGATGTAACCAACCTTGCCGACCTGGAAAGAGTGTTTGAAGAAACATCTGAAAAATTTGGTAAAATAGACGTGGTGGTAGCCAATGCGGGTGCCGGAACTGTAGGAACGGTGGCAACTATTGGTGAAGCCGACTATGACAAGGCAATGGACCTAAACCTCAAAAGTGTTTACTTCACTGTTCAGAAAGCACTGCCCTATATGAACGATGGTGGCTCCATTATTTTGATCGGGTCAAATGCAGCGCACCGGGCATATCCTTCTTTTACGCTTTATGGTGCTGCAAAAGCGGCTGTCATCTATTTAGCCAAAGGATTTTCAAGCGACCTTTTAGATAGGAAGATCAGGGCAAATGTTATAACACCAGGTACAACAGATACACCGGCATTTGAAAAGTTTGTTCCCGCAGAACAAATGGAAGCGGTAAAAAAACACTTTGCAGATCAAATGCCGATAGGCAGGATTGGGCAACCATCCGACATTGGCAAAACAGCGGTTTTCCTGGCTTCTGATGATTCTTCCTTTATGCTTGGTGCTGAACTCCTTGTTGATGGTGGTATGACCTATTTGGCTAAGTAATTGACCCGATGGCGGCGCGAGTTTGTAGCCCGTGCCATTAAGTAATTAAAAATTAAAAAAATGAGTAAATCAGAAAACAAAATTGCAAGCTACGCAATTATCGGCTTCGGCAATATCGGCAAGGCCCTGGCCAGGGCGTTTGCCCATAAGGGCATCGAAGTATCCGTTGCAACCACGCACGACCCGGAAAGCTTTGCATCCGCCGCGGCCGCAATCGGCCCGGAAATCATTCCCACAACATTGGCGGAAGCCGTCAAGGCCGATGTCATCTTTTTGGCTGTGCGTTTTGAATCGCACCCAGATGTTGCAAAGGCGCTGCCCACCTGGCAGGGGAAGACCATCGTGGATGTGACCAATGCCTACGGCGTGCCCCCTGAAAAGATGGAAGGACTGCCTTCGGCCAAGTTCGTGGCGCAGGCCTTCACTGGTGGTAAACTGGTTAAGGGTTTCAACCATTTAGGCGCTGCCATTCTTGATCAGGATCCGGCCGTACATGGTGGCAGGAGGGTCGTGTTCCTGGCGAGCGACGATGATGGCGCAGCAGCGGAGATTGCTGGGCTTGCAGAAAATCTCGGTTTCGCGCCCATTAAACTTGGCGGGCTTTCGGAAGGTGGACTGCTTGTTCAGGCGCACGGAAATAGCTGGGGTCAACTCATCTTTCAGGACTTAATCAGTTTCGCTTAATAAATCAAATCTTAAATAATAGAACCCATGAGTAAATTAAAAAACAAGGTAGCATTAGTTACCGGTGCTTCAAAAGGAATAGGTGCATCTATCGCCAAACACTTTGCGGCAGCAGGCGCAAAAGTTGTTGTAAATTATGCCTCGAGTAAAGAAGGCGCAGATAAAGTGGTGAAGGAGATAACCGACAATGGAGGCATAGCCATTGCGGTACAGGCCGATGTATCAAAAGAAGCCGATGTAACCAGGCTGTTTGAGGAAACAAAGAAGGCTTTTGGCACGCTGGATATTTTGGTAAACAATGCGGTCTACCAAGGATACGCACCTATTGAACAGGTATCGGTAGAAACGTTTCATCAGAGTTTCAACGTTAATGTGTTGGGTCCTATTCTTACCATTCAGGCAGCCTTGAAACTTTTTGACGATAAGGGCGGCAATATCATCAATATCAGTTCGGGTGCAAGCAAAATGCCCCTTCCGGCAGCCTCGTTGTACTCTGCCTCTAAAGCGGCATTGGATGCCATCACCATTTCTTTGTCCAAAGAACTGGGTGCAAAAAACGTTCGTATCAATTCCATTTTACCGGGCGCTACGGAAACAGAAGGTGCAGCTAGTGCGGGTGTCACCCCTGGCAGTGAATATGAAAAAATGTTTATTGCCAATACACCGCTTGGCCGCAGGGGTAAGCCAGCAGATATTGCGAAAGCTGCTGTATTCCTTGCTTCCGATGATGCAGCATGGATTACGGGAGAGCAAATTTCCGTTTCGGGTGGTATGTATGGTTTTTAAATCCATGAGTTAAAAAAAATAAAGACGTGGGACGGAATTATTGGTTGACGATGGTTTTACCAACTACGCACTAACATAAGTTTGAACAACCGCTACTTAGCACTAAAGCCACAGATAGAATTATTTGTGGCTTTTTGCTTTTCGGACAACAGCGTTTAACTGACAAACAAAACGGACAACAAAAGCCTGTGCTGGTAATATCGGTTTGGCGTTATAGGGGCAGACGAACAAATCCTTATCTTTAGTTTTTCAATTTGGTTTTTTTGTTGTAGTTGGGCTGATGTTCCCTGATTTCCCCTATAACGCCAAGCCCTATAACGTTAGCGGAAATTCAATTCTTATTTATTCAGCTTTTTAAGAAATTACAATGAAATCTTTTATAACTTTTGTATTACTATTTTGCTTTGTCAACGTGCTTACTGCCCAAACCCCCTATGAACAAAAAGCTTTATTCGAGGCGAATCAAATGACTGCTGCATATAATCAAAAGGATTTCGTCAAGTATGTAGACTACTTGTTACCCTCTGAATATGACAGCGATACCGCAAATAAGAAGGGCCTTGCAAAGATATTCAGTCAAAACAAGGACACAAGCAAGCTTGAAGTGATGGAATTGCTGAAGTTAACAACAGTAAACGGTGAACAGCAAGCTGTTTTCCTGCATCGTTTCCACCAAAGAAATGGTTATATGATTGGTGTTTCCAATAACAAGGGGAAACAATGGCACTTTAGCCAACCCTTGTCCCAAGATGTGCAATTTGACTTAGTATTAAAAATGGTCCCTTCCTTGGATACTGCTTTCGCCGTGGTAATTGACCCTAAATACGGGAAGAGGATCAATTTTAAAGAGAACCAGCGTATACCATCCTTTCATTTTACCGACATCAAAGGGAACATGCTTTCTTCGGAGGATTTAACCGGCAAAATATTGGTATTGAACTTTTGGAGCATAACCTGCGGGCCCTGCATTAAAGAAATGCCACAATTAAATGAACTAGTAGAGAAGATGAAAGGTAAAGATGTTGTTTTTATAGCTCCTGCTTTTTATTCGCCCAAAGCGTATTTAATAGATAAATTCCTTCCAAAGCATCCATTTGCTTACCATATCGTTGAAATAACGAATCCAGATGACTATAACATCTTCGAATTTCCCACACATATTGTAACTGACAAAAATCACAATATCATTTATAAAGTTGCTACTGGGAGTCCTGATAATATAAGGGAACTTAATAAAGCAATCGAAAAGGCTTTAAGTCACTAAGTTCACTTCGATGTTAAGGCAGGGCTTCCGCTAACATGGGGCTTTATGCTATTGGGGCTTGACCAACCATCTTCAACCAAAAAAAGCCAGGCTTTAGTTGGGCAGGACAAACAATATTGAACTTTAGTTTTTAATTTCATCAAAATATTTTCAATCAGCAGCGGCTATCAGCAGACTGAATACTGTTTCCCAACCTGCATAAAGTCCTGC
Organism: Chitinophagaceae bacterium; assembly: GCA_023251255.1. Lineage (GTDB taxonomy): Bacteria > Bacteroidota > Bacteroidia > Chitinophagales > Chitinophagaceae > UBA1930. The sequence continues at coordinate 19,782 of JAHEZD010000058.1, forward strand.
TCGTTATCTATTAACTATATGAACGACAGTCCTTACAATAAACTTCCTAAAGACATTAAACGGAAATTTCAAATCGTTTACAGTGAGTTGATATGTGACAATACCACTATGTTTAAAAACAGTTCTGAAAAATGGGGTGTTCTGACAACGAAAAAGAAAATGGGACTATTTTCTACCTACGAGTATTTAATTGAACCAACTTTTAATTCTGTGGGATTTAATAGAGATTTAGGATTAATTGAAGTTGTAAAATATGAAAATGATAAATGGAACAGGGACAAAAATATATTTTTATACTTCGACACAGAAGGAGCTAAAGTTTGGCAATCTGAAAAAGGGGACAAAGTAAGAACAGACAGGTATAAAAATGTTTTCCTTTGCAGGCACAATAAAATGGGACTGCTTGACAAAAGTTTTAATCAAATAATTGAACCGAAATACGAACGACTAAATGCAATTAATGATAAGTTTTTCAAAGCATTTCAAAATGAGCAGTACGGAATTATAAACAAAGTGGGTGAAACAATTCTGGAATTTGAATTTACTGACATATTTAACACTCCCGAGAATAACAAAGTAATTGTAAAAGCTCAAAGTGGCAGTTATTTTTCTTTTGACTTTTATGAACTTTCGCTTTCAAAACTACCATTCGATAAAATATTAAATGCATCGAGTAATACTTATAAAGCTCCTGCACAAGAAAGTCTTAATTTGTATAAGAGCATCGTTTCACTCAAAGAAAATTTTGAATTTGACAAGTGTGCTTACGAAATGATAAGATACAGTGGAAAGTGGGGAATAATTGATGGGTCAGGTAAAGTAGTAATTCCAAATGAATATAGTTTTGTTGACTTTTTGAGAAACCCCCAATATTTTAAGGTCGGCATTGGAGAAATGGAAGTTCAAGACTTTGAAGATGGTGAACAAAATTATGAAACGTCAATTAAAAATGTCAAATGGGGAATTGTTGACATCAATAACGAGGTTATTGTGCCGATACAATATGAATGGATAGACGAAGTTGAATCAACAATTTGGGTAGTTTATAAAGGCGGAACAGTATTTTATAATGACGACTATCAAGAGGATTACTGGGCAATAAAAAACGGAAAACTTGGAGTATATAATTTGACAAAGTTGATAACGCCAATAGAATATGATGCAATTAAGAAGACTTGGTTCAGGATAAAGGAGTATATTTTTGTTCAAAAAGGAACAAATTATTTTGATGAAAACACTGTCGACTATGATGTATATACACTTGACGGGAAGAAAATAGCAAACAACAAACCCAGTCCAAGAAATTACAATAACAATGAATAAAATAGCTGAATTTGACAAGGCATTGCCAAAAGCAAGACAAAACAATTGAAATATTATCTGACACAAACGATGATAATTTAAATAGGGAAATATACAAAATGCCAAAACCACACCCGTTTGTAAAAACTCAACAGGATGCCATTTCATGGAATATCAAACACACCATGTGGCATTGCGGACAAATTGCAATATTGAAAAGAGTTATTGATCAATCATCTGATTTTGGCATATAGCATAGAAAAGCAGCCGCTAACATAGGATTGGGTTTTGTGTAAATTGAGCCGACGGAATAGCAATGAGCATTTGCTCTTAATATTTAACTGTATCAAGAAAATCGGGCAGCGGCCTGGTGCTAAGCCATCTACGGATTTCCAATGAAAGCCAGTTTGTAACTGGCTACAGTAAACTGGCCTATTGGCGGTGGCGGAGAGCAGCCATCAATTACCCAAGCTCCCAAAAAATGCGTGCGCAATTCCATAAAAAAAGATTGTTACAAAAAAAGAAACTGGAAAAAAATGGTAACAGGTATGCTGTTACAAAATAAATGTTACAAAAAAATAGGTAACAAGTGAATGTGTAACTAGGTTCTTGAACGCGTTTTTATGAAGGCGCTTGGTAGATGGCAGTATTGAATAGGAACTGTTACTTGCCCTATAAATATTGTGACCCGAATGGTGTGAGGAACTACCGGGCGGTGGGAGGGGGCTGGGCCTTTGTACTGGTGCCTGGCAGTTTCCTCCTACCGTCGGAGAGACATTGCTTCGACGAAAAATCGGGCAGGCGCTGACAATCATTCAAATTGGGTCACCGCCCCGGCGTATTGGGGGATGTTTAAAGGGAGCGAGTGGGGGTTCATGGTTGATGGCACAAGCAGGCAAAAGACATTGGACGCCCTGCAAATGGAAAAAATCGAACATAATCGTGCACAATTGTACATAATCGGGAAAATGCCTTCTTCGCCCACCTGCATATTTGTACTGTAATCAAACAAATCTTGTTCAATAGCGGCAAGTGGTTGCCATGGGTGCTCTGTCCCCCCCGAACGCAGTGAGGGAACTGCAGGGCGGTGACAGGGAGATGGGCTTCGGTACAGGTGCCGGGCAGATTCCTCCTAACGTCGGAACGGCAGGATAGGTTAATGTCTTTGGTCATGTAATCCTGCAGGTGAAAACCTGCCTTTGCCGCCAGGCAGGCACCTTGCAGGGGCGTGTAATAGTTAACTTTACGTCTTAAGAAAGACCAGCAACGGGGAAGTTGTTTTGAGCAGGGCCAAACTTACCTGTGAAACAGGCCTGCTATTGGTCCCCCATTGTCCCCCGCACGGTTCCAGCAGTTCGGCTACTATTCTAGAGGGCCTGGTCAATCCTGTTATACGGCTGCTGGCTACCACCCAAAATGGTTACAAATAGCTGATAAGTAGCTGGTTGTAAATTGTCCCCCTTTTGTCCAACCATAAAAGCCCAATGGGTTACTAACTTCAAGGACCAATAAAGTAGTACCCGCTTTGCAACCGTACCGGCATCAAAAAGCAACTGCTTTCATCAATTAAGCATACCAAAACCCTACTACAATGAGAACAAAAATCCTGCAACTGATCCTGTTTTTTATGGCCTGCCATTCTGTGGCCAAGGCAACCTACCAACCTGTACCTGTCACAGGTTTTACGGCAGATGTTATTGCCAATGGAAGCACATTTGCAGGCTCAACCACAGCCGATGTGGATGGAACTGGTTATTACTTTTTTAGCAAGGATTTTACTGCCTTTGGAACTATTCCAAATAATAATGGTTTGCCAATAAATGGGACTATCAGTAGTGCTGTTGCAGCTACGACTGGTTTAAGTTTCCAATTGGCTGACTACAATTCGAATAACTCATTGAGACTGCCTTTAACCACTTCATCTGGAACTTTAGTGTTTAACACGGCTACCAATGCCGGTATCGTGTACGTGTTGGCAACTGGTGGTAGCGGAAGCCCAGTGGTAAACATTACTATTACTTTTACTGATGCAACAACTCAGGTATTTAGTAGTCAGGTTATCAGCGATTGGTATAACAATAGCAATTATGCTATTTACGGTATTGGCCGTTGTAATTCATCATCTTATGATGCTTCTGCTGGCACTACCAACCCACGCTTGTACCAAATGGCTTTGGCTATTAATAGCAGTAATTTTTCAAAACAAATACAGAGTATCACTTTTGATAGAACAGGCACAGCAGCTGGTATTGCACACATTATGGCTGTAAGCATCAATACTCCATGCTCTGCACCATCCACACAGGCAACTTCTTTATCATTAACAGTAATCAATCAAGGTCAAATCAATGGTTCGTTTACAGCTGCATCACCAGCGGCAGACCAATATTTGGTGGTTGCTTATCCTGCAGGAGCCACGCCTGTTAACCCTATAGATGCTACAAGCTACACTGCTGGAACCGTTTTGGGTACAGGCAAGGTGATTCAATCTGCTGCATCTACAAGTTTCTCCTTAACATACCTTACACCAAGCTCAACCTATGATGTATATGTGTATGCATGGAATACTGCAAGTTGTGTGGGAGGCCCTGTTTACAATACCACATCACCGCTTTTTGGAACTGCATCAACAACATCATGTAGTGGTCCAGCCAATGTAACGATAGCTGTTGGTGCATCACAAACATATACAACCATTGGTGCTGCATTGGGCAGCATCAGTACAGGCGTTAGCGGGCCAATACTTTTTGAACTGCAAAGTGACTATACAAGTGGAGGTGAAACTTATCCGATAACTGTTCCTTACAATGCCTGTGTTACTTCAACCAATACTATTATAGTTCGTCCTGCAACTGGTGCAACAGGATTGTCAATATCAGGTTCAAACACCACAGCCATTTTTGATATTAATGGTGGCAGTTATTTTACCATTGATGGAAGACCAGGTGGAACAGGAACGGTGCCGGACCTTAAAATCATCAATACCAGTACCGCAGGTGTCGCGGTAAGGTTCATTAATGAAGCATCCTATAATACCATCAAATATTGCGATATTCAGGGGCAGAACACGTCCACCACTTCTTCCGCTTTAAGTGGCGTAGTCTATATCGCCGGTACAATCGGCAATAATGGAAATGACTATAATACTATTAGTTTCAATAATGTGCATGGCACATCTGGTGGTACGCCTGCCATTGGCATCTGTGCCTATGGCACCACCACCACTGTTGCTACTTACAATGACAATTGCACTATTTCCAACAATAATATTTATGATTTTTTCTTGGCTAGCGGTTCATCAACAGGATTAAAAGCAGATGTGGGTACAAATGCTTGGACGATTACTGGCAACAGTATTTACCAAACTGCTACTAGGACCTCCACTACGGCCGCTGTTGTTCATAGGGGTATATGGGTAACTCCAGGTGCTGTTGCCAATACGGGCAGTGGTTTTATTATAACCAATAACTATATTGGTGGTAATACTGCCAATGCAGGAGGTGCAACGGCATATACAATGGCTGGAACAGTAAGTTATGGATTTATGGGCATGGATATTTCCGTGGGCTTAGGTACTGCCAGTTCCTTACAGAATAATACCATTCAAAATATTACGATAACTTCTGCAGCTACTTCTTCCCTGACAGGAGCCTTCATAGGAATTGGTACAGCGAGTGGCAATATAGATATTGGAACTGTTACAGGAAACACTATTGGCAGTGCCGGCACAATTAATTCAATTACACTTACCACGTCCGGTACGGCTTCTGTTTCGTTTGGTATAAGAGTAGGCGGAGGCAATACCGTTAATGTTGCCAACAATACCATTGCGGGAATCACCATTTCAGGTAGTACCACTAGCATATATACCAACTTTATAGGTATTGGAACGAGTATTTCCACTGGTGGTGCAACGGCACTTACCATTAACAGCAATATTGTAGGAAGCACATCTGTTTCCAACAGCATTAATTTGGCCACAGCTTACACAAGCAGTTCTGCACAGCAGCTAATAGGTATCAATATTTCAAGTGCTTCTGCTTCAACTACATCCTCTGTTTCCAACAATACCGTTGCTAACTTGAATAATAATGTTACAGGTACCAGCACGAGCTCTTCTGTAAAAGGTATCGTGGTAAGCACTGCGAATACAGCATCGTCCATTACTGGAAATACGGTACGTAACTTATCATGTGCTGCTACACATGCAGGAACAGGAACAACTACTGCTTTGATGGGCATTCAAATGTCGTCTTCGAATGCTGCTGGGTGCAATGTAACAGGGAACAGTATTTATGCACTTTCCTCAACATCCTCTTCAACTACAGTTGCAATAAATATAACAGGTTTATCTTATGGAGGTACTTCATCCATAATAAGTACTATCTCAAAGAATTCCATCCACAGTTTTGATGTGACTGCTGCGAACACGGCTGTTGTATTAACGGCCATTGATTTTTCCGGTGCCACAGCCATCATCTCCAACAATATGATCAGGTTGGGCATTAAACCAGATGGTACGGACTTGACCACGGCCCTAGTGGTGAGGGGCATATCCAGCAATTCGAGCACTACCAACAATGCCATACTCCATAACAGTATCTTTATAGGAGGTGCAGGTATTGGTACCACTGCAAAAAACAGTTATGCGTTTATCAGGACATCTTCCAACGGTACCTATGATATCAGGAACAATATCTTTTACAATGCCCGCTCCAATGCTTCCACAGGCGGCAGCCATTATGCGGTGTATTTTACTACGGCCACTACGGGCGTATCCATTAATTACAATTTGTATTATGCTCCGGGTACGGGTGCCTATATAGGATATACTGGTGCAGCTAACCAAACAGCTTATACAGCAGGTTGGCTAACTGGTGACGTAAACAGTATAAGTGCAGATCCCCAGTTCAAGGCACCTACAGGCACCAGTGCCACCATGGACCTGCACATGAACATATTTGGCTCTTCACCAGCCAGCAATGCTGGTCAATTGGCTGCCACCGTACCCACGGATTATGATGGCAATACAAGGTCAACCACCACGCCGGATATGGGTGCGGATGAATTTGATATTTGTACCACGGGTAACTGGAATGGTTCAGTAAGCAGCGATTGGAACACGGCGGCCAACTGGTGTACGGGCCTGCCCACGGCCGCATCGGATGTGGTCATTACTTCCACGGCTACCAACATGCCGGTAATCAGTAGCGGTGCACAAACCGTGGCCAGCATTACCTTCAATCCCGGCTCCAGCTTAACGGTTTCTGCAGGTAGCCTCAATGTGACCACGTTGAACATAGCAGGCAATACCACTTTAAGTGGTGCTGGTAAATTGAATGTTA
>JAHEZD010000058.1:26438-37485 GCA_023251255.1 Chitinophagaceae bacterium
TGAATGTTACCGGTACGGCCAACTTAAACGCTGGTACATTGACCACGGGCGGTGTTCTGGTACTGAAATCAACTGCATTGGGCACAGCAAGGATCCCGGCCATTACAGGGGCCATTAGCGGCACGGTAACCACCGAAGCCTATATACCGGGAGGTAGGAGGGCCTACAGGTTCCTTGGCCATCCGTTCAGTACCGTACTGAACATGGGCAGCTTGATAGACAATATTTATGTTACAGGGGCCGGTGCCGGATTTGATGCTACAGGCACCAATAATCCATCGGCCTACTGGTTCGACAATACTGCTACTTCCCCCGGAGCGTGGACCGCATTTATTTCAACAGCGGATGCAAGCTGGTCACAGTACAGGGGCATACGTGCCTTGGTAAGGGGCGACAGGACTCAAACTGGAACACTAACAGGTTCTGCCATATCACCCAATGCGGTTACCCTGGATGTAACCGGTACATTGAATACAGGCGCAGCCAATATTTCCGTACCAACAGCAGGTGCCTACCACTTGGTGGGCAACCCTTATCCTTCACCCACAGATATTGGCACTGTAATAGACGCTTTGACTGCGCCGGTTATTGGAACGCAGTATTGGGTATGGGATGCCAATGCCAGTACCAAGGGGGCATACATCACCAAAACAGTGGGCAGTGGTGCATACAGCCTTTCCATGAACGGGGCCTTCTTTGTGAAACCGGTTACGGGCACCACACTGGCCTTTACGGAAGCCAATAAAGTGGCCACTGCAACCACCAACCTGTTCAGGGAGCAGTCACCAAAGGGAATGCTTGAACTGCAATTGCTGTACAACAACTACCCTGCAGACAACCTGTTTGTAAACCTGAACGAAAAGGCAGCTACTACCAATGAGGCAAATGATGGGGAGAAATTGCTGAACAGCGATATGAACTTCTATACCCTCAGTGCCGATAATAAAATGCTTAGCTTGGATGCAAGGCCATTGGACAAGGAAGATATCATCAAGCTTGGCCTGACCACCAATGTAAACACGGCTTACCAAATAAAAGTGGCCAACTATGGTTTGAGCAACGATGTGGAAATGTACCTTAAAGATAAGTACACCAATACGCTGACACTTGTGAATGCCAATATGGTGTACAATTTTGCGGTTGGCACTAATGCAGCTTCACAGGGCGAGGCGAGGTTTGAACTGGTGATGAAGCAAATCGCAGCCTTGCCAGTGGTGGGCAGCTTCAGTGTGAAGTTAAGCCCCAACCCTGCAACGGATATGGTGAAAGTGGCTTTCAGCAATGAGGAGAAAGCCAGTACCACCATCACCATCACGGATGCAGCAGGTAAAACTGTAAGGACTGTGGATGCAGGCAATGTACAGTCTGCCAATATCAGCATCAATGTGAAGGGCCTGGCCAAGGGCAGTTACTTTGTAACGCTGAACAATGGCAAGGAAAGCAAAACAGAAAAACTGCAGGTGCAATAGAGCAATCGTTCAGGAAGTTTACAAGTTCCAGGGTTCACCCGTTATTGTGCAGTAAGGAACATTGGAACTTGTAAACCCATGAACTTGTAAACCCATGAACTTGTGAACTCTTAAACATTTAAACATTCAAATCATGAAACTGAAACTATCCACCATAGAATTGTTGATCTTAATTGCCCTGTTCCTTGTACCGAGTCTTCTTCATGCACAGCCAGGCTTTGGTGACGATGTGGATGATGTGCCCATTGATGGCGGACTATCCTTATTGGTAGCCGCAGGGGTGGGCTATGGCATAAAGAAAGTGAAGGCGCATAAAAAGAAATAAAACCACTATGATTAACTAGAAGCCCCTTGTTTTGTGCAAGGGGCTTTTTAATGTCTATGTCCGTCAGGAACATTGCAAGGAAGAAGCAATCCACCTTACGAAGGGATGCGTCATATCTGGAAAGGCATAGATGGCGTCCTTCGTCACAATGACCTTTGTAAAGTACTTCCTTTAAATTAGGTAGGAATGCAATTTGATTTACTGTACCACCTCCCAGAATGCTTTCTTCGGTTTCAGGTTACGGTCAAATAATAGGGGATAGTCCTTCCTGTTTTTAACCGGGAAATCGTCCAGCCAGCTATGCCTGTCGCTAATGTTCCAAAAAGTGATACCAGATAGGGCCTTCCTGTATTTCCTGAACAATTGGAAGCACATTTTATAGGCTTCCATCTGCTTTTGCTCCCTTTCTTTTGTGAACTCGGTATCATTGTCTTCCGGTTTCCGTTCCCTTGCATCATGCTCCTTGTGGTAAACGGAAATGTCCAGTTCCGTTATTTGCAGTTTCAGTTTCAAGGAAGCAAATAGTTGTAGGGTACTGTCCAACTGCTGCATGGATGGTTCATTGATGGCCCAATGCCCTTGCATACCAATACCGTTGATGGGCACGCCACTTTCTTTTAGTTCCTTTACCAACCGGTAAATCTTCCCTCTTTTGACGGGACTGGTTTCATTGTAATCATTATAGAAGAGAACGGCATTGGGGTCTGCTTCATGGGCATACTCAAAGGCCTTGGCAATATAATCTTCTCCAATGATACTGAGCCAGGGTGATGGCCGCAGGTATTCATCCTTCTTGTCACTGATGGCTTCATTCACCACATCCCAAGCATACACTGTGCCTTTGTAGCGGTTAACCACAGTAGTAATATGCTGCTTTAAACGTTGCAATAAAACTTCCCTGCTTACAGTGCTTCCATCTGCATTCCTGAATAGCCAATTGGGTGTTTGGTTATGCCAACAGAGTGTATGCCCGCGGAGCTTCATGTGGTTGCGCTGTGCAAAAGCTGCAATGGAATCCGCATCCCTGAAATTGTACTCATTTTCTTTTGGGTGGATGGCTTCCCACTTCATGCAGTTTTCCGGGGTCATGCTATTGAACTGTTGGGTAATCAATGCAGCTTCCTCTGTTTTCAATGAACGTGGGGATACGGCCACGCCAATGGGAAAGTAGTTGGCATAATAATCCTTCAGGCCCTTGGTGCTATCGATAGTGTTGGATGGTACCGTCGATTGCTTTGAAGGGTTGCAGCCAATGATACTTGCAGTGGTAATGATGATGGACAGTATTTTCTTCATGGGTATTCGTTTGCTAAGCAGCGATGGGATGATTTCTTCAAAACCCCGTCAGCGGCTGTAGGCCCTGACGGCGGTTTATTAAGAATATCCCTCTGTTCTAGCTTTATATCGTGTTATTCTTTGGTTGCTTCAAATGGGGAGGCGGGTAAGCCTTCTTTGTTGTACAGGTTTGCACCTGCAGGATTATCAGCCCATGCATATCTAACCATAATAGGGGATATGATACTGTCATTCCAAATAATTACTTTATTGCCCTGTATGATTGCTTTGGCCCAAACAAATTTCCTGTCGGCACCTGCAATGGAGAAATACTTCAATTCAATGTCCTTTGATAGGTTCAGTGCCATTAAGCCTTTGCCAATATTGCTGAAATTGATGATGGCTTTGTTGCCCTGAATTTTCATTGATTGGTACAGTGGGCCAGCAGCAATCAGTTGGTTTTCCCCATAAGCTATTTTCCTGGCCTGCAATGCCAAGCGGTGGCCAACCTCTTTTTTGTTTTCGGGATGTATGTCGTTCCAGTCGCCGAGGTCAATGGCAACAGCCATTCCTGTGTTTGGAACAGATAGGGTATTCAGTTGCGCCTGCCTTGTAGCAGCCCAACTGCTTTCTGTTGGCTGCTGCTTGGCTTCCATGAAATTGGCGAGTTGCACAAAAATGAACGGGAAGTTTCCTTGGTTCCGTTTTGTTCTCCAATCGGCCATCAATGTATCCATCAAAGCTGTATACTCTTTCGGGTTCTTTGTATTGGCTTCTCCCTGGTACCAGATAGTGCCTTTGATGGGAAAGTCAATTAATGGGGCAATCATGGCATTGTAGAGGCCCAATGGCTTCCACCTTACAAATGTTTGGCCTGGTGCTGATGGCATGGTTGCACCAATTTTATATTTCCAGGTTCCTTTTAAATCAATGGTATCCGTAGAAGTGGTTAGTTCATATTTTTTGTCCAACACGAAACCACCACGCCCATTGTTGCTAATGAGTTTCACTGCAACTATGTTCCTTCCTTCTTTCAAAATGTTGGGTGCCAATTCATACCTGCGTGGGGGATATTGGTAGGTTATATTGCCCACAAATAGTCCATTGACAAAAACAGAATCAGCATCCACGATCCTTCCCAGTTCAAGCTTTGCTTTTTTACCAATCATGGAAGCAGGTACAGTGAACTCCTTCCGCAGCCATATTGCACCAGGCTTGGCATTGGTTAGGTAGCTGGGCATGTTTACCTGTTCCCAATGGGTATCATCAATGGTCATATCTCTCCAATTGTTCCTGATGCCTTCATCATTTCCATTCAGTTGCCTGTACCAGCTATTGCTTGCATCCCGATCCTTTGTTTCAATGGAATCAATCAAACTTTTGTTCTTGAACCGTTGTGCTTCCTGGTAATAGTTGGGGAAGCTTTTCAATGCATCTTCACTGATCCATGCTTCGGCAGGGGAGCCGCCCAATGCAGCATTGATCAGGCCAATGGGTACTTTGTATTTAGTATGGATTCCCTTGGCAAAGAAATAGGCCACAGCGGAGAAATGCAGGATGTCCTTGGGATTAACGGTTGCCCAAGCGCCTGCATCCACATCATCATGTACCTGATTGAAGTCATATCTGTCAGGAACCATGAACTGCCTGATGCTGGGATTGTTGGCATTGGCTATTTCATCAGCATATGTATATTTTACGCGTTCCATTTCCAGCTCCATGTTTGATTGCCCACCGCAAAGCCACACATCGCCAACCAGGATGTTTTTGATGGTGACATGGTTGCTTGCATCAATGTCCATATTGTAGGGCCCACCGGCTTTCATGGGAGCAAGCAGGATTAGCCATTTGCCCTGTTCGTTGGTAACGGCTTGATATTGCTTTTGGTTGAACCGCACCGTTACTTTTTCATTTGCAGCGGCCCATCCCCATATCTTGATGCTGGTGCCACGTTGCAGGACCATGCTATCGCTGATGAGCTTGGGAAGCTTTACCTGTGCTGACAATGCGATTGAACAGGTGCAAACAATAAAAAGCAGCATCATTCTTTTCATGGGTTACAAGAGTGAAATGATTTTTTGTAATGTGTTGGAGGTGGTTGGGACGTTGGTACCAGGTTGGCCGCCCCCAACGCTTATCATTACCTTGCCTTTGGGTTGAACAGTTTTTCCTTGTTCATCTACAATGGATAAATCTTCTGCATTCAAAACAAATTGGACTGTTTTGCTTTCACCTGCTTTTAGGGCAATACGCTTGAATCCCTTTAATGCCCTAATAGGCACTTTGATTGTTTTGTCTTGATGCGATACATACAACTGTACCACTTCTTCACCATTCATGTTGCCCGTATTTGTTACGATGGTATTTACCGTAACAGTTTTCCCTGCTGCAATAGCTGAGGGAGCAAGCAGGTTACTGTACTTGAAGCTTGTATAGCTTAATCCATAACCGAAAGGGTAGAGTACCTGCCCTTTGAAATAGCGGTAGGTCCTCCCTTCCATGGAATAGTCACTGAAGTTGGGAAGGTCTTTTTCTGTTCTGTAGAATGTAACAGGCAACCGTCCGGCAGGATTATAGTCGCCAAACAGTACATCTGCAATGGCTGTGCCTGCACTTTGACCGCCGTACCAAACATTGATGATGGCAGGAATGTTTTCACTTTCGTAAGGGGTGGCAATGGCACTGCCTGTCATCATGGCGAACACAATGGGCTTGCCCGTTGCTTTCAGGGCCTTCATCAGTTCGGTTTGCACAGTAGGCAATTGGATGCTTGTTCTGTCGCCCCCTTTGAATCCCGGAATGGTTACTGGCATTTCTTCCCCTTCTAACTGCGGGGAAATGCCTCCAGCGAATACGATAGCATCTACCTCTTTCAAACGTTTTGCCAATGCAGCAAAGTCTGTTTTAATATAATTGCCAGCTTTTAGTTTGATGGAAGCATTGCCTTCGTTCTGGTAGAACTCCACCACTATCTTGTAGCTACTATCTTTTCTTGCATTCAATGTAAAAGCCTTTGTGCCCCATCTGTTTTTCTTCCAGGCATCAACAATGATGCTATCGTTGATATAGGCCCTATAGCCATCATCCCCTTCAATTTCAAAATTGATGGCACCATTTTCTGCTGCTTTTAAGTTGGTCGTATAACGCGCAGCATAATGGATAGTGCCGATATTGGGCGCAGGTGTTTGGCCCTCGGCCCAATAGTGGTCAATATCTTTTTCAATGGTTGAGTAGGCAGGTGTTCCTTCCAGTTTCTCATTGTTGAAGTATTCTGCCTTTATTCCCTGCTGGCCATTGATACTGTACCGGTCATTGATATTACTGTAAACAAACAGTGTGTCATTGGCGAAATTGATGGCCTTTTCATAGATTACCTCAGCAGTATTTCCCAATTTTTCCTTGATTCCGTCCAGCAATGTCACCACTCTTGATGGGGTGCCATTGTAATTGCCCAGTACTGCAATTTTATTGTCTGCATTGGGGCCGATGATGGCAATCTTCTTGATTGTTTTCTTCAATGGCAAAGTCTGGTTTTCATTCTTCAATAGCACGATTGATTGCCTCGCCATTTTCAGGGCTAGGGCTTTGTGTTCCGGTGCTTCCAGTACACCGGAATTGATGTGTGCATACTTCACGATGGATGGGGGATCGAACATGCCCAAGCGGAAACGGATGCTGAACAACCGCTTCAGTGAAACATCCAATTGTTCTTCCTTTACCAGGCCATTTTTTACCGCATCCAATAATGTCCTGTAGACACTATTGCCACACTCCACATCTGTTCCATGTATTAGCGCATCCACAGCAGAAGCTGTGGCATCCTTATGCGTTTTATGGTAGCGGAAGAAATCATCAATGGCCCAGCAGTCACTGGTTACATAGCCAGTGAATTTCCACTGGTTACGGAGTATGTCATTCATCAACAGGTCATTTCCGCAGCAGGGCTGTGTGTTTACCGCATTGTAGGCACACATTACGCCAGCTACTTTTGCATTGACCACCAGCTCCTTAAAAGCAGGTAGATAGGTGTCCCATAAGTCATAAGCAGTCGGATTGAAATTATCCGCATGCCTGCTGGGTTCGGGGCCGCTGTGTACTGCAAAATGTTTGGCACAGGCTGCTGCTTTTAAATAGGTGTTGTCATTGCCTTGCAGGCCCTTTACAAATGATGAAGCAAGTCTTGCGGTCAGGAATGGGTCTTCACCATAGGTTTCCTGTCCGCGGCCCCAACGGGGGTCACGGAAAATATTGATATTCGGTGTCCAATAGGTCAGGCCTAGATAGCGTTCATTGGTCCTGCCCAGTTCAACGGCTCTGTTATAAATGGCCCTTCCTTCAGTGGCTGAATAATCGGCCATGGTAAACAGTGAGGACGTGTCCCAGGTTGCAGCCATGGCAATAGCTTGTGGATAGGAAGTAACATGGAAAGGCGTTCTGGCCACACCATGTAAGGTTTCGTTCCACCAATCATAGGCCAAGATGCCAAGTCTGGGTATAGCGGGTGTGGCATTGAGCATCTGTGCCACTTTTTCTTCCAGGGTCAACCTGCTTACTACATCCTTTACACGTTGTTCCAGCGGCAGCTTGTAGTTCCACATTGGGAACTGTTTGTAGTCTTGGGCAACAGATGCCAGTGATGTCAGCAGAACAGCGAACGATAGTATTCTTTTCATGGTATTCTTTGATTAAAAAAGGTTCAATCCAAACGGTGGCCAAAGCTACTGATGGGATGAATGGGACCGTTACATTATTTATAAGCATTGATAACCTGTATGCTTCCATCGCTATTGAATTTCAGTTCAGTCATCTTCACATTGCGTAAATGGGTCTTGCCACTTAACTGCACATCGTGGTAAAAGAGGTACCATTTGCCGTTCACTTCAACAATGGATTGGTGATTGGTCCAGCCTTCCACAGGGTTCAAAACGACACCTTTGTAGGTGAATGGGCCATAAGGATTATTGCCAATGGCATAGTTGATGAAATGCGTATCACCAGTGGAATAGGTAAAATAATATTTGCCGTCTTTCTTGAACATCCAAGCTGCTTCGAAGAAACGTTTGGTATTGTCTTTCTCCGTGAAGAGGTTGCCTTTTCCATCCACCACTTTTATTTCCTTTACGGGTTCTGCAAACTGTAGCATGTCCTTTGAAAGCTTGGCCACCCTTGGCAATACAGCTATTTCCTCAGGCTTTCTGTTTCCTTTGGTTGAATCGTATTGGTTGTTGTTCCAACGTTGCAACTGCCCGCCCCAAATGCCACCAAAATACATATAATAATCGCCATTGTCATCTTTGAACACACATGGGTCGATGCTGTAACTTCCTTTGATGGCTTCTTTTTCTGCCACAAAAGGACCTGTGGGTTTATCGCTTATTGCTGCACCAATTTGAAATACACCCTGTTTGTTTTTTACAGGGAAATAAAGATAGTATTTGCCGCCTTTAAAAGCTGCATCTGGTGCCCATAATTGCCTGCCTGCCCAGGGAATATTCTTGATGTCCAATGCCACACCGTTGTCCGTAACTTTTCCACCAATGGAATCCATGGAAAGGATATGGTAATCCATCATATTGAAATGGCTGCCGAGGTCATCCTCAGGAGTCCCCGTTGCTGTGTCATGCGATGGGTAGACATATATTTTTCCATTGAACACATGTGCAGAGGGGTCTGCTGTGTAGATATGGGAAACCAAGGGTTGAGAGAGGTATTCTTTCTTGTTCCCCTTTTTCTCTTCCTTAGTTTGTGGTGGCTGGCTATTGCAGCTAGCGATTAGTAATGCACTTGTGGCTAATGCAAGTAGGGTTTTAGTTGATTCCATATTTGGCATGTTTGCAATGGTTTATTGTTTGTTGATGATTGTTTCTGCTGGGCCTAGGTAACTTGGTTGAAGGCCCCCGCAGTCCAGTACGATTTTTTGTAGTACAATGCCGGCATCCACCATCCAGAACTTGATGGTATGCTTGCCTGGTTTTGTCAGTTGATGCTGTGAGGTTTTGATGATGCAGTTATTGGCAACCCATTGTTCCCATAGGCTTTTGTTGTTGTCATCCTTGTTCAGGGAAACAATTTGGGGCTGCTCGCCATCTATTGAAATGGCATACTGCAGGCCTGTGGCTGTATGATGGAAGTTGAGGGTGGGGGAGAAGTATAAATTGAGCTGCACGCTTCCTTTGCTGTAAGTATAAACTTCATACTCCACATGCGGTGATGCTATTGAAACCTTTTGTTGGGGAGCGGTTGCAGGAAAAGGAACAAGTCCGTCGCCATCCCTACCAATATCCTTAATGGTTTGCCATTTGATGTTGTTTGTTGCTGTTTGCCTTGTATAGTGGCCTGCTTGCATGGAAACATAATTGCTTATTTCATAGAATACATTTCCCTTACTTGTTTTGGGTATGTATTCTTTGGCTGTTTGGGCAAGGACAGTATCAAAGATTGGCTTATCAACGAGCGAATCTTTTGGTACATAGTTGACCCTTGGCATACTGTTCGTAATAGGTTGCTGCCAATAGGTGTAACCAATATGTGTTTGGCTCATCATCTGGTTCCATTTGCCATTATTGATCTGATGGTATTGGATGGTTATCAATGAATCGTTGATGTACAATTGCTTTGCCTTATCTGCAAATTCATTGGCTGAGGCAAATTTTTCTTTAAATGCTTCTTTGTTCAGGGCAACGTTGTAGTACATTTCATTCAGGTTAGCACATGCTTTTATGGGATGCAATACTAGTTGGAAATAGGCATCCTGGTAAATGGCGGGCAATTTTTTTTTGATGCCTTCGGCTTTGGTCAATAGCTGGTTATAATTGGATACCACGTCAGGCCATTCACTATATAAATTATAGGTATTGGCATCTAGCAATTCAGGTTTCCTTCTGGCATTGTATACAGTGTATTTTTTTATCAGTAGCCCTATTTCTTTTGCATGGCCTTTTCCAAACTGGGCTTCGGCCCATGTTGCATAGTAATTGTTGAGGTTGCCTGCAGTATAGCTGGTTGGTTTCCATGCATGATCCAAAAAGAAAGAGATGGGGAATTCCATTGGCTTAATATCGCCAACATTCACGATCCATATTTGCCTTGCATTGTATTCCCATGCAAGGTGCATTTGTTCCCATGTTCTTGCGATGTTGTTTGTGTTCAGCCATTTATAGTTCCTCGGGTCGCCCACATAATCAAAGTGGTAGTAGATGCCATAGCCGCCGGACCTTGGCTTCTCATTCAACTTGGGAAGCTTGCGTATATTGCCCCAGTTGTCATCACAAAGCAGCAAGGTGACATCATCCGGTACCCTCATCCCCTTGTCATAATAATCCTGTACTTCTTTATACAGCGCCCAGAGTTGGGGTGTTTGATTCACCGGTTTTTTAGTAACGTCTTCAATGATTTCCCTTTGCTTTTTTACAATGCGTTCCAGCAAAGCAGTTGCTGTTCCTTCACTCATGGGTTCATCGCCATCACCACGCATACCAATGGTTGCAATACTTTCATGCTTACCCATGTTTTCAATGCCCTTGCGCCAAAAATTATTTAGCACGGTGTCGTTATGTTCATAATTCCATGGCCCTCTGCCATAACGTTTCCACTCTTGTTGTGCACGCAGCATAGGTTCATGGTGGCTTGTACCCATTACAATGCCATATTCATCTGCCAAAACATTGTTTTGTTTGTCATCGTCATTAAAAGCATTGCCCCACATGGCAGGCCATAAATAATTTGCTTTTAAACGAAGCAGCAGCTCAAATACTTTTTCATAGAATTGATGGTTGAAGCCCCCGAATTTTTCTTTGGTCCAACCACTTAAAGCGGGCGCTTCATCATTAATGAATATGCCACGATATTTAACAGCAGGCGAATCAACAATGGAAATATTTTGATTGATGAGCAGGCTTTCCTTTTTCTTCACAGGCACATCGGCCCACCAATACCAAGGGGAGACTCCAATTTGTTTGGAGCATTCAAAAACACCGAA
>JAHEZD010000059.1 GCA_023251255.1 Chitinophagaceae bacterium
TACACAATCATCTGAAGGGAATATCTATGATGCGTCAAGCCTTGGCATTGCGACCACTGGCTGGCAAAACAACACTATTGGATTTGGAACAAGGACCAACGGGGTATTGGTGCCACCTTCGTTGGTGCAGGACGCGGCCATCAATACAACCAACTATGTTTCTTTGTTGGGTGCATCGGATGGTCAGGGCCAATCAAGAAGTTCCATCTATGATGTGGGGTTTGACGAACTGAATGGAACGGGCACCATTGCCATTCAGCCATTGTTGCCAACGCAGGTAGGAGCTACATTCTATTTGTCATCGCTACCTGTGCACCTTGTCAATTTCTCCTTGCAGAAAAAAACGAATGGCATACAGCTATTGTGGAACGTGACCGATGAAACAAACATGCAATTGTATGAAGTGGAATACTGTACTGATGGGAACAATTTCACCCGACTGGCTTCAATTGCTGCACAGGGCAGCGCAACTGCAACTTATTCATACCTGCATGGTATAACCATATCCAGTAGCCTATATTACAGGATCAAGATGCTCAATAATGATGGTTCCTATGCTTATTCACCTATCCGTTATTTCAACAACAAAGAAGCCTTGTCCATCAGGTTGTTCCCCAATCCAGCAAGTGCTTTCTTGATGGTGGAGAGCAATATGGTTTCCACCAAGGCCAGCCTTAAAGTCATTAACAGTGCCGGCGCTGTTGTGACTGCAATTAATGGAATTGACTTTTCATCAAGCAATACAATGCGTGTGGATATCAGCACATTGAAAGCCGGTCTTTATTATGTGGAATGCATAACAAAGGAAGCCAAACATACTTTTCCATTCATTATTGCAAACAATAAATAAGATTGAAATACCTCAAGACGATATTGTTTTATCAATGGCTTATTGGCAGCCTTTTCCTGTTGCTGCAAGTAACTGGAAATGCAACTAACTATACAGTATCCACCAAAGCGGATCTGCAAACAAGGATGAATGCGGCTGTTCCGGGGGATACGGTCATTGTGGCCAATGGTTCTTACAATTTTGGGCAGATCAATATCACCAACAACAATGGTACGCCTACTTCTGCCTGGATTGTATTGAAGGCCCAAACCTTTAATGGAGTTGTGTTCACAAGTGGTACCTACTTGCAATTTGCTGGTAAGCATATCCTGATAATGGGCTTCAGGTTTGCCAATGGGAACAGTGGGTCAACGGATGTTATCCAGTTCCGGAATTCATCCTCCGTTGCAGCAAGCTATTGCCGGCTGAACAATATTACAATTGATAGTTACAATAGCGATTCCACAGGCTCCGTAGCTGGGACCAGTCCCGATATTGATAATAAATGGGTTTCCCTCTTTGGCACCAACAACCGTGTGGACCATTGCACCTTCATCAATAAGGCCAATGCTGGGGCAACCGTTGTTGTTTGGTATGATAACAACAATTATCCCCAGCAATCAACCACCACCTTGCACAGGATTGACTCCAATTATTTCAAGGGAAGGGGATACCAAGGAAGCAATGGTGGGGAGTCCATGAGGATCGGTACAAGCACTGTTTCAAGGTCCAATGGTTATAATATTATTGAGTACAACCTATTTGAGGGATGCACACAAGTGGAGCCAGAAGTTATTTCCAACAAATCCAATTTCAATACATACCGCTACAATAGTTTCAGGAACTGCTTTGGTGGCATGACCATGCGGCATGGAAGGTATTGCAGCATTTATGGGAACTTTTTTATTGTGGACGATGTTGCTGCAACAAAATCCTATGGCATACGGTTAATTGACAAGGGACATAAAGTATACAATAATTATTTGGAGGGGCTGCTTGGCAATAAGAACAGCTTGACTGCATTGCGTTGCCCCATCATCATGTACAACGGACTGGCTTCTACCAATGATACAACAGATGCAAGCAAGGCTGCTGGATATTTCCCGGCAGACAGTTCCATGATAGCTTTCAATACCATTGTCAATTGCAGCGGTGGTGCTGGGGTGGTGCTTGGTTTCACGGATGGGGGTGCCAATACTTTTCAACCAAAAGGAATAACCATTGCGAACAACCTGATCAAAATGGCCACTGGTCAAACAGCTTATAATGATGCCTCCAATACCCTGCTTACTTATACTGCAGAAGGGAATATTTACCAGGCACCCAATGGTTTGGGACTTTCCTCTTCAACTGGATTTGCCAATTCAACACTGACTTTTGGCACAAGGGCAAATGGTATACTAACTGCTCCATCCTTGGTGCAGGATGCTGCGGTCAATACAGCTAATTATAGCTCCCTGCTGGGCAATATAGATGTACAGGGCCAAGTAAGGACCACAATTTATGATATTGGCGCAGACGAAATAAACGGTACTGGAACAGTGGTAGCCTATCCTTTGGACTCCAACTTGGTTGGTGCAGGCAAGCCGCAAAGCATTCTGCCTGTTCACTTGATTAATTTCAAGGTGCTATTGGTCAATAGAACGGCATCATTTATTTGGGAGGTAGCTGATGAAATAAATTTCAAGCAATACAATCTTGAATGGAGCAGTGATGGAATGAACTTCTCCCTGCTCACAAGCATTATTGCACAGGGAACAAATGCCAATACCGTTTCTTATAACTATCAACAGGCAAACCTTACAGAAGGGAAATACTATTATAGATTGAAGATGCTTGATAAGGACGGTAGCTATAATTATTCATCTGTTCGTATGCTAACTGTTGGCAAAACAATTACAGTAAACGTATATCCAAATCCTGCACAGCATTTTGTCACAGTTGATCTGAATGGAAGGTTAAGTGTTGAAACCGAAATTATTTTATTTGATGCAACTGGCAACCAGGTTCTGAAAGTAAAGCCCTCAAACAATTCAGTGAATATTCCTTTGGATAAGTTGGCAATAGGCATGTACCATTTATCAATTATTGGAGAAGGAAAAACAATAACCAATTATCCATTAATGATTGCAAAGTAGGACGTATGATTAAGTCGATAAAATATCTCGGTCTAAAAAATTTCAAATTGGGGAGAGTAAAAACAGCTTTGCTATTATTGCTGATATGCTTGGTTTGCAATACTTCATTTGCACAAATCAAGATAATCCTGAAGCTGGATGATTTCATTGCAAAGAATGGGACCTGCACTGGCTCCAGTACATTGGATTACATCCTTGCAAAAAAAATAAAAGCCACTATTGGTGCTGTTGCCATAAAGTTTGATAGAACTGCTATAAGTACCCTTGCCCCTTATTTGAATGCCACTAATACCAGTAATGAAAAATTGCTGGAAGTTTGGCACCATGGTTATGACCATATTGCCCCAGAATTTATTGGTACTACCTATGCGTATCAAAAAGCACATTTTGATAATGGCAATGATTCCATCAAAAGTTGTTTGCGTTTGCAGATGCACTCTTTTGGGGCACCATTCAACCATAATGATACCATCACCAATCGTGTCATTTCAGAAAGCTCCGACTATAAGGTTTGCATGTTCAATGACCCTGCACCTTCAGCAGGAATATTGAACTTGACCAATAGGGTGAACATGGAAACTGTAACAGGTAATCCAGACTATAATTTCTTTCTTTCCAACTACAATACTTATAGAACTGTTTACACCGATTACATGGTGCTGCAAGGGCATCCATACCTATGGGGCACAGCAGAGCTTGCACAGTTCAGCCAAATTGTCGAATACTTGATTGCTCAAGGATGCGTGTTCGTAACGCCCTATGAATATTACCTTAGTTTGAATCCATCAACACCTGTTCCATCAACTCCACAAACAATAACATTTGGTTCATTGCCTTCCAGATTGGTAGGTGATGCAGACTTCAATGCAGGTGCCACATCGAGTTCGGGGTTAACAGTTCTGTACAATAGTTCAAACGCATCTGTGGCAACCATTGTAAATGGCAACATACATATCGTCGGGGCTGGAACAGCTACAATTACTGCATCACAAGCTGGCAATGCTACTTATAAACCTGCTGATTATGTATCCCAAATATTAACGGTGAATGCAATTGATTACCGTTCTGCTGTCACTACAGGCAACTGGAATGTCGCTGCATCTTGGGAGTCAAGAAGTTCCACTGGAACATGGGCAACAGCTTCTGCTGCACCAACCGCCGCAAACAATGTTTATATCCAAAGTGGTCATACAATCACAGTGAATGTTGCCAATGCTTATTGCAATGATTTACATTTGAACACTGCTGGTGTATTGACTATTGGCAACAATACCATCAATGTCAGTGGTAAGATAAGGGCTTTTACAGGTACCGCTGTTACAGGTAGTGCTGCAAATGATGGAACATTCTATTCTGGACAAACAAGTACTGCCACACTGGTAAGTACAATGATATCCACCTCAAATGGGTTCTTGAAATTTGTTGGATCAAGTAGGAACATCACCGCCGCAGGTGAATGGGCAGGTGCGGGAACGGCACAGAACACGGAATTTGCATTGGACGCAGATGCTATTGGCGTGCTGGGCACAGCTATTAAGTGTAAAGTGCTTACCCTGTCCAGTGGCACCCTTTCTACAGCATCTTCAATCAATGTTGGAAGTACAACAGGTAATGGTATAACCACCATTAAAAGCGGGGCAAAACTTATTTCTTCAAGAACATATACTGCTGCTGGCAGCCAAGCCATCACTTATAGCAGTGCCAATAAAACGGGAACAATTAGCATTGAGCCTGGAGGGACGTTGGAATTAACTGGAGCAAACCCGGTTATTGATTGTACTACATTCACCAACAACGGAACGGTTATTTATAGCAGTACTGCACAAACATGGTTACAGGCCGGTGGAGCAAGCGGTATAAATATTGGCTCCTACAACAATGTAATAATAAGCGGGTCCGGTACAAAAACATTGTCCACTGCCACAACCATTGCTGGAACATTAACAGTAAGCAATGGCAGGTTGGCTACAGGGCCAAACAACCTTATATTGGGCGGCACAGCCGTTTTCGAAGCGGGCACATCCCTATCCATTACAGGAGGCATTACAGACTTTGCAGGTAAAAGTGTCACGTTGAAATCAGCAGCAACGGAATCCTCAAACCCTGAAACAGCCTTTATAGAAGCCATTACTGGCATGTTGAACAATGCAAGCAATGTCACGGTTCAGCAGTACATTCCCGGGGGCTACAGGACATACCGTTTTTTAGGCCATCCATTTACTACTGCTCAACCATTAAGTCAGTTAACAGATAATATCGACATTACAGGCAATGGAGGAAGTGCCAATGGATTCACAACAACTGCTACCAATAATGCAAGTGCATTGTATTTCAATACAGCCACTGCAGATGGTGCAAGTAGCGATGGTGGATGGCAGCCTTTTACAAGTGCCTTAACCAGCAGTTGGGCGAGGGGCCAAGGTATCAGGGTTTTATTGAGAGGCTCCAAAAACCAAGCTGGTTCCTTAAGTGGCACGGCCTATATTCCTGATGCAGTTACACTGGATATGACAGGTGCCATCAATACGGGCAATGTGCCCGTTAATTTATCGGCTGCTGGAACTGGTTCCACACAAGGGTTCAATCTAGTGGGCAATCCTTATCCCTCTCCTGTGGATATTGGCGCAGTCTTAACAGCAGCCACCAATATTGGTAGCAGCTTTTATGTTCGCAACCCACAGGCTGGCAGTTATATAACAGTCAATCCAATTCCTTCATCCTATATACTTCCTGCCAGCAGTGCATTTTTTGCAGTGGCAAGCGCAACAACCAGTTTGGGTTTTACAGAAGCCAATAAGAATACCTGTACAAGTTGTGCAACAGTTTTCCGTAACAGTAATCAACATAATTATTTCCAGTTGAAAGCTTTAAGGAACGGATTGGAATACGATAATCTCTATGTGTATTTGGATAGTCAATACAATAATGAGTATGAAAAAATAAACGATGCAATCAAGTTGAAGAATGATGGCTTGAGCATTTATACCATCAGCAGTGACCATGAAAAATTAGCAGCCGATTACCGGAGCTTATCAACTTCGATTATTCCAATGGGCATCAATTTGCCAGTTACTTATGGCAAGCAGGTGTATGTTTTACAGGTGAGTGATTACAATATGCAGGCAAACATCAAAATGTACCTACATGATAAATTGATGAACACCTATGCAATCATTAAAAAAGATACTGCTTATAGATTGGAGATAGAGCCATCAAATGCTTCAAGTGTGGGAGAAGATAGATTGGAGATTGTTTTGGAGAAACAGGTCTTGCCTATTCTAACCATCCATCCAATTACATCTTTCAATGTGACTGTTGCTTCTTCACTCAATGATTTTTTAGTGAATTACGAAGGAACAGAAGCAACCAATACAAGCATCAAACTCCTGAACACTGCAGGGCAGATAATTCAAAACATATCATTGGGCAAGCAGCAGCAGGGCCAAGTAAAACTTCCCTCCTGGTTGTTGCCCCAAGGATTGTATATAATAGAAGTACGCATGGGAGATAAAACAGCAGTCAGGAAAATTGTTAAATGAAGCAATTGATTAACCGCAAGCACAGCTTGATAAAATAAGAATATGAAAGTAAAAGGAATGCGTTGGTGGGTATTGGGCTTGGTGGTTTTGATTACCATCATCAATTATTTGGATAGGGGCACGCTCAACTATATGTGGAATGTGACTTCTAAGCATAAGTATGAATTGGTAGATGCAAGTGCAGCTAATAAAATCCCTCCTTATGCAATATTTGATAGCTCGTCAAGTAAATACAAATTTAATAAATACACATTGTTTAATGTTGATGGAAGTATTAAGGTTGTTGAAGATTATAGAGTGAGCCAGTTTGATGATGGGGCAAAAAAGATGATTTTGTATGCTCAGAAAGAGGGCATTGCTTACGATTTAGGGTTCGCAGATCCAAACAGCATGCATGTTGAAATAGACAATATGCTGAAAAAAAAGTATGCCCTTATCAATATTTTTTTTCTCATTGCTTATGGCATAAGCCAAATGCTTTCAGGTAAATTGTATGATAGAATTGGGACAAGGAAAGGCTTTGTAGTATCAGCCATTATTTGGGGCACAGCAGATATGCTTACTTCATTTGCAAGGGGCATAACATCATTAAGCTTCTTTCGTGTAATGCTTGGTTTAGGTGAAGCTGGTCCTTGGCCTGGCTCAGCAAAAAGCAATGCAGAATGGTTCCCTGCCAAGGAACGTGCCTTTGCACAAGGCTTCTTTGGGGCAGGCGGTTCGTTGGGTTCAGCAGTTGCACCTTTTGTTATATCCATGTTCTATATAGCTTTTGGTTGGAAGAATACTTTCTTCTTGGTTGGTTCATTGGGTCTTGTATGGATTATTCCTTGGCTCATCATTAATAAGAAAACACCAAAGGACCATCCTTGGATTACTGAAGAAGAAAAGCAGCATATACTTTCAGGTCAAACAGCAGTAGCAAATACAAATGATAAAGGGAAGTCTTGGGGCGAACTGTTGCAGGACAAAAAAAGTTATGCTGTTATATTGGGTCGTTTCTTTCTTGACCCCATCTGGTGGATGTTTGTTGTTTGGTTGCCCAACTATTTAAATGGAAGGTTCAACCTTGACATCAAGGAAATTGCAGTATCAGCATGGGTTCCATTCTTGGGTGCAGGTATAGGTGCCATCATTGGTGGAAGGTATTCAGGTTGGCTAATCTCTAAGAAAGGCTACACTGCTTTGAAAGCAAGAAGAACAGCCATCATCACAGGTGCATGTATCGCATTGCCTGCAATGATTGCAACCATCTATGCAACCACGCCATTACTAGCAGTGATTCTATTAGGTGTCTTGTTAGGTGGCTTCCAATTTTCCATTGTCAATATTCAAACATTGCCAGGTGATTTCCATTCAGGAAAAACCGTTGGTTCATTGGCTGGCATTGGTGGCATGGCTGCAGTATTGGGAACCATTGGAACCACATTCCTCATTCCATACATCACTACTGGTAACAATTGGACACCCTTCTTTGTAATGGGTGCATTGTTGGTGCCATTGTCCATGGTTAGCATATTCTATTTCTCAAACAAATCAAAAACATAAAATCACAATGTCGCACTGAGCTTGCCGAAGTGTTATTGGAACCATCTTTAAAAATCAATCACTTTAAAAAATAGCAATTATGAAATTCAAAGGAAAAGTAGCCATCGTTACAGGTGGAGCAAGGGACATCGGAAGAGCTGTATCATTGAAACTCGCTGCTGAAGGAGCGAAAGTTGTCGTAAACTTTTTAGGCAATGCGCAACAGGCAGAAGAAACATTGAAGCTTATTAAGGAAGCGGGTGGGGAAGCCATCATTGTAAAGGCAGATGTTACAAAATCTGCTGAAGTAGCCAACCTTGTGGCAGAAACGCAGAAAGCTTTTGGCAACGACATCCACATCTTGGTAAATGTGGCTGGTGGCCTGGTAGCCAGGAAATTGATTGCTGATATGGACGAGGAGTTCTGGGATTTTGTAATGAATGTAAATGCAAAATCAGTTTTCCTTACCACAAAATACGTATCCCCCTTTATGCCGGCGGGTAGTGCCATTGTAAACTTCTCCTCGCAGGCAGGTCGCGATGGTGGCGGTTTTGGTGCAAGTGCCTATGCAACAGGTAAGGGTGCAGTGGCCACTTTTACAAGGGGCATGGCAAAGGAGCTGGGTCCAAAAGGCATTCGAGTGAATGCGGTTGACCCAGGTATGATTGCAACCACTTTCCACGATACGTTTACCAAACCTGAAGTTCGTGTAGCCGTTGCTAATGGCACACCGTTACGCAGGCAAGGGGAAGCAAATGAAGTAGCTGATCTGGTAGCGTACCTGGCAAGTGATGAAAGTAGTTTCATTACTGGAACCAATATTGATATTAATGGTGGTACCTGGTTTTCATAGCCAAAGTCCACCGTGCCTGACATTGTTGAACATACCCACCAAGGCATATTAAACAATACTTGTGCCTTGGTGTCTTATCGATCCAAATCTTCATCATGAAATCATTTGTTTTTTTATTGGCCCTTGCAGTTTATATGGATGCCAATGCTACTGACCATCTTGTTTCATCTATTGAAGAGGCCAACAAATTGCTCAATACTGCAAAGCCAAATGATAAAGTGCTGCTGAAAGATGGCGTTTACCCAAACGCCGCTATCAGTTTCTCCAATAACAATATCAGTTTTGTGGCAGAGCACCTGGGCAAGGTTTACTTTGAAGGGAATTCCACTTTGGGCTTTGCTGGTGAAAGAAATGTTATAGAAGGGTTTGTTTGGCAAAATGGCGGCAAGGAACTGGGTTCAAGGGCAGTCATCGAATTCAGGAACAAGAAACAGGACGCTGACCATTCCACTATCAGGAATTGCAGCATTGATGGTTATAACACAGCCGACCTGAACACGGACAATAAATGGGTGTCAGTGTATGGTCAATACAATACGGTAACAGCATGCTTGTTCAAAAGCAAGTTCAATCGTGGTGCCACACTGGTGGTCTGGTTGGATGGGAAAACTGAAGCGCACCATACGATCAGCTACA
The DNA here is from genome assembly GCA_023251255.1 of Chitinophagaceae bacterium. GTDB lineage: Bacteria > Bacteroidota > Bacteroidia > Chitinophagales > Chitinophagaceae > UBA1930. Next base: position 9,520 of record JAHEZD010000059.1, read on the forward strand.
ATTATTTTTTCAATAGGCAGAATGGCCCCGATGCGGATAATGGTTTGGAAAGCATGCGTATCGGTACGAGCGAAACATCGTTCACGCCATCCAATTGCGTGGTTGCTTTCAACCGGTTTGAACAATGCGATGGCGAAATTGAAATCATTTCCAACAAGTCATGGAACAACTCCTACCTGCACAACACATTTGTTAATAATGATGGGGGATTAACGCTACGTCACGGCAACAACTGCTTGGTGGATGGCAATTTTTTTGACGGTGCAGACAAGGCCAAATCCTATGGGGTAAGGTTCATTGGTGAGGGGCATGTGGCTATCAACAATTATTTCTATCACCTAAATGGCTCACTAAGCCAATCTTTCAGGGCTCCTGTAACTGTCGTTAATGGGCTGGTGAACACTCCCCTCAATGGCTATTACCAAGTAAGGAGGGCAGTGATTGCAGACAATGTTTTTGTCAATTGCATCACACCCGATATCCGTATCGGTGCATTTTCCAAACGTGATGGAATGACCGTGGCCCCCGATACAGTCACCATCAAGAACAACCTCCTTTTCGATGATGCAGGAAGGGTAGGCGAAGTATATGAAGAACTTACGGCGCCATTCCATTTAATTAGCAAGAACAATAAAGCAGTGGGTGGGTTTTTGAAAGCGGACCAAAAAGGCTTTGACCTGTCAAACGGTAAAGGCAGCAAACGGGATGGCTTTGATTGGATAAAAGATGGCAAAGGGAATATCATTGCATCCATAGAATCCAAAGCAGCATTAACTGACAATGCAGGTGTTGGCGCCAATTGGGTTGACCCTTACATAGCCAATGAAGCTGGAAAGAGGAAATACAGCATTCTGTCAGCAAAAGAAGTGGGCCCTGTTTGGATGAGGTAACAAATTGGAACGCAATGTCAACCGAGTAATCAATGTTTGCGGAGCAAACAAACTGCCAATAGCTATCGGTATTGAACCTCCCGGCAAAGGAAGGGTTGAAAAACCACGTTTTTCCCTTTGTGTGCTTTGTGCCCCCGCCTGAACGGACGGGCAGGTTTGTGGTAAGTATAAAAAACCATTTTGTTTACAAATGGTTTTCAACAGCTTATACTAACCCGATAGTTATCGGGTGTCATTGGCAGCCTGTCGAAGACATATTGCAAAATCAAATTTATAAAACGAGTACAAACCATGAAATACATTTTTTCCTCCCTCCTCATTGCATCAATGCTCTCCGCAAAAGCAAACATCAAGCTGCCCTCATTGGTAAGCAGCAATATGGTACTACAAAGGAATGTGCCCGTAAAGGTGTGGGGCTGGTGCAGCAGGAATGAAAAGGTAACCATCAACTTTATGGGCAAAGCATACAATGCTGTTGTAAAGGATACTGCCTGGAGCTTGATGCTTCCGGCCATGAAAGAAGGGGGCCCTTATGAAATGAAACTAAAAGGCAACAATGAAATTGTACTGGATAATATTTTGATTGGTGAAGTATGGCTTTGCAGTGGACAGAGCAATATGGGCTTCCTGATGATGAATACCAGCAACGCAAAGGAGGAAATGCCCAAAGCAGATTACAGGAACATACGATTGTTCACCATTAAAAAAGATTACAGCAGCAGGCCCTTGCAGGAAGCAGTTGACGTCATTAAATGGGAAACCTGCACGCCCACAACAATTCCCAAATTTTCAGCAGTAGCCTATTTCTTTGGGAGGAAACTGCACGAGGACCTGAATGTTCCCATTGGGCTGGTATGGAGTGCCTATGGTGGCACCACCATAGAAAGCTGGATAAGCAAGGAAGGCCTGGCCGGTGAACCAACATTTGGTGAAGCAGCGGCAAGAATTGAGCAACGTGACCTGAACGAGGAAGAAAAAAAGAACAATGAAAGGTTTGATGGGTGGATCAGGATGCTCAATAAAATGGATGCGGGCTATGATAATGGAACTTACTCGTGGGCAACCACACTTCATACGGATTGGAACAAGGCGAAAATGCCTGCCAGTTGGGAAAATGTGGCAGCATTGAAAAACAAGGATGGGGTTATCTGGTTCCAAAAAGAAATCACATTGACGGCTGCGGATATAGCCAATGATGCAAAAATTTCCTTGGGGGCAGTAGCAGATGAGGATTTTACCTTCATCAATGGGAAGCAGGTTGGCCACCGGTTTGATGAAAGAACAAAGAAAAGGGAATATACTATTGCAAGGTCCTTGTTAAAAGAAGGAAGCAATTCCATTACGGTACGCATGACCAATTACCGTGATGATGGCGGCTTTATGGGCAAACCGGATGAATTATTTGTACAAACAGCAGCCAATAAAGTTCCATTGGCAGGTGAATGGAGTTATAGAATTGGCCTGGATACAGTGGTGCCTACAGGCTTGGCAAGGCAGTTGAACACAAGGCAGGTGCCCTGCATACTGTACAATGCCATGATAGCCCCAACATTGCCATACACATTTAAAGGGGTGCTTTGGTACCAGGGCGAGAGCAACGCCCTGCGTGGTTTCCAGTATAGGTTCCTGTTCAAAAGAATGATAGAGGACTGGCGTAAAAAATTCAATAACAACAAACTCCCCTTTGTATATGTTCAATTGCCGAACTATAAAAAGATATTGTCCAGACCTGCTGATGCAGAATGGGCCGAAACCAGGGAATCCCAAGCAGAAGCATTGAAGCTGCCTTACACATCCATGGCCTGTACCATAGAGCAGGGGGAGGCCGATAATATCCACCCCAAGTATAAAAACGAAGTGGGCAGGCGGCTGGCTTTACAAGCTGAATACCATGTGTATGGCATCAAGGATATCATTCCTTCAGGCCCCGTGTACAAAAGCATGAAAATAGTGGGGGACAAAGTATTGATTGAATTTGATGTTATTGGTAATGGCCTTGAAACAAAGGATGGTACTAAGGCCATCAAGGGATTTGCCATTGCAGGCAATGACAAGAATTTTGTTTGGGCAGATGCTGAAATTATTGATAAACAAACAGTGGCCGTTTCTGCTGGTGCAGTGAAACAGCCAGTTGCCGTACGTTATGCCTGGGCAGACAATCCTGGGCCATTGAACCTTATCAACAACACTGCCATGCCTGCATACCCTTTTAGAACGGACAAATGGAAAGGGAAGACAGACGAAGTAAAAATCCTTGATTACAGTAAAGGAGCAGTGCAATAAACCAACCATCCTATAGATATCGATGCCACCTTATTGGGTGGCATTGTTGTTATGGCCAAATATTGGGACTGGCTGTAGGGATGGGTAAATCAATGTGCACCAATTTTTTCACTAATTATAGCCACAAACGGCAATAATTAGCGAATCCCTGCTTATTCATGTAATTGATGCATCAGTGGCAAGAACAGATGCCGAAGGCATCAATACAGAAATTTAGCGAATTGAAATTAGACAGCTTCTTGGATTATTTGCTTATTGGACGTCGTGCAAATCCAGGGTGGAACAAAATCCTTGGAACATTTCCACTTGTTCCAGCAAAAATGTTCCAACTGGATTGGAACAAAATCTTTGGAACATTCCCACATGTTCCAACAAAAGTGTTCCAGGTGAGTTTATTGATCCGTGGTAGATGATGATAGAAGATCGGTTTAAGAAGCTGTCTAAATTCAATTCGCTGGTTTCACCATATGAATTTTTGGCTGTCCCACATTTTGCGGGATTGGATTTTTCGCTGTAGGGGGCAGCCATGTCTCCAAAGCCGATGACTATCGGCTCCGCCTTGTTTCGCTCCTGCCCGAATGGTCAGGCGGGCAAAAATACATGATGGAGAATTCCACCAAATTGAATCTAAACAGCTTCTAAGTGTAGGCATTGCCAGACTTTAAACGGAGCCTGTTGGCCACCCAAGGGAGCCTCTATTTTTTCCGCTTGCCCATACTTCTCCCAATGGCAATACCACAATAATTGTGGATTTTTTTCCACTCTATAGATGAATTCCGCTTATAAAAAGTATGGTATAGTTTTTTCAATACTCAAAAAACATTAACAAAACAATCAGCTAAAAAGACAACACTTAAACTGAGAAACATTCATCATTAAAATTTACAACAATGAACACAAAACGAATTGTACATCTTGGGATATTCCTGTTCCTTGCCTTATCGGTAAATGCACAGAGCACTGACTGGGGATGGAACTGGAGGGATTCCGCAGTTGTACCTGCCAAAGGCATGGAGCAACGCTCAAAATTCATGGCTAACGATTATCCTTATCCGCCAAAACCAAGAAGCCAATGGGAACTGGGTTTTGCAGGAGGTACATCAATGATTATTGGAGATGTAAGGTCCAAAGTTGGTTTTGGTGGAGGCTTCAGTTTCAGGAAGGCCCTTGGACATATCGTATCCCTTAGGGCAAGTTATTTTGGCTCCTTTAACTCTGGAGAGCCTTCAGATTATGGGAAATCAATCGGGCAGTTGCCATACAAGACAAAGACCCACTCAGGGTCATTGGACGCAATTGTTTCATTGAATACAGCAAGCAACTACCGTGGCAATCCAAAAACAAATATCTATGTATTGGGTGGTTACTCCTTGATAGCAAGCCAGGTTACCATTGAAACGCCTACTGGCGACAGGATCTATTATGCAGCCGGTGTGCCCAGTGGCCAATCGGGCCTTCTTACAACAGTGGCTGGTGACGAGCACAATGGCCGCAAAGGTTGGTCCATGATGCAGGGTTTCTCAATAGGTGGTGGTATCGCTTTCAAACTATCCAACAAAGTGAATATTGGACTGGAAAACAAAACAACTTTCATTTCCCCTGGGTATGATTTATCAGATGGGTTTGTTAGGGCAGGTAACAGCAATGATTTTTACAATGCAACCACTGCACGCTTGAACATCAATATTGGTAGCACTTCCAAACATGTGCAACCATTATGGTGGCTGAACCCCAACAACTATATCTACAACGAATTGAACAAGCCCCAACACATGAAATTTCCCAAACCAGTGTTGGATGATGCAGATGGTGACGGTATAACAGACCAGTTTGACCTGGAACCAAACACACCAGCAGGTGCAAAGGTTGACAGTCATGGCCGCGCACTGGATACAGACGGCGATGGTATACCGGATTTCAAAGACAAGGAAATTCTTACTTCCCAAAAATGTTTCCCTGTTAACAATGATGGTGTGGGAACATGCCCAGAACCTTCTTGCTGCACAGAGTTGAGGGATGCAGTTAACAAACTCAGGGATTCTGTAATGGCTGGTGGTTATGGTGGACAAGGTGCAGGTAACTGTGGAATTGGCGACCTGCCAAGCATTAAGTTCAAGAGCGGTTCCAAATTGTCAAAGGATGCACAGACCATGCTGGCCGCTGTGGCACAAAAAATGAATGCCAATCCAACTTGCAAGGTGAGGGTAGTAGGTTATGGTACTTCCACCAAAAAAGCACAGCAAACAAGCTGGGAAAGGGTAAATGCAGTAATCAAGTACTTGGTAGAAAAACAAGGCATTTCAGAAAGCAGATTGATATTTGCCTATGGTCAGGAAGGGGATGCTGATACGGTTGACCTCCAAGGAACAACTGAAGATGGTCCAAACACGGTTCCTGCACCGCACCCAAATTTAAAAGGTTAAACTAGCCATAAGTAAGAGGGTGATGGAATAGATCTTCCTCAAACTTACCCAGCCCGAAAGGGCTGGGTTTTTTTATGGGATAATGATTGTACGTGGAGACAAGAAGAAATATCGTCAATAACTTATTAGTTGGATAGCAGTTGCAGGAGTTCATCTATAAAGCCTACCTGTCCGGGAATGATTTTCTCTTTGGCCATATCCGGCGTAAACCATGCACCCTTGTCTATTTCAGGAAACTCTTTGAACTGGCCGCTTTTGGGCGGCCACTCCATACTGAACAGGTTACATTGAAGCAGCGCAGCATTAATATCCTTTTCCAATGCCCATGCATGTACCATCTTACTGGAGCCTTGCTTGCGTGGGGTAAGGGGCAGGAACTTGCCCGAGCAGGTAAAACCTGTTTCTTCTTGGAATTCCCTGATAGCGGCATCTAGGGCATTTTCATTGTCCCCCAATTCTCCCTTGGGTATGGACCATGCACCTAGGTCCTTGTTTTTCCAGAAGGGGCCGCCGGGGTGTACCAGGAACAGTTCCCAGCTTATTGCCTGCGGCCTGTACAATAAGATGCCTGCACTTTGTTTCATGCGGTAAATTACGACAAGGGGTTAAATGGTTTAAAAAGTTATCCCGATGTTTTATCGGAAGGTCAATGATGGATTGAGGGAGAAGGTGCATTGGGTTAGTAAAATTTCAAGACGGAGCAACGGGTCAATCACCAGTATTCAATCCGGTGATGTTGTTAATGATCGTGCTGAGCTTTTGGAGATTGTTGGCGTATAAAAGCTGTGCTTTACGGTGAAGGTTTTCAACCAGTTGCAGGTAAGCATCTTTATCCATCTCCCGGCACTGCTGCAGCCCGCTTACCAAGTCCTGACCAGGGTATGAAATAAGGATATCACTACCGAGGCTTCCGGAAACCGTTCCGCTCATAATCATCGGCACCCCCAGTCCCAGCGAAAGAGGAACCATTGCAGGAAGCTTAATGAGGTATGCACCTGAATCAACATAGTCGTCAATTAAAGGGATGATGAACCTGCATTGCTTTACCTGTTCCACAAACTGCCCGTATGGCAAATAGCCTGTAAACAGGAATTTTTCCCCGAGGCCCAATTCCGCTATTTGCCTTTTAAAGGTCTGTACAAAACAATCGTTATCGAAATCGGGGTCGCGTGACCCGCCAATGATCAATATTTTTTCGTCAGCTTTGAGTGACTTGGCCGCATTGAGCAGTGAAGGAATGGACTTGCGATCATAGTCGATTGTGCCTGCAAAAGCAATGGGCCCATCAACTCGGGAGGGGCAGGGCTGTTCTATTTTGAAAGGAAGCACCCACTCTATGCCATCATGTATCTTTTCCAGCTTATGGGCACCTTCAGCGGTAAGGGCAATGGCAGCATGTTGCTTGAGTTTTAAATGGTCTTTAAGGTCTTCAATGGGCAGCGTGCGCCTGTGCAGGGAAATAGCCGCATTGTCGGTGCATTGATAGGTCTGCCCACAGTTAACGGTTTTGAATTCACGTATGCCCCCACCGTAAGGAATCCATAAACTGTCCCCATCCTGTGACCACTTTGCATCGGACCAAAATCCGCCCTGCCTTACACTGCACCCGTCTGCAAGAAGATTAATGATTGTTCCTGCGCCATTGCCCACCTCCGTAAACGAATGGACCACCAGTTTTTCAACCCATTGTATGGGTTCATGGATGACGCATATAGATGGGCGTTGCAGTTGGCGGACAAATGCCAGGTCGGGCCGTGGAACAGGCTCCGCCGGAAAGAAGTAACCTGCATGTACCAATGTGTTGAGCAGCACAAAGTCAAACCTGTCAAGTGCCAGCGAGCCCAAGTTCCGGACGTCATGGACCTGCGATGGGTCGAGTCCCAGTAGAGCCACAGTTTCCAGGTGGCCTGCAGTTCCGCTGATGGCAATTTCAGTGTCAATGCCAAGGAGCTTCATCATGTCTACCCAAGGGGCCAGTACTTCCCAATGGTAGGAAAGCGATTCTATAATCAAACAGCGTTTCAAATGTTGCTTCATATAATACCCGCTAATGATGCCATGTTTTGTAGTTGAATAGGCGTTTCTTCAAAGTTCCGGAACACGGTTGCCAATCCGTAGTTCCCCTCATTGGAGGAACAGGAGTTGCTTTGCTGGTTTCCCCTGAACCTTTCCCCGTTTTGAATCAATGAATGATTGAAGTAAGCCTGGAAAAAGCTGGACATGTCTTTTGACTCTTTCAAAACAAGAAAAGCCGTGTCTCCCATCTTCAAGGAGAACCTACCGCCCAAATGGTCAAAGAGCTGGCAGGCATGCTCGGGGCTTCCCCATAGCAGCAGGCCGGCACTGTTTCGTTCCCATTGTCCTTTGTCAGGTAAAATGTTCATCCTTGGCCCGAAGCAAAAGAATTCACCGTCCCAGAACAGGCAAACGAACGTATCCCATTCCTGGTTGGGATGCCTGCCTATTAACATAAGCATCAGGCTATTGACAAGCATGCCATTTTCCATGCGGGCCATATTGTTGTGCGTGATGTAGCGCAGGAAACGGTTGTCTTCTATCAATGCGGGTTCAATACCTATTCTTTCAAGCCTGTTGCAAATGTCATTGTCCTCATAACCGTAATCAATAAATTTTTCGTCATATCCTTCCACGGCGTGAAAATGTTTTTTCCTTACGCAGAGCCTCCCGAATGCATCGCGGAGCCTGCTGTGCGCACCGTCAAAATCCGGTCGCAAAAAGATATTGGGTGAATGCGAGAAGCGTTCGTTTATGTAGTGGGCAAAGTTGGCACCAGTAAAATTGTCCGCATCTATATTGCACAGAATATCACCGCTGGCCACACGGGCAGCCAGGTTCCTTGCATGGCAGCGATCGAAATATTTCCGTCCCGTGTACTTGTAATAAACCAAACGGCCAGTTTTGATAGGTGCTGCAAGATGTTCCTCGGCCCACTTTTCCAGGCCATCCTGGGAGTTGTAGTCCAGCAGAATGAATTCAAGGTTTGGATAGCTCCTATTGTCCTCAATATTTTGGGGAAGGGTTTGGCACAGGTGGTGCAGCCGGCCCATGCTGGTGGTATAGAAGGAAATGCGGTGATAGGTAAAAGGTGCTATCTCTATGGGTTCCATGGAAAAGTTCCGGTACACCTCACCGGTTCCAAAAATGCCCGCGTTCAGCACTAGGTTCCCCGCCAGTACATTGCGCTCGCTGCGCTCACGGTTTATACGGGCAGTGCCTTCATTGGCACGCATTACGCCACCTATGTCTTCCACACCTGTATGGGCAGCCCTTTCCTCATCCCCATGTGCTATGCATTGCAGGAACCTGCTATCCATGGTTTGCCCGGTATATCCCAATGCCCTTAGGCGCTGGTAGAAATCTATATCGTCATAGCCCCAGCCGGTAACCTTTTCATCAAACCCACCGGTGCGGTAAAAAAGCCATCTGGGCAATGCCACCCTGCCGGCCATTCCCTGGTCGCAATAGGAATCTATTTCGCCTTTGACCGTAAGGCAGCCCATCAGGAAATCGGTATGCTGCAACTGCTCGGCCAGGTAAAATGCAAAGTGGTGACCCGTAAAATTGTCCGCATCCACATTGCACAGGAATTCGCCTGTGGCCAGGCGCATGGCCATGTTCTTTGCATGGGATATCATGAACGATTCCTGCCCGGGATGGTGATAATATATTAACCTGCCCGACGCTATATGCCCGGCCATTTCAGTGCTTACCCAGTCCCTGAGCCCATGCTGGTCGCTGTAATCAAGGAGCAGGAATTCAATATTGGGGTAGTCTGCGTTGTCTGCTATATTTTGCGGAAGGGTACGTTTCAGGTGTTCCAGGCGGCCCATGCAAATGGTAATCAAGGAAACTTTTGGGAAACGGTGCGGTGAAACAACAATCGTGTCCCTATTGCGCAGGACCGATCCGCCACCGAAATCTTCCGTCACCGCCCGCATGCTTCTTTCCAAAGAATGCCTTTCCGAAAAATGCGTTTGCAACCGGTGTAGAAAATCCTTAATGGCAGGGCCGTGCAAAAGCGTTTCATCCAGCCCCTTGGCCAGATAGAAAAGATGGCGGGAAATGACCAGCCCACCTCCCTCGCTTTCTTGGTAGATCCAATTGTCATGGTAATGGGTGGCCAGTTCCTGTGTAAAATCTTCACTGAACAGTTGGTCAGGAAATGTATAGTACAGAATATCCCCTTTGGCAAGCCGCATGCAGAGGTTTGCCTGGTGCACCGGGTTGCCCGTCCCAAAATCAAGGTAAGGTTCAGTCATTTGATAATGCACCACCCTTCCTGCATCTACCTCCTTTCTGAACAGGGTGTACACCAGGCGTTCTATTTCATGGTGCCCATGGGACAGCAATACGAACTCCATGTTTGGATACAGCCTCGTAAGCTGCAGGTTATGGCATAATGTATGTTGAAGCTGCCCCATTTGATTGCCCAGTACCATGCACACGGATATGGTGGGCTGTCGGTGCCTGTGCACTACCATTGCGGACTTCCCTAGGTTCTTGATCACTCCGCCGCAGCCTATATACCCATCGTTTACCACCACAAGCCCTGCATCAATATTTGCCTTGCTCCGTTCCGAGTTGATAAAGCAGGTGCCATGCGTAGTGGCAGTTTCCCTGCCAATCTCGCCCTGTTCCAGTTCCTTGCTCCGTTCACTGTCGCTATGGGGTATGCAGCGGGCGTAGCGGTGTGGAATGGTTTGGCATTGGTAACCTTTGGCCATAAGCCTGTAATAGAGGTCCAGGTCATCGTATCCCCAGCCCACATGTGCTTCGTCCATTCCCCCCACATCCAGGAAAACATCTTTGTACAGGGCAAAACGTCCAGCACATCCCTCGTCATTCACAGGTTCAAACCGTCCATTTTCCATCCGGCAGGCTACAAGGAAATTGTTCCGTTTAATATTGTCTGCCAAATAGAACGCAAATCCGGGTCCAGTGTAATTGTCGGCATCCACCACACATACAATGTCCCCCGCAGCCAAGCGTATGGCCATGTTTCTTGAATGTGTAGGGTGGAAGTATTTGGGCTGGGACGTGCTATAATAGCTCAGCAGGCCGCTATCGATATATGTTTGGCATGTATCATTTATCCATTCCTCCAGTCCATCGCCCGAGTTGTAGTTCAGAAGAACAAATTCAAGGTTGGGGTAGGCCATATTGTCCCTGATGTTCTGCAACAACGTTTCCTTAAGATGGTTGAGCCTGCCCTTGCAGCAAATGCACAGGGATATCCTGGGGAAATGGTCCTGATCAGTAACCTCCCGCAGGCTGTATTCCAATCGCAGGCTACCGGCCATAATGTTTCCCCATATAAGTTTGCGGCCCCTTTCATCCAGCCCTTCCGCATTGAACGAGGCTACCGGCTCGTTTTCACTGTTTGTAAGGGAAAGTACCTGGCCCTTGCGTGTCCAGTATCCCGAAGGCAAAAGGTCATTCGGGAATGCCGTTACTTGGCCATTTGGCATGAATGCAACACGGGCTGCAACAGCGCCGCTTGGGTCCAGCAACAGGAAATGGTATGTTGCATCAATGTGGTCATCTCTCAATAGGTTCATTGTTTAAGTGCCTTAAAGTGCTGATTGAATAGGGTTGTTAGCTGTGCTAAAATAGGCCCCGCCAAGGCAGAAGGGGTTGAAACCATGCTGTACCATAACTGCCCAGGCAGTGGCACATAAACTTTCTACCGGAAAGGCATGCCACCCAAAGCCTGTGTCGCACCATTTATTTACATAAGGGTACGAGCGGCAGGCTGGCCCCAATGCAGAGGCGGACCCAAACATTGAAACACCCCTTAACATGCTCCTTTCATCTTCCCGCAGTTGCCTTGCCAGACCGGGAGCAAAGTGCCTGCCGGGTGTACCGTATTCGGCAGCAAGTATGCGGCACATATTGATGGCGCCAAAGGTCCATTCGGGCGAGCAGGTATCATGTATGGGCATGCCCATGGAGCTGGACGAATACCCAACTCCCTGAATAACGCCCGGCTGTTCCGGTACATAATAGCCTGCATGCCATTTTAGCTCCTGCCAAAGTGCAAAACAGGTACCCGCACCATGCTGCGTATCTATTTCATCAACACCCAGAATGCTCATGCCCCAGGTATGCACATCCACTGCAAAGCGTGCCGCTTCACCGTTTGCCGCCATACCGGGCCTGAATGCACCCTCCACAAATGCCCCGCAGGTATGGATACGCAATTTGCCGTTCTGCCTGCCAAAAAGATAGGTGCGGAAATAGGACCGGAGCCCGTTAATGAGTTCATCAATTATTGGCGCTGCCGCGCTGTCGGGAATTAGTTGGTGCAGCATGCACAGGCCTGCGTAAAGTGTAAGGTTCGTTTCGTTTGAAATTAACCGTTCCATGGGTTGGCCAAAGGGGGCTGGTCGTGCATACACACCGCCCACACTGCTTTGCATGGCCTTCAAGGCCGGAATGATGGACAGGGCCAACTGCAGTTCTATGGTGGGTGTGGCGGTTGGCGTTTCCGCAGCAACCAGTTTGTTGAAGTGAACCTGTAAGGGTGCAATGAGCGCTGCCCAGGTATTTTCTCCAAGGAAGGGGTCATAAAAGGCCCATTCCAATTTGGCACCTCCCAGTTCCGCAGGGAAATGTGCTTGCCCGGAGAGTGGGTCACGCAGGTAATATTGCGCGCTGATAGCACCAAAAAAGTAGGCACCACCTTCCTGACGATTGAACAGGGTTTCATTGTCCCCATATTGCCATTGTCCCCCTTCATCAGACCAGGCACGTATGCTGGCGGTATCGCCCACGCTGCCATTGAGCAAAAGCCGGGTATGTACATCAATCGCTTCTTGTGCTGCTGGTAGGGCCGTAGGTAAAAGGGCCAGTTGCCTGCAGGCCCCACAATATAGGTTCAGGCCATAGTGCACAATCAGCCGCTGGTAATAGGCAATCTTGGTGTTGCGCAATTCAGGGTGCACCGAATGTTCGTTCTGCCAATAGGAAACGGGCACATAGTAGCTGGACGGGATATGGTTAGGGCCATGGTAGCCATGGGGCGATACCTTCAAGATAAATTCAGTAAGCCGGCCCAGGTAATCTTCCTGGCAAAGGGGCGGGTTTACAAGGATTGTAGGGTTGGTGGTTTTTTCCATTAGGTTGTTAGTTCGGGTTTCTTGCTGCCGCATGTTAAAAGGCAAACAGGTGCGGCTGCCATTATGGAAACCCTGTTAGGGGTTTCCCTTCATTCCAAAACCAAACGCAGGCCATGTTGGGTTTACGTCACAACATGGCGCCAGTAGCTGTACCTGATCGCGAATAAAAATAAGTGTTATGGGCTTAGTTTCAAAAAGTTGGGTGGATGGGTGGTGACTCAGTTTGAAAAACTAGGTGTCAGCCTGAGCCCCGAATAGTCGGGGTGCAGGCCTAATGAAAAATCGGAGCAGGCGCTGACAATAATTCAAACAGGGCCATTACTGGCGGATGCAACACAATAACCTAATCTTAGTACAGCATCATAACCTAGTTTTCGTACAGCGGACAAATGCATGTATCATGGCAATACCAGCAGAAAAGCTGGCCGAAGCGTTCTGGTGGTTACCCTTGGACAGTATTACCAGTAGAACAATAGGGAAGCGTATATGGCAGCATTGGAAGAAGCCAGTGTACGACAGAACATTGAACCATTTGCCCATTTGCTGGGCGTTTAGTAAAAGAAAGCCTGAAGGGAACGCCAATGGCCAAGATATAAGTTAATGATGGAACCTAAATCAGTATTATATTTCTGTTTTAGCCTAAAATGCAGTGTTGAATGACTAAAATGGCCTAAATATGTATTATATTACGTAAATGGACTTTTTAATTGACTTTTTAGGTATATTTTTGTCCAAATAAGTAATATAATACCGATGGATGCAGACCCAATAGGAAGTAAAATCAAAAGAAGAAGGGAATTCCTTCGTTTAAGGCAGGAGGACCTGTCAGAACTCAGTGGTGTAACCACCAAAACCATTCATTTAATTGAAACGGGCTCGGGTAACCCATCCCTCCATACTTTGCAGAAAATAATCGCCGTCCTCGGCATGGAAATGCTTGTACAGGTAAAACAGAACGGAAATGGATAAGGCAGGGGTTTACAACAATGGGATACTTGCAGGCTACTTGGAGAAAAAGTCGGCAGTGGAATATGTTTTTACTTATGAAGCTACCTATTATGCCGATGCCTCCAAGCCAGCCATAAGCCTCACCCTGCCCAAATCAGCGCATACACATCAAAGCAGTGTCCTATTCCCCTTTTTTGCTGGGCTGCTGGCAGAAGGTGTAAACAAGGACATCCAATGCAAGCTATTGCGAATAGACGAAAACGATGATTTTACAAGGCTGTTAAAAACAGCCAATGAAGATACCATTGGGGCAATCACCATAAAAGAAGTACAGCCATGAACTGCAGCGGATGCTATAGGCCCAATATAGAAGGCTACTGTTTGGATTGCAGAAAGGAACTGTTTGGCGGATTAAGGATAGGCAACAAGCTATCCTTTGATATGCCCAAGGCAGGCAACCTTCCGGAATACCAAGCAAAGACGGCGAGACTGTCCATTTCAGGCGTACAGTTAAAGTATTCCTTGCGGTTGGAGAATGGCCAGCTTGCACTTGTTGAAAAAGGCGGTCAATACATACTGAAACCAATACCCCCATCTAAGCTGATTATTGCGCCTGAAGAGGCACCGGAGAATGAGCACTTGACCATGCAGATGGCTTCAAAGGTTTTTGGAATAAGAACGGCGAGCAATGCCCTCATTTATTTCAATGATGGGGCACCAGCTTACATCACCAAACGGTTTGATGTAATGCCGGATGGCGGAAAATACCAGCAGGAAGACATGGCCCAGATAAGTGGAAGGAGCAAGCAAACCCATGGGGAGCACTTCAAGTATGATGGTAGCTATGAAGATATTGGCCTACTCATAAAAAAGCACGTAGCAGCCTATTTGCCAGCACAGGAAATCCTTTTCAAAACGGTGCTGTTTAATTATTTATTCTCCAATGGGGATGCACATTTAAAGAATTTCTCCTTGATAAGAACCGATGAAGGGGACTATATCATGAGCAGGGCCTATGACCTAATGAGCACCGTGCTGCATACCCCCAATGAATCTGATGTGGCATTGGACCTGTATGCTGGTGATGTGCACAGTGCGCATTACAGTAAATATGGTAGCTATGGAAGAAGCAGTTTTTTGGAACTGGCAAAACGGCTGGAGCTTATGCCCAAACGGGCAGAGCGGATGATGGATGCCATGCTGTCAAAGCAGGAGCGAATAAAACAAATGGTCGATGAATCATTGTTGGGGGAAAAAATGAAAGCAATATATTTTTCCAATTATGTAGAGAAAGCAAAAAGGCTTCAATAGTAATTTAATTGAGTAACTATTACATCCTTCCTCAGTTATTAAGCCACTGCCAATTCCTTCTTAGTATTCATTACACTAGCATTCCTCAAATGTGAATTTTCAGAAACAACCAATTTATAGGGGCGGTTAAACGCTTCCTGCGAAACCTTGAAGTGGGCAGACAGCTTCCTGATCACTTCTTTTGAAAGGCCTTTTTTGTAATTCAGAATATCTGATACATAGCCCTTGCTAACCTCCAGTATTTCCACCAGGTCCTTAGGTTTCAGGTTGTGGTCCTTGATGAAGGAGCGGAGCAACTGTACAGGGTCCAGCTCTGTAGATGAAAGGTGTTCGGCATCCCACTTTTCAATCAATAAGGTAAGCAAAGCAATTTCATCCTTGGTGTTCCTGTCCTTTGCGTTGGAGAATACCAATTGTTCCAAAGCATTGCAGTATTCTTTATACTGGTTCTTGCTGGTAATTATCTTGTATTTAAGTGTGTCCATTTTTTTGATTTTTAATAAGCACTAATAGTGTACTGTTCACCTGCATTGCAAATCTTGTCATATTCGGCATGGGTACCAATCCAACAAATGAAGAGGTGCGCCTGCTTGTCGCCAAAAGCATACTTGCCAATCATCCTGTAGTTGTTCCCCCCAATATCAAAAACAGCCCTGTTTGAGCTGTTGCCCAACAAATCAGTACTGGGAAAAGTAACCTGCATATCTGCCGGAACTTCCCAATCCGCATATTTCAATTTTGCCAGCCATTCATTAAACGATACCCTGCTCTGGGCGTTATACTTGGCAAACTCTTCTATTGTTTCCTTCCTTATCAGGTGAACTTTCATGACGAAGATAAAACTTTTATAACAAAGTTCACAAAAAGAGAACTTTATCCGGTTAGCAGGATTGATTGGTGCTTGAAGTGGTCAAAATAAAAAACCGCTCTGTATCCTAAAGATATAAAGCGGTCTTGCCTTTTTCAAGGACTTTTCTGTAGAGCGTACGGGAATCGAACCCGTGATTCCTCCGTGAAAGGGAGGTGTCTTAACCCCTTGACCAACGCTCCATCTGTTAATCGGGCTGCAAATATAGAGGCACAATCATTTTAAGCCAAAACTTTTTTGAATTAATCCGCCTTATTTCAGGACTTTTTCAAAAGCCATACAAAAACTCCCCCAAATAAACTTTGCATTATCTCATCTATTTTATTTGTTTCAAAACTTTACCTTCGCACCGCTTGCCAAAAAAACAATTGTTCACCTAAAAAAGTTTTCACAATGATTAAAGTTGCTATTAATGGTTTTGGCCGCATTGGCCGTTTGGTTTTCCGTCAGATCCACAATATGGAAGGGATTGAGGTGGTTGCGATCAACGATTTGACTTCCCCACAAGTACTGGCCCACCTGTTAAAATACGATAGTGCCCAAGGCCGTTTCAATGAAGATGTTACCGCCACTGAAGATTCAATAGTGGTTAAGGGCAGTACCGTAAAAATATACGCACAAAAGGACCCCGCACAGATTCCTTGGGGAGCCCACGAGGTGGATGTGGTTATTGAAAGCACCGGTTTCTTTGCAGATGCGGATAAAGCTGCTGCACATATCAAAGCCGGAGCTAAACGCGTAGTGATTTCAGCACCTGCTACTGGTGACCTGAAAACGGTGGTGTTCAATGTGAACCACGCCATATTGGATGGTACGGAAACCATCATTTCCTGCGCTTCCTGCACTACCAATTGCCTGGCGCCAATGGCCAAGGTATTAAGCGATAAGTACACCATCCTTGCTGGTAGCATGACCACGATACATGCTTATACCAATGACCAGAACACCTTGGATGCCCCCCATGCAAAAGGCGATTTGCGCCGTGCAAGGGCCGCAGCCCAAAATATTGTGCCCAATAGCACCGGCGCTGCCAAGGCCATTGGTTTGGTATTACCTGAATTGAAAGGTAAATTGGATGGTGGTGCGCAACGTGTGCCTGTAATTACAGGTTCATTAACTGAACTGGTTACCGTTTTGGGAACAAAAGTTACTGTTGATGAAGTGAATGCTGCCATGAAAGCTGCATCCAACGAAAGTTTCGGTTACAATGAAGATGAAATTGTAAGCTCGGATATTATTGGAACGCACTTCGGTTCCCTGTTCGATGCTACCCAAACCAAGGTAATTACTGCTGGCGATACACAAATTGTGAAGACCGTTAGCTGGTACGATAACGAAATGAGCTATGTAAGCCAATTGGTGCGCACCGTAAAACACTTTGCAGGATTGATTTCTTAAGTCTGGGTGCCGAAGAAAAGAGCCTTATCAACTGATGTTACGCAAAATGTCAAATATTGATGTTCAGAGCCTGTCCCGATATTTTCATTGGAATTGAGCCCCGAATAGTCGGGATTTTCAACCTGTCGAAACTTATTTGGAAACCGGATTGCCTTCGAGAACCTCAGGCTGACATTATTCCCACAATCTTTGCGTAACATCAGTTATTCAATAGAAAATAACCTCACAGCTTGCTTGCAAATACTGTGAGGTTTTGTTTTTTAAACTTACTTACATGGACAATATTACCCTTATTGGTTTAGCAGCCGCATTTTGTACCACGGCTTCTTTTTTGCCGCAGGCCCTGCAAACCATCAAAACAAAGAATACCAAGGGTATTTCCCTGTACATGTATTCCCTGTTTACTTTTGGAACCTTGCTGTGGCTGGTGTTTGGGCTGTTCAGCCATAACCTGCCAGTAAGTATTGCCAATGGCATTACATTGGTGTTGGCGGTGATTATTTTGGGGTATAAGATTAAGTACAAGTAATTTGTTGAGAGGGTAGCTCGTGCGTTGCCCACCCGTGCGGCCCGGACTTGAAACCTGCATTACAGTGGGATAGTAAGTGCAAATTTGTTTGCTATTTGCAGTAATCCCGGTTTCCCACTTCAGTCACAAACATTATCTTGGTTGCAGCAACTTGGCAATCAAGCCTGTCCAGCCAGTTTGGTGGGAAGCCCCAACACCACGTCCACTATCACCATGAAAATACTCATAGAACAAAATGTAGTCATTGAAGTTGGGATCCTTCTGCAGTTTGTCATAATTGCCATTAACAGGTCGGTGACCATCTTCATTCTTCAGGAAAATATTGGATAGGCGTTTCTTTATTTCTTCTGCCACTTCATTCAACGAAAGCATGTTGCCACTTCCAACTGGGCATTCCACCTTGAAATCATCATTGTAATAAAAATGGAAACGTTGCAGGCTTTCGATGATTAAAAAGTTCATGGGCATCCATATGGGTCCACGCCAATTGCTGTTGCCACCAAACATGCTGCTGTCACTTTCTCCTGGCACATAGTTCACGGCAAAGCATTCGCCCTCTACAAAGAACTCATAAGGGTGCTGCTGATGGAACTTGGATACGGAACGGATACCGTAATCACTTAGGAACTCGGTTTCACTAAGCATTTTTTCCAGCATTTTTTTCATTCTATGGGCACGGAGCAAACTCAACAAATGCTTCTCATCATTGCCTTTTACATCCCATCTTGAAACAAGGCTTGTAAGCTCGGGTTTATTTTCATACAGCCATTGTAAATGTTTAGTGAATGCAGGCATCTTTACCAGCAGTTCATGGTCCAGTACTTCCACCGCAAACAAAGGGATCAGGCCAACCATGCTCCTTACTTTCAATGGTACTTTGCTGCCATTGGGCAAGTGCAGGCTATCATAGAAGAAGCCATCCATATCGTCCCACAGGCCATTGTTGTTATCGCCCATATTATCAATAGCTTGGGCTATGTACAAAAAGTGTTCAAAAAACTTGAGGGCCATTTCTTCGTACACAGGATTGTATTGCGAAAGTTCCAAGGCAATACGCATTAAATTGAGTGTGTACATGGCCATCCAGCTTGTACCGTCAGCTTGCTCTATGTAACCGCCAGTAGGTAATGGGGAGCTTCTATCAAACACGCCAATATTGTCCAGTCCCAAGAAACCGCCTTCAAAAACATTGTTGCCACCTTCATCCTTTTTGTTTACCCACCAAGTGAAGTTCAACATGAGTTTATGGAAAACCGTTTCAAGGAAGGCCACATCCGGCTTGCCATTTTTAGCTTCATCAATCTTGAAGATCCTGAATGTGCTCCAAGCATGTACAGGTGGGTTCACATCGCCAAAGTTCCATTCATATGCAGGCAGTTGACCATTGGGGTGCATGTACCAAACCTTGGTAAGCAACTTCATTTGTGCTTTGGCAAATTCACTATCCACCATTGCAAGTGTAATACAATGGAATGCTAGGTCCCAACTGGCATACCAGGGGTACTCCCATTTGTCGGGCATTGAAATGATATCGTTGTTGCACAAATGTTGCCATCCTGTATTTCTGCCCTGTAGCCTTTCTGCTGGTGGTGCCGGTTCGTTCCTGTCTCCTTGTAGCCATTGCTGTACATCGTAATAATAAAATTGCTTGCTCCATAACATGCCAGCAAAAGCTTGGCGTTGCAGCAATTTTTCATCATCACTTTTTATGTCTTTCTGAATATCGGCGTAGAACTCATCTGCCTCGTTTTGCCTTGCAGAAAAAGTTTCATCAAAGTCTTCGAATGGGTGCAGGCAATTGCCATTGCTCAACCTTAACTTAAAAGTGGTTGATGACTGTGCAGGAATGACCACATCAAAATTGAAAGCTGCTTTGGTGCCAGTTGCATGGATGTTCACCGCATTGTCATTGCCATTTACAATAAATTCATTGATGCCATCCTTACAAAATTCGCTTTTATTGGCAGCGCCATACAGTTTCCGGTCATTGGTTTCGTTGTCGCAAAAAATAACAGTATCATTCCCGTTGGCATACAGCACATAATTGCCCAACTGCTCATGATGGATGACCACATTTTTATCGTTATCACTTGTCATTAATGGTTGGGTGCTTTGTAAACCGTAAGTCCATGTATTCCTGAACCAAACGGTAGGCAATACATTCAACGCTGCATGATCATTGCCACGATTGTGGACAGTGATTCTTATCAGTAAATCGTCGGCTCCAGCTTTTGCATATTCCACAACAACATCAAAGTACCTATTGTCATTAAAAATGCCTGTATCAATTAATTCGAATTCATCCTGCTGCTTGTTCCTGCTTTTGTTCTCATTCAATAACCATTGGTAAGGATAGGCTGCCTGCGGGTACTTGTACAGCATTTTCATATAGCTATGCGTTGGCGTAGCATCCAAATAGTAGTAAAGCTCCTTCACGTCTTCGCCATGATTGCCTTCCGTACCTGTTAGGCCAAACAGGCGTTCTTTGAGTATAGGGTCTTTTTTGTTCCACAAGGCCAATGAAAAACAAAGCAACTGCTGGTCATCGCACCAACCTGCAATGCCTTCCTCGCCCCAGCGGTAAGCCTTGCTGCGGGCCATTTCATGCGTGGTGGCATTCCAGGCATCACCGCCTGCACTGTAATCTTCGCGAACAGTACCCCATTGCCTTTCGGTTAAATAAGGCCCCCATTTCTTCCAGTCTTGCTCAACCAATCTTTGTTGTTCGGCGTTCATGTTTTATTTTTTGATGGTGCATGGTATGCACATGGTAACAATAAGAACCACAAGGGCCACAACCTGGTGCACTACCTGTTCCTTGTATGCTCGTATCTTGTTCGTTGGAGCTTGTGTCTTTTGTTCTTATCCTCCTGTACTGAAACTTTCAAAAGTGGTCATGCCCCCATCAATAAAAATACTGGCACCTGTAATGTAATCGCTGTCGTCACTGGACAGGAAAACGGCAAGGTTGCCAATATCTTTTGGCTGGCCGATACGGTTGTAAGGTATCAGGGTCATTAAGCTATTATAAGCTTCTGGGGTGTTCCAGGCATTCGTATTGATGGGGGTTTGAATGGCACCGGGGCAAATGCTGTTTACACGGATCTTGTTTCTACCGTATTCCTGTGCAAGGGTCTGCATCAGCATTCGGATAGCACCTTTACTGCTTGCATAATTGGCGTGACCGGCCCATGGAATAATTTCATGTACACTGCTTACATGGATAATTTTTCCGGCAGCTTGGGAACGGGTTTCATCGACCCCGCGACGCAGGAATTCCTTGATGGCTTCCCTTGCACAAAGGAACTGGCCAGTAAGGTTCACATCAATGACCAGTTGCCATTGGGCCAAAGTCATTTCATGGAACTTGGCATCACGCTGCAGCCCTGCATTATTGATCAGTATGTCCACTGTGCCAAATTGCGCTACCACATCGGCAAACATTTTTATTACCTGGTCCTCCTTGCTTACATCGCATTGGTAACTGATGCTTTTTCCACCAGTTGCCACAATACTTGCCACTACAGCTTCCGCTGCATCTTTGGTTGTTGCTACAGGATGGTTTACTATAACAGTTGCACCTGCCAATGCCAGTGATTTACTGATCCCTTCGCCAATGCCGCTGCTGCCACCGGTAACAATGGCAACTTGGTTGATGAGTTTTTTTTCCATAAAGTTTTTTGGGGATGATATGGCCCTTGTGAACAATTTTTGTCTAAAATAACTTAAGCACTTAACTAATCCTGTTAAATACTCATTAAGAAACAGGCTGCTGTTTGTTTGTGGTGCATTGGACAAAGCCAATATGCCGTTGCAGCAGGTTCTGTTCACAAATTTCACCCGCCCATGTCCCTTAAGTTGATCGAGCTGCCAAAGTCCTGTTCCTACTGATGGGGACCAGTAAGAAAATAATGCGCATTATCATAGTTAGTGCCTATTCCTTTTTCTATATTTGGTCAATTAAAATTTCAATAAAAAATTAACATATAACATGAGCAAATTTTCAGCACACAGCTTTGCTGGTCAGCGGGCATTGATCAGGGTTGACTTCAACGTTCCACTCGACAAGTCAACCCTAGCTATTACAGACGATACAAGGATTACAGCAGCCATTCCTACCATAGAAAAGATATTGAACGACGGTGGCAGCGTTATTTTGATGAGCCATTTGGGCAGGCCCAAGGATGGCCCGGAGGACAAATATTCCCTGAAGCATATCGTGGCCCATTTAAGTGGGTTACTTGGTGGCAAAACAGTGTTGTTTGCCAATGACTGCATTGGTGCGGAAGCATCTGAAAAAGCGGCAGCATTGAAAGCAGGGGAAGTTTTATTGTTGGAGAACTTACGTTTCTACAAGGAGGAAGAAAAAGGCGATGAAGCCTTTGCAGAAAAACTCTCCAAGCTGGGTGATGTTTGGGTGAACGATGCATTTGGTACGGCCCATAGGGCACATGCAAGTACGGCAGTTATTGCAAAGTTCTTTGCTCCGGAAAACCGTTTCTTTGGCCTGCTCATGGAAGCAGAAGTAAGCAGTGCGGAAAAAGTAATGCACAAGGCCGACAAGCCATTTACTGCCATTATTGGCGGTGCAAAAGTTTCCGATAAGATCCTTATCATAGAAAACCTGCTGGAACGTGCCACGGACATTATTATTGGCGGTGGTATGGCCTATACCTTCATGAAGGCAGAAGGCGGATTGATTGGTAAGAGCCTTTGTGAGGATGACAGGTTGGATACAGCTTTGGAAATCATCAAAAAAGCAGAATCAAAAGGGGTGAACATCCATTTGCCAAGCGATAGTTGCGTAGCAGACAATTTCTCCAATGAGGCCAATACCTCCACTGCGCCCAGTAACCATATACCCGATGGATGGATGGGACTTGACATTGGCCCCAATGCCTGTGAGCAGTTTGCCAATGTGATTAAAAGGAGCAAGACCATCTTATGGAACGGACCAATGGGCGTTTTTGAGATGCACAAGTTCCAGCACGGCACAAAAACCATTGCTATAGCAGTAGCTGAAGCTACACAGAATGGTGCATTTAGTTTAGTGGGTGGTGGCGACAGTGTGGCTGCGGTGAACCAATTTGGTTTCCATGACAAAGTAAGTTATGTGAGCACTGGCGGCGGTGCATTGCTGGAATATTTTGAAGGAAAGGAACTGCCGGGCATTGCTGCGGTTAATTCATAAAAAAGAAGATTTCCGGTTCAGGACAAAATGCCATCTTTCGTCAGGTGGCATTTGCTTTGTAATAATCGCAACGTAATTACTACAAACAAGTAACTTACATAAAATTTAAAAGAAATGAAAACAAAAAATCTTGCGCTTATTGTTATTGGTGTTCTGATATTGTTCTTGGGTGGCTGCGGCTGTACGGGCTACAACAGCATGAACGGATTAAGGCAACAAACAAATGAAGCTTGGGCCAATGTTGAAAACCAATATAAACGCCGTTCCGACCTGATTGGCAACTTGGTCAATACTGTAAAGGGTGCTGCAGACTTTGAGCAAACAACCTTGACCCAGGTTATTGCAGCAAGGGCCAGTGCCACCCAAATAAAGGTTGACCCCAATAACCTGACGCCAGAAAAATTGAAAGAATTCCAAGCGGCACAAGGTCAATTGTCCCAAGCTTTGGGCAGACTGATGGTTGTTTCCGAACAATATCCCCAGTTAAGGGCAACAGAAAACTTCACAGGCCTACAAGTGGAGCTGTCAAATACTGAAAATAAAATAGCTACGGAACGTAGCCGTTACAACGAAGCCGTAAAATTGTTCAATACAAAGATCAGCAACTTCCCCAACGTGATTTTTGCAGGTATGTTTGGCTTCAAGGAAAGGGGCTTCTTCGAAGCTACAGCAGTGGAAAAGGAAGTGCCCAGGGTTGATTTCAGCAAGCCTTCTACCAAATAAACCAATAGCATGTTTGCTTCACTTTTCAGAAAGGAATATTTTACCAAAGAGCAGCAAGAAGAAATTCTTGCTGCTATTCGCCAAGCTGAAAATGCTACCAGTGGTGAGGTAAGGTTGTTCATTGCCTCCAAATGCAGGACAGCAACAGCATTGCAAAGTGCAGTGGCCGTTTTCCATAAATTGAAGATGGAACAAACCGCACAAAGAAATGCAGTGGTACTGTACATAGCCATGGAAAGCAAGAAACTGGCTATCTATGGCGACGAAGGCATCCACAAAATTGTTGGCCAGGATTATTGGAACAATACCATAGAAGAGTTGAGCAACCATTTCAAAAATGGGAACATGACCCAGGGCATTGTAGCGGCCATCAATGATATTGGCAATAAGCTGCAGAAGCATTTCCCTCATCTTGAGGGCGACAAAAATGAATTGCCAGATGAAATAATCTTTGGCAAATAATGTAAACATCCTTCCATGCGGAAAATATTCATTCTGGTTTCTTTCCTCATCGTATCTGTATTGAATGCGCAGATAGTTCCGCATGATTTATTGCCTGCAAAGCCTGCCAATGCAAGGCCTGTAGTTGATGAAGCGGGTATTTTGACCGATCAGGAGGAATATGATCTCGTAGCAAAGCTCAAAGCATATAACGATAGTACCAGCAACCAGATTGTAATTGTTACCGTTAAGAGTTTACATGGCTATGCCTCAGACCAATATGCCAATGAAATAGGCCATTATTGGGGTGTTGGGGGGCAAGCCAAATACGACAATGGCATAGTGATACTGGTAAGCACGGGCACTGAGGAAGAGGGAAAGAGGAAGGTATTCATTGCTACAGGTTATGGCTTGGAAGGCGCATTGCCTGCAATCCTCTGCAAGCGGATAGTGGATAATGAAATGGTGCCCTCCTTGAAATCAGGAAATTACTATACTGCATTTGACAAGGCCATCAATGCCATCATAAAAGCGGCTGCAGGCGAATACAAAGCGCCGGACAATTACAACAAGAAGAGCGGCAATGGCGGGGGGAAGGGTATCCTGGCAATCGTAATTATTGGCATTGTTATTTTTGTATTGATAGGTAGGGGAAGGGGTGGTGGAAATAGTGGCATGATGAGCAGAAGGGGATTTGGCAATGTAGCAGAAGGCCTGTTCTGGGCTTCCCTGCTTGGCGGTAATAGCGGAGGCGGCGGTAGCAGCGGTGGAGGAGGCGGTAACGATTCTGGTGGTGGTGGTTTTGGTGATTTTGGAGGCGGCGACTTTGGAGGCGGAGGTGCTGGTAGCGATTGGTAAAAATGCAATGTTTGATAAATAAAAAAGTCCTGCAACAGTGCAGGACTTTTTTATTATTTGAAACTAGGCACATCTTATTTTCTTCTCAGCCACCAGCCAAGCCATAAACCACAAACGCCCCAACTAATTAAGGCATCTTTTAAATGTGCCATCAAATCAAAACTTGGGTACCAAATATGCATGGTGTACGGAGCATTTAGAAACACGATTAAACCTGTGAATAAAGCACCCAGGAAAACTGTTCCAAAGCTTGCATTGCTTATCTTCAATAGCATCCAACAAAGAAGCCCTACCATAAAAATATCAACAATAAGCCCCCTTGCCATGTTCATTCCCATATCTACTTTAAAACTTTTGTGGTATTGGACACTTGCCCATGGCTTGCCCAAAGATTGTTCCATCACTTTTTTGCATTCTTCCATGCTTGTTCCTTTGGGGGTAGTTGGCATGGCATAGCCGCCTTCCTTATCCAAATGGGTGTTCAGGTAACTCATAATACTGTCCTGCTTTGGTGTATAGTCCTGTGCGGAACGGTGCAGGTCAAGAATGGTCCAACTAAGGAACTGCCATAAAAAAATAATGATACCGCCAACAAGGGCACCAACAATCGTTTTTTTCATTTTGAAAGGTTTTGGTTACTGTACCAAAGTATAAAACGGTTGTTGAACCTGCAATAGGTGCTCGGGATATTTTGTTGAACGGCGGAATTGTACAAGTGTTCAACATAAATATCCGTACCATGAAATCCCACTGATCATCACATAAAAAAAACTGCCCTGCTTTTAGCAGGGCAGTTTAAAAACGATCATTCCAAAAAGTTAAGCCATTTCCCGCTGCAACAGGGAGCTGATCAATGCACTTTTTGTTTCATTGTATTTTTTGGCTGCACCTATAAAGCCTACAAACAATGGTGCCGGCCTTTCTACAGTGCTTTTTAATTCAGGATGGTACTGTACCCCAATGAAGAAAGGATGGTTGGGCAGTTCAATGATTTCTACCAGGCCCGTATCCGCATTCTTTCCGCTCATCACCATCCCAGCCTTTTCATACATGTCAAGATAGTCGTTATTGAATTCATAACGGTGACGGTGGCGTTCCGTAATCTGCACATCGCCATATACTTTATGGGCCAATGAGCCTTCCACAATATCACAGGGATAGGCACCCAAACGCATGGTGCCGCCCATCATCTTGATTTTCTTCTGCTCTTCCATCATATTGATGACTGCATGGCTGGTATTGGCATCCATTTCTGTGCTATGTGCATCGGTAAGCCCTAGAACATTCCTACCGTATTCAATAACCGCCATCTGCATGCCCAAGCAGATACCAAAGAAAGGAAGGCCCTGTTCGCGGGCATATTGCACAGCAATGATCTTTCCTTCAATGCCCCGCAGGCCAAAGCCGGGAGCCACCAATAAACCATCCAGGCCTTCTAACTTCTCTGCTACATTCTCCTTTGTAATGAATTCGCTATGCACGTTCACCACCTGCACTTTTACTTCATTGATGGCACCTGCATGGATAAAGCTCTCCAGGATGGATTTATAAGCATCCTGCAGTTCCACATATTTGCCGATCAGGCCTATCGTCACTTTTGCTTTGGGGTATTTCAGTTTGTCCAGGAACAGTTTCCACTTATCCAGATGCGGCTCGCCAAATTCCTTGATGTTCAGCTTTTTCAAGCAGTACAGGTCAAGCTTTTCACGCAGCATCAATAGGGGCACCTCATAAATGGTGGAAGCATCCATGGCTTCAATTACGGCATCCACTTTTACGTTGCAGAACAGGGCAATCTTGCGTTTGATGTCATTGTTCAAAGGCTCTTCCGTCCTGCACACAATTACATCTGGGTGCACACCGGTTTCACTTAGCATTTTAACACTGTGCTGGGTAGGTTTTGTCTTCAGTTCCTTGGCAGCCCTTAAATAAGGTACCAGGGTCAAATGCACCACCATTACATCTTCCTCCGGTAGTTCCCATTGCAACTGGCGGACAGCTTCAATAAAGGGGAGGCTTTCAATGTCACCAACAGTGCCACCCAGTTCGGTCAATACAATATCGTACTGGCCATCCTTGCCAATCAATTGCATCCTCCTCTTTATTTCATCGGTAATATGGGGAACAACCTGTACGGTCTTTCCCAGGAAATCACCTGCACGTTCCTTATTGATCACGGTCTGGTAGATCCTTCCCGTGGTAACATTGTTTTTCTGCGAAGTATGGATGTTCAGGAAACGTTCATAGTGGCCAAGGTCCAAATCGGTTTCGGCGCCATCTTCCGTTACAAAACATTCCCCATGTTCATAAGGGTTCAATGTGCCTGGGTCCACATTGATATAGGGGTCAAATTTTTGGATGGTCACCCGCAGGCCCCTTGCCTGTAGAAGCTTTGCCAAGCTAGCAGCAATAATGCCCTTGCCCAAACTACTGGTAACACCACCTGTAACGAAAATGTACTTTGCCATAAAAAAAATTTTATCCTCCCTGTTCAGTCAAACAAGTAGGGTTTATAATGATTAAATACTTATTTACTTAGCTATTGAACTAGTACTGCCTACTGGTAGGCAGGTTTCACTTTCCGTTGCGTCTTGCCCCTATCTGCAGGGCCTGGTATACCATCACATGATTGAGCAACATGAAACATGGTGCAAATACAATTGCAACAGCAACTTATGCTTGCACCTTTTGCCTTCGTGGCAAGAACTTTGACCTTGTTAATTGAAATTTGAAAGAGAAAACTTTCAGAGGTCATACAAACCTAAAGTAAAAAAACCATTTGCCGAAATTGCAAAGGGCAGTTAAACAATTATAAAGGACAAGTGTTAACTTACCGTGCAAATCTTTCATTGCTAAACTATACGACATGAAGAAATTACTTTTACTATCCGCCGCCGCTTTTTGCACTGCATTGCTGCTCAGTTACACGTTTAAGG
>JAHEZD010000060.1:0-33488 GCA_023251255.1 Chitinophagaceae bacterium
GGGGTCCGTACTAATCCAGCGGCCAATTTGGGGATCGTACATGCGCAGGTCAAACTCGTTGTAACCGGTTTCCTCTTCCTCCTCACTGTAATCTCCTTGATAGCCGTATTTATTGGGCAGTTTGTTGTATGCCTTGGCGCAGGCACCCGCCATCTTGAGGCCATCCGGGTAGTAACTGTTTTCCTCCATGATGCGCCCACGCTCGTGGGTTATGGCCAGGTTGTCAAAATAAACGGTAAGGCTAGGGCTTTCATTGCTCACGTACACATAGGCATAACCATTCTTCGGTACCCGAATGTTCAGTCCTGTTAAGGGTGGTGCACCATCACCACTTTGGGATACCCTGGTGTAGCCACTACCCTCCCCCGTGCTGCTTGGGGGTATGAAATTGAAGTTCTCATCAAAGAACAGCCAATTAAGGTAGGCCTTGGGCACATCCAAACAGGTTCCGGTTTCGTTACCGGAAGCGCAGGTTTGCTGGTTCTGCGGGCTGAGGAACGTGTAGAGCCCACCGCCAGTGGTACCCAAATTGCTGCTGATGGCCGTTGTATTTTCATGCAGGGACGGCAAAACGGTGCCGTTACCAAAGGAACCGATCATGCTGCCGAGCAACTGGTTGAGCAGCCCCGAAATAGGGGCGCCGGATTCATTTACATTGGAGGCAAAGAAATAGTTGACACTTGTACTGAGCTCGTCACCTGACATTACTTTGAGCAATTGCCCCGGTCCTATGGACCGCTGGTTGGCCGTGCCCCTCAACCCCTTTAATGCACATACTTTACTGGAAGTATTGCTGGCCCATTGCACGGGCTTTGTGAGGCGGGTATTGTTCACCGCATTATTGGCATCGGGGTTGCCATTGGCATCCACCGTACCAAAGGTCCTTTCCTCATAGTCCTTCACTGTGGTAACCGCATCTTCCATGGTGGCCAGGTGGTACTCCCTGTGCACTTCCTCCGTCAGCACTACCCTGGTATTGCCCTGGTGGTCCTTCACCATCCAGTCAAAAACACCCTGCTTGCCATTGGGCAGGGTAATGCCACCCCCCAGTTCCAATGCTGGTACCTGTGTACCGAAAGTGTTCTGCGGGTCAATGGACCTGATACGGCCCTCTTCCTGCTGTATATATTCCAGTTCCAAGTTGCCGCCCGTTTCGGTGTACACATAGTTGCCCATGTACCAACTGGTCTTTATGGTACCGCTTGCAATGGTGGTGGTCTTCTTGCCCAGTTTGGTGCCCGTGGCATCATAGATGAACTCCACATCGCTCTTCCCATCTATATGGATGGCCTGCGGCTTGTCCATATAGTTCCAGGTAATGCCTTGGGAGCCGCTTGCAGCAATGACCTTCCTGTTCTGGTCCATGTCCAGGTTGCCGTTTTCGTCATAGTGGTAGTCATCGGCAGTGCCGTTGGTGCCGTCCTTGAAATCCCCAAGCAAGCCATTCTGTGTTCCCAGTGCATTGTTGGCATCGGTTACACTGGTCAACTGGTTACTGAGTTCCACTCCGTAAAACTGCTTGTAGGCATATACCAGTTTGTCCACATAGAGGCCGCCCACCGTGCCCGGTTTGATGCCCATCCTGTCCAGGGTCTTCAGGTTCCCGTTTTCGTCATAGCTGATATTGTCCATGCTGAAATTGGCGGTTGCCGTGCTCCAATTGTCCGATGGCCTGTCCCTCTGTTGGTAATGGGCCGCCGTGAAGCGCCCAGCATTGTCGTACTCCATATCAAAACGGCGCATGGTATTGTCCCCCTGCGATTTCCAGGTCATGCCCGTAATGGTGCCATTGAGCTGCTTGCCCGTAAAGGCATTGTCACGGTTGTCATAGCCCAGGTAAATGCCAAAATAACTGTTCCACTGGTCGCTATTGGTGGTACTCAGGGCATAGTCCTTGTTGATGCCGGTTAACCAGCCATGTATATTGTAACCGTAGCGGAGGGTTTCCATGCCCAGGCCACCATTGTAATCCGGCGACAGCAGTTTCTGCTTCATGCGGCCAAATGGATCGTAGCTGATGGCATTGATTTTCTTGAAGCCGTTTGTGCCGTATTTCTGGTAGATGGCTTTGGTGCGGCCCAGCTTGTCCACATCCGCATAGATGAAGGTCTCGAAACCGTCCATGGCATTGCCGGGCAGTCCATGCTTGGAATAGCCCCTGATGGCCCTGCCCGCAAAATCGAACTGCTGCACATCCACATCAACGCCTCCTTTGATGTTCTGGGAAAGGTTTTCGTACAGCCTGCCCTCCTCATCATAGAAACTGTTGCTGGTGAGGAAATGGTCATTGGCATAATTGCCATCATCGTGTACCCCATCTATTACCCGCACTTTTGCGCCTGTTGCGGCACCGTTTACCCGGAAGGTCCTGGTGGATATTTCGGGATAAAGCGCAGTACCGCCCTGGAAACTGTAACCACTGTAATAGGCAAGGCTGCCTGCAAAACTGGGCTGGTCGTAATAGGTAACGGTATTATAGACCGTATTGGAGCAACTGTTGCAATAGCCGGCATTGCCTGCCACAGGGTTGTTTACGGTGATGTTTTCGGAACTGCCCGTGAATATGCTGATGTTTACGTTCTGGTTGGTAAGGCCGTTCACAAAGGCCTGCATGTCCTGTCTGGAAGCCATTTTATCAAACAGCCCTGTGGCTATAGTTCTGTCGAATTCATCATACAAGTTGAAGTCCCACTGCGGAATTACCCTAGCCCTTTGCTTGGCATCCTGCGAAAGAACAAGGCGGTTTCTTGTATCATAGACCAGGTATATTTCACCTGCTGCGGGGGAATGCTTCACAATGGCCCTACCATGTTCATCAAAGTCATAGTAAAAGCATAAATCGTCCGTTACGGATGGGTAACCGGCGAGATTCCAATTATGGGCCAATAGGAAGTTCACCGCCTTGGGGGTAATAGTATATCTCAATCTGCCGAAATCATCGTACACATAGTAGGTGCAGAGCCAGCCCGTATAGCCGTTCTCGTCCAGGTTGCTTCCAGTATTTTCCAATTGCACTTTCTTCAAAACGATTTTTCCTTCAATATCCTTGTACTCCACCACTTTTTTCAATTGCTCGTCCAGTAGAACGCTCTTTGCCAGTTTAGCAGATGGATACTTGTCCGGGGAGTAGGGTATGGAACCAGGCGCCGGATTAATGTTCCATATCCTGATGTCTTCATCAACAGTATTGAAAATATAATTCGCCTGCTTACCTGTGTAACTGCCATCACCGCCCCATGCTGTTCCTGATGACTTGGCCTGCAGGGGCCTGCTCAGCGGGGAGTTCTCGAATTCCACTTTGCTCCAGGTAGGTGCATTGCTTGCTTCGCTGTAATAGCCACGCAGGTAGGTTTGCTGTTCAGTGAGCACATCGGTTTTGAAAAAACCAATGGTAGTACTGGATGGATAGGGCAAAAAGGTCTTGTCCGCCCTGCCCCCTTCATCGTACTGCACATGGGTCACGAAGTCGTTCCAGGTATTGCTGCTTTCGTCATAACTGGTTTCCTTGCTTACCTGCTGTACGGTGCGGGCCAGCCCATCAAAATAGGTGGTGCTCTGCAGCTTGTCCCCAATGGCTAATTGGTCCGCTTCGGGCCAGCTTTTGATGCCGGGTTTCAATACATTGTTGACACGTAGGTAGTTCCTGTTTTCCTCCCAGGGGCTCTGGTAGATGATATTATAACTGAGTATATTTGAATAGAGCACATCACTGCCGCATTCCACTTTCCGCCTGATACGTGTATCCGTGGTGATGGGTGGATGGGCGCTTAGGGGCAGGTCAATACCGCTGGCCAGGAATATCCAGTTTTCATGGTTGTAGCACACTTCCCAGGTATAGACCTTGGAGGTGCAGAGGCCACCAATGGCAGGGTGCTGCTGTATCTGCAGCGGTGTGTGGTTATAAGGTACCTGAACGGCATCCACCTGGTGCTGCACAGGGCTTGGATAAGTTTCATTAGGGTTGTAGTCTATGGTGCCTGCACCGAATTCCGACAGCCTCACGGCGGCATAACGGTACCCCACGAAGACATCCCTGTTGCTGCCAGAAGGAGGTGTTACCGTGACCCTGCAGCGGTACATGGTGGTGCCCATATAGGTCATGGCGGGGGGCTGCACACTTGTTGAAGTGGCACCGGCTATGTCCTGCCAGTTCCATAATCCAGTTGAGGCCAATATGGTATTGTGGTCGGAGGCATAGTAGAATGCATTGGGCAGTTCCACAGACTGCCACTGGTAGGCAATGGTGTAGGTAAAGCCGCTGGGAAGGCCACAGTTGGCAAATGCTATTGGCTGCGGCGTGGCCAAATATTCCACTTCCTGGTCTACAGGGGAGATCATGGAGCATACCTCAAAAAAATTGGAGGCGTCCAGTATGGTCACATTCTGTATGTAAGCGGTACTGCCAATGGTGTAGCTTACCAATCCGTTCCTGTCTTCCTGGTTCCGGGTCCAGTAGTCCCATTGTACGGTTACATAGATGGTGCCATTGGCAGGATCATCATTTGCCGACAGTATGGTACCGCCCTTCACTGACCATGTACCGTGTTTGGCAGAGGGTGGATAAAGTGAGGGGTCCAGATTGTAAGTATAGGTAAGGCCCTCTACCACTATTTCTGATCCGATGATATTATTGGCTTTTGAGAGCAATGGCATTACCAGTACAAAAACCAGCAGGTAAATGAGTTTCTTGAACATACACTTGTTTAATTGGTTTTGTAATGGTATTCATAGGTTTTGATGAGGTTGCGCTTTTCGTCCTTCACCTTGAACAGCCTGTTCAGCCCATCATACTCAAAATAGGTAATGCGGTTATTGGCATCGCATTCATCCGTTTTGCCAATGGACGGATAGTAGGTGAACGTCGTCATCTTCGCACCCTTTGGATAGGCACGCAGTTCGTCAATGAAAACACCATGCCCACCTGTTAAGGTAATGTCATGTTCGTTGGCAGCAATATCGAACTCGTAATAGGTCCAGCCCTTAATGGTAGGCCCCGTGCGGTCCGGTGCCGCTCCCCTCAGTGAGATCTCGCTGCTTGTGGACCATACGGTGAGTACCGAAGGCTTGGCAAAGATCATGGTGAGGGTCACACCTTGGTCTGCAGGGTAATTGTATTCGCCTGTTACGGAAAAATTGTTGTTGACCTTGTTCTTCTGGAACGACAACCTCACTTCCTGACCAAGGTCGAGGTTGTCCGGATTGTTGAAGTAGGGGATGCCCATGGGTATGGCTTCCTGCTCAAAGGAGGTATAGGCTATTTCATTGTAATCTGCTCCTATAATATCGGCAATCACCCGCCTGTTGCCATAGCCCCATATTTTACTGTTTACCCTGCCCTTGGTATCCTTTATGGCAACCAGGTCGCCAAAGAGGTTGTAGGTATAATTGGCCACATTATCATAGAAGGAATAACTGTAGATATTGCTGGGGTCCACATAGTCCGTGATGGCATCGGTTATGGGTGCCTGCAAAACGGAACTGTACTGCTTGATGGGCCTGATCCTGCCATCTGGCAGTACCTTGAACTCCGTGGCACTTGCCCCGAGCAGTTTCTTCGGGTCATTGGCCGTTGCCTGCACCCAGTTTACCTGCGTAATGGGTATGCCGATCATGTTATTGGTTTTCATGGTTGCTATTGCCGTGTTCAGGTTGTTGTAGTCAACTGGGTAATAGATGTTCTGCCCCTTGATTTCGCCCTTGCTGCTTTCGCTATAGGTGGAGGATACCAGGTTATTGGTATTGTTATAGTTGTAATGGGCTGTATTCTCCGCATAATGCGAGCCGCTGACATCGTACTGCTGCTGGAGACTGGAGGTTAACCTGACCCTTCCTTTTTTGAGGTTGTAGAACTCCCTGGAGATCCAGTTATCGTCCACATTGCTATTGTTGAAAGTGAACCAGTCATACCTGTTGGAAAGGAAATGATTGGCCTCCATTCTGCATGACTTGAAATTATCGTCCAGTACCGTAGTAGCTATATCGTAGGTGTTTTCGGTGTAGTTTACCAGTACGCCATTACTGTTGTAAACATAGTTTCTCAAAGGAAGGCCGTACCTCCATGATTCCGTCCGCTGCTTCTGGCTGTAGGGAAATTCATTGGCTAGTATTTCTGAACTGTTGGCTGGTTTGGAGAATTCGGTAATGGTGCTTCCGCTATTGACAACGGAAGATACTTTCACCTCTGCTCTTGAATACAGGAACGGGGCCGCATTGGTCAAGGTAAAGGAAGTAAGCCCGTAATTACCAATGGTGGCATAGTCCCATGGATCGAACCAGGTATCCACAACAGGCAGCAGGAAGTTCAGGATCAATGAAAAAATGAACTGGCTTACAGGGTCGGGCATGAAAAAACTGGCAACTGTTTCCACATAGTTCCGCTGGCTCTTGATCCTGGCCAGACTGCTATGGTCGCGCAGCATAAGGCCCCCGTAATTGTAGCCACTGTTGTCTTTGTGGATATTGACCCCCCTTTCTGAATAGTAAACCGGCTCCTCCACACCCCAGCCGGAAGAAAGGCCGTTTTCCAATTGGTATTTATAGTCGGTTACTTGGTTGATGGCTGTATTGTTGCCATCGAACAGGGTTATTGTCTTTACCCTTACACCGCCCGCATATTGTTCTGCGCCATTGCCATCCAGGTAATTGTTCTGCTCGTACTCATAGGTCATGGAACCGCCAGTGGGCAGTTGCACGGACCTCAACATGCCCAATGAAGCTGTATTGGGTGAGGGTGCCCGGTAAGTGGCGGGACCTGTCAGGAGGCTTTTCAAGGCGGCTTTGTCATAACCAGGATTTGCATCATCCGTTATACCACTTTTGTTGTAGAAGCCCCAATGGTCTATATTGAAGGTGTACCGGGAGGGTACCATGTCCAGATTGTCGCTGGATTCCGAACCAGTATAGTAATCGAATTTGTAGGGTGGTATTGACAGGCCGTTGCTGCCCCTTGTTACAATGGATTCCAGGCTCAAACGCATGAAACGTTTATCAATCCTGGGGTCACCAGTGTACTCAATCCGTTCCTTCTTGTAAAAGTATTTGTGGTAAAAATCGAATGCCTTCACCAATTCGTTCTTCCTCCGCAGGTTAATGGTGGACAGTATCTTATCGCCGGGCACATCCTGCCTATCGGCGGCATCATAGATAAACTCCAAATAGTGTCCATCCGGGAATTCCGTTCTGAGTATCCTTTTTGATTTGATAAATGCATGGTTCTCTATTACGGAAACCGATTCCCCATCTTGCCCGATCATCTGCTGGTAGGCAGCAGTAGTGCCCGTAACCACATCAAGGTCCACATTGGTATAGGTGAATTTTACCTTCTCATTGGTCATAGGGTTGACTATTTCGGAAAGGAACCATTTGTTCACCACATAAGCGCCTGTGCGCCTGCTCTGCTGCACGTTCAGCCCCAGGCCATCATTATCGGACAGGGTTTCCATGAGGTCCACCACTTCGCCCAGTTCCAGTTCGTTGAACAGGTAGTTTATGCCGTTCTCATCTGTTACGGTAAATGAGTTGATTTTGGTCCTGATCTTGTTGCTGGTCATGTCCTTCACGGTGAAGACTATCTTCAATTTTGACTCATCCAAACACTCTACCGCAAGGTTCTTTCCAATCACAAAACTCACGATGCGCCCATTGAGATTGCAGGAAAAAACATCCTGTTCGCGGTCGGCCAATGCCATTGGGCTCTGCTTGTAGTCCTTGGTCTGGCCACTGGTGAACCTGGACTGAATGGCCAATTGCCTCGGTATGTCATTGATGGAAAACGTAGTATAGAGGAACCCATCAGGATAATAATTGTCACAGGCTGCCCAAACCTCCCTTTTAATGATCTGCTGGTCACTGGACAAGCCATAATTGACAGGATTGTACTGGTCGTCCGGCTCACCGTTCTGGATGCGTTCTATGGAACCTCCGGCGTTCAGGGCCCAGCCAAGCCCTATATTGGAAGCCAACTCGCCGGCCCTTATGCCACCGCCCGAATAGTAGTTAACGGTTACAGCGGAACTTAATCCGCTTTTGGCATCGGAATAACTGAAAATGGGCAATGAATAATCAACACTGCCAGTCTGCAGGTTCACCTGTGCATGGGTACTTGTAGCAAGTGCCAGCACAAATAGTAAAGCAAGGGTATTACGCATAAAGTGTCATTTCTATTTTAACTATCTTGTTGGGAAGGTGTTTCATTAGAGGGTCCAGCCAAAACGGAATACGATGGGACTGCCCCAGGGCCTTTGTTGCTTGTACAAAAGGTCATAAAGTACCTGCATCTTGGCTGTTTTCTTGTTGGCTATTTTGTATTTCCTGCAGAGGCCAATAAGGCCGCTTCTTTGCCAGGCATCCAGTTTGGCTATATCCTCCAATTTCCTGTATTCACTGAAATAGTTGAGTTCGTAACCGCCACTGATCCACCACTGTTTCTTCAGTTTTATGTCCAGGTAGGTACGGAAGCCCACCCCCTGGTTGCTGAAGCGCAGGTCGGTAATCTTCTTGCTCCAACCTAGCTTGTAGTTCGCTCCAACGCCAATTACGCTGGCATCGTTCAATTTATAACCAATGGACAGGGCAATATCACTTGTCACCGGCAGTAACCGGTTACTGGTTTGCGCCTGCAAATTGAAACCGTATTCCAACCGGCGCAGGAACTTTTTTGTGCGCTGGGAATTGGGTACAAATCCTGTGGGCATCATATCATTACTGTTCCCACTGCCCAACTTGTTCAACTGGTCCTTTACCGTACCCACTAGGTTAACCCCCTTGGTCAATTGCTGGGAGAACTGCTGGGGAAGGCTGTTGCTACCTGTACGGGCAACCATGGCCTGCTGTATGCTGTACCTTGTTTGGAACCCAATGAGGCTGGGAGCCACCGTGGAAGCAGTGCTGGAGGAAGGGAACAAGCGGCCCAACTCGCCGTTCTGCTCAAAGAATTTTTTGAAAGATGGCGTGTTGTTCAGAATAGCCAGCACTTTCTGCTCCAATTTCCTGGTATCGTGCAGCATTCCCTTGTATTCGTTCAACTGTTGATTGTAATAGAATACGGTCTTGTTCATGGCCACCAGTTCCCTGCCCATGCCGAACTTTTGGAGCTGTTCGTTCAGTTGCTGCTTCCGTTCCCGCATCTGCCGTTTTATTTCATTGGCCACCTGCATCTTGCTCCCGAACTGCTGCAACTGGGACTTGGCTTCGGTCAGTTCCTTATTGAGTTGGGGATTATTGCCAGCGTTCTTTTCCAGAAAGGCCAATGATGTCTTGAGCGTATCGAAATGCGGGAGGTATTCTTTCAATTTGGTATTGCTGCTATCAGCACCGTATAATTTATTCCTTAATTGTTGGTATTTGGCCGCATTGCTGGCAAAGAGCTTCTTGGCCGCTGCACTGTCCTTCCTTTGCAGCTTCCTGCACAATTTGGCTTCCTGCTTCTCCATGCGGTCCAACATCTCACCAGTCTTCTTGGAGATATCGCCTTGTAGTTTGGAAAACTTGTTGGTTATGCCATTGAGGAACCTGGATGCAGTATTGGGAGGAATGATTTCATTTATTCCTACCGTTTGGCCTGAAGCTACTAATGACAATATAACAATGCAGGCCAATAGTGCTGGACGCATGGATTCAGGTTTAGGTATGGTTATCACAAAAGTTCGTTCAAGCTTCTAGCTTTGAACTACATAGTAAGGTCTTTTCCAAGCGGCTAAAATCGACAGCAAAACTAAGGGCGTGGGAGATATAAAAAATGCGTATGATTACCTTTTATTAGTGCGTAAAAATACCCAAATGATATGTATAAAATACGCATGGGAGAATAGATACTGGCATAAGGGTTGAGGTGGAAGGCAGAGGGCTTAAGGCGGAGGACAAAGGTTTAGCATCCAATGCTTAAACCTTTACCCTTTGCCTTATGCCTTACCAGCTAATTTGCTTTAATGACCTGGTACCAAATTTCACCATTTTCCTGCACAACAGGCTTGTACTGGGCCCCATCTACGGTGTAATAGGTTTCGCCATCTATTTCGATGGTTTCATAGCCATCGGGCAGGCTTTCCACAATGGCACCTACGGGAGGCGATACGACTTCATACTGATCGGTACGCTGTTCGTAATAGACACCATTGTAATAATAGTAGGGACGTTCGGTCACATAGATTGTCCTATAACCAATGGGTAATGTGTTAATGTAGATGCCAATGGGCGGTGCCACCACAATATAGGTATTGTTGTATGGGCGGTAGAAAATGCCGTGGTGGTACCTATAGTTGTATTCACCATAGTGAACAGTATGGTAACTGGGCGGTATATAGGTCCTTACGGTGTTCCTACGGGGAAGGTTGGCATAACGCCAATTGGGATTAGCAGGATTGTATGTGGTGGGCCTATTGGGACGTGCAGCAGGGGGATTGCCGGGCCTTGGTGGGGCCTGTGCATGCGGGGGCTGGTTATTTGGTGGTGGCGTATTTGGCCGGGGCGTACCGGGTGCAGGCTGTGGAGGCACGGGCTGCTGATGAGGCTGTTGTGGTGCCGGTTGTGGTGGCTGCACGGACCTTGGTGGTACTTGCGGTGCTGTATGCTGGGGCTGTGCAGGTGGTGGCGGCTTCACTGGTTGGGTATGGGGCGGCTGGGGCTGCGGCTTCACCGGCTGTGGATGGGGTGGTTGCGGTTTTACCGGTTGGGGCAGCGGATGCGGCCTTACTGGTTCCGGATGCGGTTGCTGTGGCCTTGCAGGTGGTGGCGCAGGCCTTGCGGGCTGGGTAGCTGGCTGCTGGGGTTTCTTTGTTTCGGGTTTCTTGTCCTGCGCACCAACAGGTGCCATATTAACAACCATTGCAAAAAAGGCGATGGACAATGCCCTGCCCAAGTAGTTTGCAATGGTGCTTCTGCTTGAATGGATGTCCTTTTTCATGATCTTGTCTTTAATATCGTTACTGACTACCGGATTCCTATTAGCGTGCCACGCAATAACCTTACCATGATTTTGGTGCTGGGTGCTGGGTGTAAGGTGTAAGGTTTAAGGTGTAGGGTTTAAGGTGTAGGGTTTAAGGTGTAAGGTTTAAGGTGTAGGGTTTAAGGTGTAGGGTTTAAGGTGTAGGGTTTAAGGCGTAGGGTTTAAGGCGTAGGGTTTAAGGCGTAGGGTTTAAGGCGTAGGGTGGGTTTAAGGTGTAAGGTATAGGGTTGAGGAGATGGAAAGCTTGCATAATTGTTAAATAATATATCTGCTGGTTTATTGTTTTTGATATTGTGTTATTTTTATTGTAATAAGCATTGCCCCTGCCAGTAACCTAAAAGAATGCGCATGGACAGAAAAAAACCCAAACCCAAGAAGCAGAAGGCCCCTGTGGGCGGCAGCAAGGAAGCTGACCCTACGGAAATCAATTACCAGGAAAAATGGCTTGACAACCAGGACCTGTTGCAAATGCTGAAAATAAGCAAGCGGAGCCTGCAGAACCTGCGGGCAAAGAAGCTGATTGCCTATAGCAAGGTGATGGGCAAGTTCTATTACCGGGAATCGGATGTGCAGAAACTGCTGCATGGTTCGATCTGCAGGGATGAATGATGGTACCTGCCCCGCGGTCCCCGAAAAACCGGGACAAGTTCTCCCCTAAAGGCAGGGAAGGCCCATCATGCTGGCATTTTCTTTGCTTTTTACTTGTTATGAAAGACAGCCTGACCAATAGTTATATCAAAAACCTGCGCAGGAACATTGAACGTTTAAGGTTTCTCTACAAGAGCCAGTTGGAAATGGGGAAAAACCTACACGAACTTAGGGGCACAAGGGTGCAATTGACCATGCTGGAAAACCAGTTTGTGCAGGCAATGCAGCAAACAGCGGGAAGTACCGGAAACAATTAGTTTTGTTCCCAGTACCTCCTCTCCTTCAATATCAGCGCATAGGATGCTATTTTGCTTCCTTGCTCAACATGCCGGGGTACAATACCCCATCAGCGGTTGGCAAATCGAGGCCCAACAACTTTGCTACCAGGGGCGCAATATCTTCCAGCCCCATTAAGGGGATGACGGTTCCTTTTTTGATGCCTGCACCGTAAGCGATGAAGCCAGTTTGTATTTCCTTGAAATCGGGGAAATAACCATGTGTGCCGCCTTTTGCTGCTTTGAACACTTCGCCAGTTGATGCTGCACTTATGGTAATGCCCTGTATAGGGGCCAGGGCCAATGCCGCATTGGGGTCTGCGCCAATTATATCCAGTTCCTTTCTTTCCACTATGCGGAAGAGCTTCTTCTGTGCTTCGGGCAGGGCTGCCAGTATATCCCTTACCTGTTTTAGTACCTTTTCATCGTTCCTGTTCTTCAACATCAGGAAAGCGGAGCCACCGGACTGGTGGAACATGGCTTTCCAATTGTCTTTCTTGGCCTCCCCTATCAGCCCTGCTTTGGCCAACCATACGTTGGGTGCCATGCTGGTGTGGATGTCCACAAATCCATGGTCGCCAACAATGAGCACTGTGGTGCTGTCTTTTATACCTGCTTTTTCAATGGCTTCAAGGATTGTTTTTACGGATCGATCGGCCCCAGCCACTGCCTGCCTTACTTTTGGTCCGTCCCTACCCTGCTCATGTTCAAAATGATCGGTGCAGGCTAGGTGTACTGCCAACAAATTTGGCTTGTAGGTACGGATCAAATAGGCACTCATCCTTGCATTGTTCTCATCGCCGCTCAGGTCTTCCGAACCTATATCATTTGGCAACAATTTACCTGTTGCATACTGCTGCAGTTCTTCGAACAGTCCCGCTGGGCTGGCAGACTTCCCGAGTATGTTGAGGTTTCCCGGTTTATCCGTTTTTGGCAGTGTCCAGATTTCGGGAAGGTTGTAGGTAATGGGCGCGCCTACGGTTACTGGCCACCAAACACAGGCGGAGGTAAGCTTTGCCTGTTTTACGGCTGTCCATAGGGAAGGTACTTTTACTGAATCGTATTCCCAGTACCAACGTCCAGTGGCGCCTGCTGGCTCAAAGGGGGTATTGTAACAGATGCCGTGCTTAGCTGGCATTACACCCGTCATGATGGTGGTATGGGAGGGATAGGTTACTGTAGGGAAAACACCCCTGACACCATCTGCATAAACGCCTTCTTCCATCAGTTGCCGAAGGTTGACGGTGCCCCAGGAGGCATCTTTATAGAAGTCGGGGCGAAAGCCGTCGATGCTGATGATGATGACGTGTTTGGAGGGCTGTGCAAAAATGTTTGAGGCTCCAAGTAAAACAGTTATTATGAATAGTGAAATGTGTTTCATAAATGTTAATCTATTTTTGAATAATCAATTGCTGCCTTTCTTTTGCCTGTCCAATACTAACCTCAATGAAATAGATGCCTGGTTTCAATCCCACCAAATTGACTTTATATTGTTTTGCACCTGTTGGAGCTTTAATTTGACGCCTTACAATTCCAGCAAAATCCAATATGGAAATTTCAGTAGTTGATGAAATTTTAGCTGATGAACCCTTAGCTTTTAAACTAGCATTGGTTTTTAGTTTTGCTTCATCTATTTGAACCATAACCATTTCCGAGGCGGGATTGGGGGATAGCTTAACTGCTTTGATTATTGGCATTCTTCTTTCAGAACAAACTGGGAATGACAATACTGTGGAAGAACCTGTTCCACAACCATTTTCGGGCTGGATAGTAACATCTAACCAATTGTAGCTATTATAGCCAGTAGTAATTCCAACTTCTGAAGTACCTTGGCCAAATCTTAGCTGCCCATTACCATTCACAGTCCATGTATAAGTTGTAGCAGGAACAACATCCATAATAAATACTTCATAGTCCACATTCGCATCTAAACAAAAGCTAGGCGCACTTTGGGGTGTAACACTAACTGTATTGAAGAGAAAGCTTGTTGGTGCAGGTGGCAAACCAATAGGAACCTGCTTTGTAACAGTTTGGGGTTGCCCACAGGCTGAAACATTTGCCGTCAAAGTGACCAAGCCATTTCCAACTTGTGTAAGGGTTCCAATATTGCTTGATGAAGAAACTGATGCGATGGCTGGATCAGAAGTAAGCCAGGAAACAGTTGCATTGCAGGGCAGGTTTGTAATGGAATAATTTTCCGAGCCGCTGCAAACCACATCGCTCCCACCAATAATAAAAGTGGGGATGGATGATGATATAACAGAGGTGTTGGTAGTATAATTGTTACTATTGGCAGTTACAGAAACAAAAATATTGTTGGAAGTATTGCCACAAACAGGTGTGAGGGTAAGCGTATTGGTCGTGGTTTGTATGGTTTGTGGTGCTGGGCTACCATTATATAACCAACCATTATTACTGCTGCCTAAATTCCATGTATAGGATATTGTGCCAGATAAATTAAACAGATTGTTTACGGTAAATGTTTGTGGTGCAGTAGAACCACAAGTTAAGGGCAACGATGATGGCGACAAGCTAAAAGGAGCTGTTTCAACAATTTTGATTTGTTTTACAAAAACAGTATCCGATTCTGTTGTTGATGGAAAAGGGAAAGCCCCAACCAATAAGTAGTCAGCATTTTGGGTCATGGTATAATCAATTAGATTATTTGCCCAAGCAAATCCACTCCCAGATGAGCCAACAATAAAATTATTTGCATTGGCAACTGAATAGGCAGATGGACCAACACAAGTGGTGCCTGCATCAGTTCCTCCATTGGTAGTGGATATGCTTAAGCCCACATTCGGGAAAAATGCGTCTGTACTTCCTTTGGCTCCCTTATAATAAACTGAAATCTTATAGTTGTATCCCAACTTGAAATTATGGTTAATCGAGTAAATTGTTGAAAGCACAGAGGAGCTTCCATTGGATTTTGTAATTAAGGAAATTGCTTCATTATTATTGAACTGTGGCCTGCTTAATGTGGTTAGATGGCTGTATCCATCTATCGTTGTAGCTGTTGCAAAAACATTGCAGCCACTTAGATTTTCGTATTCGTAGTTTATGATTTTTGTTACTTGGGACTTTAGGTCAGTCAACATAAACAATGCACATACGATTACTAGTAATTTCTTCATAAGATTTGTTTTTGTTTTTAGGATAAAATTTTATTTATATAAGATGGTTGCTGATTCATGACTGTGCCATTGAGATGCTGCAGCTTACAGAAACTAGATGTTTGACATGAATACTTTTTAGTCTATAATCAAAAAACTATTGTGCCCACCAACTTTTAAAGTTAATATCATCATTACCGCAAGCGGCGGCTGCCTTGTTATAATTTTCCGGATTGAGTGTTCTCACATTGATAGGATATTTAAAACGAACAGGCATTATCTTATTATTGAGCATACCATCTGCCACAGGCATTACAGGCAGGCCAGTTCTCCTGTACTCAAACCACTGCTGGTAATCATTGAAGTAAAGTGCATAGTA
The DNA here is from genome assembly GCA_023251255.1 of Chitinophagaceae bacterium. Lineage (GTDB taxonomy): Bacteria > Bacteroidota > Bacteroidia > Chitinophagales > Chitinophagaceae > UBA1930. The sequence continues at coordinate 15,358 of JAHEZD010000060.1, forward strand.
TTTTTGGAGCATGATCCTTGGCAATGTTCCATTGTAGGCTGCATTGGGATTGCTGGTAAAATAGTCTGTTGCCATGGTAAGCCCCCATTGTTCTATGGCAGCTTTTGTTCCTGCTTCGTAAGCTGTTTTTGCGGCGGCGGCATTACCATAGCGCCATTCCAGTTCTGCTTTGATAAACTGCACTTCTGCATAGCTCATAATAATATTGATCATGGGAGCAGTAACGAGGGCTGCAGTTACATTGGAAGGAGTATAGTTGAACTGGCTTTCTGAACCAGTATACCCACTTGGTATTCCCTGGTAGCCAATAGCGGTTCCCCCAGGAATGCTTTTGGCCTGCGATGCAAACTTGGGTCTTCTTGGGTCATTCAATGCATTCAAACTATCCAGGAAAAATTTGCCCACTGCACGGAAAGTTGTAAAGTCTATGGCCCTAGCCCAAGGAGACATGAGTGGGGCTACACCAGAAATGGAAAGTATTGCAGCTTCTGCATTACTTGCAAACACAGGATACTGGGTGGGATTGTCTACCATGGTACGGATTTGAGCCCAAGCATTCATTTCTGCTTTTTTTGAAACACGCAACAGCAAACGCAAACGTAGGGAATTACAGAACTTCTTCCATTTGGTTACATTATTGGCATATAATATATCCGAAGCATAGGGCATTGGTGTAGCAGTATTGAACAATTTGTTTGCAGAATCAAGATCAGCAAGTATTTTAGTATACACCTCTTTCTGTGTATTGAATTTTGGACGGAACGTTGCATCTTCTTCTGCATGGCTTGCCTCTTCCATTGGAATATCACCAAAGCAATCTGTTAGGTTACTGTACATCCAAGCATTCAGTACCATGGCAATGCCCTGATAATTACCATTCTTTGCCTTTACTGAAGCGGTATACATTTCTTTTACATTGTTCAGCCACTGGTAATGGTTGTTCCAGGTGCTGTTTCCTTGATTTTCTGACATATCATACCTGTGCACACCACCTGATGGACTTGGGTAAGGCAATGCCACCTGCATTAAATTGAACGTAATGTCATCTGCCCTTTGCATATTGAAAGATGATACGTTGTAAATAATAGGGTTCAATAAAGTGCCAGGACTTATTTGGTCTATGAGATTGGGATCCACATTTGTTTCCTCAAACTTCTTTGTACATGATGAAGCCATTAGGCCCATGAGTACAATGCAAGCTGCTATTTTTTTGAACGTATGCATAATGGTTGATGTTTATTGTTATCACTGATTACACTTATACAGGCTGAGTGTAACAAGTCATGTTTTAGAATTTCAAAGTGATGTTTGCTCCGATTGTTCTTGTAGATGGCAACTGGCCCATTTCAACACCTGGCAAAATGGTGGAACCATTGAGTGCTGCTGTTTCCGGGTCGAAGATTGGGAAGCTGGTAATCATCAATAAATCGCGGCCATACAAAGCAAATGTTGCTTGCTTGATGAACGATTTGCCTAAAGTCTTCTTTGGCAAAGAATATTCCAATCTTGCTTCTCTTAATTTTAAGAATGAAGCATCAAAAGAGTTGGCTTCTACATTGGCCCTTCTGTAATACTCTTTATAATAATCTGCTGGTAATGCAGCTTTTGTATTGGGAACCCATTTGCCCGAAGCATCCATTACCACACCATCACCTATAACAGCATTTTGGCTACGGTCATTTCCATTGCGGCCAATCAATGTATGTGCAAGTTTCCCCTGTTCGGTCATCTTATGGTGTGTTTGGGAATAGACCATACCTCCATACTGCCCATCTACCAAGAAGCTGAACCTAAAATCCTTGTAAGTGAATTCATTCTGTATGCCACCTTTCCAGTCGGCATAGGCATTACCAATGTATTGAATATTCTGGTTGTTACTTTCTGCCTGAACGGGCAATCCATTTGAATTAAAAATTATTTTTCCTTCTTCGTTCCTCACAAAACCATAACCGTATATATCTCCCATCCTTCCACCAACAGTAGCCAGGATGGTTGCCGTGCCCCCAGTACCAATAATCTGCTGGTTACCAGATTCTGCCGGAAGTTCAATAATCTTGCTCAAGTTCCTGGACCATGTAAGTGTAGTGTTCCACTTGAAATTCCTGCTTTCAATTGGTTTGGCATTGATTACAACTTCCATTCCATTGTTCCTAACAATACCTGAATTGATTAGAGCTTTGTTATAGCCAGTGGACCAATCCAAAGGCACTTCAATAATCTGGTTCTTGGTAAGGTTGTGGTAAAGCGTAATATCAAACCCAATCCTGTTCTTCAATAATCTGATATCTATGCCTGCTTCATAACTAGTGGAAATTTCTGGCTTGAAATGATTGTTGTACAAAAGAGTTGGTACCGATCCTGAACTTGGAAAATCGCTTGCTCCATAATACTTGCTTGTTTTATATGGTTCAGCATCCACACCAACCTGTGCAGCAGACAATCTAAGTTTAGCAAACGACACAACAGAAGGCAATTTGAATATCTCACTAAGTATAAAACTTGTACTTACAGATGGATAGAAAAATGAATTATTGGCTATTGGCAATGTACTGGACCAATCATTACGGCCTGTAAGATCCAGGAAATACTTGTTTTTATAGCTTAATGATGTAAAGCCATACACACTATTGATTATTTTGTCCCTATCGTATTGCCTAACAAATGGTGCTGTTTGGCCATTAGTAAGTTTGTACACGTTGGGGGTTACAAGTCCTTGAACATAGGCATCGGAACGGTTATAATCATGCATCATGTGGTTAGCACCAGCAGAGGCAGTAATGTTAAAGTCTTTTCCAATCTTGTCATGATAAGACAAAAGAAAATCGCTGTTCACCTCAAAATCGGTTATGGTTTGCTCTTTGTAGTATCCATTTAAATAATTGGCCGTGCTAAATGGCCTTTTTGTTTTCCTGTCTTCATCGCTCATGGATATGCCTGTACGCATCAAGAAATCAAATTTCTTGGATATTTCATAGGTGGCAGAAACATTGCCCACCACTGCATTGTTGTTCATGGAATTAGTCATTTCATAGGCAATCAAGAATGGATTGTCTATGAAAGTACTGTAAGGATGTAATTGCTCTATATTTTCCAAACCAAGTTTCCATTTAGCAGAATACCAATCAAGGTTAACATTGGGATTCTGGAAAATCATGAAATAGGCTATTGACTGGTTATTATAACCCGTGCCAGGTAGGTTATCGCTTTTCTTATTTGTATAATTTACCTTGGCACTTATTTTAAGCTTGTCCGATATTTTCTGGTTAACACTCAACTGGCCAGTGAGCCTCTCAAAGCCTGTGTTTGGCATGATCCATTCATTCTTTGAATGGGTAATGGAGGCACGAACAGAACCCTTATCACTGCCACCTTCTATGGCAATATTATTGGTAAGCGTATACCCTGTTTGCCAGAAGCCTTTGATATTATCCTCATAAGGCACCCAAGGTGTTTTTGTTGCACCTTGACCCTGTTTTACAGGATCGAACTGATAATAGGACTGCCCTTCGAATCTAGGACCAAAGGCGCTACTGCTGCCACTTGTACTAGGTCCATCTGAAGACAATCCATAAGAATAGTACAGTTGTCCGGCTGCATTGAAATTTCCTGCTCCCCCTGCTCCCTGCCCATATTCATATTGGTAATCTGGCCACTTGAGCACAGTGCTGATACTGGAATTGGAATTAATCGTAACGCCTATTCCCTTGTCCTTTTTTGCTGCTCCAGACTTAGTGACAATCAACAATGCTCCATTACCTGCCCTGCTACCATACAATGCCGTGGCACTCGCTCCTTTTAATACAGTGATGCTTTCTATATCATCAGGATTGATGTCTGCAATGCCATTACCAAAATCTATATGAATATCATTACCAGCACCAGCACCATAAGCGTTTTCAACACCATTAGTGGTTCCTTTGCTGTTCATAGGTACGCCATCTAGCACAATCAATGCTTCATTGTTGCCAGCAAGCGATACATCACCACGCAAGGATATCCTTGTGGAGTTAATTGGCCCGGAACCTGGGCTTATCAAGCTCAGGCCTGCCACTTTACCGGACAATGCGCTTGACCAGTTATTGGAACGGGCATCGTTGAGGTCCTGCTCGTCCATTTTCTGAACAGCATAACCCAATGCTTTCTGCTGGCGGGTAATACCCAAAGCTGTTACCACAACCCCATCCAGGTCCTTTGATGAAGGTTCGAGGAAAATGACCTTATCGGTGGTACTGTTTTCTGCTATAAAAGATTGTTCGGTATAGGAGACGGAAGCTACATATAGCAAAGTCCCTTTTTCTACTTTTACAGTGAAGGCCCCACTGGCATTGGTGGTGGCCATTGCTTTCCTGTTTGGCCCACTGATGCTTGCGCCAACAAGTGGCTGCTTGGTAACGGCATCCCTTACCAACCCTGTTATTGTGATGATAGGTACCTGATTGTTGCTGTTTATTGGTCCAACACTCTTTTCCTTGAAGTACACTGTTTGATTAATCAGTTTTGCATCCGTATTTGTTTGCTTTTCAATAACGGCCAATAATTGATTGGTGCTGATCTGCATTGATGGCAATTGTACAGTTTGCGACAGGATATTATCACTGTACATCACTGCAAAGTCTGCCTGTTGCAGTTTCTGGACGAGTTCCTTGAGTGTTTGCTTCTGTTGCTGGAAATGTAAAGTCTTGCTGGCCTGTGCTTGGGAAACAATGGACAAAAGCATCACAGCCAGTACCATACATACCGGTTTGAACCATTTCATGTTACTACGATTTTAGTGTTGGGGGTAAATAATTATTTCGTTGCCATTTATCTTATAGTTGAAGCCTGCTATATAACTGAGGCCATTGAGTACTGACTCTATTCCTTCATCTGGAACAATACCTGTAAATGATACAGTTTGTTGGCCCGTTCCTCCTGCTGCAACTGTTACCTTCTTATTGTACCAGTACTGCAGTTTGTTGGCAATTGATGCTAGGTTGTCCTTTTCAAAAAGAAGCTTGTTTTCCTTTAATGCACTGGCCTCTTTCAAATTGATATTGCTACGCACAGCTTGCTTGGTGAGCATATTGTACGAGAGGGCATTGCCAGCATATAATTGTTCGTTCATATTGTTTCCTGTAACTGTTACAATTCCGGTTGCCACTTTCACCTGCTGGATTTCATTGTTCCTTGCATTTACACTGAAGGAAGTGCCCACAACATTGACTGCCATGGACTTTGTCCTGATGATGAAGGGCTTCTGCTTGTTCTTGGCAACATCAAAAAAAGCATCCCCAGTTAACGCTACCTCACGTTTCTGCTTATTGAATAGCAAGCTGTCAAAAGCCAGTGATGAATTGTAATGCAGCCATACAGTGCTTCCATCGGGCAACACCAATTTCTTGCGTTGCTTATCGGTTGACGCTATATTGACCAGAGCATGCTTTTGTAGGTTGCCCGTTTCCCTGTTCATGAATGTTGTTGACAGGAACAGTACAACAATTGCCGCTGCACTTGCTATAGCTATTCCAATCCTATGCCTTTTCCATTGCATCCGTTTGACCGGCGCTTCTTGCAGGCGCTGTTGCAATAGTTGCCACTGCTGGATCTGCTCGTCCGGTTCTACCAGCGCTTCCATGTCAAGTTGCTGCTGTTTTAACTGCTTAAGCAATTGTTGATGTTTATTTGAACCCGCCAGCCATTCGTGCATTAGCAATTCTTCCTGCGGCGAAATGTTATTTTGTAAGGACCTGATAAGGATGTCCCAATTCATGCTCATATACATACAGGAGAAAAAAGAAGGAGTCAACTCCTGAAAAAAGAGGTTACCAAATTGTTACCTCGTGCAGCATGGTGGGTAACAGCAATAAAAAGCTAAGTTCCTTGAGATGGGATTTTGATTTTACTTCTTCACGTAACAAGCAGATAGCTGTAGATAAATGGTACTCCACTTTTTTGGGCGTTGTGTTCAATGCGGCTGCTATTTCGTGATAGGTTAGGCCAGCCAAGCGCAACTGGACAACTTCCCGCTTCTGGGGCGTGAGTCCTGCCAGTAACTGCTCCAAAAGAACAGCATTTTCTTTCCGGATGAATTCTGTATGAGGGTCGTCGTCGTCCAACGTGGTTGAGTTGCCATCAGCATTCATGCCCATTGATAGCTTCATTAACTGCTTGTTGGCCATTCTACGTGCCGATACCAATAAGTAGTTCTGCAAGTTTGTATGCACGTTAATCTTCTGCCTTGTGTTCCATAAATCACAGAATAGGTCTGCCACTATATCCTGGGCCTGTTCCTTGTTCCTAACTATTGAATAAGTATATTTTACCAACAGGGAATAATGGTCCCGATAGATAACAGAGAAATCGTCCTTGCTAATAATAGTTATATTGGAGTTGGTCCCAACCATTGATGCAGTTAGCTAATGAGTGTCCAAAGCTATTTTACTGGGGGTTCAAAAAGTTAGACAGCAGATTTGTTAATGAAAAAATCATCTTAGAAACTGTCTAAAATCATTTCAATGGCTAATATGTGCTGCTTTTTGGCTGTCCCGCATACAATTGCGGGATTGGATTTTTCGCCTTAGGCGTTAGACTATGGCTGCAAAGCCGATGGCTATCGGCTCTGCCTTGTTTCGCTCAAAAATAACCAACATATTATTCCATCAAATAATCTTAGACAGTTTCTTACAAGTTCTTTAGTACAAAAAGGAGAAGTAGGAATCAACCATCAATTATTTTGTTGCCTATTTATTTTCATTGGCAACAAAATAATTGACAAGGCATGAACAGTCGTCGCCAATCAATTACTTGTACATTTCATCGTCGTTTTTGGATTCAAACCAATCATAGTAGGCTTTAGTGGCCGTGCTGCCATTATTGGATGTGGCGTACATACCATAGATGCTGCCCACAAAACCGCCAGCTATTTTTGTGCTGAGGAACCTGGCATCCATATCCGCTTTCAGCAATTGCCATTGGTGGCTTCCTGCGGCATAGTAGAATGCATAGCTGCTACCCCTAGCTTCTATCTTCAACCGGAGTTCTTCGCTACCTGTTAATGGCAATGGCTTTGAACAGATTTCCGTTTCTTCTGATCCGATACTGCTGCCCGACTGGAACAATTTAACAACTGGTTTCCCTTCTTTGATGGATTTGCAGATAAAATAATAATGCTGTTCGTTCTGGAAAATGACCAACCCTGCTTTTTCAGTGGAATCTTTTGGACTGAACTGGAGGGAAGTGGCCACATGGCCTTTTATATGCGACTGGCGGAAACCAATGAACGAGGGGTTGCCCTTGCCACTACAGGTCTCCAGCCTGGGCCGTATTTCCAACATTCCCTTCTGGATGCTGTACCAATCTTCCCTTAGGGTCCTCAAAAAAACATAGCGATTGTTCAAAGCTCCTTTTTCGAATCCATCCTTGAAGAGGAAGTTGCCATTGAATTTCTCACGTAATGCATTGCTGGCAGCCGCAATAGGATACCTGTACTGGATAGCTGCATATTGGGGATTGATGATGGGCCAGCCATCTTTCCACCCCACAGGGGCCATGAAGGTTTCCCTGCCTGTATTGTAGTAATCTCCCTCATAGGGCCTGCAGGCCAGGAATACGGCCCACCAGTGACCATCCCTTGCTTGTACCATCTGTGCATGACCAGCAGTCGTGATGGGGTACTTCCTGTTGGGGTCCAACTGCCTCTGCGTGAGGATGGGATTCTTATCATAGGAAATAAAGGCACTGTCGATATCCCTGGTCCTGAATACTACTTCGGAATGGTTATAACCTGTGCCACCTTCTGCACAGATAAGGTAGTACCAACCATCTTTCTTGAAGATATGCGGGGCCTCTATCCAAACAGGTTTCTTGGCCATGTCGGTTCCACCGTTTACGATAATCCTGTTGCCAGTATCCACTTTCATTGTTTCCGGGTAGAACTGGTTGATACGTATGGTCCTATGCCCGTCATGCATGGATTTATTGTTTGGGGGAATGCTATTGTACACGATATAGGACCTGCCATTATCGTCAAAGAAAAGGGATGGGTCTATCCCGTTTACTTGGGGCAGCCAAACAGGATTGCTCCATGATCCTTTTGGATCAGTAGCAGTTACCACAAAGTTGCCGCCCTTATCTATTAAGGTACAAACAATGTAAAACAATCCGTTATGATAGGAAATAGAAGGAGCAAACAGGCCCCTTGAAACACCTGCCCCATCGAGGTTCAACTGCTCTGGCCTATTCAGGGCGGAACCAATTTGCTGCCAGTTCAACAGGTCCTTGCTGTGAAAAATAGGCAGGCCTGGATAGTAGGCAAAAGATGAATTGACAATATAATAATCATCCCCTGCCCTGCAAATGGATGGGTCCGGATAAAAGCCCGCAAGGATGGGATTATGGAACAACTGTGCCAGTAGCTGCATAGATGAAACGGACAGTGCAACCATTACCAACAAACGCTTTACCAATGTCATCTTATTATTTTATTTGCATGCTCCTGTGAATGGCGTACTCTACGCCCCTTAGTTCTGCAAGTCCCTTCAATCTCCCGATAGCGGAATAACCGGGGTATGTTTTCTTTTTCAGGTCATCCAGCATTTGATGTCCGTGGTCCGGGCGCATGGGGATGGAAACATTCTTCCTTTTCATGATTTCCAAGGCTTCTTGGATGATGGCATACATATCTGCATCACCAGCTAAATGATCGGCTTCATAAAAATTGCCATCTGCATCTTTCTTCGTGCTCCTCAAATGCAGGAAATGCACATGGTCACCAAAGCGTTTGAGCATCTTGACCAGGTCATTGTCTGCCCTCGCGCCAAAGGAACCGGTACAGAAACATAGGCCGTTAGCGGGTGAAGGTGCTGCTGAGAGCAATTCTTCCACGTCTTTCTCCGTACATACAATTCTAGGCAATCCGAGAACGGCATAAGGTGGATCATCGGGGTGTATGGCCATCTGTAAACCAAGCTCTTCTGCTACGGGAACCACTTGTTGTAAAAAATAAAAGAGATGTTCCTTCAGTTTTACAGCATCGATATGTGCATAGTTTTTTAATGCTGCCAAAATTTTCTCCCCTGTAAATGCTTCTTCAGTCCCGGGCAGGCCAAGCATGGCATTGTTGAAGAGCTTATCCTTCTCCGCTTGGTCCATTGATACAAACCTTGTAGTGGCGTGTTCAATTTCCTTTGCGGAATAATCCTTTTCTGCATTGGGCCTTTTTAGCATGAACAGATCAAATGCTATAAAAGCTGCACGTTCAAAATACAGCGCTTTGCTCCCATCTGGCATGGTGTAGGTTACATCCGTCCTCAACCAATCAAGAATGGGCATGAAGTTGTAGGTGACCACTTTTAGGCCACAAGCTGCTACGTTTTTCAAACTCTCTTTATAGTTCTCAATATGCTGCAAGTAGTTGCCGGATTGCTGCTTGATTTCCTCGCTTACAGGTAGGCTTTCTATTACCTTCCATGTAAGCCCAACCGATTCCACTTCTATTTTCCTTTTCACAATTTCACCAACTGTCCAAACATCGCCAACAGGGACATGGTGCAATGCAGTGACCACTCCTGTACAACCAGCTTGCCTGATATCCCATAAACTCACTGGGTCGCCCGGACCGAACCAGCGCATGGTTTGTTCCATCATCATAACTATACATTTTTTCTCTTGTTGCAAAATAAAGGGCAATAAGACTACTGCCCTTTTGAAAACTCAACGATTGCTATTAGAACTGATTAAAAACTTCAACTTTCAAATTCGAATCATTTACCCTACAAATTGTGCAGAACTGATTGCTGTTGTTGGAAGGGCAGTATAATTTTAAAAAAGTATTACTACTGCTTGGTATTGTAAAGTTTTACTTTCTGTATGCCCCATTCACCAAAAGGGATGCGTACATGCCTTCCTTGATGGTCTTCATCACCATTCATCCTTCTACCAGCTATCCATTTATTGTTAATGAATTCGCCTTCATCAACAGTTAAAAGATTGGTAACGATGGAATCATCAGTATGCTTAAACGTAACTACAATGCCTGTTCCAGCAACAATGAATTCATCTGCTGCTGTTTGAATGACGATACCACCTGTTGCGTTCCAAACAGAGTCCTTGGCAGCGGGGTTCCAGTTCATGGTCAATTCATGGCTTACGGTCAATTGGTACTTACCAAAAATGGCTGAATCCTTTTTATCTTTTTTATCAAAGAGGAAGCCATCTACCGCCAATGGCTTGTCGTGTATCAGTGGTTGTATTTGGGAGATGATACTGTACGTTTTTTGCAGTGCAGCCGCTTCTTTTCCCTTTCCATTTTCTATGGAGAAAGGAGAAAAGCCCAATGAGCCATGATGGCCAATAATGTAAAAAGCTTTTGCCGAACAGGATTCATCAAAGTGCATTTCTGGAACGAACAATACATTGTTGTTCCTTGTGTAGAGGTTGCACCAATACTTGGTATCAGGATTATAAAAATCTGGACTGAGCATATCCAATGATGGCGCTGCCAATTTCCATATATCCATTACATGTGGCAGTGGGCCAGCGCTTGGATAATCACCTGGCAACACGTTTGGCCTGTTCAATGCAGCATTTACATACATGGGAATATTGTAGGCCTGCTTGCCAGCTTTGGCAACTCGCTCCACAAATTTAGCATAGTGCCATGCCTGAAAAATCTCCTCAGTAGCCAATGAATTTCCAAAAACTTCTGTCCAGGTCCCACTTGTTTTGTTGCCTTGTTTTTCAAGTACAGTTTTAAATTCAGGAACTAGCTTTTGCTTGTTGCTGTTCAAATAATCCATCAATTCCTTTGGCACATCATCATTAAACAAAATATTGGCTTTTGCTGTATGTTCCCTTGCAGTTGGCAACATGCCCACTTCATTTTCCACCTGCACCATGATAACGGTTTGCTTGGCTTCATCCACTTGTTTTATATGCTTCATCAAAGCGGTATAGGCTTTAATGTCTGCATCCAAAATACTCTTATCAAAGACTGACAATATTTCAATGGTTTTTCCCTGCTTGTCAATGGTTCTTTCAAACCTTGATGAATTGTTTTTTACCCAGGACGGCACATAGCAACTCATGCTGTTTTTCCACGTACCGAACCATAGAAATACAAGGTGCATATTGCTCCTCCTTGCAATGGCAATGGTACTATCCACCAATGCAAAATCAAATATGCCTTCTTTAGGTTCCATCAGTTCCCAATACACAGGAGATACGACGGTATTGAGTTTCATTTGCTTTAGCAAGGGCCACTTGCTGCGCATGTAATCAGCATTGGATGCAGTAGAATTACCTAGCTCTCCACCCAATATTAGAAATGGGTTGCCCTGCACCATTAAAACAGGCTTGCCATTGCTGTAAGCAATATGTGGTGACCATGATTTTTTTGATGGCTGACCTAGTACTGGTTGAAAGCATACCAATACAAAAGCCACCACAATAATCTTTTGGAAATATAGAAGAAGATAATTAGGTAACTGATCAATCATGATTAGCCTATTTACTGATTCAAAAATATAGCAGGAGAAAGACCCCTCCTGCTATAAATTGTACCTTCCCGTTAAATTGTTACAGTCCTTTTAATGCCTGTAAAACAGCAGAATAGGCTTGTTTTTTAGAAAAATTGGCATTGTACATTAATGGAAACTCTTTGCCATTGTTGTATAACCAGCTTGAATCATCTGTTAAGCCCCAAATGGTGATGCCATATTGTTGCGCCTTAGGAACATTTTTGAGGTATGATTTTACAACATAGCTGTACACCTGTGCCTGATAGTTTTGTTCCATTGGCGTAAGTATGTAACCTGACACAACAGATGGATTAATCTTTACATCAAGTTCCGATACATGGATTTTCAAACCAGTTGCTGCCAGCTTTTTAAACATTTGATCTATGCCGTCATAACTGGTGTTACGTGCAATGTGCATTTGTGTACCAATACCATCAATTTTAGCACCCTTGCCTTTTAATTCAGCTACCATAGCAATTAATGAATCAAGCTTAGCAGGTCTTGATTCCAAGTTGTACTCATTAATAAATAATAAGGCTGTTGGGTCGGCTGCGCTAGCATAATTAAAAGCTTTTAATGCATAATCCCTACCTAGATAGTTAGACCAAACCAACACATCCGATGCCGCTGTAGTATTTGAATTGTTTCTCAAATTTCCATTATCATCCACCAATTCGTTGATTACATCCCATGCTCTCACTTTTGTTTTGTAACGGCTAACCATTGTGGTTATATAAGTACCCAAAGCGGTATCCAATTTAGCTGCAATTGCTGAGCCTGCAGGCACTGGAACCACTTCCTTTACACTTACATCATCAATAAAATAAGTGTTTGCTACCTGCCCCATGTCAAACAAAAATGTCATAGACGTTAAACTTGCAGTAATGGTCCAGCTTACCTGCTGATAAGTAGTGCCAATGGTTTGATCGCCTTGGTATTGTGCACTTGTTGGCCCTGTTGATAAACGGATGGAACCACCTGCTGATGCTGCTTTTACCCAATAAGAAATCACGTATTGCTTTGTGGGGGTTGTTGCAAATGCAGCACTGGACACCTGTACTTTCCATTGGTTACCAGTTTGTGCAGTAGGGTTCACCACTTTCATGCAGGTAGTTCCTGAGTGGGCATCACCAGTTGCAGTACTTGCTGCAATCGTTGCTCCATTGGTGTTGAATATTGACCAGCCCGTCATTCCTGATTCAAAACCGGGATTGGTTGCCAGTTCAGCCGCTGCAGGCACTACAAGCCCAGAGTAGCTTTTAAGCCAAGTGGTGTTTAGTTGGGAATGCCAACCCAACGTGTGCCCAAAAATATCCATTGAACCCACGGCAGCTACTAAAGCATCTGTATTGGTAAAATCCATGGTACCATTGTCCTTAACAATGGAGGAATGTTTCATCAAATTTCCAAAAGTAACTTGATTGAAGTCCCTTTTTACCACACTTGAATACATGGAATTGGTGACCATTGCAGGATAGTCAATGGCTACACCAATAAATCCACCATTACCAGCATCTTTCAATGCAGAAGTAGTATCAACATATCCACCAGTAGTTAGTACCCCAATATCTTTCATCTTGGTGCAAGCACTAAAAAAGAGAACCATTAATACCGAAGGCGTCATTACCCTATATAATATATTTTTCATTGTAATTTTTTTGTTTGTTTACAATTTTATGTTTTAATAACCCGGATTTTGATACGTGGCTGGATTGGAAATAATGCTTGCATCTAGTTGGCTTTGTGGTATTGGTCTCAGCGTATGAAATGCTTGCAGTTTAGGTGCTGCCACTAAGTTGCGATTTCTGTTCTTAACATATTCTACCAATAAATTCCTACAAGCTAAATCAGCCCAACGGAGGCTTTCGCCACATAGTTCACGAGATCTTTCTGTCATTATAAAATCCACGGTCATATCAGCAGCGGTATAGGGTGTTAAAATGGGGATGTTAGGTGTTCCGGTATTTTTGTTGGTCATCACGGCCTGTCTTTGTGCCAGTACTGCACTGGTCAATCCAACTCGGTAGGCAGCTCTTTGTCTTAGCGTTAGTACCAAAGGCAATGCATCTCCTGGCCTTCCGTCCAAAATAGCGGCTTCGGCAGCTTCTAAATACACTTCTGATAACTTAGCCACTACATAAGGCCTTCCCGAAGCATCGTTTGGAACACTTCTTTTATTATCATCAAATTTTTTGATAGCAGGATATAACTGGTATGCAGGACGTGATACCAAATAAAACTGTGTTGGGTCAAGAATTATATATTTTTTGGTTCCTAATGTCCTTAACGAATCGCCATATGCTTTACTAGGCGCTAAAAAATAAGCGGTATCACCTGTGCTAACTCCGGAAGCGGCGGCATTATTGTTTGTTGCCAGCCATACTGTTCTAAATGAGTTATCATACCTGCTGTCATTTTTCTTATCTGCAAATGCAGAGTCAATTAACCACGGATTGGGAGCCAACTGACGCAAAGGCCTCATGTATTGTAATACCCTGTCGCAAGGAAAAGCACCATTAATAGACACGTTATTTTGATAATTGCTATTGAACCAGTTACAAGACATATTGGCCTTACCAGAAAATTCATTGGCAACGTCGTTCACTTCATTATCAAACGGATCGCCCTGTATCCTTTCAACAGAATATAAGATTTCGGGATTGTAATCGTTCCCTTCCTTATGCACATCCCCATAGTCCGTTAAAAGGGAAGTACCTAAGGCAGTCTGATTATCTATAACATATTTGGCAGCATCCCATGCACTTTTAAAATCACCAGATTGCTTTGCAGTATTGTTATAGCCCCTAAATAAATAGGCTTTGGCTAGCATGTGGAATGCTGCGGCTTTGTAAATATAAAATCCACCATTCGAAGGTCTCGTAGTAGGCAAATTTTGGCTTGCATAAGCAAAGTCATTAATAATTAATTGGTAATTTTTCTTCAGCAAGTCAGGTACCAGCCTGTTAAAGCCCTGAAATGGAAGTTGGTTAAATGTGGTGTCACCACTTCCCAAATCCAATGGAACCGCACCAAACTGTTGCACCAATCCGAAATAATACAATCCTCTGAAGAAATGGGCTTCAGCAATGAGTTTCGCCTTGGCCGATGCATCCATTGACACACCGGGGGCAAATCCAATGATGCCGTTAGCAAGATTGATGTTGTTGAAACTTCTGTTCCATACCGTTAAAATGTCGCCATTGCTGGAATTTAAATTATAGGCACCGCAATCCAAACCACTACTTGCACCTTGATCTCCCAGAGACCATTCATCCGTACCAGAGTTCATGGTGTTAAGGCCTCCATTGGGGCCATATATATAACGCATACCGGAATACAAGGAAACAGTTCCGCTTTGCAAGCCGTTAGAGGTTTTAAGGTATTCAATGGTAAATACCGTTTTGGGCTCTTCAATCAACTTTTTTGCGCAACCACTTACCAGCAGCAGCAGGCAACCAATAAAAGTTGCTGATGTTTTAGAAAATATCTTTTCCATATCAATACTTTTTTTATTTAAAATGTTATATTAAAACCTACATTCACTTCTACGGTAGGGGGGGTATTCAGGCCAATTGTTAATGCCCTGCTTGATAAATTGCCAGGATTTTGAACACCTTGGTTACCTGTACCAGTTGCTTCTGGATCTACACCACCTGTTTTACGCATATAAGGAGAGTACAATACAAATGGATTTTGTACAGCTATATAGGCCCTGAAAGATTGAACCTTTAGTTTGCTAATAAGTTTAGATGAAAGTGTATAACCCAAGTTGATACTACGTACTTTTATAAAACTGGCATCGTAGTAACCCAAGGTTGTCCAGTCTGTAGTTATTGGTCTTGTACGGGAAGTGAAATTGGCAACCGGAAAATCATTGGTAGGGTTGGTTGATGTCCAGTAATTTGTTTTAATGGCATTTCTTACCCCATCAGTTAAATTGGTGTAAGCCGCAAAAGGCTGGTATACTTGACTTACCAACAAGCCACCAAAACGGGCATATACTACAAATGAAAAGTCAAAGTTTTTGTAGGTGAAGCGATTAGTTAAGCCACCCTGAATTTTTGCCTGGCCACTTCCAAGTACTTTTTTATCGTTATTTGGATCAATCTTCCCATCTCCATTCACATCTTCCAGTTTAATATCGCCTGGCACATTACCATATTTTGCCGCTTCAGCAGCTTCGTTTAGCTGCCAGACGCCTAATTTATTATAATCGTAAATAACGCTTAATGGCTCACCTATAAAAAGTTGGCTGGCTATATTCGGCTTAAAGCCGCTTGTTAATTGCAAAAGCTTATTCCTGTTGCCAAAAAGGTTTAAATCAGTGGACCATGAAAAGCCATTCTTTTTGATATTAACGGTACTAAGCGTAAGTTCCAACCCCTTATTTTCCATTTCGCCTATATTGGTAGTATAGCTACCGGCAACACCGGAAGTAACAGGTAATATAACACCATATAAAATTTTATTGGTAGTAGATTTGTACCAATCGATAGAACCTGAAATCCGGCCACGAAGGAAACTGAAATCTAAACCCAAATTAATGGTTTTAGTATATTCCCAGTCCAAATTTGGGTTGGGCAAGGTTACTAAATTATAACCCGTAATAATGGTTGTTGGCCCGTAATTATAGCGGATAGTACCACCAGGAACGGCTGGATTAGGAGAATACTGATAATTGTATGGCGATACAAGGCCTAGAGAAGTATAGGGGCTAATAGATTGATTAGAGGTTTGACCAACACCAGCCCTAAGTTTTAGGTTATTTAAGTACTTCACTTTTTCCATAAACTTCTCACTGGAGATATTCCATCCAAGTGAAAGAGCAGGATAACTTTTATATTTATTACCCGGTGCAAGACGTGAGGAACCATCCGCCCTGTATGTAACGGTTGCCATGTATTTATCATTGTAGGAATAATTAATCCTACCCATATACGATTCCAAAGCATAAGATGTTTCTGAACCACCTATAGTGGCCTTACTGCTATTGGAGGCATTGGCCTGGCCAAGGTTATAGAACTGTATAAAATCTTCATCAATCGAATCTTTACTTACAGAGGTATTATGGCTATGATCTTCCTGAAAGCTGTACAAACCGGTAAAAGTAAACTTGTGCTTACCAATCGTTTTATCATAGGTAAGGATATTTTCCAAAGTATAGCCATAACCTTCAGCATTGTTCACACTGGCAGTATTGCCTTTTTTTGCCCTAAAGTAACTTGGGGACAATGCCTTATCAGATTTCTGAAACTGGTCGTTCTCCTGTTGACGATAGTCTAAACCTGCATTCAAGCGGTATTTCAACCCCTTTACAATCTGGTATTCGAGATACAAAGTATTAAAGGTCCGTAACCTGCGTACTTTATCTACCCAACTGCCATTGTTATTTTTTAAGAGTAATGGATTGTATTGGCTAACCCTGTCAGTGGTATTACCAGCCACTAAAGTATCGTTGTTGGATGGCATCAGTGGGCTAAGTGTTATTATCGGAAACATTGGATTGTTAAACTGGGAGCCATTTGTGATGCTCAATGAGTTCATTGTATTCAAACCAATTTTTAATTTTTTACCAACCCTAGTATCGATAGTCGCCCGCAATGAATAACGGCCAAAATCCTGCCCGGGCAATACGGTAGTTTCCTTGAAGTAGCCACCACCTAACGAATAGGTACTTCCTCCAGCGGTACCACCAGAGACAGTTAAGTTATGATTGGTAACATATCCATTTTGATACATTAAATCTTGCCAGTTTGTTGATTGGCCTTTTGCCCTTGCAGCTAATTCTTCGGGTTGATAGGGGGCAGATGCATTATTCGCTAAATCCCTCATGGCCACATACTCATCAGCATTAAAAACTTGATAACGGTTGCGTACCGATGATATACCATAGTAACCATTATAGGTCAATTTTGCTTCACCTACTTTTCCTTTTTTTGTAGTGATGAGAATAACACCGTTGGAACCCCGTGAACCATAAATAGCAGTTGCAGAAGCATCTTTTAAGATATCTACAGATGCAACATCATCAGGATTAATATCATTAATGGTTCCACCCTCAAATGGAATACCATCCAAAATAATTAAGGGATCATTGGAACCATTAATTGTGCGCTCGCCCCTAATCCTTATCACTGCGCTTGCACCGGGTCTAGTGCCTACCTTTTGTACCTCAAGCCCTGCAGCCCTTCCTTGCAGTGCCCCTTGCAAATTTGAAGATGGCACTTCCTTTAAAGTAGCCTCGCTTACAGATACTACAGAACCGGTTACATCTTTCTTTCTTTGTGTACCATATCCAACTACCACCACAGCATCCAATTCGTTCTTGGAAGGCAATAAGGTTACATTGATGGTTTGCTTGCCGTTTACCTTAACTTCCTGTGATACATAATTCAAAGAAGAAAAAACAAGTGTTCCCGCAGGAGAAGCATTGATAGCGAAATTTCCATTTTCATCTGTTAAAGTACCTGCTGCTGAACCTTTTTCAACAACCGATACATTCGCTAGCACTAGGTTATTGTCGCCAGTAACCTTACCAACGATTTTGATCTTTGTCTGTGCATGAACAGCAACCAACACAAACAATGCAGCCATCAATAAAGAGGCCCGCTTAAAAATCCATTTTGAGAGAAAGCC
>JAHEZD010000060.1:33498-37402 GCA_023251255.1 Chitinophagaceae bacterium
TAGCATTCTGTTGGGAATAAATTTTCATAAAAGCAATTGTTTTGGTAAAATAATTTTCTGGTGAACGTTTATAGTGACCGATGGAATGAAGAATTAGAATAGCATCATTAACTGCTATTGACAATGGGATGATACTTTTTTAAATCCGAAGGAAATTGGTTGGAATGCTTGCCTGCATTGGCAAAAAAACAAATGGTTGTACGCTTTATAATAGATTTTCTCGGCTGCATTGTTTCAATCGTTTTTGGGTTATGGCAAGTATGCAGAAGCTCGTTTGGCAAATCGAATATAGGAAAGTTTTTAAAAATTGCAACCGATTGCAATTTTTTTTTTGAAAAACTAAGGTTTTATTTGTGTGATAAAGCAGAAATCATGAAAGAGGAGAAGGAAATAACCATTTATGACATAGCCAAACACCTAAATATTTCTGCTACCACCGTAAGCCGTGGCCTCAAGGACCATCCGGCCATTAACAAGAACACGAGGAAGAAAATAGTTGACGCGGCAAAGGAACTAGGCTATCGGTCCAATATGTTTGCCAGCAACTTACGCAGCAAGAAGACACATACCATTGGCGTAATCGTCCCAAGGCTGAACAGTTATTTCATGTCTGCTGTATTATCAGGAATGGAAGATGCTGCCAGCAAAGAAGGCTACAACCTCATCATCAGTCAGTCGTTGGAAAGTTCAGAAAAAGAAAGGGCCAATGCACATACAATGTTCAATAAGAGGGTGGATGGATTGCTGGCATCCTTGTCTTATGATACAGAAGGGATAGACCACTTTCAGCAGTTTTTCACAAAAGGAATTCCGATTGTTTTTTTTGACAGGACCTTCCCCCATAACGAAAGTACCAGCATTGTAATAGACAACTATAAAGCAGCTTACGATGTCACGAAACACTTAATAGAACAGGGCTGCAAGAAAATCATGCACCTGGGGGGGAATACTTTAAGGAATGTATATACCGACAGGCTGAATGGCTACAAGCAAGCACTAAGGGACCACAATATCAAGTTTGATGACAAGTTTGCATCCATAAGCGACCTCAGTGAACAAGCGGGCACAAAAGCCGGGGAACATATCCTGAACATGAAAGACAAACCCGATGGCGTTTTTGCCGCCAATGACACCAGTGCAGTTCATTGCATGATCAGGTTAATAGAAGCTGGTATCAGTATCCCCAATGACATTGCCTTTGCCGGTTTCAACAACGACCCCATCAGCAAGGTAATACAGCCCAACCTTACTACAGTCAACTATCCAGGTTATACCATTGGCGAATCTGCAGTCAACAGTCTTATCAATCACCTTAATGGCGTATCGAGTATCAAGACAACCAACTCCATCGTTTTGCGTTCAGACCTAATTATTCGAGCATCTTCTTTAAAAAAGAAAACTTTGTAATCTGGATTTTTTTGCGATTTTTACGCAACCGATTGCAAAATGAAGCAAAAAAAAGATGTTACCATTTATGATATAGCCCAAAAGCTGGACATTTCTTCAGCAACGGTAAGCCGTGGGTTGCAGGACCATCCAGCCATCAACAAGCATACGAAGAAAAAGATACAGGACGCTGCAAAAGAACTGGGCTATAGGCACAACAACTTCGCAAGTAGCCTCAGAAAACAGAAGACCAATACGATTGGAGTGATTGTACATGAACTGAATAGTAACTTCATCACCTCTGTTTTGGCAGGGATTGAAAAAATAACCACAGAGGCTGGCTACGATATCATCATTGCCCACTCATCCGAAAGCTCAGAAAAGGAAGCAGCCAATGCGCTCAACCTTTTCCATAAACGTGTGGATGGATTGATTGCTTCATTGGCATTTGATACTAAAACACTGGAGCATTTCAATCATTTTGAGGAAAAGGGGATTCCAGTCATTTTCTTTGACAGGGTGGAAGAAAAAGGCGACAGTACCAAAGTAATCATTGACAATTATAAGTGCGGCTACCAAGCAACACAGCACCTAATAGAGCAAGGTTGCAAAAGGATTGTACTGGTTACGGCCAATCTTCAACGTAATGTTTACGCCCAGCGCTATAAGGGCTATACGGATGCCCTGTTTGATAACAGTATAGAATTGAAAAAAGAGCTTATATTGATAAAAGACTTGAGTGAGCAATGTGGGGTTGAAGCTGCCAAGGAAATTATTAAGTTGAAACCATTACCAGATGGGGCTTTCATTACCAATGACTTTTCAGCCGCTGTGTGCATGCAAACACTGAAGGAATATGGTATTAGGATCCCAGAGGACATTGCCATTGTGGGCTTTAACAATGATGCCATCAGTAAAATTGTGGAGCCGCAATTGACCACCATTCATTACCCCGGTATTGACATGGGTGAGATTGCTGCCAGGAACCTGATCAACCACTTAAAGGGAGTTTCCAACATCAAGCATACACAAACCATTGTTGTCCGCTCCGAGTTGATAGTAAGAAAATCATCCTTAAAGAAAACAAAATAAAGGAAAATGATATCAAGCATTTGCCTTGAACCGATAGCACAAGCTTGATAAGAATTAAATAAAGAACAGCCAAAAAGAATCAATATGCCAATAAGAAGTTGAACTTAACAAAGACTCCACTGCTGGCTATATTTGAGCGCTTGTAAAATCTACAACTACCAATGAAGAAAGAAACAAAACAGTCACTGGCCATTGTTACAGGAGGCGGGTCTGGTATTGGATTTGCCATTGCATCCAAATTTATTGAGGCCAAAATCAAGACCATCATCGTTGGCCGGGATGAAACCAAATTGAAAGTCGCAAAAAAGCAATTGGGGAACAATTGCATTGCCCTTCCTTTTGACTTGAACAACCTTTCAGAAACAAATTCATTCGTGCACCGCATCACAAAAGAATATGGCAATATTGACATCCTCGTAAATAATGCAGGCATCAACGGCAAAAAGGACCTGGTGGACGTTACAGATGAAGATTTCCAAAAAATCATGCATACCAATGTAAATGCGGTATTCGCCCTGAGCAGGGAAGTAATAAAGAAAATGCTGCCAAACAAGAAAGGGTGCATCATCAATATCAGTTCCATGGCATCCCAATATGGCCTGCCAAAAGTGATTGCCTATACTGCCTCCAAGAGCGCCATTGAAGGCATGACAAGGGCCATGGCCGTTGAGCTTTCGCCCAAGGGCATACGCATCAATTGCATTGCCCCTGGTTTCATTGCCACGGACATGAGTGCAAAAGCACTTAATAATGACAAGGAGCGTAAAGCAAAAGTAATAGGAAGGACCCCATTGGGCTTTCTAGGTGACCCAATGGACATAGGAAGTACGGCCCTGTTCCTTGCAAGCGACGCAGCCAAATACATTACTGGTGTTGTGCTGCCCGTTGATGGCGGCAATTCAATTGGATTTTAACAACTACCCATTATGGAGTAACAGTTACAAACTGATGAATATGCAGTTATGCCACATTCGGGTCATTGGTCCACTATATAAGTAATCATCTAAGCGTATGAAAAAAATTGTATTGCTTGCCCTTTGCTTTGTTTCCGGTATGACCTGCTTTTGCCAGAGTATTGTAGCAGAAAAAAAATCGGCATCCACATTCCCCATTGTTGATGGAAACAGCATCGCCTCCATCTATGTTGATGAAAGCGACGATATGCTTGTGCAAAAAGCAGCCTTGCTGCTACAGCAGGACATCTTCGCTGTCACAGGCAAGAAGCCCGACATCATTCATCGGACCCTTACATCACGAAAAAGCATTATCATTATTGGTTCATTGGAGAAGTCATTATTCATCAAGCAATTGGTCCAATCGAAGAAAATAAACCCAACTACAATCAGGGGCAAATGGGAGGCTTATCAAATCCTATCTGTGCATAAGCCATTTGAAGGGATTGGCGATGCCTTGATCATCATTGGCA
>JAHEZD010000008.1 GCA_023251255.1 Chitinophagaceae bacterium
CCCAGTTTCGGGTTCCATGTTGCCGCCAAGCAAACGCCTGTGGGCATATAGGTACCAGAGTCGAGTATATTATTGTCCAGTTGCCAATCACGGCCGTGTTCTGGGCGCACACCATGTGGCCCATCTGAAGTAGTGAGTTCCGGAATGCCCAATCGTTTTATACCGCCTGACGTGAACGAAGATGAAGCATGAATCATGTTCACTTTTTCTTCCAGTGTCATCTGCTTGATGAGCGCATTGATTTTTGCTGCCGTATCCATTTTGGATTGCGCCTGTATCTGGTGGATACAACCAAATGATGCCAGCAACAATGCGGCCTTGATGCAATAGTTTCCCTTCTTCATAATTATCCTATTTTTCTGTTGGTCAATTGTTTTGAGCTGTGTTAACTGTATTGATGAACTGCATATAGTTCAGGTTGAAACCACCCTTGGTGGCCAGCATCCTTATTTTGTTCCAGCCTTTCTGTAGCCTTATATTTTTTGCTTTTGTTGTTTTCCAAAGTTGATGGTCACCCGTTGCAGGCAACAGGATTATTTGTTGTTTATTGCCCAATAAAAAAGTAATCTGCCCTTCTGTTTCCTTTGATGCAGAGCGGATGTTTACATCGTACACTGCATCCGTGTTGGAGTAGACCGTATACTGCATCCATTCCCCATCCTCAATCCAGCCCACATTATAACCATTGGTAATACTATCCTTGCAGGTTTCGATGTCTACGCAATCGTTCCTGTACTGCCAGCCCTTGTTCCAGTCGGTCCTAATATTGTTCGACACCCAATAGGTGCCGGAATCCTTATCACTATAGGCATATTCCCGTTTGCCAAAATCATAATCCACTGCATAGAGAATGCTGTTTGGTTGGATGATGTTGTCCTTATAAGGGAGTGTTTCATCCGTCCTTACCTGCCTTACCATGGCATCAATCACATCACGTTGCATGATGGTATTGGATGCCCTTGTGTCTTTTGCAAGTTGCATCAGCCCCTTAAAGGCCATGGCAGCAGTGGGCTTTTTGCCATTACCCTTCCAATAGTCGATGATTGCTTGATAGTTGCTGTTCGACGGGATCCTCATGGGATTGTTGATTCCCATTTTCTTGAGGGGCCACCATGTCCAGCCCACTTTGTTCTCTTCAAATAATTGTATGGCATTCGTGAACCATGCATTCGAATTCTCGCCTGTTTCGCCCATCCATAGGGGTACATTGTATTTTTCACGCATATCCAAAAAATCCTGTATGGAAGCCTTGTTGGTGTTATTCCAATATTTATGGAAACTGATAACCATGTTGTCATCCCATAAGGGGGCTATGCCGTTGTAATTGTTTGCCCAGCAATTGCCTTCTATATAGATAATGTGCTTTTTGTCCACCTTCCTGATGGCGGCAGTAATGTTCTTGTACAATTGTACCAGCGGTTCATTGCCTTTTTCTGCACAGCCATTCCTGTCTGTTTGGTTTTGGAAACCGTAGTTGGGCTCATTGATCAGGTCATAGCCACCTACCCATTCGTTGTCTTTGTACCTTTCTGCCAATTGCTGCCATAGGGCAACTGTTTTTTGTTGGTTGGTTTGGTTGTTCCACAAGGATGATTTGGAAGTGTCCCTATCGGATATGGCCAAATCATTTCCCTGCCCACCGGGTGCAGCATGAAGGTCCAGTATCACATAGATGCTATTGGCCTTGCACCAGCCCAATAGTTTATCAGTTAGTTCAAATCCTTTTTTTAACCAAGTATCCTTGCCTTTTACGGGCTCCTCTTCGGCTAACAGGGTAAAGAGGTTAAAATGCAGGGGCACACGCACCATGTTGAAACCCCATGCGGCCAAGGAGTCTATGTCCGCCTTGGTACAATGGTTGTTCAACCATGCTTTGTAGAACTGGGCTGTTTTTTCCTCGCCCACCAGTTCGGTAATCTTCTGTTTGATACCATGCTGGTTAGTGGCAGCCCCAATTAACTGCAACATATAGGGTTCCTGTAGCATCCAGCCACCGAGGCCCATGCCACGGAGGATGACTTCATGGCCATTTTTGTCTACAATGGTTTTGCCGTGGGTTTTCAGGCCCTGTGCATAGGCGGTCACGGAGAAAAGGAAGACTGTTAGGACATATAGGAACCTCATAAAATCTATTTCAGGAAAAGGAATTAAATACCATTGTTTAAAAAAGGGCAGGCCTTAAGAAGCCCGCCCTTACTCAACGATTGCTACTTAGTAAAACAAAAAACGCCCGAGAAAACTATTATTCAATCATTTTATAAACCCTTACATAATCCACTTCTAGGGCTGCGGGGAAAATGGAATCGTCCACACCCTGTGCACCACCCCAATCGCCGCCAATGGCAAGGTTGAGCAGTATATGGAAACGCTTGTCGAATGGCCAGGCTTTGTAGCCCGTGCCTTCGTTCACGAAGGTGAAGACCAACTGGTCATCGTAATAGCCACGTACTGCGTAGGGTGTCCAATCAACCCGATAGTTATGGAAATCCGTCATAGCTGTGGGTATCATCTTGCCGCCACTTTTCTGGGTACCAATGCTATGGTTATAGGCTTCTGTATGGATGCTGAAAAGCACATTGTTGGGGTCGTAGCCAACTTCTTCCATAATGTCCACTTCGCCAGATTTTGGCCATGAGCCATAGGTCCAATCGGTGGGCAGCATCCATATAGCTGGCCATGTACCCTTACCAGATGGGAGCTTCGCCCTTACCTCAACCCTTCCGTACAGGAAATCGCCCTTGTCACGGGTGACCATCCTAGCGGAGGAATAGTTCATGCCACCAATGCTTTCTTTTCTTGCAGTGATGGTGAGCTTGCCGTTTTCCACTTTGGCATTGTTGGTTGTATTGGTGTAATACTCCAGTTCGTGGTTGCCCCAACCGCCGCCGCCAAGATCATAGCCCCATTTAGCCGGATTGGGCGAACCTGTGTAGTCAAACTCGTCGGACCATATCGGAGTTGTTTCAAAGGCCCAGTTCTTGTCCTGTGGCGGTTGAACAGTAACAGTACCTCCGGAACCTGTTGTTGATTTTGAACAGGATGATAGCAGCATCACCACAAAGGAAAAAATGTAGGTTACCATTTTCATGTTGATTGATTGAATCTTAAGTATCAAATGATGTCAGGTTGAGCCGATATTATCGGCTTTACTGAAAAGAGCGATGGGGTTTTCCCGAGTTGGTTTCAATGTCCCGATAATTATCGCTACCAACTTGATACACACCATTGACCAGTCCAATACCAGAAAATTACCTGGTGCAACCTGACATCTTTTATTAATCGGTTTCGGCATCTGCTATAACAGATGAAGTTTCTTCCTGAGACTGCCTTCGACAGGCTCAGGCTAACACCATTCTTCGTAGGTTTCTACATCGAAGAATGATTGGTATCCTTTCCAATCTGCCATTTTCAATGTGTTTCCCTGCGAAGCAAATATTGATTACTCGGGCTGACACAGTCTAATTAGTAGCCCGGGTTCTGAACAAGGTGACCTGTCTTCACATCATTGTCAGGAATGGGCAACAGTTCATGTTTATTGGCCACGAAGCCTAAGCTTCCCAGTTCCTGCACGGCCAGTCCCCAACGTACCAGATCCGTGAAACGTACACCTTCGAAGGCGAGCTCCAACTGCCTTTCAGTAACGAGAGCAGTAAATAGGGCAGCGCCTGTAGGGCTAATAACGGGCAAGGAAGACCGTTGACGAACCTGGTTCAAGTAAATCAATGCTTTGGGTTCGTTGGCAGCACGGTAATTGGCTTCTGCAGCCATCAACAATACATCTGCATAACGTATCTGTCTCCAGTTGGTACCATAGTTCAGTTCACCTATAGGGCCTCCTGTTTGTGAAGTGAAGGAACCGTACTTCCTTTGGAAATAGCCTTCATAACCATAGGCAGTTGGGTTGGTCCAGTTGCCACCGGCAGCTTGCAGTTCACCAACGGACATGACAATTTGTTTCCTCCTTACCACATCCCCGGCAGCAATAAATGCATTCCATAATTTCTGCTTGGGCAGGTTGAATCCCCAACCTGCAGCCAATGAATCAGTAGGAGCCTTTGTATAGAAGTCGCCCCTAGGGCCCATCAACTGTATATGGATATTGCTTTCCGGTGCAGCGCCCCAAGGAAAATTTCCCCAATCGTAAGCACGCATATTGGTGTAGGAAACCTCAAACAATGATTCGGTTCCAAATTCACCAGCTTGGGAAAATGCCTTGCCAATAGATGGTTCCAATGAATACTGGTTGGATGTAATTACTGTTTCAAACTGTGCAGCGGCTTCTGCCCATTTCTGCTGGTAGAGATAGCTCTTGCCCAATAAGGCAATGGCAGCACCTTTTGAAAAACGGAACCTGTCTGCAGTTGCATAAGCAGACTTGTTGGGAAGTACGGCAATGGCATCCTGCAGGTCCTTGGTTATCTGTGCATATACATCGGCTTTTGCAGCACGCCCAGTAGAAGTGTACTGGGCCGGAGCCACATCATCAAGTACCAAGGGAACATTGCCCCATAAAGACACCAGTTCAAAATAATTGTAGGCCCTGATGGCTTTTGCCTCTGCAATCAACCTTGCACGCAAGGCGGTGTTTGCATCTGATTTGTTGATTACCTTGTTTGCACGGTAGATGGTAAAGTAGAACATCCTCCATGCATCGCGTACCTTATCGTTTGTAGCATCATGGTTGAATTTGTCTAATGTCTGGTAACCTGGCTGGTCGCCAGCATCGTTACCCGCTGCATTGCTTTCATCGGAAAGCAATGTCTTGATCATATAAGGACTTGCCCAGTTGTTGTTGTAGTGTGCCTGCATCATATCGTACACCCCCACCACGGCCTGTGACACATCGGTATCGGTTTTGTAGAAATCCTGTTCAGGATAGGCTCCTGGCACTTCTTGCGTGAGGAACTTCTTGCAACCGCTTGCCAAGGTTAAAGTGGACAAGCAAACGATGGCCGTTCTTACTAATATTTTTTTCATGGTCGTTTGTTTAAATGTTTTCAGGAAATTGATTGTTTAGAAAGTGAAGGTCAGTCCACCCATTACCTTTCTTGGAATAGGGTAGCCGCCACGGTCTATACCAATGCTGTTGCCAGCATTGCTGCCTCCTTCTGGGTCAACACCGGGATATTTGGTGAAAGTGAAAAAGTCATCTAATGAAATGTACAAACGGGCGTTCTTGATTTTTGCCTTGCTGAGCACTTTCCTTGTAAGTGTATAGCCTAATTGCAGTTGGCGTATACGGGCAAACGATCCATTGAAAATCATTAGGTCACTGTTGTACGCATAAGGATTGGAGGTATTGGCAGCAAACCAAGTGTTGGTGCTTCCAGCCCCTGTCCAACGGTCGGTAAAGAAGAAAGCAGGTTTGTTGGCAGTGGAACGGTCTGTACGGTTAAAACCCATTAGGATATCGTTACCGGACTGTCCCTGAATGAACATCAACAAATCAAATCCTTTGTAAGCAAGGTTGATACGGCCACCATATAGGAACTTAGGATGGGGGCTGCCTATATTGGTCATATCCGCAGGTGAAATTTGCTTGTCGCCATTTACGTCCACTACAATAGGGTCGCCTGCTTTAGGCGTATAGCCTGTTATACCTGTTTTGGTCAAATAAGCCGTCACATCTGCTGCTGATTGAAATATACCAGCGGTTTTGTAACCATTGAAGAACCAAATTGGGTTGCCCACCTGCATAGCAGTTGCTGTCCAGCCTGTACCGATAGCTGCGCCACCAATGAAGGGAGAGTTGGGGTCAAGGTAGGTGACTTCGTTTTTGAGGGTGGAGAAGTTAACCGCTACTTCATAACTGAAGCCATCAGCAGTTTTTGGTTTGTTCTTGTACGACAGTTCCACTTCAAGGCCCTTGTTTTCAACGTTACCCGCATTTACGGTTTTTAGGGTGTTGCCAGCAAAAATGGGGGCATTGCCACCTGTTAAAAGGTCCTTTGTTTTTTTGGTATAGTAGTCAATGGTCAAGTTCAAGCGCCTATCGATAAAGGCAAACTCGGCACCGATATCAAATTGCTGACTGGTTTCCCAAGTTAATTGGGGATAGGCCAAACTGGTAGGTGAAGCGCCTACCAAAAGGCCGCCACTGCCATCAGGATAAATCAACCCAGCACCAATGGAATTCATCCATTCGCCAAGTCCTACACTTGAGAGGCTACCATTCTGTCCCCAACTGGCACGCAGTTTAGCATAGTTAACCGTTTTGCTGATGGAAGAACTGGAAAAGAAATTCTCATTGGATAACACCCATCCTCCTGAGACAGAGGGGAAAGTACCCCACTGGTAATCAGGTGAGAAAAGCGAGGAACCATCCCTTCTAATGGTTGCGCCCAATAAGTATTTCCCTTTGTAATCATAAGTAAGCCTTCCGTAAAAGGAAGCCAATGTTTTATCGAAACCTATGCTTCCAATCCTGTCCTGTGCATCAGGTACATAATCTGCATAGGAAAATTTATCTTCTTCTTTGAAGAGGCCGGAGTAACTGCCCCCCATGTGGAACTCATGTGTTTTCTGTGCAGAAACACCTCCTAATAAGGTAAGGTTGTGGTTACCAAAATGTTTGGTATAGGTGACAAAATTTTCCCATTGCCAAGTGTACCAGGTATCGCTGTAATCATAGCCATTGGCAACTGTATTCTGGCTTTCATCGGAGAACCAATAAGTGGGTGTCCAGCCGTGTCCTGTTTGGAAGGCAGCATCGATACCGAAACGTGAAGTGAACTTGAGACCGGCGAATGGCTCAATATCCGCAAACACGCTTCCGATGATCTTGTTCTGTACGTTTTCACCCTTGGCCATATCAATCCTTGCCAATGGATTGCCATATTCCCCTTTCAGGAATTTGGAGATACCATATATATTACCATTGGCATCGGTCCTCAAAGATTTGCCGTTGGCAATGGCTGTTTGTACATGTGCAGGCAGGACCGAACCATACACGGTTGGTGTAATAGGGTCCATTACCAAGGCACTGGCTAATATGGAACCAAATT
Organism: Chitinophagaceae bacterium; assembly: GCA_023251255.1. Classification (GTDB taxonomy): domain Bacteria; phylum Bacteroidota; class Bacteroidia; order Chitinophagales; family Chitinophagaceae; genus UBA1930. The sequence goes on from JAHEZD010000008.1 coordinate 7,005, forward strand.
CATTGTTATCGGAAATGGCTTTCCTCCTATGGTTGGCATATACCAAACGGCTACCAACGTTCAACCATGATTTTACTTTATGGTCGCTATTGAACCTTACAGTATTCCTTACAAATCTTGATTTCTCACCGCCTACCACACCTTCTTGCGAAAACACATTGCCGCTGAGGAAGTAGGTTGACCTATCGCTTCCGCCACTGATGGAGAGGGTATGGTGCTGTTGGGGTGCCGTTTGTAAAGTGCTTTTGAGCCAGTTGGTTCCTTCACCAACAGCAGCAGCTTCAGCAGCAGTGGGTCCACCAGCTACCCCCGCTTCTGTAAGGTATTGTTGGTACTGTTGTGCATTCATCATTTTGATGAAGCCGTCCTTAATGGATTGTGTACCCAGTTGGGCCTGATAAGTTACTTCGGATGTATTTTTCTTGCCTGTTTTGGTGGTAATGATGATTACACCGTTAGCGCCTTCTGCACCATAAATGGCGGCAGAGGCTGCATCCTTGAGTATTTCCACAGAAGCCACTTCGGCAGGGTCCAGTGATTCGATACCGCCGGCCCTGATACCATCCACAATAAATAAAGGGCTTGAATTACGATTGGAACCCGTACCACGGATACGGATGTTCAGGCTGGCACCGGGTTGACCAGAAGTGGGGGAAATCTGTACACCGGAAGTCCTTCCTTGCAAGGCCTGATCAAGCCTTGTGGAGGAAACGGTTTCCAGTTGCTCCGCCTTAACAGATGAAATGGCACCTGTTACCAAGGTCTTTTTCTGTTGGCCATAACCAACTACCACCACTTCATTTAAAGAATTGCTCAGTTCATTCAGCGTGAAGTTCAAGGTACCAGCCTCATTTACGGTTATTTCTTCTGAAGCCATTCCTGTAAAAGCAATAACCAGTATGGAGCCTTTTTTAGGGACAGTGATCCTGAAATCACCGTTCTGGTCGGTAACCGTACCCAAGGTTGTTCCTTTTACTGTAATTGATGCACCCTGAAGGGGCAAATTGGAAGGTTTGGAGGTAATTTTCCCCGAAACCGGGAAACCTTGTGCGAAGAGGTCTGTCATGCTTTGCACAACAAGCATGACAATAAGCAGCAGTGCAGTTTTGATTTTCATATGCAAGTTTTAGTGAGTGATAGAGAAATTTTCTCTGTGTTAAATGGCAATCTAAAGACAAGGTAAAAGTAGAGGCTTGTTGCACCCAATAAAAGTTTACTACTACATCACTACTACATCAGTTTTCAAAAAAGGGCTTTTCCTATTGGTTTTTTGCACATCTTTACTACATCATTGCCAAACGATTGCTTTCACATTGCCTGTAAAAATGAAAAAGACTGCCTTTTTTTTGTTGCTCTATTTTTTTACATCAACGGTTATCTCACAGAATACCATCGGCCTCCCCGATATAGACAATTACTCCAAACAAGAATACAAGGCAGGGGCCCAGAACCGACAGATCCGTCAGGATAAGAAGGGGGTGATGTATTTTGGCAACAGTGAGGGGGTACTGGTGTTCAATGGCATCAAATGGACGACTTACTCCCTGCCCAACAGCAGTATCGTGCGTTCGGTGGAGTTCGGACCTGATAATAAGCTCTATGCAGGTGGTCAGGACGAGTTTGGTTATTTCTCCCCTGCCAATAATGGCCAACTGGCGTACCATTCCCTTAAAAGCCTCATTCCCAAGGAGGAAAACTCCTTTACGGATGTTTGGGAAATTTATTTCTACAAGGATTGGGTGTTCTTCCAGACGAGCAATAAGATATTCCAAATCAGTGGTAACCACTGTACGGTTTACAAGAGTACGCACTGGCGTTTCATTTCCCCTTTTGCTGATAAGCTGATTGCCCAGGATTTTGACAAGGGGTTACTGTCTTTTGAAAATGGCTATTGGAAGCCCTTCTTGCAGAAAAGCGAACTGCCGCAGGACTATTTTGCCACATCACTTACCATGATCGGTAAGGACAGCGCTCTGCTGACCACTTTAAAGAACGGCTGCTTTATCCTGAACGGCAATAATGCTACCAAGTTCCAGTCGCCTGCTCTTGACAATATCTCCACCAAGAACATTTCTTCCTCTGTCATGGTGAACGATAACCACATCGCCTTGGCAACCAATCTGGACGGCTGCTTCATCATTGACAAGAAGGGTAACCTTGTCCAGAGCTTTTCAAGAAAGGAAGGACTGCAGAACAATAATATCCTGGATATATTCCTTGACAAGGAAAAGAACCTGTGGCTGGGCCTGGACAATGGCATTGATTTCATTGCCTACAACAATGCCATCAAGCATATCTATCCCGAGTACCTGAATGAGGGTTCCGGCTATGCTTCCACCATTTATAACAATGAACTGTATATAGGCACTTCCAATGGACTGTTCAAAGTACCCCTATACCCTGAGGAAGACCTTAGCTATATAAAGGGGGAGTTCAAACCGGTGCCTAATACCAAAGGGCAGGTATGGAACCTTTCCGAAGTGAACGGCAAATTGTTGATGGGGCATCATGAAGGGGCTTTTTTGATTGATAACAATGGGGCCACTGCCATTGACAAATCCTCCGGTTTCTGGACCTTTCTTCCCTGCCAGAACGTGCTGCCCTCCGGTATCATGGCTGCTGGCACCTACCAGGGCATCAATTTCTACAACTACCAGAACGGGAGCTTTATATCGAGGAACACCCATGCACATTTTGAATCGGCCAGATTTGTGGTAATCGATAACAACAGTATCTGGATTGCGCATCCTTATAAGGGCATTTACCGGGTACAAAATGTAGAAACAACACCTACAGTGAAATTCTACACGGCCAAGGATGGAGTGCAATCCATTAATGGCAACTACATTTTCAAGGTGCAGAACAAAGTGGTACTTGCGAGTGAAAACGGGGTATTTGAATATGATAGCAATAAGGATGAATTCAGGCCCTCCACTCATTTGGACCAGCTTTTCAAGAACAAGAAAATCCGCTATTTGAAGGAAGACAATGCTGGCAATATCTGGTTCGTATTCGATAAGACCCTTGGGGTTATTGATATGTCTACCAAGGAACCCAAGGCCATTTACTTTCCTGAGCTTACCAATAAGTTCGTAAGTGGCTTTGAATTTGTGTTCCCATTGAACAACAATAATGTACTGATTGGTGGGGAGAAGGGCTTTTACCATATCAATTACGACCAGTACAAGAAAATCAAGTATCCCCTGCCCGTTCAGATAACCATGGTAAAGGCCATCAATGAAAGGGACAGCTTACTTTTTGGTGGCTATGCGGGGGAAGTAAACGATACTGCTAATCTTATACAGCAACGGAAAACGGTTATCAGCCATGCATGGAACTCGTTCCATTTTGAGTTTTCCTCTCCCGTATATGCCCAGCAGTCCAATATTGAATACAGTTATTTCCTTGAGGGCTTTGACGAGAAATGGTCAGAATTCTCCTCCAAAACAGAGAAGGAATATACCAACCTGCCCTCGGGCAATTATACCTTCAAGGTAAAGGCCCGGAACAATCTAGGTGCAGAAGCTGAAGCGGGCAGTTACAATTTTACCGTGCTGCCACCCTGGTACCTTTCTTTCTGGGCCTATGCTTTTTATGTTTGCCTGTTCATTATAGGCAATTACCTGTTTTTCAGTTACCAGAAGAGGAAGTTTGAACAGCAGCAGTTGAAACATGAGGAAGAACGGAAGCGTTTGCTGTACCTGCACCAGTTGGAACTGGAGAAGAACGAGAAGGAAATTGTGAAGCTGCGCAATGAAAAGCTGGAAGCGGAAATACACCATAAGAATACGGAACTGGCTTCCACTGCCATGCACCTAGTGCAAAAAGGCGAACTACTCGGCAAGGTAAAGGAACAGATGATCAAACTGAAGAAGACATCGGACAATGAGCAGGATGCCGATGATGTAAAGAAAATCATACGAACCATCAGCGATGAGGACAAGAAGGACGAACAGTGGGAGCATTTTGCCATGCACTTCGATAAGGTGCATAGCGACTTCCTTGTCCTACTGAAAACGAGGTACCCCAACCTTACCGCCAATGAACTGAAACTTTGTGCCTATTTGCGGATGAACCTTGCTACCAAGGAGATTGCCCAGCTGATGAACATTTCCGTTCGTGGAGTGGAAATTAGCCGTTACAGGTTAAGGAAGAAGTTGGCAGTACCAACAGAGATGAACTTGTTTGATTTCCTGCTGGCAGCAGTAAATGAAACTGTTCAAGGTGAGCGGAAGATCGAATGATGGCGAAGGCACCAATTACTACAAACGGAGCATTCATGTATTCCTCCTAAATGGATATAACTCCAGTAAAATACCAATGGAGAAGCCATATTGCCTACCGCATTGCTGGACCTATTTTTTAATGCCATTTATCAGTGGAAGATGAGCGTCCGGCCGGCTAAGCTGCATGCCCTGCAGGATGCCTGTAGCATGCAGGTAGTGGTTCAGTTCAGGTTAGCGCTACAGAAAAGGTACATCATTGCCACTTCTCACCACAAAAATGTGGTTTACTGTGGTAATGATGTGGTTATAGTGTGGTTTTGGTGCCTATAAGAATACTGTGAAACTGCTGCGAGATCCTTGTTTCCTTTCCTTATTACTTGCCCCAAGTCCAGCAATATTTATACCAATCATATTCCCACAACCCTATTTTGATTGACAGGCAACCCAATAAAAAACCCTTCTGATGGAAATCAAAAGGGGATGAGAAAATCTACTGTACTCTGTCGTTTGCTATAAACCTTAACTGAATACAAAAGTGGTATTGTTATGTTATGGCAATATGAGGGTCATGTAACCAAAACATTAATTATTTAATGGCTTTACTGGCCTAGGTTTAAAGTTATCGACAGAATCCTGTGCATATTTGGTTCCGTGCTGGTAGTCATAATAACTTCTTACCAAAAATAGGCTGAGTGACAATGTTCGATGAAGCACTAATTTTTTGCCGCCTTCAACTACATGAATTGTTTTGTTATCAATCCTTTGAAACTCTATTTTATCCTTTTCATTATTGTTTACTGTCCATCTGCTTACATAATCTGTAGCATTGCCTAAAGTTAAAGGTTTGCCCTGCCAGTTCCATTGCAACTTGTTGCTAGCGCCTATTTGTATAGTATCAATCTTCAAACCTGCAGAGTCTCCTTTTACTATTTTGTAAGTATGTACAAACATGTTACTCTTTCCAAGCCTACTAAAATAAAAATAGCTGCTGTCCTTTCCATTAACCTGCAAGAAGTTCTCATTGTTGAACAGTTTCTCCAAAGCATCCAGTTGAACTATTGCCGCCTTTTTGGCCATTGCATCATCAGCAGGGCTAGCTTGTCCAGATGGTGTCGTAACGCCCGGATGATCCGATGAGCTAGCAGCTTGCTGTTCTGGTTGGCCATTGCAAGCAACCAGCAATACCATTATTGTTCCTATCAGGTAAAAACTCCTCTTCATATTCTTTTCATTATGGGTATAAAATTAGCCGCTTCCTTTTATAGGAGCGGCTAAAATATTTATTTGGGATTACAGTTTAAATTCTTAATTGAATTTGGTCCAGTTCTTCCACCAAGAATCTCCCACTGCACATGCACCCCTGTAAGAAGTTGGTGTGAAATCCAAAACATTGTTTGTTTTAGTAGTCAACTTAGCATTGGTAAAAGAAGCACCAGTAGCAGCCAAAGCGGTTGTAGAAGTTGGGTTGAAATCTGGAGCGGTATAGTTAAATGGAGCACCCAAACCAACATCAGTATTGTTTGCTGTAAGGGTATTGCCAAAAGCAGCAGTGTTTACCCAAGCTGTAATTGATGCAACAGTAGAACCTGTTGGTGGAACTGCTGCAGCATAACTAACCGCATTTGAAGTTGGTCCAGCAATAATGTTATTTGAAAAATTCAAGCCTGCAGTAGCAGCGTTAGCAGTACCGCCTGGAGGTGTGTAACCTACCATATTAAAGTCTGTTGCAGCTCCCTTTGAAGCATCAATCAACAAGCCATTCACCGAACCGCCATTCCAACCAAGAATCAATGAATTCATGATGCTTATTTCACTGTTCCTGCGTATTTGAGCAGCGCAAAGGAACAAACTGTTACCATTGGTTGTAGCAGTTGCTTTTGGACCCATTACTGTCATGTTACTGAACACAGCAGAAGTTTTTACAGGCACAATGGCTACAGGGTTAGCTGCACTTACTGGTATGGTTGGCAAATAGGTTTGTCTTGTGGAACCATTTGCATCATTGTCAGATTCAAATGCCTCGCTCTTGGAGATGTCTGCAATAGCAGAATCACGAACGGAGATGCCAAATTGAACCTTACCACTAAAGCCGTTATCCGTATCGAAGTCATCATCCAAAGTCCTGAAGGAAATCAAGTGTTTGCAGTTTACTGAACCACCAAACCACTCAAAGCTATCATCGTTTGCATAGGAAACCTGTACATAGTCAATCACGGTATTGTTACCAACACCTCCAAAGGTCAAACCATTGATTTCCTTATCTGGCAAGAAGGCGTAACCAGCATATTCTATACGAACATAACGCATGATACCGCTATTGTCGGCTAGGTTTGAAGTAGCACCTAATCCATATAAACCCAAGCCATCGCTGTTGTTTACGCCACCTTCAATTTCACCAACTCCATCAACGCCATTGAATGAGGAATTGTTAGGTGCATTGCCCAACAATACCACACCGGCCCAGTCACCACGTTGAGGTGTAGCAGCTTCTGATGTGAAAATAATTGGTTTTGCTTCTGTACCATCAGCAATAATCTTGGAGCTACGTGTAATAATCAAAGCACCATTCCTATTCAGTTCACCAACTATTTTGGTTCCTGGTTCAATCGTCAATATTGCACCATTGGTCACATATACCAAGCCGCGCAATTTGTAGGTGTAACCTGCTTTCAATGTTCTGTTGGCAATAATCCTACCTTCTAGAATTGTATTCTCTTCAGTGGTAGTCGTTGTGGTAGTGGTACCACCATCAACTTCAATCTTACGGCAACTTGTTGTAACCAAACCGGCTGCTGCGATTAAGATAAATAGCTTTTTCATGCTCTGTTTTTTAAATTTTACTTGTGTTCTTTTATTTAGTTATTTGAAATCTTATTTTATTTTATAGCCGAATGAAAGGCTAACATTTGTTCCATATTTACGCTTAATAGCAAGTACATCACTGTTATCATATTTGCCATTTTCGTTTAAATCGTAGTAGAACTTGGCTGCTTGGTTAATGATGTCAGCAATATTCAATTTGATTTCGCCTTTGTTTTTCATCACCTTTTTGGCAATCTGCAAATCCAATAGAGGGCGGGGTGCTTCCCATGTTGGGGGCTGCGACTGGCCACCTACGTAAAAAATCCTCCTTCCAATTTGATTAAATAACAAGGTAGTATTCAAGCCAATTTTTTCAATATCGTATTGGAGGCCCAGATTAATCAAGTAAGGGCTCTGTCCTTGCATGGGCCTATTGATAACTGCATCAGATACCCGGTTGTAGATGTAGGCCACATTGCCCTGGAAAGTAAAATTGCGCAATGCCGTATTGAAATCCAATTTCTTGCGGAATTCAAATTCTGCTCCATAACTATTGGCATGGTCTGGAGAAACATACCTAAAAGTTGCAGAGCTACCAGCACCTGTATTTTCGAAGAACAGTTCTGTTGGCGATTTAAAGTATTTGTAAAACACACCAAACGTAAACAGTTCGCCAGCTCTTGGATAAATTTCATAACGCAAATCTGCATTGGTCACTTTGGTGCGTTGTAATGATGGATTACCTGTGATAGTGGCACCTAAATCAAAATCATAAAATGAGAATGAACTCAGCTCCCTAAACTCTGGGCGGATAACAGTTTGTGAACCCGACAAGCGGATATTGGTAGTATTGTTCAACTTGTAAGTAAAGTTGGCACCAGGTAGAAAATCTGTTTTCTTGATATTTACAAAGCGAGGGTCCTTAGGATTGGTGCTACCAATCAATTGATCAAAATCTTCCACACGTAGGCCCCAAACAGCACGTAATTTGTTAGTGAATATTTGGTTATCAAACTGAAGAAACCCAGCATTCAAAATAGCATTTCCTAAATAGCGGTAACGGGCATCACCAATTTCATTGAAAGCAAATTTGTTATCAATGCCATTACCAAAGTTTTCTGGACTGAATACTACACTTTGGTCCAGATGGCGTAAAGCAGGATTGTCAATCGGTAAATAAATAGCAAAAGGCCTTGAATCGTACAACCTATCCTTTACCTGAAAGAAATAGCCGCCTTTAACCGATTGTGGTAAGTTGCCAAGCGTGAAATTCTTGCTTACATCCGCACCGGTAGTATAATTGTAATCACTCAAAAATCCATAAAACCTGCTACCAGTACGTTGTGACGACTTAGAAGAACTTATCAGCAAAGAATACGCTGACGATAGGTCGTAAGGATTATCCTGATTGTACTGTACGCGTCTTTGGTCAGGGATATATTGATCCAAAATTTGGAAGCTCCCAAACCAATGCAGTTTAGCTTTATACTTTGGTAAATTGTGGTCTCCGGTAATCTGTGTATTGAAGAAAGTGTTTGCTTTAAAAGCCAATTCAGTAGCCCTTATATTATCTCCAATAATTGAGTTCGTCTCATAATCCTTACCTGTTCTCAATGTTGTGTAGTCGCTGGTATTTACATTGAAAATGTTTTTGACAGAAATCTTGTTATTGTTTCCCAATTGCAAAGTGAAGTTTGCCAATCCGCCCCAAAGCACATCTTGCGAATATTTTGTATTGGTATAATAAAAACTAGTATCCGCCTTGCTTCCATTTATGTTATAAATGCCATTCCCAAATTCGTTCCGCTTGGGCGATAGGCTATAATTCAAGGCAAATACAGCCGATAGTTTATTCTTCTTGCCAAGGTCTTTAGTAAACCCAGTTGACAATTTAAACGTTCTGCTAAGTAGATTTACTGTGTTGTTATTCCCTTTGTTGGCTGCCCAAACATTTTCAAATTGCTTTCCATATTCTGTTTTGGCGGCTTGGTCTAAATTATTGAAATCATTTTTCTTGGGCAGGCCGTCAGGCAATGCTCTTGTACCATCATCAAAACCCAACCAATCAAGTTTGCCACCTTTATAAGTATAGAAGTCCTTACCAATTGTTTGTGTGTTGAAACCCGTTCCTATACCAATATCAAAGAAGTTGCTAGACGGAACATCATTGGTATTTACTTGAACCAATCCTCCTGCCCATTCGCCAGACATTTCTGGGATAAATGCCTTGTTGATAACAATGTTGTCTATAATTGCTGAAGGAAATATATCAAAGGAGAACGTTTTTCTGTCCGGTTCAGTTGTACCCAATAGTACACCATTCAACATTGCTTGGTTATACCTATCCGCCAATCCACGAACTACCAAATACTTGCCATCAATTACAGACAATCCCGGTACACGTTTCAATACCTCACCCGTATTCTTATCTGGTGAACGCCTGATAGCTTCACCGGAAATAACCTGGGCAACGGTATTGGTATTTTTTTGGAATGCAATCATTGCATTCACTGTTTCCCCTTTGGCACCGGCTCTTGAAGATGATTTTACGGTTACCTCACTAGTCGTTTTTTTGTTTTCTTCCAGCAAAATGTCAATTGTTTCTTCAGCACCAGCTTTCGAAACCATTACATCAGCAACATTTTTTTCTGTATAACCAATGTAGGAAAAAGTTAGGTCATATTTTTTGCCAACCTCAACACCAATGGTAAACCTACCGTCAACATTTGTTGTAACAACTGTTTTTGCAGCACCGCCAATCTTTATGGAAACACCTGCCAATCCCTCGTTTTTGTTATTGGTTACTTTACCGGAAATCTTTCCACGTTGTGCATTGCAAAAGGTTATAGAGAGCATTGAAATAAGCAGCAGTACAAAATTCTTCACGATTATACTTTTATTTGATGGGGCAAAAGTGGCTTTGCTATGTTAACGAATTGTTACCCGTATATTACCAACCTGTTAACCTTTGTGCTCGTTGGAACCAATGTTATCTTATTATTAATTCTACCTGTAGGATAAGCTATCCGTTTCATACCTTTACTTTTGCCAAAACTTACAGTACATGGGTATCAATAACATCGGCAAATTCTTTATGCCGAAAAACAAAGTGTTTTACGAGTTATTTGAAGACGTAGCAGAAAGGGCCCACGAAATGGGCATCAAATTAAAGGAGCTGGTAAATGAGCCGGATGCCGATAGAAGGGCAAATATCCTTTCAGTTATTGAGGACCTTGAACATAAAAATGACGATACAACCCATCAGATCTTTACAGAACTTGGCAGGAACTTCATTACACCGTTTGATAGGGAAGACATTCACTACCTGGCTTCTGCTTTGGATGATATTGCAGATTATATTTTCGCCTCCTCCAAAAAAATCAACTTCTACCGTGTAAATCCCAATGACAGCGGTATCCAAAAAATGGCTGACCTTATTTTATCGGGTACCATAGAAATCAAGAAAGCGGTGTTTGGATTGCGTGACATGAAGAAGTTGCGTGAAATGACTGAAGCCTTGGTAAAAGTAAACAGCATAGAAAACCAAGCAGATGATGTTTTTGATATGAGCATTGAAATGTTGTTCAACCAGGAAAACGATTTCAAAGAAGTAATCAAGAAAAGGGAAATTTATCAGGTAATGGAAATTGCCACAGATAAATGTGAAGATGCAGCCAATGTAATTGAGAGCATCATTATTAAATATGCCTAACGCAAGTCGGCAATCGGAGAATCGCAAGTAACAGTCGTTCTAGCGGTTCACGGTTCACGATTCACGACAAACAACTTTTATGAACTTTCCCTTACTGCTTATACTTATAATAGTACTGGCTTTCATATTTGACTACATCAACGGTTTCCACGATGCAGCCAACTCAATAGCCACCATTGTTTCAACTAAGGTGCTGACCCCTTTCCAAGCTGTTTTATGGGCCGCTATTTTCAACTTTATTGCCTTCTTTATTTCCAAATACTTAATTGGTGAATTCAAAATAGGCAACACCATTTCCAAAAGCGTGGATGAACATTTCATTACGTTGCAGGTAATTTTTGCAGGCCTTCTTGCTGCCATTACTTGGAACCTGATCACCTGGTGGTTTGGCATCCCCTCAAGTTCATCGCATACATTGCTGGGGGGCTTTATGGGTGCCGCTTTGGCACATGCTGGGGGATTCCGCATGAACGGTATTGATGTAATCAATTATGCAAAAGTAATCCCCACATTCCTGTTCATTTTTGCAGCTCCGCTTATTGGTATGGTCATTGCATTTTTCATTACCATACTCATTGTCCATCTTTTTAAACGGAGCAATCCGTACAAAGCAGAAAGCTGGTTCAAGCGTCTGCAGTTGATTTCATCGGCAGCATTCAGTCTCGGTCATGGCGGCAACGATGCACAAAAAGTAATGGGCATTATTGGTGCAGCCATTATTTACTGGGAAGCTGGCCGGGGCAATCATTTAACCTTCAACCAGTTTGTGGTGCAGTATAGCTGGGTACCTTTTGTGAGCTTCCTGTGCATCGGTGTTGGCACCATGAGTGGCGGATGGAAAATTGTGAAGACAATGGGTACCAGGATCACAAAGGTTACGCCTTTGGAAGGTGTGGCCGCAGAAACTGCAGGTGCAGTCACTTTATACCTATCAGAACATTTGGGCATCCCTGTTTCCACCACACATACCATTACAGGTTCCATTATAGGCGTTGGTGCCACCAAACGTTTAAGCGCTGTTCGTTGGGGCGTAACCATTAACCTGCTCTGGGCGTGGATCTTGACCATTCCTGTTTCTGCATTGATGGCAGCAGCCTTTTACTATATTGTTAAGCTGATTTTTTAGGGTGGATGATCCCCCTATTTAATTGGAGCAAGGAGGAACATCCTATAATAACAGTGCCTTCATTAAAAAATAATCTTTCAAAAAAATCCACCACCCTTACATTTGCACAATTCTTCTAGAAATGAGCAAAACCTTACAGAGCAACGAGTCCATTCCTTCTTCAAAGAAAAAAATAATTGTTCTTGGCAGTGGCCCCAACCGCATTGGGCAGGGCATTGAATTTGACTACTGCTGCGTGCATGGATTACTGGCCATTAAAGAATGTGGCTATGAATCCATTATGGTGAACTGCAACCCTGAAACGGTTTCCACCGATTTTGATATGGCCGACAAACTCTACTTTGAGCCAGTTTATTGGGAACATCTTTGGGAAATCATTGAACTGGAACAACCTGAAGGCGTAATTGTACAATTGGGTGGACAAACAGCACTGAAACTTTCCAAGAAACTGCATGAGAAGGGCATCAAAATTATAGGCACTTCCTACGATGATATGGACATTGCCGAAGACCGTGGAAGGTTCAGTGACCTGTTGAAGGAACTGGGCATCCCCTACCCTGAATATGGCACGGCCTATACCGCAGAAGAAGCTATTGAAGTGGCCAATATTGTTGGTTATCCAGTGCTTGTTCGCCCAAGCTATGTATTGGGTGGCCAGCGCATGCGTATCGTAATCAACGATGAGGAAGTGGAGAAAGCCTGCATCAGCATCTTGAAGCATATCCCGGACAATAAAATATTGATTGACCATTTTTTGGACAGGTGCCAGGAGGCAGAAGTGGACGCCATTTTTGACGGAGAGAATTTCCATGTGATGGGCGTAATGGAACATATTGAGCCAGCAGGTATCCATAGTGGAGATAGCAATGCAGTGCTGCCAGCCTTCAACTTAACGCCATTGATTGTGGAAACAATGGAGTACTATTCTGAAAAAATCGCAAGGGCATTAAATATCAAAGGGCTTATCAATATACAATTTGCCATTAAGGATGGCAAAGTGTTTGTGATTGAAGCCAATCCTAGGGCCAGTCGTACAACCCCTTTCATTGCAAAGGCTTACCAGATTCCTTATTTGAACATTGCTACCAAGGTAATGTTGGGAGCTGCCAAGCTCACTGAGTTTACCATGGAGAAGAAACTGGAGGGCTATGCCATCAAGGAGCCTGTGTTCAGTTTCAATAAGTTCCCCGGTGTAAACAAGGAGTTGGGGCCAGAAATGAAAAGCACAGGTGAAGCCATCCGTTTCATTAAGGATTTACGTGACCCTTATTTCAGGAACCTGTACAAGGAGAGAAGCATGCACTTGAGCAGGTAAAAAAGTATGCCACATCCTTAAAGGTGTGGCATACTTTTTTACCCGAAGACTGGTTTTGTTTTACGATTTATTTTTATATTGTATCATGAAACTGGAAGTTTGTAATCTATACCATATCTACAATAGGGGCATTAACAAGCAGGTTGTTTTTCATTCCTCCGAAAACTACCTCTATTTCATCAAGAAGATGAGGCTATCACTGATGCCAGTATGCAATATCCTTTGCTATACATTGATGCCCAATCATTTTCATATTCTCATAGAAGCTACTCAGGAAAGCATTATAACAAAAAAGTCGGGCATCATAGAAATTCAAGCCGTGTCTTATGCTATTCAGCAAATGCAAAGTGGTTATACAAAAGGCATAAACAAACAATTAAACAGAACAGGCTCCTTATTTACACAGAATGTAAAATGCAAATGCCTAAACGATGAAAGTGGTGTGAACTATGGAATTACCTGTTTCCATTACATTCACCAAAATCCTTGGGTAGCAGGGCTGGTAAAGAAAATTGAGGATTGGGAGTTTTCTTCCTTTAGGGACTTAGCTGGTTGTAGAAATGGAACATTAGTCAATAAGAAAAGGGCTTTTGAATTAATGGAATTAAATGCTGAAAAACTGTATAAGGAAAGCTATGAAAGGATAAATCCCGACAAATTCAAGTACCTCAAATAAAAAAACATGTGCCACACCTTTGAGGTTGTGGCACACTTCACCACCTCATGCCTCGCTTCGGTAAGCCCATACTAAAAACCATTCCCGTTTTACGGTTACTGCTGCCCGTAATTGTTGGTATACTCTTACAGTACCACCTCAACATTCCTCCTTTGCCTTTCTATATTGCAGGCACAGTTGGGCTGATTGGTTTTATTGCCTTTCAGTTATTGGGCACAGCCAAAAAGTTCTCCTTACGTTGGCTCGGTGGCCTAGCTATCACCATCCTGTTCATCGCTCTTGGTGGCGCAGTAAGTTTCATCAAAAACATGGAGCATAACCCACAATGGATCGGCAAGTATTACCAGGCCAAATTACCAGTGATGCTAACGCTACAGGAACCCATTGTGGAGAAACCAAAATCCTTCAAAGCGCTGGCCAAGGCAGAAGCTGTTTTAATCAACGGAGAATGGAAAACAGTTACCGGGTATGCGCTGCTCTATTTCAAAAAGGATTCCACTAGGCCCAATCTTGATTACGGCTCACAATTAGTGCTTGTAAAGAACCTGGTGCCCATTACCAATGCAGGCAATCCCGGTGGCTTTAACTACACCAAATACTGTTCATTTCAGGGCATATCTTACCAAGCATTCCTAACCGATGATGCTTTCATAACCCTGCCAACAAAAAGCACTAGTTGGCTCGATGGGGCACTGATTAATACAAGGACAAAGGTATTGTCCATTCTCCGGGACAATATCAAGGACCCCGATCAATTAAGTGTTGCAGAAGCCTTGCTCATTGGTTATAGGGACGATTTGGACAGGGACCTGGTACAGAGTTACAGCAATACAGGCGTTGTCCATATCATTGCCATCAGTGGCCTGCATTTGGGGATGATCTATGGCTTATTGTTGCTGTTGTTCAAACCGTTCAGAAAATACAAGTTGACCAACATCCTAAAACCTGCCACTATCTTGTTTGTGTTATGGGGATTCAGTTTCATAGCAGGGGCAGCACCCTCTATTCTCAGAAGTGCTGTGATGTTCACCTTCATTGTTTTGGGTGAGAGTATTGGCAAGCGTACCAATATGTATAATAGTTTGGCCGCATCTGCTTTCCTGTTGTTATTGTTCAATCCATTTAGCTTGTGGGATGTTGGTTTCCAATTATCCTATTCAGCAGTGTTGAGCATTGTGGTTTTCCAAAAGCATATCAACCACTGGTTCTACTTCAAAAACAAATTACTGAAAGGACTCTGGAGCTTGAATGCAGTTACATTATCGGCACAGATTTTAACCTTGCCCATTGTACTCTACCACTTTCACCAGTTCCCAACCTTGTTCATGTTCACCAACCTCTTTGCGGTACCATTTAGCGGACTGGTGCTATACGCAGAACTGTTATTACTGGTAACTTACTTTATCCCTTATGTTGGTCCATTTGTGGGCAAAGTAGCAGGACTGGGCGTTGAAGTGATGAACAGGTTCATCCAGCAGGTGGATACATTGCCATTTGCCGTTTGGCCTTCCTTACAAATCAATGTTCTGCAAGTACTGTTTCTATATGCAAGCATTATTGGCTTTGCCATATGGTTAATCAACAAGCAGGTCAAGGGTTTCATGACTGGGCTGATCGGTTTGCTTGCATTCATTGCCATCCGCAGCATTGATTTTGTCCAGAAGAACGGACAGCAGAAACTGATTGTCTACAATATTCCCAATCACACCGCCATTGATGTAATGGAAGGGAGGCAGTACCAATTTATTGGTGATAGCATTTTAATGGAAGACGGCTTCCTGAACAATTTCCATATTAAACCATCCAGGACCCTGAACAGGGTCAATCAAGCAGATAGTTTACAGTATATCTCCTTCCAAAACCACCTTATCAGCAGTAATGGAAAGAACATCCTTGTTATTGATGAAGCCTTGCAATTACCCCCATTAAAAGAAAAAATAAAACTCGATGCCATTATCCTTACAAAAAATCCCAAGATATACCTAGGCCGTTTGTCCACAAGTTTTGAATGCAACCAATATATCTTCGATTCCAGTAACCCATTCTGGAAAATTGCCTACTGGAAAAAAGATGCTGACAGCCTACATTTGCGGCACCATTCAACAGCTACCGACGGGGCTTTTATAATGGACTTATAGAAGTAGCAGATGGTTCATCGGGTATGGGTCATGGTGATTACAGTTAATGTTTCACTTTCAAAAAAGGTACATGGCTTTTCGGTTTGAAGAATTGAAAATATGGCAGCAAGCATTTGAGCTTTCAAATGAGGTTGATTTATTAGCAAAGACCTTTCCCAAAAGCGAAGTATATAGCCTTTGTTCCCAAATAAAGAGAGCCGCTGATTCTGTTGTGTTAAACATTGCTGAAGGAAGCACAGGACAATCCAAAGCAGAATTTAACAGGTTTCTTGGAATTGCTTTACGCTCTGCAATAGAAGTGGTGGCCTGCTTGTTTATGGCAAAAGCAAGGAACTATATTGATGAAGAACTTTTTAAAAACTATTATTCCAAATATGAGGTTTTGTGCAAGATGATAACAAAGTTTAGGGATTCCCTACAGCCTTGAATGTTCTCACCATGACCCATCACCTATAACCTATCAACCTTTCTCATGAACAAAAAAATTCAATCAGCACTCATCTCTGTCTTCTATAAGGAAGGACTGGAACCCATTGCCAAAAAGTTAAACGAGCTAGGGATCACCATTTACTCTACGGGAGGTACACAAACTTTCTTGGAGAACCTGAACATACCCTGTGTTGCTGTAGAAAGCCTCACTACTTATCCTTCCATATTAGGTGGACGTGTTAAGACCCTTCATCCAGTGGTATTTGGTGGCATTTTGGGCAAACGTGATGATGAACAGCACTTGCAGGAAATGAAGCAATATGCCATTCCTGAAATTGATCTGGTCATTGTTGACCTGTACCCTTTTGAGGAAACATTGAAGTCAACAACCGATGAAAAACTGATTATTGAAAAAGTGGACATTGGTGGACCAAGCATGATCCGCGCCGCTGCCAAGAATTTCAAGGATGTGGTAGTGGTTGCAGCAAAAGATGATTATGCTTCTTTGGAAACCCTCCTCAATACGCAAAGCGGTGAAACCAGCATTGAACAGCGCAAGGCTTTCGCCGCCAAAGCTTTCCAGGTAGTGATGAATTATGACATTGCCATCAACAACTATTTCAATCCTGACAATACCACCACACAAACTTCATCCATCAAGCAGGTGCTACGTTATGGGGAGAACCCGCACCAATCGGCCAGCTTCTATGGCGTCTTATCGGCCCTGTTCAATCAATTGAACGGCAAGGAACTGTCTTACAATAACCTAGTAGATGTAGATGCTGCCATTCAGATTATCAGCGAGTTTCCTACTGGCGACGGAACCGTTTTTGGTATCATCAAGCACACAAATGTTTGTGGCATTGCCTCAAAACCATCTGTAAAGGAAAGCTGGGATGCAGCCCTTACTGGCGACCCTGAAAGTGCATTTGGTGGTGTATTGGTTACCAATGGGACAATTGATAAATCCACGGCAGAAGCCATCAATGAAATTTTCTTTGAGGTCCTGATTGCACCCAATTTTGATGAAGATGCACTGCAGGTCCTGAGAAGCAAAAAGAACCGCATTCTTCTCCAATTAACCAGCCAGCAGCCAGCAGCCAGCAGCCAACAAAAAACGTTGCTCAATGGTGTTCTTTCCCAGCAAACGGATATAGGCAATTATGCAGAATGGAAAGAAGTGGGTGGCAGGGAAACAACATCAACAGAGAAAGATGATTTGATTTTCGCCAATATTGTTTGCAAGCATTTAAAAAGCAATGCCATTGCCTTGATCAGGAACAAGCAGTTGATTGGTAAGGGCTGTGGGCAAACTTCCCGTGTTGATTCGCTGCGCCAGTCCATAGAAAAGTCCAAACAGTTCAAGTTTGATTTGAAGGGCGCCGTTCTGGCCAGTGATGCCTTCTTCCCCTTCAATGATTGCGTGAGCATGGCACATGCAGAAGGTATTGAGGCATTCATACAGCCGGGTGGCAGCATCAGGGACAAGGACAGTATTGACTACTGTGTGGAACACAAGCTGGCAATGGTGATTACCGGATTGAGGCATTTTAAACATTAGCCCCAAAAGCGCCGAATGCTTCGCTGCATACCCTGCACCGGTTGTTCGCTGCACAAAGAAACATGAACACCCATCAAAAAGCATACGCCGCCCTCACAGCCACTTCCATTATTTGGGGCAGTACTTGGGTGGCCAGTAAAATAGCCGTGCAATATGTACCCGGTCTGCAGGTATCGTTCATGAGGCAGTTTATTGCTGGTGTGATTTACATCATTTTCTTTACGCTGAAGGGCGAGCCCCTCCCCACGTGGAAGCAACTTAAATCCCTGCTCTTCATTTCCTTCTTCCTATTGATCATTGCCAATGGATTGGCCACATGGAGCATCCGTTACATATCCAGCGGCCTGGGCGCACTGATTGGGGCCCTGTACCCCTTATCTGTGGTCATCATAGAAATGGTAGCCTTCAAAACAAAAAACAATGCATTGACCTTCACTGGGCTAATACTCGGCTTCGCTGGCATTGGTGTGGTGTTTTACAACAGCGCTTTCCACCATCCGGCCAATGGCTATATTTTTGGGGTGGTGCTTGGTCTGGTGGCCACATTGGCCTGGAGCATTGGTACCATCCTCGTTTCAAGGAACAAAATAAACATCAATCCCTATTATGGCATGGGCTGGCAAATGTTACTGTCCTCCCCTTTCATTTTTATACTGTCAAGGATTACAGGGCAGCATATCCCTTTTGCGGATATTCCCGTGCAAACATGGCTGTCCATCGCCTACTTGGTATCCATCGGTTCCTGTATAGCATTTGTATGTTTCATCTATTCCATGAAGCACCTGCCCGCCGCCATTTCATCCTTGTATGCTTACTTCAACCCAATTGTGGCCATGTTAATTGGGGCCGTACTGCTGCATGAGAAATTAACGGTCAATATCCTCATTGGCACGGTCATCACCATTGCAGGTGTGTTCCTGGTAAACCATAGCATGAAGGAGCGCCCCACCACAGAAGCCATAGAAAGTGAAATGTAGCACATGCCAACCCTTTTTCATTCGGCAGCCATAATGGCTACTTCCCCTATTTTAAATACTTTTTGCTGCATGGACCATTAACTTGGTTGCCGCAAATTGAACAGCATGAAAAATACAGTATGGGTCCTGGCCATTGCAGCAATAAGTGTTTCCGTAAGCAGTTGCTCACACCAAATGTCGCCCGAGGGGCGCTTCCAGGACAGGCCGGTAATAGTGGATGGCAATACGGATGACTGGGCCTTCCCCCTCCGTTTCAGCAATGAAGCCTATACACTTCAATACAATGTCACCAACGACAACGAAAATATTTATATCTGCGTTGTTACCAAGGACAATGCCACCCAAATGAACATCCTGAAAGAGGGGATGAGTGTATATTTTGACCCCAAAGGCAAGGACAGCAAATCAATAAGTCTCGTGTTCCCCGTTAAGAAGACCAACTCGGAAAACATTCCGGTAAACGGCGCCAACAAGAAAGCACTGAAGCACCAGTATGTATTGGAATCCGATTTTTACAATACCATTGGCTTCAATGGCATGGACAATGGGCAGTATGCCGTCAAGGATACAAAAACCAGTATCAGAACAGCCTTGAAATTGGACAAGGACAGTGGCCTCGTTTATGAAGCTTCGGTTCCCATTAAAAACATTACCGGCAAAACATTCACCGCCAAGCAGGCTAAGAATTTCAGTGTTGACATTGTAGTAAATAGTATTGTAAAACAGGCTAAGGTTGCCAGGCCCAGTTATACCGCCAAGGGCCCTGGCCCTCAAGGCATGAGCCTCGGCGGAGGCAATAAAGGCATGCGTGGCGGCGGTAGGGGTGGCATGCGAAGCATGAACACCAGCCAAGGAAATAACCAGTCAACCGAAAAGAACACTGTTTCAAAAGAAACAGATAATTGGTACCAGTTTAAACTGGCCTATAAAAACAGCTAACCCATCTAACGAATACTCCATAAAAAAGGCCGTTGGAAGTTTCCAACGGCCCTATAAACCTAAACCAAACTGCCTAATTAACTGATGTCAGAGCTTGTCCCGATATTTTCATCGGGATTGAGCAATGTCACTCTGAGCTTGTCGAAGTATTGTCGGAACCTGTTTGGAAACCAGATCGCCTTCGAGGGCCTCAGGCTGACATTATTCCCACAATCTTTGCATAACATCAGTTATTAATTCCCTCCAATTCCTCCGCCACCGCTCTGTACACGTTTGCTCTCTTCCTCAACACCCGTAGCACGTTGACGGGCCTGTTTCACGCTCAACTTACCAAAACGGTAAGAGAAGTTTATCTTGAACTGGCGGCTTTCCCAATTGCCACTGGCCCGTAGGAACTGACCAGCAAAATCACTTTCACCGCTCCATTTCATGGTCCTGAACACATCGCTTACAGCCAGTTTGATATTGCCCATTCCTTTAAGGATGGTCTTCTGCAAACCAAGGTCCACACTGCCCATTCCCTTGCTCTTGAAAGTACCCTGCCATATAGTGGGCGATGCATACCAGGCACTCAGTTCGGCGCTATAGCCCTTGCCCAATTTTGCGGAATGCTGGGTATAGAGGTTGTACGCATAAGCTTCCAGGTCCACCGTACGGTTGCCTCCACCAAAATCAGCCTTGTAATGCGAGTAGTTGGCACTCAGGTTAGCAAACACACTGTACCATTTCCATTGAAAAGGGTAGCTGATATTTACACTCACCACATCCTGTGTGGCCAGGTTCTTCTTGGTGATAAAGCTTTTTGATTTTTCTGCCGTATCAATCAATTGCGAAAAGATATCCTTTACGTGGCTATAGTTCAAAGCTGTCGTAAGCTTGTATTTATAGGTATTCGTTACGCCAAAGCTGTTGGTGTACTGCGGCGTAAGCTGCGTATTGCCCTTTTGGTAAGTGTACTCATCCAATTTGAACTCAAATGGGTTCAGGTCCTGGTAAGCAGGCCTATCAATCCTCCTGCTATAGGTGAAGCTCCATTGGTTCATCGGGTTCTTGTTAAGGGTAAATGCTGCACTAGGAAAGAAGTCCGTATAGTTCCTGTCAAAAGTGGAATCATAGGTAACCATCGAGCTTCCCGATTGCCTGAAACCATTGGATGTTCCCTTGGCATGGGTGTTCTCCACACGCAAACCAACCTGCACCATAAAGCCCTTGTATTGCTTGTTGTAGTTTACATAACCCGCATTGATGTTCTCCGTGTACCTGAAATTATTGCTGCGCAATGAGTCGTACACCTTATTGGTGGTGTACACATTGTACCGCTGGAAATCGGGTGTGCTTTTCACAAAGGAAATCTTTGCACCATAGCCCAGGCGTCCCTTGTTCAGGTTCTGCTCGTAGTCTGCTTTGATGTTCGATACAAAGATCTCACTTGGGGCAATCATGTTGTACACCGTCCTGCTCAGCTCCGTGGTGCCGGCATAGTTCATGTAATAGTTCGGCTGCAACTGGTTGCTATTGCTTTTGAAATACCCATAGTTACCATCAATGTTCAGTTCCCTTCCACTTGTATCCACATAGCGGTAATTCAGGTTAAGGTTCACGTTATTGCGGTAGCCACTTTGGCTATTGTCTGCAATCAGTAACCGGTAACCAGTGTTGGTAGGTATGTAGGAAATAGGTGTAGCGCTGTAATTGCCCATGGAATTGTCATTGAAGGAACCTGTTACAATGGCCCCAAACGTGTTCTTCTTATCAATGAAATAGTCAAGTCCCGCCTTGAAACCATGAGTGGTATTCTTATTGGTCATGGTACCATGTTGGTCAAACAGGGTATCCAGCAATTTCCTGTATATGTTTATCCTGTTTTCATTCAGGCCCGTATTGAAATTGTAGTTCCCGAAGAGGTTCACTTTATCGTTACGGTTGTTCAGGTTCAAACCAGCATTGTACTTGCCATAAGTGCCAATGGCATAACCAGCATTCACGCTACCATTGGTACCATAGGCCTTGTTCTTCTTCAACCTGATGTTGATGATACCGGCATTGCCTGCCGCATCGTACTTGGCACTGGGGTTGGTAATGATTTCAATGGCTTCAATCTGGCTGGACTGTAGTGTTTTCAGGAAATCGGTCAGGTCCTTACCGGCCAGGGGCGATGGCCTTCCATCAATATAGATCTGCACGCCATTCTTTCCGCTGAGACTAATGTTGTCATCCTTGTCCAATGTAACGCCGGGTGCCTTGCGCAGCAGTTCCAAGGCATCGCTACCAACGGCATTGATGCTGTTTTCCACGTTCAAAATGGTCTTGTCTGCCTTCACTTCGATCATCGGTTTCTTGGCCGTTACGGTAACCCCTTCTATTTGCTTGGAGGCCTTGGCCAGTTTGAACTCAGGCACGGCTACTTCTTTGTCCCTTACCTCAAAAACGGCCGACTTTGCATCTTTGAAACCAAGGCTGTTAATGGTCACAAAATACTTGCCTGCTGCCATGTTGTTGAACGCATACCTGCCTTCATTATCGCTTACGGCCAACTTGATCACGGTGGTGGTATTTTCCTTCAATAGGGAAACAGATGCCGCATTGATGGCCTTTCCCGATTCATCCCTTACAACGCCACTAATACGTTGTGCCTGTGCAAAGGCCGTGGAGACTACAAATAGGCATAGTGTAAAAAATTTACGCATAATTTTTTCTTTTGTGCATGATAGGTGGCGAAGTTGCCCCAAATCTTACAGTTTACATGACATTTTCCTGACAAATGGGGCTATATTGGGGATGAACGGCACTAAAAAACGGTTGAAGCCACTTAATGTACAAACACTAATTTTGAACCATGAGTAATGCGTCATCCTTCATTGCCAAGAGCACCATCAAGGCTGCCGATTTAGAGCACCGCAGGAAAATAAACTTCAACATAGGTAAGTACAATGCAGTAGTGCCCATTGGCAAGCAGCAGTTTGCCAACCTGCCCACGGCAAGGGAGCGGGCAAAAAATGCCAAATGGAAAGCCATTGAAAACCTCGACCATTACCTGGAGGAATTCGAGAACAGGATTGTTGCCCGTGGGGCAAAAGTAATCTGGGCAGAAACCGCAGCCGAAGCACTGGATGAAATAGGCAGGATCTGCGAGGAGAAGCACTGCAAGACCCTGGTGAAAAGCAAGAGCATGGTTACGGAAGAGGTACACCTGAACCATTACCTGGAACAGAAAGGCATTGAAAGCGTGGAAACGGACCTGGGGGAATACATCCAGCAACTGGATGGTGAACCACCCTACCATATTGTTACCCCGGCCATGCACAAAAGCAAGGAAGATGTGGCCAGGCTATTTGCCGACAAACTGGGCGTTCCCGGGGGACTGACACCGGAGGAACTGACACAGGTGGCCCGCCAGAAGCTCCGCCAGAAATATGTGGAAGCGGAGGTAGGGGTAACGGGTGCGAATTTTATCATTGCGGATATTGGCGGTATTGCTGTTACGGAAAACGAGGGCAATGCCAGGCTGAGCTGCTCCATACCCAAAACACATATCGTGATTGTGGGCATCGAAAAAATGCTGCCTTCCATTAATGACCTGGCCCTGTTCTGGCCCTTATTGGCCACTTATGGAACGGGACAGCGGGTCACTGTTTACAATACCATTGTTACGGGACCAAGGCAGCCAAAGGAAACGGATGGCCCCGAAGAAATGTATGTGATACTGCTGGACAATGGCCGCACCAACCTGCTGGCAAACCCCACTACCCGGGAGGCCCTTTACTGCATACGCTGCGGCGCCTGCCTAAATGCATGCCCCGTTTACAAGAACATTGGCGGCCACAGTTATGAAACCACTTACAGCGGCCCCATAGGCAAGGTCATTACCCCCTATTTAAGTGGCATGGGCGAGTACAAGCACCTCAGTTATGCCTCCTCCTTATGTGGCAACTGTACAGAAGTATGTCCAGTAAGGATCAACCTGCATGAACTGTTGCTGGACAATCGGCATGAAGCCGTTTTGCAGGGCAGCAGTACCTTGGCTGAACGCCTTGCCTGGAAGGTTTGGAAAACGGCCAGCCTGAACAGGAAGATGATGAACATGGGCAGCGGCAAAACAAAGAACTGGGTGGTGAACAAGGTATTCAAGGGCTGGACTGCCCACCGGGCGGACCTGAACTTTACACAAAAAACATTCAATGAAATGTGGCAGGGGTTCAGGAGCGAGCTATAGCCTGTTCCTATTCTACCAGCAAAGGCTTACAATACGCTGCGGGTGGATGCTGCACAATACTATAAGTGACTGATGTTACACAAAATGTCAAGTACTGATGTCAGGTTGAGCCTGTCGAAACCAGTTTGGAAACTGAAATCGCCTTCGAGGGCCCTCAGGCTGACATTATTCCTACAATTTTTGCGTAACATCAGCAAGTGAAATAAAAAATGTCATTATTGCAGTGATAGTTTGAATGATTGGGGGATGCTGTTTCCGTACTCAAGGTGTACTATGTCCGTACTCCGGATGTACTTGGGATTTACGGTAGTCCTGTTTTATTTTCTGCCGAATTGCCAGTGGAACTGGTGGCCTTCCTACTATTTTAGTACGACTTTAGATGCTGTCCAAGGTAGCATGGGGATACTAGTATGCGTTTAAATAGTATGTTACACATTTACTTGTTACAATTTTTTTTGTAACATTCGTTTTGTAACACTTTACATGTTACAATTTTTCTGTCGCCTCCTTTTTTGTAACACGCTTTTTAAAATGAAATTGCTTACGTATTTTTTTGGAAGCATGGTTTAGGTAATTCATGGTTGTGTGGAACACTGTCCATTAAGCCAGTTTATTGTAGCCAGTTACAAACCGGCCTTCATTGAAAATCCGTAGATAGCCCAGCACTTGGCTACTGCTCAGAATCTACGGATAGCCGCTTCGATTTGATGTATAATCTAACGAGAACTGGGGGAAGCCGAGGAAGATGAAGAGGATACTAGCGGGGAGCCGGCATAGCATCCCTTCTTCTGAACATACTTTGAGGGGTACGGGGATGCTTCCCCGCAAGATTGCAACCAATCGAACGCGAGTGCCAGCCGCTGAGGCTGCTGGGTTTTAAGAAACCTTTTGGAAACCCTACACATATCCTTAACTTTTCAAGAAATACTTTCGTATTAGTTTTTTAAGGGTTTAGGGTTGACTGAAACGCCTCGTCTCCACGAGGCGTTTCCAGTTCTGCGATAATCCATGCCCTTCGGAAATAAAGAGGCCGCACACAAGGCACGGCCCTTTCCAAGTAGTTCCAATGAGACATGAAGATAGCATATCTTCATTTATTCCCTTATCAGCTGCAGGCCATCAAGCGTAAGCATTCAGGCTTGCACCATTCAAGCCTGCAAAATTGAAAAAGGCATCAGCCTGTTATGGCCAATGCCTCTTCCAATGATTAAAACGGCAGATCGTCGAGCGGCTCAGTCAAGCTTTCAGGAGATTGCTGTTTGGCTTTGGGTTCGCTGCTTTGCCCCTTTCCATGCACCTTGATTGAGTTCACATGGCAGTTGAGGGTTGCTTTCGGCTCTCCCTGCATGTCCTTGTATGCGGTGACATACAGTCTGCCGTTGATTTCAACGATATTTCCTTTCGTGAGACGTTCTGCAACTCTCGTCGAAATCCAATAGCCACACTGGATGTACAAGGCAACCTGCTTTCCTTCGGCTTCCCCTTTGGGCTTGAAATAATCGTTGATGGCAACGGTGAAGCTCACTACCTGCCTGCTGTCCTTGAGGGTCCGCACCTGTGCATCCCCTACCAGCCTTCCTGTCAGTTCCATGTCTGTTGATTTTTGTTGAATAAATGATGGATGGATTCGGCATGATGCCTCATTCATATACCCGTAGCAAGCCCATATTGGAACTACAGAGATGGGAGAACGTTTCTCGCCAAAAAATACTACCTCCGAGACAGACTGCTAGGCAACAGAGAGGTGGAGATTTTTTGGCGGGAACCGGAGGCAAGCGCAATGCAATGGAGCGAAGACGTTCGGACAGCGGAGCAGGACAATAGCTTTGCGGAGAAGTGTGTGAATTAGTTATGCATTTGCTCAAACGGCATTGGCAAGGCTCCTAGAAGGTTATTTATGAATTTTATGCAGGTATACGAAACCCCGTTAAAAATATTTTGATCAAATTTGACAACATCCCCTTTTTTGAATTTTATACATCCTTGTCTTTCATGCAAGCCAATTTTATTTGTAATTAGTCCTTCTTCTTTATGTGTCCACTTTAACTCTATGATTTCTCCTCCTTTCTCGACAAGGGTCACCAATTCAAGAAAAACAAGTTGGAGACTATCATCTATATCATCATTAACATCTTTATCTGAAACAACACTATTACGATGAACCAGACAGTTTCTGACTTGATTTATGGAAATCACTTCCGCCTTACAAGATAAGGATATGCCCAAATCAGCCTCTATTTCATTAATTAGTGTTGGAAAATTAAGTTTCAAAGGACGATTCTGAATTTCAGAGATTTTCAATTCAATCTGTTCCTTTGTTAGAATCCGCTCTGTTCGAGTCTCATTAGACAAACAATAATATTTGGCATATTTATGGGCTTCAATTAATGATTCCATTAACCCCACTATGAATTCTTCAAAAGCTTTCTTGAACAACCAAGCCAATGTCCTATCCTTAATTTGTTCAGATTTTAATTCTGTGGTTAAATCATTAATTACTATCGGCAGACTGTCTGTTTGAAGCGGAGGGAAATCGGTAGCAGCATAATTAATAAGAGCATGATAGATATGTGTAACTGCTTCTGTTGTTAAGTGCAACTGCCTAAGGAAACGGTTCGACACTTCAGTAATCTTAAATTCTAGCTGAATTCTGCCGTTTTGGTCATCAATAGGTATCATAAATATGTTTATTTAAGGGTATAGACTTTAGCAAAATTAAGCGGTAAAGGAGCCTTCAGCCAAAAGAAGCAAAGCTGGTGTGGCACACCTGCCCACACCGAAGCCAAGATGCTCGCCGAAAGGAACGGGAAGGAGGTCCGACTGGACGTTCCGTGCGAGTGCGAGCGGATGGGGCGTCCAAGGGAATGACTGAAAGGAATGGTGGACGCACAGTGTAGGCGCTGCCGTATAGGATAGCGAAGCTATAAGTGTGGGTTTGTGAAGGCAGCGCCAAACGCAGACGGGAGCCGCACGGCGAGCAAAAGATCAGAAGGAAGCGCGTGAATGTGCATACGTGTGAAGGATTGCATAGCCGGGAGCGAAGCATGGTGGAATGAGTATGGGTGGGTATGTGCAATAGGTGAAAAGTGATTGATGGAAATTGTGCTGTGCATTACTTTTCCCTATGCACTTGGGCGATGGCACGAGAGAGACCTGGCTGGAGCGTCAAGGCGTTAAGTGCAAGACAAACAGGTGTGCACAGACACCGGGAGCTTCCCGAGCGAAGGAGGGATGAGGAAAAAGCATGACAAACTGCGGAGCGACCCGCAGGGCGGTGCAGTCAAAAACATGCCTCAAGTTCATAGAATGAACATGTTTTTGTCTGCAACGGTTTGGCGTGGTTTTTATCGAAGACTGACGGAGAGAGACCTTTTTACCTAACTCCTACTTTTTACTTTTATTTATAAACTCAATTATCTCTTGCTTAAGCTTTTTTTGTTCTGGTGAATATGCCTCCTGAAATTCATTCATCAAATCCAGCAAAGTCATCTTTTGTTCATACTTGGTTCCCTTTTGCCTTATTACACAATATTCGGGCATGGGCATGTTCTTCTCTACCAACAAATATTTGACTATATCCAATTTCCACGAACCAGCTATGGAAATAAGTGATTCTTCGTTGGTACCATAAATTGACAGGTCTGCACCATTATCTACCAAAAGCCTCACATAATCAAGGCTCCCGTAAGAACATGCTGTACTCAAAGGTGTTTTAAATAAAGTAGTGGCACGACCACGCTTATCAAAAAAGGCACCCACTTTTTTAGTGTTTACATCGGCACCAAATTGAATCATTAATTCAAGTATTGATTTGCCAACTGGCGAATTTGAATTGCACATACAGGCATTTAGAAACGGCGTATTTTCCTTGATGCTGGAACGGAGGTTAGGATCAGCACCCAATGCAAGCATTTGTTTTACCGAAGCAACTTTCCCTAAAAAAATGGCAAACTCCAGCAGGCTTTCCCCATGTATCTTTTCCCGGAAGTTGGCTGCGGATTTGTTGGCAGAAACATAGTTTTTTATGGCAATAGTATCTTCTACCTGTATGGCCTTGGCCAAATCATAAAAAGGTGTTTGTTCAAACAACCTCACATCATATCCATTAGGCTTATGCGAAGATTGTCCACTACAGGTGCTAAAGAACCCTACGAAAACAATGAAGGTCAAAAATGGTTTCACTGTCAGTTATTTAATTTTATTGTCCCTTATTAAATCTTTCATACTATACGTCCTTGTTTCAATAGGTTTCCAAACACTTGACATGTCAACTGCTGCGATTTTACGAATAACAATGCTATCACCTCTTGTCCTTTAAAAATTCAATTATTTCTTCCCTGAGCCGCTTCTGTTCTGGGCTGTACATCTCCACATTTTCATTGAGCAAATCCAAGAGCGTCATTTTCCTCTCACTGGGATTTCCCTCCTGCCTTATAACACAGTATTCAGGTACAGGTATCTTTTTTTCTATCAAAAAGTACTTTACCATATCAAGATTTTTACCAAGAATAGTATAGGTTATGAGAGAACCTTCATTCCCCTTATAAATTGTTATGTCAGCACCATTATCCACCAGTAATTTTACACCAAATAGGTTGCCATAAAAACACACACTAACCAACGGAGTTGAGTAAGTAACTATCTTCCTACCATATTTGTTTACAACCGTATCAATTTTCATATTGTTAACCTCCGCACCATACCTAATCAATAACGACAGGATGGAATCCCCATTTTGGAGGGGCTCATAATGCAGGCAAGCATCATCAAAGGCACTTTTCCCTGTTTTTGAAGAACGGAGATTTGGATTAGCTCCCAATTCAAGCAATTGTTTTGTTGACAGTAGCTTATCAGTTATTACAGCAAAAGAAAGAAAACCCTTATGATAAACTGGTTCCTGATAATTAATAGCATTTTTATCAGATAAAATATACCTTTTTATACTATTTGTGTCCTCGTTTTTAATTGCTTTTGCTAAATCATAATAAGGTGTTTTTTCAAACAACCTCACATCATATCCATTAGGTGGTTGCTTATGGGATGTTTGCCCATTACAAGCACTGAAAAAAAATGTACTCAAAACCATATACTTTACCAATCTGCTTTTTTTCATAAAATGTTTTTTAATACCCGAACTTAATTGCACGGATAACTTTATCAATTCCATGTCCATTTAGCGGCCCCCCTTTAAACACATTCGAAGTTGACCAGCTATTTAGTTTAATATCTGTTCCTAAATGATGCAAAATGCCTGTAAGTTTATTTCCCGTCCTTTGGGTTACATCCAACAATTCTCCATTAATTACATAGTTAGTAATTCCCCCACGTGATATATCCAGCCCATATGCTCTTACTGTGTTATCTGATAGCCAGGCAGGGTTATAGGTTATTGCTACCCCACTATTTTTTACAGCAGCAGCTATGGCAAGCCCCCCACCCAAGGAGTGCCCAAGGAAAGTAACACCACTCAGACCAAATCTATTAACCATTGTAGTACTATTTTTTATTGCTAAATCATATTGGGCAGACATTCCCAATAGTTGCCCTCCATTGTTTATCCAATCTTGAATGTCCTCAGTTCCTGCAAAAGTATAAGCATAATGTGTTTTGCCATCAACATCGGTACGTTCATAAAGCATTGACTTAAACCCACTTTCACGGTCATCAAATTGAAACTTTTCACCAAAAGATGCTTGCTGTCCTGAAATTTTCCACCCACCCTCCATATGGAGACGCCCATTTTGATAGACATTCTGTGCCATATAAGCACCTTCTAAGCCAGTTGGTCTCCCATCAATACTTAACGCCCCATAATCTGCTCCGCCAAGACCCAACTCTTCCATCAAATCCCCTAAAACCCCGTCCCAATATGCAGAAACATTGGAACCTATATGCCCATTGGAATTGCTCCAATCGTACCTGTTCTCATACGAATGGTCACTCAAATCATTCCCCAAATCATCCATGTTGGTGTCATGGTTATCGGTCTGCCCAACTGTGCTTTTCAGCTTCATCCCATCCGGATCAATGAACCTGATAGGATTATCGTTCGTGTAAGTATATGGGCTCCATCTCCTGTTACTCTCCGCCATCGGGTCCACCACATGCCACCTGCCTATCTGGTTGTCGTACATCCTTGCACCGTAGTCCGTCCATTCAAGGCCACCACCGCTCAGTTCATGGCTCTGTTCCTCCTTGCCATTGTACTTCAGCCCTTGGGGCGTGCCATTGGCAGCCTTGGAACTTATACCTGCCATCACCAATCCAAAGGGGTAGTACTGCGTTTCCTCCACCAGCTTGCCATGTATGTGTTCCACATGGAGGTCATCAAAATAGACAGGGTACTGTGAATTGGTATTGCTGAGATAAATATACAGGTATCCGTTCTTGCTGATGTCTATACCGCTTCCGCCATTTGCCTCCAGCAGTACAGCAGGGTTGCAGCTTCCATCATGGTTCTGCATGAGGCTGGTGAAACCGGAGCCGCTGCTCACCATCTTGAACTGTTCCTCGTCCAGCAGTACCCAGTTCAGGTAGGCACCGTCCGTACCGTAATTGTCCTGCATGGACATGAAATCAAGCACTCCGGGGTAGAGGTTGCTCCCGTCTATATTGCCCAGCACCCCTCCCTTTGCACCTGTCCTGATGATGCCACCACTGAAGATGCCGCTCAGCACGTCCTCTATCGGGCTGATGGAACTGGGGTCATTGTCGGGGTCGGTATTGTCGTACCAGCCCATTACCCTTGCATCCACATGGTCCCCGGCCATTACCTTCAGCAGCTTGCCAGCACCCAGCACTGTCTGCACCTGCCCGCTGATGGGGGTCTTGGCTGCCGCTACCTTCTGCACCATGCTGCCACTGGCACCCATGCAGGATGGTGCGGCTATACGGTTCACCACGTTCTCGAACAGCAGGCTACTGCTCAGAATCTACGGATAGCCACTTCGATTTGATGTATAATCTAACGAGAACTGGGTAACCATTTAAAAGCCCCTTATGGGCAAAAGGAGGATTTTTCAATGCATTTCGATGGAGCATTATTAAAAGAGCAGGGTGTACCCTTCGCTATTGTGGTTGTAAAACCACACGTACTTAACAGTTCATGCGAAATTCAATGTGCGAGAACTGATTTCAGCAGACACTTTCCAAGTGTGCCAATTATCCTGATGGCACAGGATCAAAGAGGGGTTCCGACATACCAAGGGAGAACAGACATCGTGCAATTCCTTGCCAGCATCAGCCCTTCCCGTATTCCATGGAAAAGGTATTCACTCAATTAAATCACAAATTCAAAAACAAGTTTTATGTCTTCTTATCCACGTTACGAAGTATTCAAAGACAGCAGAAATGAATACCGATTCAGACTCGTTGCTGCAAATTACAAGACCATCCTTGCAAGTGAAGGGTATACAAGTAAACAAAACTGTTACAACGGCATAGAATCATGCCAAAGGAATTCCCCTAATGATAACAGGTACCAACGGTTGACTTCGAGCAACTACAAGTATTATTTCAATTTACTTGCTGAAAATGGCCACATCATCGGAACCAGTGAAATGTATGAAAGCACTACCGGAAGGGAAAGCGGCATTGATGCTGTTAAAAGGGATGGCCCCACAAAAACCATTTCAGACAACTCTTGATAATCAAGCCTACCGCTCCGGGCAAAAGTGGAGTTATTACTAACCCCAAAAATTATTTTATGAATAATAATTTAAGCTTCTATATGCCACTTGACCAAATAAAAATTGGTTTGCCAAACGGTGCATATTTCGAAGCAAGAGGCAACAATGCAAAAATAATGACAGCAGCTATTGCTATCTGCATAGTTATTGCGGTTGCATATATTGTTTCCAAAATAAAATAGTACCCAATTCTTTAATGGTTAGTTAAGGCTGTTATCATTGATAGTAGCCTTTTCTATTTGTATTATAGGAAGATTGCTATAGCATGATGCTCGCCGAAAGGAACGGGAAGGAGATACGACTGGACGTTCCGTGCGAGTGCGAGCGGCTGGGGCGTCCAAGGGAATGACCAGCGGGAATGATGGGCGCACAGTGCAGGCGCTGCCATATAGGATAGCGGTAGCTATAAGGGTAGGCTTGTGAAGGCAGCGCCAAACGCAGACGGGAGCCGCACGGCGAGCAAAAGATCAGAAGGAAGCATGTGGATGTGCATACGTGTGAAGGATTGCATAGCCGGGAGCGAAGCATGGTGGAAGGAGTATGGGTGGGTTTGTGCAATAGGTGAAAAGTGATTGATGGGAATTGTGCGGTGGCATTACTTTTCCCTATGCACCAGTGCGGTGGCACGAGAGAGACCTGGCTGGAGCGTTAAGGCGTTAAGTGCAAGACAAACAGGCATGCACAGGCACCGGGAGCTTCCCGAGCGAAGGAGGGATGAGGAAAAAGCATGACAAACTGCGGAGCTACCCGAAGGGCGGTGCAGTGAAAAACATTCCTTCAAGCAAATCAAGAGAGGATGTTTTTGTCTGCAACGGTTTGGCGTGGTTTTTATCGAAGACTGACGGAGGGAGACCTTTTTACCGCTGTACTTGGAAGTATCATCTTCTTCAACCACCATCCGTAAATATATCAATGCGTAAGGGATAGCAGTAAAAAGCCAACAGCAGAGAGGAACGAACTGCGATGACTTGGAGCGGATAGCTCTATCCTAAGGGATACGCCAAAATACCTGAGTACTTATGTTCTCGGCAACAATGATGTCTTAGGGTTCTTAAAAGTCATTTAAGCTTCTCAACCACTTGCCCCAATAACTCAATTGTCAACTTTATGGGGTCTTTTATCTCTGAGTATAATGTTTTGAAAACCAGATAATCTGATCCGTTACCGATTTCTTTTGACGGTGCTATTTATTTGGATTAATCTTTGAAGGAATCGTAAGGGAATCTTTTACTTTATATACCTCATTATTGGGAAAATCTATTGCTTTCAAATAGTCCAATATATCTTGCCTTGCCTTCAATTTGGCGGCACTTGCATTATCGGGGAATTTCTTAATGTCTAAAAAATCAAAAATATCAATGGCCTTACTATCCATTCTATAAAATATAGGGTTCGGCACTTTCATCTTTTTCTCCACTATCATGTAATGTGCAGTGAAAATATTTTCATTATGAAAACTAAGGAGCAGGTAACGCCAAACACTATATTCTTCTTTGTACTTAACATAGGCATCCGCACCATTTTCAAGTAGCAGCTTTGCACAAGCAGAGTCCCTAACTGCACCTTTTAGTGGCACATAAACATATCCATTGGCTGAATCCTTGTCAGTTCCCCTAGACAATGCATTCACATCTGCACCCTTTGCAATCAGTGATTGCAGCATTGCATGCGATTTTGGAGTAAGCTCGTAATAATCCGTCAGTTCATGGATTGGAGTGTAGCCTCTCTTGTTCTTTATATTGAAATCCGCACCTGCTTCCAGCAGGGCATCTACCGATGCCACTTTCTGGTTATCAATGGCAAGGTGCAGGAGGGTTTGTCCGAACTTCTTTTCCTGGAGGTTTATATCCGCCTTGCCCTCGGCCACCAACCTCTTTATTTCTGCAACATTCTCCTCCTTTACGGCAAGTGCCAGTTTACGGGAGGGCATGCTATCAAACAAATCGAACCTGTAACCCGGCGGTACATAGGTTTGTGCATGGCAGCCCATTAAAAGCAGTGAAAGGCTAAAAATCATTATAGTGTTTTTCATAATCAATTAATTAATTTTTGCAATGAGTGTATTACGGTATTGATGGAATGGTTTTGCAGCACTGGAAAAGGTAGCCAGTCCCTCCAGCTTCCTGTGGGTAAGTCCCTTATCCTGCCCTCCGCCCTTAGACCCAATTGAAAACTCTGTGCATAGTTAAGCGGTTCATTCCGCACAATATAAGCAAGAATCCTGTTTTCGGATTTGGTAAGGGTGCCATACTTGTATTCTGTTTGCCAGCTCAGGCCTGCGGCATTAAACGTGACTGCTGTCCTGTCTGTCATATGGGAGGCCAATGATGCAAGCCCCCCACCAAGAGAATGCCCTGTAAGGGTCAATTGTCCATCGCCGATTTCTCCGCTTATAACTTTAGCATTATCAACTGCCTTCTGGTATTGGGGGTCATTTAGGCCGAGGAACTGTTTTGCATCCGATGATACATCTTTAAGTGAGGCATCGGTTCCTGCATAGGCATAGCAGTATTCCACTACATTGCCATCCATTACCCTTTCAAAGAGCATGGATTTGAACCCTGTTTCATCACTATAGGTTACTCCCATTTCTCGATTGGATACCTGCCACCCATCAATTAATAAGTCAGGGTCTTCATTTTCCTCCCCATAAACATATTTGCACATGCCTGCAAACTGCAATGCCCTCTCAGCTGCTCCTCCACTACTCCATGCTGATTGCAACATGTCCATAAACAACTTCGCATCATTCTCCTCCATTGAGCCCCATTCATGCCCCATCCTTTTCCCCGGCCTGCTCATATCATTCCCCAAATCATCCATGTTCGTGTCATGGTTATCGGTCTGCCCAACCGTGCTTTTCAGTTTCATCCCATCCGGATCAATGAACCTGATGGGGTTATCGTTCGTGTAAGTGTAGAGGCTCCATCTCCTGTTACTCTCCGCCATCGGGTCCACCACATGCCACCTGCCTATCTGGTTGTCGTACATCCTGGCACCGTAGTCCGTCCATTCCGGACCACTGCCATTACTAAATTCCCCTTTCTGCTCTTCCTTCCCATTGTACTTCAACTTTTGGGAAGCTGAGTTCGCGGCCTTGCTGCTAATTCCAGCCATCACCAATCCAAATGGGTAGTACTGCGTTTCCTCCACCAGCTTGCCATGTACATGCTCTATGTGCAGGTCATCGAAGTAAGCAGTAAAGCTAGTATTGCTGTTGCTCAAATATACATAGAGATAACCGTTCTTTTCTATATCTATGCCACTGCCCCCATTGGCCTGCAGCAGTTGCTTGCTATCGTAGGCACCAATGGTTGGCACCTGTTCAAACCCACTGCTGCCACTTACCAGTTTGAACTGCTCCTCATCCAGCAGTATCCAGTTCAAATAGGCATGCACGCTATCTTGGCTGTTATTCTGACCACTGAGGAAGTCCACAACTCCTGGATTAAGATAGCTGCCCATGTCCCTAGCATCGTGCATGCCCTTGGCACCTGTATGGGCAACAGCGCTACCAAAAACTGCAGTCACAATGTCATCCAATACAGGCAATATAAAGCCACCACCTAGCGCTAGCGAAGTCTCCCCGGGATCGTACCAACCATAAACACTTGCATCCACATGGTCACCTGCCATCACCTTCAATAGTTTGCCGGGGCCAACAATTGTTCCCCCTGCGTCCCCTTTCAATTTGGATACCATTTCATTACCACCGTCTCCGTCAAAACCGCTTGGCTTGTTTGTGGCCGTGGAGCTGACCCTGCTGAAAAGCGCATCCTCCAATGTAGCGTTGGAAGTTTCCATCGTGGCCTGGTACACATCCGTTTTCTGGCCATCGGTCAGGGTCGCCCTGATATTGCCCAAGTGGTCCCTGATGAAGTAATCATAGACCAGCACCGTGTCCTGCATCCTGACCCTCCCCTCCTCATGGGCAATGGATTCCAGTGTATCGTTCCTGTAGGTGAACCCTGCCATATAGGTGGTGGTGGTCTGGAGCCCCCCGGCCCTGATGTCATTTATGATCTTGGACACCCTTGTGCCGCCAGCATCGTGTACATAGTAGATTTCGCCGATGTCCCCGCTATTGTCCGCCATGTACACATAATCCACAAGACCGAGGTGGTTGTAATGTATGTCCTGGATGTTCTTGTTGTAATCATAAGCAAGCCCCCCATTGGCATTGTAGCTGTAGTCACTGCTGCTGCCGTTGGTACCGTCATTGAAATCGCCCAGCTTGTTGTCTGCAGTTATGGCATCCTCCACTTTGTCCAATTGGTTGCTGTTGCCCAGGTAGGTATAGCTCAGGTCATCGATGGTGGCACTGGCAACAACCGTCAGCCCTTTCTGCTGCATGGCCAGTATATTGCCATTGGCATCATAACTTAAACTGCCCACTGAATAGTCCACACCTGCTGACTTGTCAAAGGCTCCGCTGGTGTACTGGTTGAAGTCTGCTCCCTTCAACCTGTTCACCGCATCGTAGGTATAATCGTACTTCCTTTTCTCCCCGTCGCCCATGGCCTTCCAGGTCATGCCCGCTATATTGCCGTCGTACATGGCCTGGCTGTAGCCCTGGCCGGATATGATGTTGCTGGTATTGTCATAGGCTATTTCATAACCGAAGCTGTTGCTGCTGTTCGCATCCTTCACGAAGTCCCTGTTCATGCCCAGCAGCCAGCCACGGATATTGTACTCATAGTGCATGGTGTCGATGGTGCTGCCCAGTGCCTTTGTGGCCAGTTGCCCAGTTCGTTGTAGGCATTGCTGAGAATGGTGCGCTCGGTGCTGGCATCCATCTTCTTTGCCACGCTGGTTACCCTGCCTGCATGGTCATATACATACTTGCTGAGCACGGTATGCGCCTGTGCATTGGTGCCCGATTTCTGGTGGGCCAGGTGGCTGCGCAGTATCCTGCCACTGTAGCTGTACTGGTTGGTAACCACATCCGTACCGCCCGATATATTGGTTTCCTTTTCCTGCACCACACGCCCGTAACCGTCGTATAACGGGAGGCTGTACAGGTAGGTACTGCTGGAAAGCACAAACCTCTTGCTGCCTGTTATTGCTCCCCGTATCCTGCTGCTGGTCACTATTTCCTGTGCATATTCAGGGGAACTGTCGTAGCTGCTGTAGAAATTGCCACTGGTGATGTTGGTAGTGACCAAACTACTGGTCACGGGGTTGCCCTCGGCTGACAGCCAGCCATAATTATCGTAATAGGTTTCCGACATAACGGTGTAGGTGCCGCTGATGGTGGGGTAATCGCTGCTGGCGGCAGCATGTGCCAGGATACTGTCCTTATTGTCCCAACTGAGGATCAGTCCCGATTTGATGGGCCTGTCCTGTGCATCGTACTTTATGAAAATCCATTCACTGCTGGTACGCAGGTTGCCGTCCTGCGTCATAACGGTCCTGCCCAGTAGGTCATAAGCTATATAGGTTTTGCTGGTGCCGGGCAGGTACTTCATGGTATTGCGGCCCCTGCTGTCATACCAGTAGCTGTAGCAGAGGCCCGTGCCTATGCTGGCGTTGCTGGCCAGGTTCCAACTGACCGCTATCAGTGCTTCCACAGCCTTGGGCGGCAGCACATAGCGCAGGTGCCCCATTTCATCATAAGTATAGTAGGTGCTCAGCCAGCCGTAATGCCCCGCTGCGGGGCTGGCCAGCGACTGTACCCTGCTAAGTACTACCTGCCCCAGTTCGTTTTTGTAGGTCACCTTCTTGGTGCCTTTCTCGTCCGTCACTTCCTCCACCAGCAGGCTGCCTGCTGCATAGTAGCCACTGGTGGCAGGCAGGTCGTCCTCACTGTTAATGTCAATGGTCCAGAGGCGCACGCTGTCATAGCTGGTACTGGCCCTTTGTGCGATGGACTTGCCCCTGTTGGCACCCGTCCAACTGTCGCCCTCGGGGGTCAGTTTCAGTACCCGCTGGAGGGGCGATGCATCCAGTTGTGTCTTGCTGAAGAAACTGTTTTCACCGGGAAAGAGGCCATGGTAGAAGGCGGAATCATACACCAGTGCCGTCTGCTTGAACAGGCCGTCATCCTTATTGCCCGTTTGCTGGGTGTAGGGCAGGTACTGGGTGGTGCTCCTGCCGAAGATATCATAGTCTATGGCTGCCACCAGGTCCTTCTTGGAAGGGGATGCCTGCTTCACCACTTTCTGTATGGGCCTGCCCAGGCCATCAAGGTAATTGGTTTCCACGCCCACGTTCTCGGGCACTGCCGAGATGGTCACGTCCGCCGTGTCCTGCGTGGGCTTCAATGGCACCAGCACCCGCTGGAAGGTCCGTGACACATGGGGATCGTAATTATGGTAGCCCGGCTGGGCAGTGGCAGCAAGGGCCAGCAGCGCTGCCAGGGGAAGGAACAGGTACCGTAAATGCTTGGTCATAAGCGTGGTTGATTGCTAGTTATTTTTAATGTATGCTATTATCGGTAATCGCAAGTCGGGAGTCCGAAAGACGGAAAGTAATTGGAGGCTTCTTATGAGCCGTAATCCAACTTTCTGTCTCCTTTCTTTCCGTCTTTTCCGTCTACTTTTCTTTCAGTCTTCCCGTCTCCTAATATTATGTTCCGTTCACTAAGGGCTTCGACAGGCTCAGCCTGACACATGTTCGGACTTCCTGTCTTTCCCGACTTTTCCGTCTTATTTTCTTTCCGTCTCCTAATATGCTCGTCCACCTAAAGGGCTTCGACAGGCTCAGCCTGACAGCATCTTTCGAACTTTCCATCTTTCCAGACTTTTCCGTCTTATTTTCTTTCCGTCTTCAGTCTTTTCCTCCTTTTGGTCTCCCCGTCTTTTGGGCTTTCCCATCTCTTTTATACTCGTTCATCTAAAGGGCTTCGACAGTAGTTCGACAAGCTCCTTGACATTGCGTTCGGGAGGGCTTTCAATTGCTTTTCGGTCTTTCCCGTCTTCCGGACTTTCTGTCTACTCCCTCCTCACTACTGCCTTCTCACTGCTGCCTATTGCCTACTCACTATTGCCTATTGCTGCCCTTATCTGGGTGCCCATCGGCTCCGTTGCTGCGGAGAACACGCCTACCAACATGCCCGATCCATTGATGAGGAACTTCTGGTAATCGGCCAGTACGGGCTGTGCCATCATGCCGTTTTCCGATTGGGTGGCCAACCAGTGGTAAATGCTTTGCATGCCCTGCCCTGTCACGGGCTGCTTGGCGGCCAGTTTGAAGGTATAGCCATGGTCCTGGCAGTACTGCCCAATGGCGGAATCGCTTAGCGGCTCATGCCCGAAGCTGTTACTGGGGAAGGCTATTACTACCAAGCTGTCTGCGTACAGTTGCTGCAACTGCTGCAACTGGGCCAGTTGGCCCGCCCTTGCGCTGCCCGTGGCAATGTTTACCAGCAGCACTTTCTTTCCCTGGTACTGGCCCATGGACTGTGTGGTGCCATTGCTGTCCTGGAACTGCAGGGTGTAGAAGCTGGTGACGAAAAACAGGCCGAGGCCTGATAGCAATAATTTCATTGGTTCTTTTTTATTAGTTAAAAAGGCACGGTGCAGGTAATGTAACAGGGTGAAGTGCTGTACACTTCCTGGTAGTAGCTGCTCTGGGAGCCATCGCTGAAGCCGTACCTATAGGTGCATACATAACGCCACTGCAGGTAACCGTCCACCAGTACTTTCTTGTACTCCACGGATGCTATGCACCAGGTGCCCTGTTCGCAACTGCCGTCTATGATGGCGTATTCGGCACTGGTGGTGCAACTGCAATCCAAAGTGGCCTGCAGCACCAGCTTGTGGTAACCGGAGGAATCACTGTAGGGGTTGCTGTCCCTGTACACAGAATCG
This sequence comes from Chitinophagaceae bacterium, assembly GCA_023251255.1. GTDB lineage: Bacteria > Bacteroidota > Bacteroidia > Chitinophagales > Chitinophagaceae > UBA1930. The sequence goes on from JAHEZD010000008.1 coordinate 46,618, forward strand.
AAATAGGGTGCATTGTAACCATGGCACTGCCTGCCGATGCCTACCCAAACGGGGCGGGTATCAATGGCCATGGTGGTATCCGAATACTGGAAACGCTTCACGATGTTCCGGTCCTTGTTGCGTATGAGCTTCATGCGGTTCAGGTTGTCGTACTCATTGTACAGTACGGTATTGTTGGCATCGGTGGTGCTGGTAATGCCGATCATGGGCTCATAGGTATAGGTGACCATATTGGCATCCTTGGGGTGCAGCCGCAGCTCGTCAATCAGCCCTGTGCCGCTGATGGTAACGGTGCTGGTGCCCGTGAGCGCCACCTGGTACAGGTTCCAGCCGTTCTGCGTGGCAATGGCGCTGCCGGGGCTGCTGCTGTTTACCGTGAAGGAGGCACCCGATTTGGCCCATACGGTGAGGAGGTAATTGCTGGAAGCATTAAGGGAAGACCTTGATACATTGCCGCTGGCCAGGTCATAGCTCCACTTGCCCGTGAGGCTGTAGGCACCGTTGCGGGCACTGCTGCCAATGGTCCAGTTGCCCGACCCGTCGGATTCGAAACTGGTATGGGCAATATCGTTATATGTGGCATTGGACACTTTGGCAATGGGGTACTGGAGGTTGTAGTCACTGATCACGCTGCTGCTCCTGCCAGTAACCAGGTTGGTCATCTGCTTGGGGTTGTTCCTGCCGTCATAATCGTCCACATGGCTTTGTGGTTTGAAGTAGCCCCTGTTCCGGTTCAGTACCGATGGGTCAAAGCTCCCGATGGTGGCCAGCATAATGGGCTTATTGGTTTCCAGTGCAAAACTGGTGTCTGGCTTGATGGCACCCGAAGCCAGTTCCTGGAAGCGGGTCATGCTGCCCGATACGATCCTGGGGTTGGCATCCCCCACGATCCAGTTCTCCGTGGCAATCACGGGCGAAAGGATGCCGCTGTCGCGCAGCTTGCCAATGGCCCCGCCAATGGTATAGCTGTAGGGGTAGTAATAGCGTTCCTCCAGTTGCAGGCCGCGGGTCCTGTCGTAACTGGCGGTTTTCTTTGCCAGGTTGAAGCAGGTATCGTATTCAAAGCTTTCGGTACCCGTGGTTACGGATGCGTTCAGGTGGAAGAGGCTATCGGTTCTTGACAGCAGGTAGGCCCTGCCGCCCATGGGGTAGAAGGGCTCACCAATGAATGCCTTGGTGGGCGAGGGGTCGCTCTTGCTGGTGATATAATAGGTGGATGCATGGCCCAGCTTGATGGATTTGAAATCACTGCCGGTATAGGCCAGGGTATCGAACCCGTAATGGTTGATGGTACGCTTCACGAGGTTGCCCGAACTGTCGTACAGGGAAACGCGCTTGGCCAGGCCAATGCCCCAGTTGCGGATGTCCTTGGGCACAAAGGGGAAGGCCACCGTGCTGCCATCTGCGTTCACGTCATTGAAATCGGTGAAGTCATACACGGTCTTGCCCAGGTTCTCATCAAAATCGCCGTTCTGCACCACTACCCTGCTATAGCCCACATGGCTGCCCTGCACGTTCTGCATATCGCCCACGGGCTCACTGGTATAGGCCGTGTAATTGGTGGTGGTCACGCCACCATTGTCCACAAAATCGGTATAGGGGAAATCGTATCTGGGGAAGTCGCCCAGGAAGCCCGAACTCTTGCCATCCTCCGTTTCGTACCGGAAATATTGGCTACTTGCGGGGATACCACTGGAATCCGTGTACCGGTAAATGCCCTGCACCCGGAGCCCGCCCGAGGAGTCGGCAGATAGGGCCGTATTTACCAGCTTGTTTTCCCATACCACGTTAATGGGCAGGCTGCCACTGAGGCTGGTACCCGGTGCCAGTGCCGTTTCCAGCTTGTACAGGCCATTGGGCATATTGAAGCTCCAGGTCCTGATGCCCTGGTAGAAAAGGTCGTACAAGGAGATGGCAGTGGTAGCGTAGGTAACCGTGCCGGCCATGTTCTTGATGGTACAGTTGAAGGTACCTGCACCGGATACGGGTGCCGTGCCCGTGCGCTGCACCGTTTTGTCCACCACAAAGCTGAGCCGCTGCTTGCTGCTGAACACCTGGTTCAGGGGAAGGCTGTCTGCCGTGGCCGTGCCGGAGGGTGCCACCTGGAACTGGTGGGCCTGCTTGGTGATGGGGTAATGGTCGTTCAGTCCATAGGCGTAAGTGGTGTAACCGCCGCCGGGAAGGCTGAAACTGTACAGTGTGCCTGCCTGTGTATAGAAATTCTTTGGCCGCCTGTCGGCCCCCCAGGAAAAGCCATTGATATTGGGTATCTGGTTTTCGGGATTGGGCGTAGGGTCGTTGGCATAGCCGTTGTAGGTACCGTTGTAGAAGCCCCAGTAATCAATCTTGTTGCTCAGGGTATCCCCATAGCTCCCCGGTCTGGGGAAATACGGTGCGTTGTAGGTAAACCGGTAGCCATCCTGCTTTTCCTTGGCGGTATAGGGTATTACGCTCCTGAGGAAGAGCTTGGTGTACAGGGTATCGAAAGAGGCCATATGTCCCGGTCTGGGCACCAGTTGCATGGTATCATAATCCAGCATATAGCCGTACCTGAACACGGTATCGCTCACCTTCACTTTGGATATGGCATAGAGCTCATCGGTACGCTTGTACACAAAACTGTACAGGAAGCTGAGGTGGCTGCCATTGGGGAAATCGATGGAAGTGAGTTCCTGTTCATTGTAATACAATGTACCCTGTCCAGGGGTGGGCGTTATCCTGTAACCACTGGTGGGTACGAAACTTGTTTGGGGCATGCGGAAACTACTATGACCTGACCGGTTGGTGTAATGGAACTTGATGGTATCCGTATTGAAGGCAGCTATGATACGGGAGAGGTGCCAGGCCGAGTTATAGCCTGTTGCAACCGTTGTTTCTTCGGGGAACTCGAAATCGTACTTGATGCCATCCTCGGTAATGATCCTGAATGACTGCAATGGCTGGTTGCTACCGGCATAGGTGGGTATGATCCTTATCTTGGAGGTGGGCACTACGGCTACCTGCCCGTTCTTGCCGAGGTAGAACCTGCCCGAGCCGCCGGGGCAACTGAAATTGAAGATATCTGCCTGCGAATCGAGGCTGTCATAATAGTACTGCGTGGCGGTGCTCCTGAAATCGGTGGGTATGGAGGAGGCGTAAATGAACCCGTAAGTGGGGGTATCATCGGGGCGGCCACGCAGGGTCCTTGTAATGCTGCCGCCTGCATCCAGCACCCAGCCAAGGCCAACGGCCGTGGGTGTTTCGTTCACCCTAGTGCCCCCGGGGCTGTAACTGATGGACACATCGAGCCCCAGCCCATTGGTGGATCCCTTGTAGGAGTATAGGGGCACGGAAATACTGGGCATGCCCGTAAAATAGTTCACGGGCACGTTCATGCCGTCACTGGCCTTCTGGCTGTTGGGGGAAAGGGCCCCGGATGAAAAGTTGGGCAGGTCCTGCCCGGAGGCAAATGCCCGCCAGCCCAATAGGCATAGTAAAAGCAATGTTTTTCTCATGGTATATATTATGCTTATCAATGTTATCATGTTCCTGTTTGCAAGTGGTGGTGCACTGCATTCCGAAGCAGAAACTTACGAAGAATGCTGTCAGCCTGAGCCTGTCGAAGGCCATCACCAGTACGAACTCCATCGGTCAAGGCAGCTTGACAAACGATATAAACCACCTTTGACAACCAACCTGCTCCTTTACAATGTGTAGCCAATCCTGAACTTGATGGCCTCCGTTCTCGGTGTCTGGCTGTAGCTGAGGAAGTCCCACAGCACCTGCATGTTGTTCGTCTTCTTCCCTATTTTATATTTCTTAGTTAGCCCAATGAGCCCGCTTCTCAGCCAGGAATCGATATTGTACAGTTCCTGGTACTTCACAAAGGCATTCTGGTAGTTCATCTCATAGCCGCCGCTGATCCAGAAGCTCCCCTTCAGTTTGATGTCCACATAGCTGCGCAGCCCCACACCCTGACTGCTGAGGTGGATGTCCTTGATGCCACTGCCCCATCCAACCTTGGCACTCCATCCGAGACCCACGGTTGATTTTTCACTCAATCGGTAACCGGCCGTCATGGCAATATCACTGGTGGTGGGCAGTATGCCCCTGGTTTTCTGTGTCTGTATGTTCAGGCCCCACTCTATCCGCTGGAGGAAGGTTTTCGTCTTCATTTTATTAGGTGAAAATCCTGTTGGCATGTCCATGCTGCTGCTTCCGCCTCCCAGTTTGTTCACCTTGTCCTTCAGGGCCTTCAACTGGTTCCTTGCCTGCTGCAGGTTCTGCTGTACCATCTGCTGGGCATTGGGGCCTCCCGCCGCAATCCGCTGGTCCAGCATCTGCTGCACACTGGCCACCGTCTGCAACCCTGCAAGGCTTTCGGGGGAACCATAGTTATCGGGTAGTTTGAACAGTTGTGCCAGCAGGCTGTTCCTCTTCATGAAGTCCTTAAATAAGCTGCTTCCCCTGAGTGCAGCGATAGCTTTCTGCTCCATTTTCTTGGGGTCGTTCAGCAATGATTTGTATTCGTTCAGTTGTTGTTGAAAATAATATACCTCCTTGTTTATGGCAAGCATGCCCTTGCCCATGCCGAACTTCTGCAATTGCTCGTTGAGTTGCTGTTTCCGTTCCCTCATCTGCCGCTTGATTTCATTGGCCACCTGCATCCTGTTCCCGAATTGCTGCAACTGGGCCTTGGCGGCAGTCAGTTCCTTGTTCAGTTGCGGGCTATTGGCTGCACCCTTTTCCAGAAAGGCCAGTGAGGTCTTGAGCGTATCAAAGTGGGGCAGGTATTCCTTGAGCTTGGTGTTGTTGCTGTCTGCAGCGTATAGTTTATTTCGTAACTGCTGGTATTTGGCAGCATTGCTGGCAAAGAGTTTCTTAGCGGCAACGCTGTCCTTCCTCTGCAGTTTCCTGCACAGTTTGGCTTCCTGCTTCTCCATGCGGTCCAGCATCTGTTCCGTCTTCCTGGAAATATCCCCTTGCAGCTTGGAGAACTTACTGCTGATTCCATTGAGGAACTTGGATGCGGTATTCGGGGAAAGGGAAGCAGGCTGCTCCGTTGCCGTTTGGCCGGAAGCCCCCAAATACAATAAAATGGTGCAGGCCAATAATAATGGGCGCATGGGTTCAGGTTTTGCTGTCTGGCCCTTGGGGGCCTAATCGGATGCCGGGATAGTGAACTTTATTGTTGGTATGCTAACGTTTGCAGGGGGTTGATACTGTATGGATTGTTGTTTTTCTCCTACTAGTAATAAGATGCTAAGCTAAGCGGTTATGGAATACCGTGCATGCGAAGGATTACTGAATTTTTATGCGTGCTAGCACGTAGTACAACTGCGTAAATTCAGCAATTACGCCACCATCAATAGCTCCAAGGTCCATAAGCCCACCTTACCCCTCCTCCATCAACCGCCTTAAACCTTACATCCTCCACCTTATGCCTTCCTTTCGCTTTCAACCTTATGCCCCCCACCTTCTGCCCTTAGGCCATCCGCCTTTCGCTTTCAGCCTTATGCCTTCAGCCTTATGCCCTCCGCCCCTTCCCCAAAAACAGGCATGGAAATAGCAGCGATACCTTCAATCTCGCCATGAAACAGCATTACCTCATCGCTTTCAGTTATTTTTATGCTTTATGCTCATCTACACAGATAATATCACTCCCCGGCTCCGTTATATTGCCTCCACCTTATTGGGCAACCATGTGCTGATCCTGGATGACAGGGAAAGTTTCATCCACCACGCAAGCGATAAAATAAACTATTCACCAGAACGCATAACAGACGGGGAGCTATGGATCAGGCCACATGGCCTATTGGGTGAAACCAGCATCCAGCCACAAACAATGGACTGCTTTGAATGGAACGGTCTCAAGGCCTTCTTCAAGACCGGAGGTGACATACCCTTCGATTTCCTGGCGGCATCCTTTTACCTGCTTTCCCGTTATGAAGAATATTTGCCCCATGATTTGGACATGTACGGCAGGTATGCACATGAAAACAGCATTGCCTATAAGGAGGGTTTTCTCCAACTGCCCTTGATCAACCTATGGGTCAAGGAAATTGCCCAACGCTTCCCCCGGTCCCATTTCCCCTTTTCCACCATTGGTTTCCTGCCCACTTATGATATTGACATTGCCTATTGTTACAAGCAGCAGTTAATTACCAGAAAACTGTTCGGCTTTTTCAGGGATTTTTTAAAGGGCAATATTGATAAAGTGACCGAAAGGGCAAATGTGTACAGTGGCATCAAAAAGGACCCCTTTGATGTATATGCTTGGATGGACGGGCTGCACCAGCACTATCAATTGAAAGCTGCCTACTTCTTCTTGGTGGCAGCGCAAAGGAAGGGGTACGACAAGAACGTTCCGCCCTCATCCAATGCCATGCAGCAGTTGATGAAACACCATGCAGCCCTGTACACCATTGGCCTCCACCCTTCCTGGCAAAGCGGTGACGACAGGAAGCTGCTATTGCAGGAAAAGCAGGTTATTGAAAAAGCAACAGGCAGGTCCATTAACCGCTCAAGGCAGCATTATATCAGGATGACACTGCCTGGAACCTATCGTTTATTACTGAAGCATCAAATAGGGAATGATTACTCCATGGGTTATGGCAGCATCAATGGTTTCAGGGCCTCCTATACCCTGCCCTTCAATTGGTACGACCTGGAAAAAGAAACGGAAACAAACCTCAGCATCCACCCGTTCTGCTACATGGAAGCCAACTCCTACTTCGAGCAGAAATATACCCCAAGTCAGGCTGCCGAGGAACTGCAGCAGTATTATGATGTGGTGAAAAGTGTAAACGGGCAATTGATTACCATCTTCCACAACCATTTCCTTACGGAACAGCCACAATGGGTTTCCTGGAGAAGGATGTATGAAGCCTTTCTACAGAAGAACTTTGGATGATAGTTGACGGTCGATGGTCCATAGCCGCCTACCCCGCCTTACAAATCTACCCCACCAATCATAAATCAGAAATCTCAAATCAGAAATCCTAGCACTCCCCCAACCGTCCACCGTCAATCGTCCACAACCTTCCCCACCTTAAGCCTTATACCCTCCGCCTTACACCTCTTTCCCAAATCAGAAATCCTACATCAAAAACCTCCCGCTACTGCCTTAAGCCTTAAGCCCTCCGCCTTATGCCTACCCCTATACCCCGCACCCAAACCAATCATCAAAAGGATTACCAGTCCCCCATCTATCGGCACGTCCACAGGATCATCTGGTATGCCCAAATTGTCCGAGCTCATGGTCCCCGAACTCGATTGGTTGTTCAGTGCAACGGAGTCTATTAGGGGCTCCCCATAAATGTTGAAGATCACATTGCCCTGCACATCCGTAAGCAGGGGGTTGCCATTCGAATCAAAAAAGCGGCGGCGCCTGACAGGGTTCATATTAGTGCTCGTACCAGCAGTCTGCTGCGAGGGTGGCACGCCCCATGAAGGGTCATTGTGCAGGGGCTGGCCAATGATAATTTCCATATTATTGGGGCCCCATATAGGACTGGCTTCCCTATTGAACATTTGGGCATTTGCCGAACACAAACAGAACATGCATGCAGTAAAGCCAATAAGTAAGCACTTGACACAGGGCAACAAATGCAATATTCTTGTAGCAATTAATTTATATAGCATAAAAGGCTTTTAAGGTTGAATGAATGATGGGTGTTACTGAATGGCCCTATTGCTTCAACAGTTTCTGTATAAAATGCATGCCATCCCCATCCACCCTTATTTGGTAACTGCCGCTGCTCAATGCATTGTTCAACGGTAAAAGCTCCGTGGCCGTGCCGCCCCCATGTACCAGCGTCCCGGTGTACACTGCCTGCCCCGCCCCGTTCGTGATGCTTACCCGGTAACTGCCCTTTTTTACATTGTTCAACTGCAGGGTCACCTGATTGGAAACAACCGGATTGGGATAGGTACTGATAAAACTTCCCCTATTGCCCATATCCACTTTTACCACTGCCGTATAGCTGGCGCGGCCAGACTGTTCCACCACCCTTACCCTATAATAATTGCTGCCGCTCACCGGTACACTATCATAACCGCTATACAGCCCTGCCCCCGTGGCCGCTTGATGGCCCAGCAACGAAAAATGCACAGCATCCGTACTCTTTTCCAGTTCGTAAGCCTTGATATTTATTTCATTGTATGCCTGCCATTCTACCTGCACACCCCTGTTCTTGGTATAGGCTTTCAACTGGGTGATGGTAACGGGCAATGTCCCGTTCTGCTTGAACACGATACTGAACCTATTGGCCGCCTTGGAAGCTGGGTCCGCTGTAGCAGTAAAGTTCACAACCGTAGTATCCGTTAAACTGATGGGCGTATTGGTATTGGTAAAATTGTCCCTCAGTGCAGCTACAATACCCGGCGCATTGAAGTTGGCCGGCACAAACTTCCATTGGTAGGCCTGTGTCTTTAACCTTGCGATAGCCAACGGAATGGTATCATTGTTATCTGCCAGCTTCCTGGATTCGATGCTCAGCAATTTCCCTTCCCTGCTAATGGCCACATCCTCGTCCCAATTGTCAAGCTGCAGTGCATCATTGCCATCCACGCCATTGTTGTAATTGTTATTGAACACGGCAGTTATTCCATCTGCACACCGTACAGTACTTGTATTATCGGTATAGTACAAAAAGGCCTTCAACATCTCCGTTTGCGTACCAAGCCGGTAAACATCCAAATTGTTCGTGGTTGCCTTATGGCTTTCAAGAATGTTGAGTGTGGGTGCATTGCTGGTGGACTGCACAAAGAATGCCTGTCCGCTTTGCAGCACCGTACCCAAATTGGTACCCGAAGCACCAGCTACAACGCCAGCATTCGTAATGGTCACAAAACTGCCCCTACCGCCGCCATTGGGTGTCCAAATGGTCACATAGTTCTCAAAACTGCTTGCATTGCTTGCATACACACTGGCCCAATCAATAGGGGAAGCAAAGGGGTTCGTTACCAAACTTAGCAGCCCCGTATTGGCCAGTGAAGCAAAGCTCTGGTCACCCTGTGCCAGGGTACCGGTGGCCCTTAAAATGGCATCGCTGCTGCCGGTGGTGGTATTGATGGTATTGATATTGTCCCTATTGCCCCGCACAAAAAGCAGGTAGCCCTTCTTTGCATCCAGTACCGTTGCATTCGTATTCGGGACCACGGCCCAGTCCTGGATGGCCTGGTCAAATATGTACAACGATGCCGCATTTGTTTGGGTAACATCAAAGCCATTGCTGCTGCCGCCTGCACCCGTAATATGCGTACCATAACCTGCCAGCGGACTAGCCACATTGCTGTTCACCGCACTATTGTTCACGCCCTCCTGCCAGTTGTCCCTGATGAAATTGGTGGTTGTTACCATCGGCGTCAGTAAGCGGTAGGCCCTGTTGCCATTGGCGCTCATATACCTTTCCACCGTGGCAGTACCAGTTATATAACCCCCAGCAGATGGACCTTGGGCAATTCTTGCCGTATTGCTGGATGTGCCCCTCAAATGGAGGAAGCCGCCCGTACTCAATACACCGGCAGTCGGTGTCAGCACATCCGTCACCACCAGTTTGTTGCCCAATGAAAGCGTGCCGCTGCTTGTTCTGTTATAGGTGAAATTATTTAGTACGTTGGTGGTGCCATCTGTTGTCTGGTCAAAGTTCAACGTACCAAAGGAACCGGTACCACCAACACTCATGCTGGAAGAGGCGGAGCCAATCAAACTGCCCGAACCTGTAACTGTGCCATTTAAGGTAATAGCATTGCCATTAATGTTCATGTTTCCAGCAGTCATTGTCAATATACCATCAATGGTCCTATTGCCGGGCATGGTTACAGAAGGGCTTCCCGTACCGCTTAGGTTTACCGTTACATTGAAGGGTGGATTGCTGGAAGGCCATTCCAGGCCAGCAGTATACGCCTGTGCATTGGTAGCATCCACATAGGCCAATGTACCGCTTGCACCAAAAGTGGGGCTGGTTGTGGCCAAACTGGCCGAGCCAGATACAGTGAAAACACCACTAACCGTAAACGCACTCGCTGCAGTTTTGGCACCGCTATTGGAAATGGTCAGGTTGCTATAAATGGCCAATGGGGTAATGGGCTGGGCCGTACCGTTATAATTAATGGTTGAACCTGCTGCTAAGGATATGGTTGGGCTATTGGTATTATTGATAGCCGTATTGGAGCCACCTGAAAAACCATTTACATTCTGCACATTAAAAGTGCCACCGCTTTTAACTGTAAAACTGCTGCCGCTTTGTAGGGTGATACTGGTGCCGGTGCCCGATAAACTTACGTTGCTGCCAGAAATATCAATATTTCCATAGCTGGGCGAAGACCGTATGATGGTGGCAGAACTCCCGGAGAATTCAATGGTGGAAGTGGCATCCAATGCATAGGTACCGCTTATATTGGGCTTGGTACTGGAACCGCCCGTAATCAACTTGCCCGTACCCAATATGGTGAGGTTGGTACCGGAACCCCCAAAAGTGCTGGTACCTGTATTGACCGTTACCCCGGTATTGATGGTAACCGTGCCTGTAATGGAAGATACCGCACCCGTGGTGGATTTTGTACCGCTTCCGGAAAAGCTGAGGTTTTCATAAGCAAAGTTGGTGATTGTTTGGTCCCCGCTCAGTCCATAAACAATGGTGCATCCACTGCCCAATGTGGGCGTAATGCTGGGTATAGCTGTATTTGAGCCTGTGAACCCTTGGGCATCTTTTGTAATGAATGTACCATTGATGGTGATGCTTCCGCCCCCGTTTGTTATTTGGCTTTCCCCACCATTATCAAAGGTTCCCCCCACCGCAACGATCAGTGCCCCGTTCAGGGTCAGGTTATTGGTTCCATTCAACGCAAAACTGCCACCACTGTTCACATTCACCGCACTGGTAACCGTTAAGGTGGCCGTTTGATTCGAAACCACAGTGGCGTTGATATTCAAAGTGGCAGGGCTGCCAAAAGTTGCCGGGAAAGGGGTGCTGGTATTTCCATTGAACGTATAAGTGGTGCCGGTTGCGGTGAAGGTTTTTGTACCGGATACAGCAATGCTGCCATTGACCCCGGATGTGCTAGCCGTGGAAATGGTAGACCCGGTTGCAAGGGTAAAGTTTCCTGCCCCTGTTAAGGAGTTGGTGCCACAGATAAGTACCCCATTATTTGTAAAAGTACCACCACCTATTGCAGTGCTGCTTGATAGGGTTGCTGTGCAGGTGGCCGTAATGGAAATGCCATTTGTGTTGGTAAGTGTCAATGTGCCACTGCTGCCGCCTATTTCTGCTGTGCCTGCACTTGCATTCCCAATTTGCCATGCACCCGTGCTGGCTCCCAATGTCATGGATGCCGTGCCTGTAGTGGTAATGCCATTCCTGAAGGTTTTCAGAGAGGCGCCGGTCCAACTGATGGTTACACCATTGGCCAACTGGAACAGGCCATTGATAACAGTGGCACTGCCGCCGCCCACATTGCCACCAATGGTATTTGCTATCCTGAAAATGGGAACGGTAGCAGCATCCACATTGGGGAAGTAAGTAGTTCCACTGGCCGAAAAAGCACCAGCATTGGAATATTCCAAGATGGACGAATCCTTATAAATATAATTGGTGCTCTGTATGTTTTGAATGATGCCCGTACCGGATACAGTGATTGTTCCTCCCTTTTCATTGGATACAGTGGGCGTACCTGAGCCCAAAGTGGCAAACGATGAATTGGTATTATATTGTAAAATACCACCATACTGTATAACCAGGTCGTCTCCCGTACCATCATTGATGGTGAGTGAGCTATTGGCAACAAGTATACCGCCACTGGCCACCACAACTTGGTCCGCAGTTACAGATGCCGCAACAGTTATCGTATGCCCGTTCCGGATAGTGATGGTATTGGCATTATTGTCCGGTACAAGGGTGGAGGTTATCCAACTGCTGTTATCGGCGCTGCTCTGCCAGCTAGCCGCAGTGCCCCAGTTCCCCGTGGCAACATTGCTCCTGAAATAATCCGTTGCAGCAGTAGCAGCAGTAGGTGTTGCGTTGGTTTCCGAACCACTGCTCCATGTTGTTCCTTTCCGAGTAAAAAACTTGAAGTAATAGGTTGTACCATTGGTTAGGCCTGTTACTGTTTGGCTGCTGGAGCTTCCTTTGTAAACCACATAACCGTTGCCCAATGCAGTGCCACTGGCATAGGTTAAACTGGCAGTATAGGCAGTTCCATCACCAGTGGGCGTTCCACTATTGGTAGCGGTGGCTGCAACAATCAGTATTTCATCAAAACAGGAAGGGTTGGTCCAGGTCAATGAACTATTTGTATTGCCGCTGGACGATGCAGGGCCTGTAACATTCACAGGTGTACAGCCTATAATGGTTTGGCTATTGCTGGCCGCAGCAGGGTCCGTACCCGTTTTGGTAGCACTGCTGAAAGTGATGTTGCTGAAAGCGGTAGTGCCTATACCAATCGTTCTGCTAGTGGTTGCATTATTATTTATATCGGCCGTAAATAGAACATACCTAGTAGTACCAGAACTGATATTTTGCGACAGGCCACTTACAACAATGGAACTGCCACTACCTGCTGCTGCCTGGGCACTGCCCAATTGGGTGGCCCCCGTTAAATTGTTGCTGCTGTTTATCCAGAATTTAAAGCCATTGGTAGCAATATCGGCAGTTTGGTAGGTTCCTGTTGTGGCAACCGTAATGCCCGTTAAAGTAGCAGCAGCAGTGGTAACGTCCAACTGGAAGCTTCCAATAATATTATTGCTTGAAGCCTGTGAAATATTGCCTGCGGCCGGATGGGCAGTGGAAATAGCTACGGAGGGAGTGGCTGAAACCGTACCTGTTACCTTGAAATCATCGATGGTCCATCTTTCATTTGTGGAATTGTTGAGCATGGTAATCTTTACCACGAGTTGGCTTGCAGCAGGCAGGGAGGTGATGGTCATGGTACTATAGCCATCCGTTGTTCTGCTTCCACCACTAGCTGGTGTGGATACATTGCCCGTTTGGTTGGAAGCTGTATAAGCAAAAGTCGAAGTTCCTGTGGCAGCATAGGCCCAATAAGCATTACTGTTTCCCGCTACCTGGTTCAATTGATAAAAGGTCGTTCCGTTATCAGGGCTAACAAAAATGGTTACCACATCCGCAGCGTCTGCCCCATTTGCAGTTGAACCAATTGAAAAGGACGCCAGCCGCAGGGAAAGCGATATTGCACTGTAACCTGTTGTGTTGATGGCACTGGATGTAATGGTGGCACTGGTGTTGCTTACACCGTACGAGTAAGTGCCCGCAACGGCAAATGCGGATGTTGCCGGCCTATCGCCAGATGCCGAATTGCCACTATAAAAAGTACCACCACTACCGGTAAACAAGGATAGGCTGTTTTCAAAACCATCACTGGCAATGGTAACCTGCCCCCATCCATTGTTTATGCCCAACAAGGCACCAAATACAAGGAGGCAAAATACTTTACCAATCGCCTTCTTTTTAGAAGGGTAAGCATAGGGATACAGATGCATAAGCAGCACGTTTGGTTAGTTCAAAATTTGAAAAGATTTTTTCAAATGGAAGGCAAAAGTGTGCTATCTGTATTGCCTGTAAATAACGGAACCATTATCAAATGGTAAACTTTGGCGCCTATTTACAGGAGTAGGGCACGGGAGAGAATGCCTAAGGTAGTGAATTCTGGCAATATGCTGTATGGAACAATAAAAAAATTTCAGGGCCGGGTAGATACTGGCAGTGTTCCGGTTCCAATAATATAGCTATAAACTTGAGTGCGGCCTTTAAAGATGATATATAAATTACCAACAAAACTCCATACTTTATTCGTGTGCATCCGTGGCCAGAAATCCAAGCTTGCAAATGGCCCGAGGTGTTGCCATACCTATTACGGCTTAGTATTAACTGGCCTTACCAAACCTCTTTTCCACCGCAACCAGTCGGTAGTCAAAAATCCGCCTCACTTCATTCTTCACAAACAGGGCATGGGCAATACTCCCCAAAAAACCAAAAGGGATTTTATAATGAACAATATCCGTCATTTCCACAGCACCATTTACCTCCTTGAAATGGTGCTGGTGCTGCCACATGCTATAAGGTCCATAGCGTTGCTCATCCACAAAATAGACCCTGTCCTGCACATGTGTTATCTCCGTCATCCAGTACAGTGGAATACCCAGCACAGGGCTCACCTTGTATTCGATGATCTGGCCTGCATATACTTTGCCCCCATGGTAACTGCTCGTTACCCTAAAGTTCAAGCGACCGGGCGTTAGCTCCTTCAAATTATCCGGGGCACTGAAAAAATCCCAAACAGCATCCAACGGAGCAGGTATATATTGAACTATTGTAAGGGAATAAACTTTACTCATAATTTTAAAAACTTATAACAAGTTCCAAATACCCTTCCCCTACCACTTTCACTATTCACCATTGACTACTCACCTTTCACTCCCCATCTACTGCCTACTCACTACTGCTTACTTACCACTCCCTCCCCTAATGGTTCTTCAACTTGAACACAACTGGCAATTGTGCATGGTAATCAACCGCCCTTCCGTTCTTTTTGGCAGGGTTCCATTTGCCACAGTTCTTGAACAGCCTTATGGCCTCCTCCTCAAATCCATAACCAACAACGGTCACATGATGGATATTTGCCAGTGTGCCATCCTTCCTAACAATGAAATCAATGGTTACATCAGCCTCCACTTCCTCCCGCCAAGCATAATGCGGGTATTTCAGGTTCTTTTTCAAATACTTCTTCCATCCTTCCTCACCCCCAGGATAGCTGGGCAGGGTATCAACAATATTGTAGATAGTGTCCTGCACCCTTGCATTCGGAATATCCTGTGCCTTCACCTTGTTCACGCCAATGACCAGCAAGCAAAAAACAAAAACCTTCTTCATGGAACCTAATTTTCTTGGTAACGAAATTATAGCTTAACTTGTTATCAGTTATGTTTCGGCACTAGCAAAGAAGATAACAAATTCAAATAATCCCCATCACCTATGAAGCAGAAATATATGATGCATGCTATAAGTCTGAGTTTTTCTGCCGCTAGGCATGGCCTGTCGAAGGCATTCAACAGAACGAATGTAATCCAATAGAACCCTCATGGATGAGCATCGTACGATCAACGTAGGATAGCTATACAATCAAAGGAGGATCAATGAAGGATGGCAAGCAGCGAATCTTTAGATACGATATAGGGAACGCAACCCCAGGCTTTCAAAATTTCCCTTGCTAACGAATGGCTCTTTAAGGTGCAACCAAGCATGGGCGGGTTAGGCAATAACCGTCACGATAAACGCCCACAATTGACCAAAATGGTGTTTTAGTATTCTTGGGTGCTGGAGTATTACATTTGAAGAACCTAATTTATCAAAATCCACCATCTTTAGATCGTGTACATCATGGGAATGGTACCAGAATATGAATGGTCGAATATTGCAATTGCAGATGAACAAAGACAAAATAATACAGGGGTTCAACGAAACTTACGGAAGGTTAAACGAGCAGCAACGCAAAGCAGTGGATACCATTGAAGGGCCAGTGATGGTAATTGCTGGGCCGGGCACAGGCAAAACACAGATCCTCTCTGCCAGGATAGGCAAGATCCTGCTGGACACGGATACCCTCCCCGAAAACATTCTCTGCCTCACCTATACCGATGCGGGTACCGTGGCCATGCGCAAAAGGCTGCTCACCATGATAGGCAGCGAGGCCTACAAGGTCCACATCCATACCTTCCACTCCTTCTGTAATGAAGTAATCCAGGAAAACCTCGGCCTATTCGAAAAAACAGCACTCGACCCCATCAGCGACCTGGAAAGAACGGAACTCTTCAAACAATTAATTGACTCCTTCCCCAAGAACAACCCCTTGAAAAGGTACAGGGGCGATGTCTATTTTGAAATAAACAACCTGCAGCAACTGTTCAGCAACATGAAGCGGGAAGGCTGGACACCACAGTTCATCAATGAACGGATTGATGCCTATATCAACGACCTCCCCGCACGGGATGAATACATTGCCAAACGCGCCGTAAAGGAGTTCAAGAAGGGGGATGTGCGCACGGACAAGATTGCAGAAGAAAAAGATAAAATGGAAAAGCTCCGTGCAGCAGTGAACGAGTTTGAACCATTCCAAAAGATGATGCGTAACAAGAACCGTTACGACTTTGACGATATGATCAACTGGGTACTGAAAGCCTTTGCAGAAAATGAACACCTGCTGCGCCGCTACCAGGAACAGTACCTCTACATTTTGGTGGATGAGTACCAGGATACCAGCGGCACCCAGAACCGTTTAGTGGAAATGCTCATTAACTATTGGGACAAGCCCAACGTATTTGTGGTGGGCGATGACGACCAGAGCATCTACCGCTTCCAAGGGGCCAATGTGGAGAATATGCTCGGCTTTGCAGAAAGCTATGCCAAGGACCTGATGACTGTGGTGCTCACCAGTAACTACCGCTCCACCCAGCCCATATTGGATGTTTCCAAAACCATCATCAACAAAAATGAGGAGCGTTTGGTAAAACAGATTCCCGGGTTAAGCAAGGAACTGGTTGCCACCAATCAACTCATCAACCAATTGTTCCATTCCCCCATCATCAAGGAATACGAAACGCAGAAGCAGGAAATGATTGATATCACCTTGCAGGTGGAGAAATTGGTACAGGAAGGAACCCCAGCAGGGAGGATCGGTATCATCTATAAAGAAAACAAGTACGGTGAAGAACTGACACATTTCTTCAAACTCAAGAACATACCCGTTTTCAGCAAGCGCAGCCTGAATATTTTCGATATCCCACTGGCACAGAAGGTTATCCTGCTGTTCCAGTACCTGGCAGCAGAACATGATATTCCCTACGGTGGCGATGAAATGCTTTTTGAGATCCTGCATTTCGATTGGTTCAATATACCCCCCATTGAAATTGCCAGGCTAAGCGTGGAAGTGGCCGCCACGCAGTTCAGCGAAAACAGGACCTCCATCAGGAAATTATTGTTTGACAAGAGCCATGCACCAGCAAAGGACCTGTTCTCCCCCAAAGTGAACGAACCATTGAGGAAAACAAGTGCCATTGTTGAACAATTGATTGCAGACGCAAGCAACCTAACATTGCAAAGCCTGTTGGAGCATATCATCACCAATACGGGGCTGCTCGCTTATATCACCAACCACCCCGAAAAGCATTGGCACTTGCAGGTAGTAACTGGCCTCTTTGATTTCGTGAAGGAAGAAACCCGCCGCAGTCCTTCTATCCATTTGCAGGAACTGGTGAACATCATTGATTTGATGAAGAAAGAAGACCTGAAACTTCCCCTGGTCCAAATAAGCGGCAATGAGAAAAGCGTGAACCTGCTAACTGCACATGGCAGTAAGGGACTGGAGTTTGAATATGTGTTCCTTGCTGGCTGCAACAGCAATAGCTGGGAAAAGAAACGCAAGCCCAGCGGTGGCTATACCATGCCCGATACCATGTTCTCCTCCCAGCCAAAATCAAAGGATGAAGAGGAACTGCGGAGACTGTTCTATGTAGCATTAACAAGGGCCGAACAGCACCTGCAGGTTTCCTACAGCCATTTCAAGGATGATGGCAAGGAACTGGAGCCAAGTATGTTCATTGCAGAAATACAGGACGAACATTTATTGAAAACGGAGAAAGTCATCCTATCGCAGGAACTGCTGTCAGATTTCCAGGTACTGCTATTTACCAATGCCACAGCGCCGGAAATAGAAAAGCAGGAAGAGGACCTGATTGGCCGCTTACTGGAAAAGTTCACCATGAACGTAACAGCGTTGAGCAATTACCTCAATTGCCCATTGCGGTTCTATTACCAGAACCTTATCCGTGTGCCTTCTGGTAAAAACGAAGCCACCGTTTTTGGTAGTGCCGTGCACCATGCCCTTCAACGGTTGTTTGAAAAGATGCAGCAGGCAGTAGGTAACCCCTTCCCTCCAAAACAGGAATTCCTGTATGACTTCGAGTGGTACATGAAACGCAACCGGGAGAATTTCACCAAGGAACAGTTTGCCAGGCGCATGGAATATGGGCTAGAAGTACTGAACAGCTATTATGATACCCATATTAACAGCTTCAACAAGATTGTGGCCATAGAACGCAATATCAGGAACGTAACGGTCAATGGCGTGCCGCTGAAGGGCAAATTGGACAAACTGGAGTTTGAAGGCAAAGCCGTAAATGTGGTGGACTATAAAACCGGTGATTATGAAAAGGCCCTGCCCAAATTGAGGCCGCCCCATGAAAAGGAACCCAATGGCGGCGACTATTGGCGGCAGGCAGTATTCTATAAAATATTGGTGGACAATTATGAGCAGAAAGATTGGCAGGTGGTAAGTACTGAATTCGATTTTATAGAACCAGACAAAAAGAAGGTTTACCATAAAGAGAAAGTGGTCATTACACCTCCGGATATAGAAACAGTTACGCAGCAAATAACCACCACTTGGCAAAAGATCCAGCGCCGGGAGTTCTACACAGGTTGCGGCAAGCCAGAATGCCACTGGTGCAATTTCGTGAAGAACAACAACCTTGCAGTGGAACTGCACGACCTATCTGAAGTGGATACTGAGGATTTTTAAACAGTTTCTTATACTAACATTGGCAATCTCACAAATAGAAAGCCTTTATGTTTGCAAACGTTGAAAATTGAACATTTGAATAGTCGCCAGTTTGGGCCAAACTGGCAACCCCTGTAAATCCATGAAACGAATTTGTACACTCATATTGACCTGCTGCATAGCCACTTTTATAATATTTGGGATGAACAGTTGTGCCAACATCATTCCACCCGGTGGTGGCCCGAGGGACAGTTTGCCGCCCAAACTGGTTGCCTCCACACCAAGGGATTCCGCAGTCAATGTTACTTCACAAAGGATTACGTTGACCTTTGATGAGTACGTGGAGGTAAAGGACCTGCAGGAGAACCTAATTGTGTCTCCCGTTCCTAAAAACCAGCCCATCATTGATTACAAGCTACGCAACGTAACCATTAAACTAAGGGATTCACTGGAAGCCAATACCACCTATTCCATAGACTTTGGCAAGAGCATCAAGGACGTGAACGAAGGAAATGCAGCAAAGAACTTTGTGTATGTTTTCTCCACAGGTAATAAGATTGATAACAATAGCCTTTCAGGGAAAGTGTTACTGGCAGAAACGGGGAAGACCGATTCCACATTGATTGTTGTGCTGCACAGGGACCTTAGCGATACGGCCATCATTAAAAAATCACCACGCTACTATGCCAAGCTAAAAAAAGATGGAAGCTTCAACTTCAACAATCTACCGAAAGGTAATTTCGGTGTATTTGTACTGCCCAATGACTACTTAAAAAAGTATGATGATTCTACAAAGCTCTTTGCCTTCCTCGATAGCTCCATCGAGATAAGCAGCAGCACAACGTCCATCACCATGTACGCTTATGAGCAAGCAAAGAAGAAGGCGGGTACCAACAATTCTTCACAAGCAGCACAGAACAAACCAAGCGGCACCCCACAGGATAAACGCCTCCGTTATAGTTCAAGCCTAGAAGGCGGTAGGCAGGACCTCCTGAGCAATACATTGAAACTTGAATTCAACAGGAAGCTGGCTACGTTTGATTCCACAAAGATCAGGTTAACCGATACTGCCTTCCAACCGCTAAAGGATTATACAATTGCCTTGGACAGCACCAGAACAAGGGTCATCATTACCAACACCTGGCAGGAAGATAAGCTGTTGAGGATATTGATCCAAAAAGACGCAGTGGCCGATAGCCTTGGAACAACGCTTGCTAAAAATGATACACTACGGTTTGCCACAAAAAAAGAAGCTGAGTATGGCAGTGTTAAAATCCGCTTTTCCAATTTGGATACCACCAAAAGACCTGTGCTCCAGATTGTAAAAGGAACGGAAATCATCGAATCCATTGTGCTCAAACAAAGGGAATTCACCCGGAAACTCTTTGTGCCCGGTGAATACGAATTAAGGGTACTGTTCGATAAGAACAGGAACGGCATTTGGGATGCTGGCGACTATAAACTGAAACAGCAGCCCGAAATTGTAAAGCTGCTGGACAAAAAGCTCTCCGTTCGCGCCAATTGGGACAATGAGAATGAAATTGCACTGTGAATGGTGAAAGGAGAATAGTGAAGTGCGGCATTTTATTTCACTAAACTACCTATATTGATGTAAAAATCAGTTCACATGTTTCTACAGCTAAACCATAAAAAACTGGACGCTTATAAATATCCAAGAGAGTTAGCGCTCGAATGTTACAAGGCAACAAAACTTTTCCCTGCAGATGAACGCTTTAATTTGATACAACAAATAAGACATGCTGTCATTTCCGTCCATTTAAACCTTGCCGAAGGCTCATCAAGGAAGTCATTAACGGAAAGAAAACGTTATTATGAAATAGCAAGGGGTTCTATAATAGAGATTGATGCTGCATTCGATATTGCATTTCAACTGAGCTACTTTGAACTAGATACAGTAAAAACCTTAGGAGAGATTGTTGTAAAATCATTCAGAATTCTAACTGGCTTAATCAATTCAGGAGAAGCTGCATAACTTTGACCATTCACTATTCACCATTCACTACTCACTTCTCCATGCAATTGCCCTCCACACTTCTTGAAAATGCAGTAGCCCAATTCTCCAAACTCCCAGGTATTGGCAAAAAAACAGCGTTGCGGCTAGTACTGCATTTGTTGAAGCAGGAAGTAAACGAAGTACAGTATTTTGGTGAAACCATTGCCAAAATGCGCAGGGACATTAAATTCTGCAACCGCTGCCACAATATTAGCGACGGTGATATTTGCAGCATCTGCAGCAATTCCCAACGCAAGCAGGAAATGATTTGTGTGGTGGAAAATATCCGTGATGTAATTGCTATAGAAACCACCCAGCAGTTCAATGGTGTTTACCATGTATTGGGCGGCATTATCTCTCCATTGGATGGTATTGGTCCCGACCAATTGAACATCGAATCATTGGTCCACCGCATCGAAAAAGAACAAACGGAGGAACTTATTTTTGCCCTTAACCCCAACATTCAGGGGGATACCACCATTTATTATATCCAGAAGAAAATTCCCCATCTCCATTGCAAGGTGACCACCATCGCAAGGGGCATTGCCTTTGGCGGCGAACTGGAATATGCCGATGAAATGACCCTAGCAAGAAGTCTCCAAAATCGCCTGCCCGTGCAGCAGTATGTAAAGTAATCCTGTCACACCATCCATCACTTTGTTTGGATTTCGTAAATCTTGCACCAATTGATGTTGTAACTTTATTTAAAATTTAAACTGCATGAGTAAAACAAAGAAGATATTGCTTACCCTATTTGTGGTAGGCCTATTGTCTGCTATCGGTGTTTGGTATTATGTATTCGTCAAAGACCATGGAGTGAATGTTTCCGGCACAAAGGGCATAGAAATCACTGCCGATCAACTGGTTAAGGAATTTACGGCCAATGAAGACTCGGCCAATAAAAAATACCTCAATAAGGTGATGCAGGTTACTGGCGAAGTAAGCCAAGTTGGTCAGGACAGTTTAATAAATGTTACTTTAAAGTCTTCTGATGCCTTCACCAATGTTTACTGTACTTTACAGGCAGGGCAGGCAAAACCGGACTCTGGTAAAGTAATTACACTTAAGGGCATCTGTACTGCTAAACTAACGGACGTAACCTTAAACGAAGGTGTCATCATCAAAAAATAAATAACGATTCATGAAGAAAATGCTACTCCTCCTTACAGTTATTATCATTACGGTGTCTTGGTATGGTTGCCAGTACAAAAAAGATGCTGAAGCCTATCCAGTTTCAACCTGTGATACCAGTAATATTCGTTACAGCGTAGAAATAAGGGCAATTCTGCAAACCAATTGCTTGGTATGCCATGGGGCTGCGGTGTACAATTCGTTTGGCGGAGGTTACAACTACGACACCTACACTGGCATCCTCCCCAATGTCATGAATGGTAAATTACTGAACGATATTATGCAGGTTCCCGGGTCTGACCCCATGCCCAAAGGAGCAGCCAAACTTTCTGACTGCGATATAGCCAAATTCCGTACATGGATAAGGAATGGTTATCCAAACAATTAATCAACCAACAAAAAATAACCAATGAAAAAGATGTTCTTATTGATGGCAATAGCCGCAACATTGACGGTTACCGCCCAAGCACAAAAAGTGTATCAGACAAAATCAGGGAAAGTAAAATTCTTTTCCAGCACTGCTGTTGAGGATATTGAAGCCATTAACAATCAGGCCGATGCAAAACTTAGCACCAATGGTCAACTGGTTTTTATGATTGCCATTAAAGGTTTCAAATTCGATAATTCATTGATGCAGGAGCATTTTAATAGTGATGGCTACATGGAAAGCACTAAGTTTCCCAAAGCTGTTTTCATGGGCAACTTAGTTGACCCCAAAGCTGTTGATTTTACCAAGGATGGTTCCTACAAGGTTACGGTTAAGGGAAACCTGGAAATACATGGGGTCAAGAAGGAAATCACCGTTCCTGGCACCATTGAAATCAAGGGGGGCAAAGTAACATCCAAAAGTGTCTTCAAAGTAAAGGTTGCCGATTACGGCGTTAAGGGACATGACAAGGTAGCCAAAGAAGTAGAAGTAACCGTTGATTGCAAATACGATTAAAGCCATAAACCACATGCTAAAATTTTATACCAAAACTATATTTATATGCTTGTTGGCACTGCCTTTCACTACATTGAAAGCACAGGATACAGACCTATTTAAACAAGCGGAAGAAGAAGCAAAGAAGAAGGATTCCACTGCCCGTGAAGTGGTGGAAGGCACTTTCAAAAGTACAAGGGTCATCAATGGCCATTCTGTGGAAACAACCAAGAAAGGCATCCTTGATTTCAGGATACACCACCGGTTTGGGTTTGTGAATGCGGGCCTTTACGATTTCTTTGGCTTGGACAATGCCACCGAACGTATGGGTTTCGATTATGGCATCTCCGACAGGTTTGCCGTAGGCATTGGCCGCAGCACATTCCTGAAACAAATGGACGGTTTCTTGAAGTACCGCTTGCTGCGTCAAACAACAGGCTTCAAGCCCATGCCAATATCCGTGACACTGTTGGCTGCGGGTATTGTTAAAACAGTCAAGAACACGGACCTCTCCAAACCCTATACAGGCACAGATAAAACATCCTATGTTTATCAGGCCATCATTGCCAAAAAATTCAATGATAAAACATCCTTGCAATTGATGCCAACTCTGGTGCATTATAACCTTGTGCCGTTGGCAACAGATAAGAATGATATGTTTTCCCTGGGCATTGCAGCAAGGCAGAAACTAACTAGGCGTTTTGCCCTAACAGCAGAATACTATTATCAGTTCGACAAGTTCGATGGCTATAAAAGTTCATTGGCTGTTGGTGTAGACATAGAAACTGGTGGCCACGTTTTCCAGTTGCATTTCACCAATTCAACGGGTATGACGGAGCCTACCTTTATTCATGAAACTACTGGCGATTTCTTTAAAGGTGATATCCACTTCGGCTTCAACATTTCAAGGAATTTTACCCTGAAGAAAAATAAGGGTAGCCGTACATCTATAAAATAGGCCTATCCCAAAAGGACCCAGAAGCCGTAACAGTTCATTGTTACGGCTTTTTTATTTACATTTGCGTTGCAGGCAGATTTGTTTATTGTTCGGCCTGCAAGTACAGTCGCTTCAAACTGAACTAATAAACGAAAATCATTTCTGCACATACTCCTACAGATTGTTTCTCGTTATCAGTAAAGTTTTTAGATGATATAACAGCAATAGCATTCCTATTGGGTTTCAGTTGCCGCAATTCGGTAACATTTGTACTACAAAACAATATTCAACATTAAAACGCACATAAACTCCAGCAGCGGTTTTAACCCTGTAGGCAGTTGATTAAACTTAGAAGGGTATGTCAAGCATCAAACAGGAACTCGAAAAAAGGATATTGATTATAGACGGCGCCATGGGCACCATGATCCAGCGGCACAAACTGGAAGAAGCCGATTACCGTGGTGAGCATTTCAAGGACTGGCATACCGATGTCAAGGGCAACAACGATATGCTTAGCATCACACAACCCGAAATCATCATTGGCATCCATAAACAATATTTGGAAGCTGGTGCTGACATCATCGAAACCAACACGTTCAGCAGTACCGTTATTGCCATGGCAGATTATGACATGCAGCAATTTGCCTATGAATTGAATGTAGCGTCTGCACAATGTGCCAGAAAAGCCATTGAACGTTACAATGCAGAAACTGGTAACACTGTTCCGAAATTTGTAGCAGGTGCCATCGGTCCGTTGAACAAAACATTGTCTTTGTCTCCAGATGTAAACAATCCTGGTTTCCGGGCAGTAACCTTTGATGAAGTGGTTACCGCTTACACGGAGCAGATCAAAGGGCTGATGGATGGTGGTGTTGATATAATTTTAATAGAAACCATCTTTGATACGCTCAATGCTAAAGCTGCCATCTTCGCCGCCAAGAAATATTTCAGGGAGAACAATATCGAGCTTCCCATCATGATTTCGGGCACCATTACAGATGCCAGCGGAAGAACCTTAAGCGGGCAAACACTGGAAGCGTTCTATATTTCCGTAAAACATGCCAACCCTTTAAGCATCGGATTGAACTGTGCCTTGGGCGCACAGGAAATGAGGGGCCATATTGAGGAGCTGTCCGGCATCGCTGCTTGCTATGTTTCATCCTATCCCAATGCAGGCCTGCCAAATGCCATGGGTGAATATGATGAGGCCCCTGAACAAACCGCCTGCTTCCTGGAAGACTGGGCAAAAAATGGGTGGGTAAACATTGTAGGCGGTTGTTGCGGAACCACACCTGACCACATTAAGCATATTGCAGCACATGTAAAAAATATAGCACCAAGAAGTCTGCCTGTGCTGGAAGAGGAACTGATTTAAAATATTTTAGCATGACCAAGAAAGCTGCAAAGACGGAAAGTTTGCTGTATAAATCGGTTGCTTCATTACTGCAACAAAGCCGTAATACAATTGTTGAATCAGTAAACAATACGATTGTTTCTACTTACTACCAAATAGGTAAATTAATAGTGGAGCATCAACAAAAAGGAAGCGAAAAAGCAGCTTATGGAAAATTTACAGTAGCAAGCTTATCAGAAAAGTTAACTGCGAAATTCGGCAAGGGCTTTTCTATAGACAATCTTGAGAACATGCGCAAGCTATATCTCAATTATCCAATTTCCGAGACACTGTCTCGGAAATCTTTGCAGGTACAGCAAGGGTTTCAAGGAACCAAGTCATTAAAAAGCAAGGAATCAACTTCTACTAAAAAAGCAATTTCCGAGACAGTGTCTCGGAAATCTTTGCAGGTACAGCAAGGGTTTCAGCACATCCCAATGTTCAAGCTAAGTTGGAGCCACTATGTTTTTTTGATGCGAATAGAAAAAGAAGCAGAAAGAAAATTTTATGAGATAGAAGCGTCCAATGAAAGGTGGAGCCTGAGAGAATTGAAACGCCAATATGATACTTCCTTATACGAAAGATTGGTTTTAAGCCGTAACAAAAAACAGGTAAAGGAGCTTAGCAAAAAAGGGCATACGATAACCGAAGCATCAGATGCTATCAAAGACCCCTACATTTTGGACTTCTTGGGCTTACCTGAATTGGAAACCTATTCTGAGAACGATTTGGAAACTGCCATTATCAACAAGATTGAAGATTTCTTGGTAGAGTTAGGAAAAGGATTCTTGTTTGTAGGTAGGCAATACCGAATAACTCTTGAGGAAGCGCATTACCATGTGGACTTAGCTTTTTACAATAGGTTACTGCGCTGCTTCATTTTAATTGATTTAAAACTTGGGGACCTTACCGCAGAAGACCTCGGTCAGATGCAATTGTATGTTGGCTACTTTGACAATGAAGTTAAAGATGCTACAGAAAACAGGACCATTGGTATTGTGCTCTGTAAAAATAAAAAAGAAAGTATTGTAAAATATACGTTGCCCAAAGACAATAAACAAATCTTCACCAGTAAGTACAAAACCTACTTGCCTGCCAAAGAAGAATTCAAGTTACTGATGGAGCCTGATATTGAATATAAAGTGAAAAAGAAAAACTAAATTGATTATGAGCACTACAACCATAAAACCTTACTTACGTTTATCAGGGCTTGAACCATTGGTGGTCCGTCCAGAAACAAACTTTGTGAATGTTGGTGAACGTACCAATGTTACTGGCTCCAAGAAGTTTGCACGATTGATACTGAACAATCAATACGAGGAAGCTTTGTCCGTTGCCCGTCAACAAGTGGAAAATGGGGCACAGATACTGGATGTGAACATGGATGATGCTTTGCTGGATGGTGTGCAGGCCATGACCACTTACATCAATTTATTGCAAAGCGAGCCCGATATTGCCAAGATCCCCATTATGGTGGACAGCTCCAAGTTTGAAATCATTCAGGCAGGGCTAAAATGCATCCAGGGCCGGTGCATAGTGAATTCCATTTCCATGAAGGAAGGCGAAGCAAAGTTTATAGAACAGGCCTTTATCTGCAAGGACTTCGGTGCAGCCGTTATCGTAATGGCCTTTGATGAACAGGGCCAAGCAGATACCATGCAACGGAAAGTGGAGATTTCTGAACGGGCCTATAAAATATTGACCGAGCAGGTTGGTTTTGACCCACAGGATATTATTTTCGACATCAACATTTTCGCTATAGCTACAGGTTTGGAAGAACACAATAACTATGGAGTGGATTTCATAGAAGCTTGCAGAATCATCAAACAGAAAATGCCGCTGGTTAAAATCAGTGGTGGCGTAAGTAACCTCTCCTTCTCCTTCAGGGGCAATGAGTTCGTTCGCGAAACCATGCACTCTGTTTTCCTGTACCATGCTATTAAAGCTGGTATGGATATGGGCATTGTGAATGCTGGCCAGTTGGTGGTATACGATGAAATTGAACCTACATTAAAGGAATTGATTGAAGATGTGATCCTCAATAGGAACAATGACAACAACGAAGCCACCGAAAAGCTCATTGCTTTTGCAGAAACAGTAAAAGCAAAAGGCAAGGAAGTGGTGAAAGATGAAAAGTGGCGGAACGAATCCGTTGAAAGCAGGCTGGCCCACAGCCTTGTAAACGGCATCACCGATTATATTGATGCGGATACGGAAGAAGCTAGGCAGAAATACCCACGTCCATTGGATGTGATTGAAGGACCATTGATGGATGGCATGAACGTAGTGGGCGATTTGTTTGGTGCAGGCAAAATGTTCCTGCCACAGGTAGTAAAGAGCGCAAGGGTCATGAAGAAAAGCGTGGCCGTATTGACACCCTATATTGAGGCAGAGAAAGAAGCCCGGAAGCAGGCACATATTGCAGCCGGCACCGTAAATGAGGAAGGGGCCGGTGCCGCAAAGATTCTATTGGCCACAGTAAAAGGAGATGTGCATGACATTGGTAAAAACATTGTAGGTGTTGTATTGGGCTGCAATGGCTATGATATTGTGGACCTCGGCGTAATGGTACCAACAGATAAGATCCTTGACGCTGCTATTAAAGAAAATGCAGACATTATTGGTTTGAGTGGGTTGATTACACCATCATTGGATGAAATGGTCCACATCGCCAAGGAAATGAAACGCAGGGGCATGACGCAACCATTATTAATTGGTGGTGCCACCACTTCTCGTATGCATACTGCGGTAAAGATCGCACAGGAATATGATAATGGTGTGGTGCATGTATTGGATGCCAGTAGAAGCGTAACGGTTGCTGGTTCCTTGTTGAACAAAGAGACCAAGGACAGTTTCTTGGGCGATACCAAAAAAGAATATGTAAAACTGAAAGAAGCTTTTGACAGCAAGAAATCAGTAAAGTCCTATTTGACCTATGCTGATGCGGTAAAGAACAAGGTGAAAATCGATTGGGATAATTTCACGCCAGTTCAACCAACCTTCTTGGGCACGAAAGTATTTGACAGTTTTGATTTGGCAGAATTAAGGGAGTTCATTGATTGGAAGCCATTCTTCATTGCATGGGAAATGCACGGCAATTTTCCTGCAATACTTACCGACGAAATTGTGGGCGTAGAAGCCACCAAATTGTACAATGATGCCAATGCCCTGCTGGACAAAATTATTGCGGAGAAATGGTTGACTGCCAAGGGAACTATTGGCTTTTGGGAGGCAAATAGTAATGACGATACTGTCACGGTCCACAGTCCACAGTCCACAGTCAATCTGGAATTCCTTCGTCAACAAATTAAGAAAGCTGCAGACCAGCCCAATCTGTCCTTAGCAGACTTTATTGCACCTGCGTCAACCAACAAAGAAGATTTCATAGGTTCATTTGCAGTAACCATTCACGGTATCGAGCCACATATCAAGGCTTTTGAAGCTGCACTGGATGATTACAATAAGATCATGCTGCAAGCTTTGGGAGATCGGTTTGCAGAAGCATTTGCTGAATGTTTGCACTTGAAAACAAGGAAAGAGTATTGGGGCTATGCAACTGACGAGCACTTAACCAATGACGAACTGATTCACGAAAAATACCTGGGCATCCGACCTGCACCCGGCTATCCTGCCTGTCCAGACCATACAGAAAAATACAAGCTGTTTGATTTGTTGAATGCCACTGAGACTGTTGGCATCACATTAACGGAGAGCTTGGCTATGTTCCCTGCAAGCAGTGTTTGCGGTTGGTATTTTGCCCATCCGCAAAGCCAGTATTATGGTGTAGGTAAAATACAAAAGGACCAGTTTGATGATTATGTAAAACGGAAGGGCATGAGTGAAGAATCCATGGAAAGATGGTTGAGCCCGAACCTGGAAGGATAAAAAATAGATGCCGCACCTTCTAAAGTGCGGCATCTATTTTGGTGAAATTAAAATACTTGAAGCAGTTGTTTAAAACAACTGCTTTTTTACTGCCCAGCATATTTTTGATAAACAGGCAGTTAGTCCATCAGCAGTGCATTCTCATGCTTTTTAGGAAATAAGAAAATAACTTAGCAAACTTCAGTACTGATAAATTGTTGCGGAAAATGTCATAAAGATGCATGTTGTGACCGTTAATGAAAAGGAACCCCAACAAAAAATCCGGGCCGCTGGATAGCAACCCGGATTGTCAAATTAGAGTGAGTCAATTAAAACTACAGCTTCACAATTTTGCTGCTCAACATCTCCCCAGTAGCCGTAAATACTTTTACCAAGTAAATACCCTTTGGCAATTTTGAAATGTCCATTACAGAATTGAGTTGGGAGGTACGCTGGGTAGCAACCTGCTTACCATTTACATCAAATAGCCTGATATCCGAAACGCCTATGTAGCCAGTAATATTGATGTTCACTTTATCCTCAGCGGGGTTGGGGAATACAGTCAACATTTTTTTGCTACTATAAATGGGTTCATCTGGTTTCGTAGCGGTACCCAATGCCACTTTCAATGTATAGCAGGTAGTGGCACTGTTGGCCCCATTGTACCCATAAACCTGTGCATAGTAAACACCAGCAGCAGCTGTGTAAGCAATCGACTCGCTGGTAGTGCTGCCATTTTGGGAAATACCTACCTGTGTGCCCGCACTGTTCAGCAACTTAAGGTCATAATCAGCAGGCAGTGTGCCCAAGGTTACGGTAATGGTACCTCCAGTGGTGATAGTGAACTTGTAATTGTCCACATCAGCAGTCGGACTGATCAAGCCTGTTATATTGGTATTGAACGGAATAACAGCAGCACCTGACGTTGTGCCATTTGTACTGTTATCGTAGGAACTTTGACAGCTTGTTACCGCTGTAACTGTTGCCTTAATGGTATAGCAGGTAGCACTATTGGCGCCGCTGTACCCTATTACCTTAATATAATAAGTACCCGCAGCCTGACTGGTTAAGCTAACAGATTCAGTGGCTGTGGAACCCGTACTTGAACCAATTTGTGTGCCTGCACTATTGTAGATAGTCAAATCATAATCAACACCTGACGGGCCAACAAGGTCATATACTATATTGCTGGTGGCAGTAGTGGTAATCTGGAAATAATCAACATCTGTAGAAGTAGTAATGGCTGCTGAATTGGTTACACCTGCAGTGATTGCCGCCGCAGTAGCTTGTGTTTCATTTGGTTCAAAAGCAGTACCGCATGTGGATGCAGCAGTGGTGGTAAACTGTGCAGCACTAAATGCAGTGGTACCAGATGGGCAAGTTGCACTCACTCTCCAATCATACAAAGAGGAAGCAGTTAAGCCAGACAGGTTTGCAGAAGTGCCGGTTTGTGCAGTGGAGAAACTGGTCCAAGTAGATGAGGAGTTCAATTTATAATCCACAGCATAGCTTGTGGCAGAACTAACGGCTGACCAGCTAACAGTAGCAGCGCTAGATGTAATTGATGAAGATGCAAGCCCAGTTGGTGCAGCGCATGGCGTTGAAGTGGTGAATTGTGCAGCAACAGCATTACCGCTTCCTGAAGAACAGGTTGCTTTTACTCTCCAATCGTATAAGCTGCCTGAGCTAAGGCCTGTTAAACTTGCAGAAGTACCGGTTTGTGCAGTGGAGAAACTAATCCAAGTAGATGAGGAGTTCAATTTATAATCCACAGCATAACTAACTGCACTGGCTACAGCAGTCCAACTAACAGTGGCACTGCTGGTCGTAATGGCAGAAGATGCCAACCCTGTTGGATCACCACATGCCACAGTACCACCAATGGTAAAGTTGGTATTGCTGATATCAAAGAAAATATTGTCCACAGCCTCTATTTTTATCCTTGCAGTGGTGGATGGGGTAGCAGGAATTACCAATGCTTCTGTTCCATCATTAGGTGTACTGGCAGCCAATACCGTAGGGAATGTTAGGCCTCCATCGGTACTCAAGGAGATTTTTACATTGGCACAACTTACTGGTGCGGCAGTGGTACTTGCCACGCTCCAGGTAATTGTTTGTGTGGAGCCACCAGCCCACGTTACTGCTGTGTTGGGTGAAGTAACAGCAAACGGGCCTGAGGCGCTGCTAACTGTAACGACCATGTCTGTAAAAGCAGTTTGGCCCACTTTAACCGGAGCAGTGGAGCTATAAGCAGCATTGTCCCTAACGGTTAACCTGAAGTTCAATGTTCTGGCAACTGAGCTCAGTGCTTCTATGTTTGTACCTGCATCGCCTCCCGGCAATGGGCCTGTTATAAGTCCACCAGCAAGAATGGTTGATAATTGGGGGAAATACCTAGTGGGTGATGCGGTAGGCCTGAATGATATCCAATTGGGGCCTGTTGCCTTTGTGGCGCTGGCCACACTGCTTGCCCCTGTTTGGGAAGAGGATGCATTGTCATTTTGTTCCCAGCAATAGGTCAGTGCATCACCGTTTGCATCGGTTGCTGAACCCGTGAGTGCAAAAGGGGTGCTTTTGGGGATGGTATAATTGCTAACCGCTGCAACAACAGGTGTAGCATTATTGGCCGATATGCTCGTGGTTACCGGACAGGTTATCGCTGCCAAATTAGCCTGTATCTGGGCAATGGAAGCTTCATGGTATATATCAATGGAATGTGGTGCTACATCCTGGCTGGTGATGCCGGCATAACCCATAATGGTGATGCCCGACCCAATTTCCTTATTTACACCACTGCCTTCATTGCTCATGGAGAAAGTATGGTTTGCACCCAATTGATGGCCCACTTCATGCACTACATAATCAATATCGAAATTGTCCCCTTGCGGAATCCCATCGGCAGGTGAAGTAAACCCACTTCCCTTCGACCCATTGGTGCAGACGCAGCCAATACAGCCAGCATTTCCACCTCCGCCGGAAGCACCAAACAAATGGCCGATATCATAGTTTGCCTCCCCTATAACAGAGGTTAGGGTTGACTGCAATTGCGCGTTCCATGTGCCACCAGCTCCTGTAGATGCCGCATCATAAGGATCTGTTGATGGATTGTAGTAAATAACAGAAGTGGTATTTGAAATAAGGTTCAGGTGCAACGCCAGGTCCTTTTCATAAACACCATTGCAGCGGGTAAGCGTTGCATTGATACCAGCCAGTACCAATGATACTTGCGAGGCACTTGTTGCACCAAAATAATTCGAATACTCAGCAGTAACGGATTGGGCCAACCGCATGGTCTTTAAGTCCCCAGTTGACCTTGCCAGAAGACCTGTATTGGAAAGCTCTGTATGCAGACCAGTAGCCAGTCTTTGATCCTGCGTAGTACATGACCATGGCAGTTGCCCAGGTGTTCTTTGGGACCTAAAAACCGCATAAATATGGTGGTCCTGCGAATAGGGCTCAATGAACTCATTTTCCTTCTCGGTCCTGAAAACCATTGCTTGGAAGCCCTGAGGGTCAATGCTCATTTTTAGGGTTGCATATTTGTCGGTAATGCCCTTACCGGAAAAGGACCTGATTTCCGGAAAACGCGCCTGTAAATCCGGTTCAAAATTGGAAGCTTCAAAAATTTCAAACTGTTCAATTTGGCCATCGGCATTTGGAATGGAAATGATGATTGAGTGGCTGGAAGCATCATTTCCCACTACAGAAAACAATTCCTTGTTGAAGAGGTCGGCACTTAAATCAAATAGCTTGAACTGTTTGGGGAAAGAGGTTCGTGATGTGGCTTTAGCAGTGGAAATCCTGGTGAGGTCTGTATGGGTAGACCAATAGTTTTTCTCTTGGGCCTTCAGCACATTCAGCAATAGGAATGACAGGAAGACCAGTAACAGTTTTTTCATAATTAGCATAGTTTAGTTTATAAAATAATCATTCAATATATACATGTTTTCTTGATCCTGCAATTTTCATTTTGCATTTTATCCCCATCTGATGGATTTCCGGATGCCATACCAACCCACAAAGCCAATATTATGACCAAGGAAATTCAAAGTACCAGTTTGACGAGTACACCAACTGAAAAGCAACAAGTGTTTTAAAGCCACCAACTGATATTTTTTATACGCTTAGATATCCATTGGGTAGCTACCGAAAGGCTATCGGAGAAAACTGGGTCAAGGTCCGAATGGGAGGGAGCTCGTTGCTACTGCCATAAATTTCTGCCCGCTTTCTTTGCCGGAATTATCTTTACGCCATGGCTAAAATTAAAACCGCTTTCTTCTGTAGCAACTGTGGTTATGAAAGTGCAAAATGGCTGGGCAAATGCCCAAGCTGCAATGAATGGAACACGTTTGCGGAAGAAGTTATCGATAAGGGCAATGAACAAACGTGGAAAGGCTATACCGATGACAAGAAGACTGCCAAGATTATTGCCTTAAATGATGTAACGCAAACAGAGGAGAGAAGAATTGTTACCGCCGATGAGGAGCTGAACCGGGTGCTGGGCGGCGGCATTGTACCGGGCAGCATTGTATTGGTAGCAGGTGAGCCAGGAATTGGCAAGAGCACATTGTTCCTGCAACACGGCCTCATGATGAACAAGCATATAGTACTTTACATCAGCGGGGAGGAAAGTGAGCAGCAAATCAAGATGCGCGCAGATAGGCTGAAAGCCTCCAGCGAAAATTTCTATTTGCTTACAGAGACCTCCACACAAACTATTTTCCAGGAGATAAAAAAGCTGAAGCCGCAATTGGTCATTGTGGATTCCATTCAAACATTGCAAAGCAACTTGATTGATTCATCTGCTGGCAGCGTATCACAGATACGGGAATGTGCGGCAGAGTTCCAGCGGTTTGCCAAGGAAACCAACACACCTGTTTTCCTGATTGGACATATTACCAAAGACGGGGCCATTGCCGGGCCCAAAATATTGGAACACATGGTGGATACCGTGCTGCAGTTTGAAGGCGACAGGCATTATGCATACCGGATTTTAAGAACACTGAAGAACCGTTTTGGCAGTACATCGGAACTGGGCATTTATGAAATGACTGGCGATGGAATGAAAGTGGTTTCCAACCCATCCGAAATCTTGATTGCACAACGGGACGAGCAATTGAGCGGCAGCGCCATTGCTGCCACTTTGGAAGGCATGAGGCCACTGCTGATTGAAGTGCAGGCATTGGTTACACAAAGTGTATATGGAACGCCTCAACGAACAGTAAGTGGTTTTGACTTGAGGAGATTGCAACTATTATTAGCTGTACTGGAGAAACGGGGCGGCTTTTTATTCGGAACAAAAGATGTATTCGTAAATATTGCAGGTGGCCTGAAAGTGGAGGACCCGTCCATAGACCTAGCAGTGATTTGTGCGCTGCTTTCTAGCTATGAAGATGTACCCCTGCCACATCAGGTATGCTTTGCGGGCGAAGTGGGGCTGAACGGGGAAATAAGGGCCGTGAACAGGATTGAGCAGCGCATAGCCGAAGCGGAGAAACTGGGCTTCGAAAAAATATTCGTAAGCAAGTACAACAAAAAAAGCTTCAATCCAAAGAACCATAAAATACAGGTGGTGGCAGTGGCGCAGGTACATGAAGTTTATCAGGCCTTGTTTTAAGAAGATGCTTTGCAAGTCTTGGGAATATTTTTTAACTTGAACCCATGATTTCAAGCCTATCATCATACATCAAGGACCTATCACATTTGCTTTTCCCACATCATTGTGAAGGCTGCGGTACGGATGTTCTGCAAAACGAGCAGCAGCTCTGTGCATCATGCCTTCACCAGCTTCCAGAAACAAATTACTTTGACTTAGCGGGCAACCATATTGAACAAATGTTCTATGGACGCATGAAACTGGCGCATGTTGGTGCAGGGTATTATTTTACCAAGGAATCCCTCGTACAGCATTTAATGCACCAGTTGAAATACAAAGGCAATAAGGAAGTGGGTACCTACTTGGGCAGGTTGATTGGCCATAAGCTTCAGGCATCGAACAGGTTTGATGATATTGATGTGCTGGTTCCCATGCCCCTGAACCCTAAACGTGAGTTCAGGAGGGGGTACAACCAAGCTACTGTTATTTGCGAGGGCATTGCAGCAGTTTGGCAAAAGCCCATTCTGAAAGACGTGGTTATCAGGAATATTTTTACGGAGACACAAACACATCAGGACAGGGTACACCGCTGGCAGAATATGGATGGCGTTTTTGCTGTGGAAAACGAAAAAGCCATCAAGGGCAAACATGTATTACTGGTAGATGACATTGTAACCACTGGTGCCACTTTAGAAGCCTGTGGCAGGGTTATTTTGCAAGTGCCGGATACATGTTTGTCAATTGCTACCGTTGCCTGCACTATTTAACCTGATTGCTTTGGTAGAACGGTATGCCTACGTTACATTTGAAACAATGAAAGGCTTTACAGTTCATATTTCCATTTTAGTCGCAGTCCTATTATTAAGCATCAGTTCCTGCAAAAAAGACTCGTTCATCACAAGCCCCAATGCTTTGTTGCGGACATCTGTTGACACTTTACATTACGACACGGTTTTTACCTCTGTTGGATCCATTACTCAATCGTTCAAAATATTCAATGCCAATGACCAGAAGTTAAGGTTGAGCAATGTGCAGTTGATGGGTGGTAGCGCTTCCTTCTTCAAGATCAATGTGGATGGTGTACCAGGCACTGTTTTCAGTGATATTGAAATCAATGCCAACGACAGCATCTATGTTTTTGCAACGGTGAACATCAATCCCAATGCTGCCAATCTTCCATTTATTGTTCAGGACAGCATCCGCATCAGCTATAATGGCAACACCACTTTTGTGCAATTGGATGCACTTGGACAAAATGCCCATTTCTTTCGCAACAGAAGGATCACAACTGACAGTACATGGACCAATAACCTTCCTTATGTAATCCTTGGAAGCGTTACTGTTGACAGTGCAAAAACATTGACCATCAACAAGGGCTGCAGGATCTACTTCCACGCAGATGCACCCATGATCGTGAATGGCACATTAAAAGCTGTTGGGGACAAGAATGATGCTGACAGGATAAAATTCAATGGCGACAGATTGGATGAGCCTTATAAGAATTTTCCGGCCAGTTGGCCCGGCATCTATTTCAACACCAGCAGCAAGGACAATTTGATGCAGTACTGCATTATCCAGAATGCCTATCAAGGAACCATTGTGCAGAACCAAGCGTCCTTAAGCAGCAACCCCAAACTTACTTTGCAGGAAACCATCTTGGATAACATTTATGATGTGGCTGTTGGTGGCAGTAATACCACTATTGACGCAAGGAATTGCCTCATCAGCAATTCTGGCTACAATGTTTATCTAACTGCTGGCGGCACCTACAATTTCAACCATTGCACCATGGCCAGCTATGGCAATAACTATTTGCCACATAAATATCCAGTGTTTACCTTGAGCAATGTTGCAGGAAGCAGTCTTACATTGCCGCTGAGCTGCACGGTAAGGAATTCCATTATTTATGGCGAAGGCGGTTTGGCCGAAGATGAGATGGTTATTAACAAACAAGGGACTACAGCATTCGCCGCCACATTTGACAACCTGCTGTACAAAATGAAAAATGCAGATCCCGCTGCTGCCACTTTTACTGGAACAAAATTGAAATACAGCAGTTCCGTTTCCCTGTTCGATAGTATCGATGCAGGGAACCGCTTTTTCAATTTCAGGTTATCATCCACATCCCCCTGCTTGAACAAAGGAGCAAACACGGGCCTGCTTTTTGATTTGGATGGGAACAACAGGAATGTGGGCCTGCCCGATTTGGGCTGCTACGAAAAACAATAAATCATTCATCATTTAACTTCCCAGCATTTACATATTTACCAGTATTTTGTAAAAAATTGTCAACCATGAAATATCTATTCACACTGTTTGCCATTGCTGCATTATCAGCATTCAGCTTACCCGGTTCACCATCAATACATGCTTTCAAAGTAAAGTCCATTGAAGGAGGCGAAATTGATTTCTCCAAATACAAGGGCAAGAAAATCTTAATAGTGAACACGGCCTCCAAATGTGGTTATACCCCGCAATATGAAGCCTTACAGAAAATATCAAAGGAATATGCGGATAAACTGGTGGTGGTTGGTTTCCCCTGTAACCAGTTTGGTGGCCAGGAACCCGGTACCGAAGAGGAGGTCCAATCATTTTGCAAGCTCCGTTTCGGCGTTACCTTCCCATTAACGGCCAAGGTTGATGTTAAAGGGGACAATATTTCCCCCGTTTACAAATGGCTTTGCAACAAAAGCGAAAATGGTGTTTTGGATGCTACCATTGCTTGGAACTTCAACAAGTTCCTATTGGATGAAGACGGTAAAATGCTTGCTTATTTCCCAAGCAAGGTTACGCCGGACAGCGAAGAAATTCTGAAGTATTTGAAATAGTATTTTATTAGTTTAGCAGTCAAAACAAACGCGCACTATGAAAAGAATATTCCTCATTGCCATGATTGCATCATTGGCTGCTTTTACTGGGCCAGCACCAAAAAGCATTTATGCTTTCAAAGTGCCATCGATTGATGGCGGGCAAATTGACTTCTCCAAGTTCAAAGGAAAGAAAATACTGGTGGTGAACACTGCTTCCGAATGCCAGTACACTGTTCAATATGGGGCATTGCAGTCACTGTACAGTGCCAATAAGGACAAACTGATTGTTGTTGGTTTCCCGAGCAATGAATTCAAACAGGAAACAGCCAATGAGGAAGAAATCCAGAAGTTCTGCAAGACACGTTTTGGGGTAACATTCCCCATGTCTGTCAAAACCGAAATCAAGGGCGACAGTATTGCGCCCATCTTCAAATGGTTGAGCAGTAAAAAGGAAAATGGCGTATTGGATGCCGAAATCAAATGGAACTTCGGTAAGTTCCTATTGGATGAGAAGGGTAAGCTCATTGCTTATTTCCCCAGCAATGTAAAACCTGACAGTGAAGAAATTACCAAGTACTTGAAGTAGTGTTTGGAGCAATACATTATCAGCTACAAGTATTGAATACTCCCACATAATATTTTTGAAGGTCCAACAACATGTAGGGCCTTCTTTTTTGGCCAAGATCCACCACTTCTTGAGGGCTATTTCTTGTTCTTATCTACATCAAAGGAACGTAGCACCGTGAACTTCAAAACACCCCTTTCGCCAGCCACGACCCTGTACTGGATCTGCCTGGTTAAGCCAGTAGGTTTTGGATTGGCGGGGTCAGTGTTATCAAACAAAGGAAACCGGCGGAGCAATGTGCCTTGCAGCAGTTCAAATTCATCATAGCCATTATAGCCCACCCTTAGCTTCAAATCATCTAGAATATCAGGAAAGAACATGGGAACCATGCCCTCGTTACTGCTTGAAGAAATGCCTACCACATACCCTTTGTTCTTGTCATTGGCATTAAATACATATAGCACCATATCAGGGAAACCATCATTGTTCAGGTCATCTACCTCGGCCTTGTTTATCCTGCCTTTTATTTCTATGTCCACATCCCTTGAACCCGCACTTTCAAAACCAATGGGGTTGATGTTGACATTGTTCTTGTCCACTTTCTTATTGCTGCACCTTACACGGTAGCCCGCTTTGCCAAGTTTCATGGTACTGTCATACTGCTTGGCCTGCTGGGCATTGATACCAAAGGAGATCAAGCTAACAAAAAGGGTGATAACGATTCTTGCTTTCATGAAGTAATATTACATGTTTCTCCTGTACTGCCCACCAACTTCATACAAGGCGTTTGTTATTTGGCCTAAGGAGCAGTACTTCACCGTTTCCATCAGCTCTGCAAAAAGGTTCCCGTTCTTGATGGCCACCTCTTTTAAGCGTTGCAGGGCTTCTGCATTGCTGGCTTCATTGCGTTTCCAAAAAGCCTTCAGGTTCTGTATCTGCTGTTCCTTCTCCTCCGTAGTGGAGCGGATAACTTCTGTTGGTGTAATGGTAGGGCTGCCTTTTTTATTGAGGAAGGTATTCACGCCAATCAAGGGCAGTTCCCCGGTATGTTTCTGCATTTCATATACCATGCTTTCTTCCTGTATCTTATTGCGCTGGTACATTCTCTCCATGGCACCCAATACGCCACCACGTTCAGTGATCCTGTCAAACTCCGCAAGCACCGCTTCTTCAACAAGGTCCGTCATTTCTTCTATAGCAAAACTTCCCTGAATGAAGTTCTCCGTATTGGCAGTTCCCAATTCACGGTTGATAATTAATTGAATGGCCATGGCACGGCGCACACTTTCTTCCGTGGGCGTGGTGATGGCCTCATCATAAGCATTGGTGTGGAGCGAGTTGCAGTTGTCATAAATAGCATACAGGGCCTGCAGCGTTGTCCTGATATCGTTGAAATCAATTTCCTGTGCATGCAAGCTCCTTCCGGAAGTTTGGATATGGTACTTCAATTTCTGCGACCGGTCGTTGGCCTTGTATTTATATTTCATGGCCTTTGCCCAGATCCTCCTTGCCACACGGCCAATAACACTGTATTCCGGGTCCATGCCATTGCTGAAGAAGAAAGAAAGGTTACCAGCAAAGTCATCAATGTTCATTCCACGGCTCAGGTAATATTCCACATAGGTAAAGCCGTTGGACAAGGTGAAGGCTAACTGCGTAATAGGATTGGCACCAGCTTCCGCAATATGGTAGCCACTGATGCTCACGCTATAGAAGTTCCTCACTTTCTGATGGATAAAATATTCCTGCACATCACCCATCAGCTTCAAGGCAAATTCGGTGGAAAAGATGCAAGTGTTCTGCGCTTGGTCCTCTTTCAGGATATCTGCCTGCACCGTTCCGCGAACGGATTGCAAAGCCTCCGCTTTTAATTGCGCATAAATATCCTTTGGCAGCACCTCATCCCCACTCAGGCCCAATAATCTCAGTCCCAGACCATTGTTGCCTTCTGGCAAACGCTCCGGTGAAGAGGGGTTGTAATAAACGGGTTTGATCGTTATCCTGTACTTGGCCTGGTAAACTTTCTCCACTTCGTTCCACAAGCCATTTGCTTCAATATGCTTCTCGCACAACTGGTCAATGGCAGCGTTCATGAAGAATGCCAGCAGCATGGGTGCCGGTCCATTGATGGTCATGGAAACCGAAGTCTTGGGGTCGCATAGGTCAAAGCCACTGTAGAGTTTTTTGGCATCGTCCACAGTGGCAATGCTTACACCGCTATTGCCCACTTTACCATAAATATCCGGACGTGCATCGGGGTCCTCACCATACAGGGTAACGCTGTCAAAAGCAGTGCTCAACCGTATGGCAGGCTGGCCAAGCGATACATAGTGGAAACGCTTGTTGGTACGCTCCGGCCCACCTTCCCCAGCAAACATCCTTGTAGGGTCCTCACCGGTACGCTTCAGTTCAAATACACCAGCAGTGTAGGGAAATTCACCGGGAATGTTTTCCTGCAATTGCCATTGTAGGATATCGCCCCAATCCTTGTATTTTGGCAAGACCACTTTTGGCACTTTGGTGCCGCTCAGGGATCTGGTGGTAAGCGGTTGCCTAATGACCTTGTCACGGACCTGGTACTCAAAGAAATCCTTGGAATATTTCTCCACCAGTAAGGGCCATTGGTCTATCAGCTTCTTGCATTCAATAGGAAGCCGCTCCTCGTATTTCTTTTTGATGGATTGCAGTTCAGGAATATTGCTCAGTTCCTTCTCCCCAATGACTCCATTGATCTGGTACAGCTTACTGGCAATGGCTACCTGCTCATTTGCCCATGTATCATAGTTTCTATTGCTATCAGATATCTCAGATAGGTACCTTACCCGTTTAGGGGGAATAATAGAAGGTTTACTGCTCAGTTCCTTTATCTCCGCTTCATAAATGGCACCAAATTGAACAGTCGTTTTCTGCTCTATGGCCTGCATCAATTTAACAAACAGGGCGTTGATGCCTGCATCATTGAACTGGGCAGCAATGCTGCCAACAATGGGCAGGTCCTCATCCTTGGCTGTAAACAGGTTATGGTTTCGTTTGTACTGCTTGCGCACATCATGCAGGGCATCCAGTGCACCGGCCTTGTCAAATTTGTTGATGCAAACCACATCCGCATAGTCCAGCATATTGATCTTTTCCAGTTGCGATGCAGCACCATATTCAGGGGTCATCACATACATGCTCACATCGCAGTAGTCCAGGATACTGGCATCGCTCTGGCCAACACCCGCACTCTCCAAAATAATGAAATCATAGCCTGCGGCCTTGCATATATCAATGGCTTCCTGCACATAGGCACTTAGTGCAGTATTGTCGTCTCTTGTAGCCAAGCTGCGCATATAGGCCCTTCCGTTTGAAATGGCATTCATCCTTATACGGTCGCCCAACAAAGCCCCGCCCGTTTTCTTCTTGCTTGGGTCAACGCTGATGACGGCAATGGTCTTATCGGTAAACGATGTCAAAAACCTGCGTACTATTTCATCGGTAACGGAACTCTTGCCTGCACCGCCCGTGCCTGTAATACCCAGGACAGGGATTTGGAATTTGGGATTTGGAATCAATGATTGAGCAATTCCGTTCTCCGCATTCGTTATTTTCCTGGCAATGCTCCGCACATCCTTTACCTCACCTAGGGTCATGGCTTCTTTATATTCGCCACTTCCATTCAAACTGAAATCGCACTGCTTGATCACATCCTCAATCATTCCTTCCAGTCCCATATGCCTACCATCATCAGGAGAATAGATCTTGCTGATACCATAGTTGTGCAGTTCGCGGATCTCATCCGGTAAAATGGTCCCGCCGCCACCGCCAAAAATCTTGATATGGCCACAGCCATTTTCTTCCAGCAGGTCTTTCATGTACTTGAAAAATTCCACATGCCCCCCTTGATAGGAGGTAATGGCAATACCCTGTGCATCTTCTTCAATGGCACATTCCACAATCTCCTTAACACTCCTATTATGTCCCAAATGGATAATTTCTGCACCCTTGCCCTGCATGATCCTACGCATGATGTTAATGGCAGCATCATGGCCATCAAACAAACTGGCAGCCGTAACGATCCTGACCTTATTCTGTAAAGTGAAACTCATAGTTCTTGATTGAAAGCAACAAAATTAGGTGTTTGGGGGCAATGGTTAACAGGTGTTAGTTTTTAGGGAGGTTCTGGTAATGCAGTTTAAATTATCACTACTTTTCGCCCTTAAAAATAATGTATGCCTTTTGAGATAACCGTATTGACCCATCAACAATATCCTGTCATTGTCCTGAAAGATACTGCAGCAAATGCTGATGTGGAGATTTATGCATTTGGTGGGTTGCTGAATGCCTTCTCCATCATGGTAAATGGCCAGCCAACAAACGTGATTGATGGGTTCTCCTCCGTTGCGGATGCCGTTGAAAACATCAGCAATGGATTTAAAAGTGCCAAGCTCAGTCCATTTGTTTGCAGGATGGACAAAGGTGAGCACCAGTTCAACAATCAGTTATTGAAAATCGAAAAGTTCTACCTGCATCCACACGCCATCCATGGATTGATTTATGATGCGGTCTATAAAATTGTTTCCACCAAGGCCAATGGGAACAAAGCTGAAGTGATGTTGGAATATACTTACAATTCATTGGACAAAGGCTACCCTTTCAATTATGCTACCCAAATTATTTGGACCCTGGAAGCCCAGCAGAAGCTATCTGTTACAACCAATGTCCAGCACAATAACCCGCATGAAATCCCTTTTGCTGACGGCTGGCACCCCTATTTCAAGTTAGGGGCAACGGTGGACGGGTGCACTTTGCAGTTCAATAGCAATACCCTGATCGAGTTTGACGGAACACTGGTGCCAACAGGAGTGAAATTGGAGGATGCCCGTTTCATAAACGGGCAACCCCTAAAGGGCATCGAGCTTGATAACTGCTTTGAACTGAACAGTACCGGGCAACCAGCCTGCACGCTCCGGAACAATGAATTGGAGCTGCTTATTGAACCGGATGCTTCCTATCCGTATCTGCAAGTGTACACACCACCGCATAGGCAAAGCATTGCCATAGAAAATTTAAGTGCAGTGCCCGATGCTTTCAACAATGGCATGGGTTTGCTTTTGTTGAAACCAAATGAACAGTATAGTTTTACCACTTCTTACACTTTGAATGTTATACCATAATGGCAACACAAGCACAGGTCCTATCATCCTTTCTGGAACAGTTTACCACACAGCCCAAGCTTTTCTTTTCACCCGGACGCATCAATCTCATTGGCGAGCATGTTGATTACAATGATGGCTTTGTAATGCCTGCCGCTATTGATAAGGGCATCTGGTTTGCCATTGCCGCAAATGGCACTGGAACAGCCAATTTCCTGAGCACGGATTTAAAGGAGCATTACTCCGTGGATATTGACAAAGTGGAGAAAAGCAGCAGTTGGAAAAACTATGTATTGGGCGTGCTCCATATACTTTCACAAGAAAACCATCCCATCAAAGGTTTTGACTGTGCATTTGGTGGCAACCTTCCTGTTGGTGCAGGGCTGTCCTCTTCTGCAGCCGTTGAAGGAGGTTTGATCTTTGCCCTGAACGATATCTTTAACTTGGGGCTGGACAGGGTCACCATGGCATTGCTTGCGCAAAAAGCAGAACATACCTACCCCGGCGTTAAATGCGGTATCATGGACATGTTTGCAAGCCTCAACAGCAGGGCAGACCATGTTACCTTATTGGATTGCAATACGCTGGAATACCAATACTTCCCATTGCAATTGAACAATTACAGTATCGTGCTAATCAATACCAAGGTCAGCCATTCACTGGCCAGCGGCGAGTACAACCAGAGGAGGAAGGACTGTGAGCAGGGGCTGTCCCTATTGAAGCAGCAGAACGGCAGTTATACCTCCTTCCGCAATGTCCCTTCTGCAGACTTGCTGCCTTATAAGGAACTATTGGGAGAGGTGGTTTATAAACGCTGCCTATTTGTTACGCAGGAAATTGAGCGCACCCAATTGGCAGCAAGGTATTTGCAGGAAAACAATTTGCAGGCCTTTGGCAAATTGATGTTCGAATGCCATGAAGGCCTGAGCAAGCTCTATGATGTTAGCTGTCCCGAATCGGATTTCTTGGTGGACCAAGCAAAAAAGCACCCTTCCATTATTGGTGCCCGGCAAATGGGCGGGGGCTTTGGGGGCTGTACCATCAACCTCATCGAAAAAGAAAAGACAGCCGCAACTGTGGAAACAATCACCGCTGCCTATCATCAAACATTTGGTGTTACTGCAGAAGTATATGAAATGGCCACCAGTAATGGTACTTATGAAATAGTGCTATAGCACCATGGTTGCGGTAACGCTAATTTCCACGTTCACGCCCTTGGGCAGCCCCTTGGCAGCTACGGTTTCCCTTGCAGGGTAATCACCATTGAAATAACTGCCATACACTTCGTTCACCTCTGCAAAGAGGCCCATATCGCTCAAAAAAATAGTGGTCTTCACAATATGCTCAAAAGTTATTTTGGCCTCATCCAAAATAGCCTTGATGTTGCGCATGACCTGGTGGGCCTCATCCTTCACCGTTCCACTGATCACTTCATTGGTAGCAGGATCAATGGCTATTTGCCCGCTCACAAATAATAGGTCACCGGCCTTAACAGCTTGGTTATAGGGACCGATGGGTGCAGGGGCATTTGCTGTTCTAATAATTTGTTTGGGCATACAATGGTTTTTAATTCAAGGCAAATAACTGCTTTTCCATCAACCGGCCAATTTATAGGACTTTCTTTTGAGCAATCACTAATAGAGGGGCTGATCGGGCACCTGCACCATATCACCATGTTCAGCATTACATTTGCCCATAATTTTTATGCATGAAAGTAACGGTGCTCTGTACGGCGCAACA
Source organism: Chitinophagaceae bacterium (assembly GCA_023251255.1). Taxonomy (GTDB): domain Bacteria; phylum Bacteroidota; class Bacteroidia; order Chitinophagales; family Chitinophagaceae; genus UBA1930. The sequence continues at coordinate 91,277 of JAHEZD010000008.1, forward strand.
GCAGGAAGAACTATTGCTCAAACCAACCAACCCAGGGGTTGAACTTGCTTTTTGCACAAATGGTTCCCCTGCTTTTCAGGCCATGGAAGGCGATGTCCTCTTTGACTTAAAAAACGAGGCCCCCATTCCATCAAATAGGGAAACCTTGGTATTCGTGAATGCAGTATCAACAACCCTGAAAGAATTGCCCGGCAACTGCATCCGCATGAATGGCTGGAACGGTTTCCTGAAAAGGGAAATACTGGAACTGGTTGCTACCGAACAGCAGCAACAGCACGTTGAAGAAACAATGAACAAACTGGGCTGGGGCTTCAGGTTCGTACCGGACCAACCGGGCATGGTGGCACCCAGGATCATAGCCATGATCGTGAACGAAGCCTATTTTGGTCTGGAAGATGGCATCAGTACAAAGGGGGAAATTGATACAGCCATGAAGCTAGGCACCAATTATCCTCATGGCCCTTTTGAATGGGCAGAAAAAATAGGCAAGCAAGAAATATTGCACCTGCTTCAAACATTGGAAAAACAGGACAGCAGGTACCGCCCTTCCCAATTGCTGGTGGATGAAGCAACCCACAGTACAATCCTTTAACTTATATAATCAATGGCCCTATTATTAAATATTGATACTGCTACGGAGCATGCAAGTGTATGCCTTTCTCAAGATGGGAATGTATTGGCCATTGAGGAAAGCCATGAACAGAAAAACCATGGTTCCTTCTTGCAGCCGGCCATCAAGCGGATATTCTCATCCCTCCATTTGCAGCTTTCTTCCTTGGATGCAATTGCTGTTACCAGTGGGCCGGGAAGCTATACGGGCCTACGTGTGGGAATGGCTTCCGCCAAGGGGCTATGTTATGCGTTGGATAAGCCCCTACTGCTGCTCGGCACATTGGAGGTAATGGCCCATGCAGCAATAACCGGAACGTCCAAAGCCCAACTTCCAACTTCCAACCTGCTCTTCTGCCCCATGATCGATGCCAGGCGGATGGAAGTGTTCGCAGCCATATATGATATTTCCATGAAGCAGGTACTTGCACCCGCTGCCATCATACTTACTGAACATAGTTTTATAAATGAATTAACAAATCATACCATCCATTTCAGTGGCAGTGGCAGCCACAAGTTTCAAAATATCCTGCAGCACCCCAACGGCCTATTTGCCAATTTGAGCTGTAACGCAGCCAATATAGTAGCTCTAGCGGAAGGAGCCTATCAAAAAAAACAGTTTGCCAACCTTGCTTACAGCGAGCCTTTTTACCTCAAAGAGTTCTTCAGTCCGGCTCCTAAGCATTAATGCAGAAAAAATATCCTCTTTTTTTCACTTTATTATGATAAAATTAATAAACATTTTCTATAATTTTATAGTCCCAACTGGTTCTTTATTTTTTAACCCCCAAATGTTTATTTTATGAGTCAAACTGGAATCACACTTTCAGTGGGTAAGCAGCAAATCAAAGTGGATTATCTGCGTACCAAAAAAGCAGCACTTATCTTAAGGGCTGTAAACCACAAGCTTCGTCAGCAGATGATCAAGCTTATTGATGACAAGAAGCGGATTACCGTAACGGAACTGTATGTAAAGCTCCGTCTGGAACAATCTGTAGCTTCCCAGCACCTGGCCATTCTCCGCAGGGCCGGCATCGTGACCACTGAACGCGATGGCAAATTCATCCACTACTCTGTCAATTACGAAAGGGTAGCCGATGTGGTAAAACATGTTGATGAGCTTTTGAAGTAATTCAAGGACCCATTAACACCAATGCCTTCAATATCTAACAGATGTTACGCAAAGATTGCGTGAATAATGTCAGCCTGAGGCCCTCGAAGGCAATTCAGGTTCCCAAACAGGTTTCGACAAGCCCGCCTGAACGGACGGGCAGGCTCAACCTGACATCAGTATTCGACATTTTGCGTAACATCAGTACCTAAGTAATTATGAGGCATCTTATTACAGGCATTTTCCTTTTGTGCTGTACTGTTTGCCATACGCAAGTGTACAAACAGTACGCACCCTTGGTGCACACCTATTCCATCGTTGCCCGTGACAGCGTCACAGGTGAAATGGCAGTAGGTGTGCAAAGCCATTGGTTCAGTGTGGGCACAGCAGTGCCCTGGGGCGAGGCAGGCGTTGGCGTGGTGGCCACGCAGTCCTTTGTTGACAAAAGCTATGGCCCCAAAGCATTGGCCCTGATGAAAAAGGGTAGGACCGCACAGGAAGCACTGGATGAACTGAGCAAGAAAGATTCGGGCATCGATGTTAGGCAGGTAGCCATTATAGATGCCAATGGCAATGTAGCCACCCATACCGGCAAGAAATGCATCCAATATGCCAGCCACCTAAAAGGCGCTGGCTTCAGTGTGCAGAGCAATATGATGCTCGGCAGCAAGGTCTGCGAAAATATGTATGCAGCTTTTAAAGCAAGTGCAGGCAGGCCCCTGGCAGAAAGGGTGCTGCTAACCCTGGAAGCCGCACAGAAAGCTGGTGGCGACATCCGCGGTATGCAGAGCGCTGCCATCATTGTTGTTCCGGCCAAGCAGAACAACCAGCCCTGGAACGATAAAACAGTTGACCTAAGGGTTGACGATAATCCCCAGCCACTGAAGGAACTGAGAAGATTGTTTACTGTTCAACTGGCCTACCAGCACATGAACAATGGCGACCTTGCCGTGGAGAAAAATGATATGCCAGCAGCCATGAAGGAATACAATGCGGCCATGAAACTCTTCCCTTCCAATTTGGAGATGCAGTACTGGACGGCCGTAACACTTGCCAACAACAAGCAGTTGACCAAGGCCCTGCCCATGTTCAAGAAAATCTTCCTGAAAGACAGGAACTGGAAGGAACTCACCAAGCGCCTGAAACCCGTTGGCCTTATCTCCGTCAGCGAAAATGAGCTTGCCAAAATACTGGCCCAGTAATTATTTGGTAGCAGCATACACTTCCAAAGCCCCTTTCCGCAATAGATATAGAAGACCGTTACCGGTCAGTACTTTCACCGCATCCTGGAGGTTGATGTTCGGTTTGTATTTTTGCAGCAGCAGTTGTTGGGGCATGGCCCTGTAGAGGTAATTGCTGTCGCTACCTGTTAGGATGCTGTTCACTACCTGCACATCCTTCCAATTGGTAATGCTGTAATTGTTCTTCATGGCCCCATAGTAATCAAAAACGGTAAAGCCATGTTTACTGTTGTACAGGTAAAGCTGGCCATCTGCATCAATGATCTGCGATGGGTTGGGCACTTCCTCAAACAGCATCCTGAAATCCGCACTCTCCAATAGCACTTTGCCATTGTCGTCCAGCTTCTTGATCTTAGCGTCCAGTTCATCAAATACCCACATATTGTTGTCATAGCTCTGGCAAATGGCTTTTGCCTGAACAATGTTCTGCTGGCGCAGGTCAATGGTGGTTCTCGCATTCAGGAACCTGTCCAGCACCACCACCGTTAAGAAGTCCTTGTAATAAACCAGCACTTTCAATGGGTTGCTGGCATCCACGGAATAAATACTGCCATAACGTTTCACATCATTGAACAGGCCAATGCTATCAAACTTCTCATTGAGTTTTTTCAGTTGGTTGGAAGAAGTGATCAGGTAAATATTGCCCAGGTTGTCCACGGAGAAGTTGGCAATGCCGCCCCCAATGGTCCTCACCAGTTGCAGGTTCACCGTACTGTCCGATGCCCTGGCAGGTTGCCATAGCATACCAAGCACCAACAATATGGCAATCAGCTTTCCCATTGGTGAAGTTTTACATCGTTGCCATCAAATGTGGCATAGGTAAAATTGCTGATCCAGTCACCGAGGTTAATGTACCGGCTGGTATCACTGAGCTTGTAATCAATGGGGAAATGCCGGTGGCCAAAGATGAAATAATCATAATGCTCCCTAGTCAGCACTTCCCTGCAAAACTGTATCAGCCATTCCCCCTGCTCCCCCAAAAAATGGGCATCGCTGGTACCCGTCTTCTCCCTGCTCTTGCGGCTGAAATAATTGGCCAGCCCTATGCCCCAAGTAGGGTGCAACTGACCAAAGGCCCATTGGCAGAAGGGGTTCCTGAACAGTTTCTTGATGAACTTGTAGCCATGGTCGCCGGGACCAAGCCCGTCCCCATGGCCTATATAGAATTGCTTGCCGTTCCTTTCAAATACTTTGGGTTCATGGTAAACGGGTATGTTCAGCTCCTTTTCAAAATAGCCGCTCATCCACATATCATGGTTGCCCAAAAAGAAGTGTATGGGTATGCCCGCATCCGTTAGTTCGGCCAGTTTGCCCAATAGGCGCACATAGCCCTTGGGTACCACTTTCCTGTACTCGTACCAGAAGTCGAACATATCACCTACAATGAATATTTCCGATGCTGTATGCTTGATGCTTTCCAAAAAAGCCACGATCTTCTTCTCCCTCACCAAACTGCTCCCATAATTGGGGGCACCCAAGTGGAAGTCGGAAAGGAAATAGATGTTCTTATTGCCCGCTATTTCCATTGCTATAAAGAGTGTTTTTTCAGTTCCAGGTATTTCAGCACATCGCCGCTCTGTATAATGGGCTTCCTGCTGATGTTGCCATTGAACCAGTAGATCCAGGCATCCGCCATTTGGTTGCCTGCAGAAACGGTGACGGTTTCCCGCCTGAACAGTGGCTGCTCGCCGTCCTCGGCATTCACGCCCTCGTAATCATCCAATTGGGCAATGGCAAAGCCAAACTCGTCCCTGTTATTGATTGCATACAGTTCCCCCACAATATAGTGCTCGTCTTTCGATGGTATGGCCGCCGGGTAATCGCCCATATCATGCAGGGTGCCCTTTACTTTGGCATCGGCTATAAAAGTGAAGTAACGGCTGATGTATTCAAACGCAGGGCTCTTGAAGCCGCTGCGCAAGGAACCGTACACAAAGATTTGGTGGATGCTGTTCATGAAACAAATGTAACCATTCTTGGGAGCTTATCTTAAAAGTCCAGCAAGCCGCTGCTCCATTGCCAGATGGTTTTACCGGGAACCAGCCTGTCGGCAGACAGGCTTGCCTAACGGTAACCGAGTCCCCAGCAAAAAACAAATGGCCCGACTACGGAAACCGCTGACGGGGCCTGAAGCCGCCGTCAGGGTTTTCCAATACTACCTATCATTACCGTTGGCTTAGGTCAACGACGGCAAAGCCCCAGATATGGTTTTAACCGGTACGGGAATCCCAGCTTTCCCCACTTATCGCTTCTCCTGTAAAAAACAAATGGCCCGGATACAGGAACCGCTGACGGGGCCTGAAGCCGCCGTCAGGGTTTCCCAATACTACCTTACCTATCAGGCCACATCGAAAATCGGCTTGTCGCTATGAATAGTACTATCTACCTGTTCATTGTCTGCGAAACAGATTTCCATAGCACCTCAGCCATTCCGGTCCCGCACTTGCGGGATTTGTCCCGTCCGTAGGATACGGGATCAAAAGGAATGGGTGCAGTGCTGGAAGACAAACCCTATTCATCCATGTGCTTAAAACAATCCGAAAAGCTCAATCTCCCAGGAATAAAACTCAGCGGGTTACACTTAGGGCAGCGCTGGAAGGCAAAACGGGCGGAGCCGTCGTGTTTGCCTAGACTTTTTTTGTCTTACTTTTTTGTGGCAATGACAAAAAAGTAAGAAGCCTATCGAGAATGAAACAGCCCATTTACCGAAGCACAATTTTAAAAGGATTCCCATTCCCTCCATCCTCCACAAGAGCCAGTGGATTGGGATTGGACCAAAGCTTGAATTTACAGTTTTCACTGTACTAGTAGTAATTGAAAATACAGGTTTTAAACAGCCCCTTAGGCTTAGGTTAAATATCCTCCGTTCGCAGAACGGCCCCTACGAAACCCCTTCGCTCTCCACCAAAAACAGGAAAACCTCCTTGGGGCCATGCACGCCCACCACCAGTGTTTTCTCAATATCCGCCGTGCGGCTGGGGCCTGTGGCCAAGGTTATCAGGGAGGGCAGGTCTTCCGCATAGCGGTCCTTCAATTGCTGCAGGCTGTCCTTGATATCGTACACGAGCTGGTTGGTATAGGCAATGCAGATATGAACGGGTGCGTACACACTGGTACTCCTGCCGCTTTTCAGCCCGCTGCTCAGCACAATGCTGCCCGTTCTGGCAATCAGGCTTTCGCAGGAAGTGATGGAGGCATCGCAGGTGTTCAGGTCGGGGTACTCAAAATTGCTGTAGCCATTGGTGTTCAGCAGGTATTTCAATTGGGGTTCCCGGCAGAACAGCTTCTCCCATTTGCGCAGGGAAGCCAGTGTGGCCAATTGCACGGCCAAATCGCTGATGTTGGCACAGTAGGAAAACTTGCCCAGCAGTTTGGTGAAGTTCTCCGCAAACTCCACGGTCATTTCTTCCACGGAGGGTTGGAACACACTATCGTTGCCCTCGCTCTGCGGAAAAGGAACAGGCACTGGTTGTGCCAATGCCTGCCTTATTTTCTTCAGTATATTTTCCTTTGCTTTGGAGGCATTCATAATACTACGTTTCTTTCTTCAACGTCCTATTTCTACAGGGCCTGCCGTGGCAGGTTCTAATGGCTTAGCTGTTGAAACCGCTGACGGACAATGTCATTAAGTTAAGGATTGTCAGCCTGAGTAACAAATGTTTGCTTCGTAAACAAACCGATGACAGTTTACCACAAAGACTCTAAAACACTAAGTTTAAAAAAACTTCGTTTTTTTCCTTTGTGTCTCCGTGCCTTTGTGGTAAAATAAAAATCATTTGTTTGCAAATGGTTTTCAACACCTTATACTAACCTGATGTCTATCGGGTGTTATTGGCAGATTGTCGAATGTCGAAGGCAACTTAGGAAATCATGGTTGAAAATATCGGTTTCGACAAGCTCAACCTGACATCGTGTTTCTTAACTTAATAATCACCGCTGACGGGGCGTGAAGCCGCCGTCAGGAGCTATAACGGTACTTTAATATCGCTGTCAAATGGGGGAACACCTTCGCTAATGGCCCCATCGGGCTTGGCCGGTTCGCCGGGCTCTTCCACATCCAGTATCCTTTTTTCCTCATAGGGGCGCTTGCCGATCAGTTCCTCCACATCGCTCTTGTGCAGCACTTCCTTGTCCAATAGTTCCTTGGCCAGTTTCTCCACTTCCGCCCTTTTCTCCGTCAACAGGTTCTTGGTGCGTATATAGGCCTGGTCTATGATCTTCCTTACTTCCTGGTCTATGATCTTGCCCGTTTCCTCACTGAAAGGTTTGGTAAAGGTATTCTCCTGTGTGGGGTCGTAGAAGCTCACATTGCCGATCTTATCGTTCATACCGTACACGGTTACCATGCTGTAGGCTATCTTGGATATCTGCTGCAGGTCATTGCTGGCCCCAGTGGAGATCTTGCCGAAGAATATCTCCTCCGCTGCACGTCCGCCAAGGGTCATGCAGATCTGGTCGGTCAACTGTTCAATATCGTAGAGGTACTGCTCCTTCGGTGTGTACTGCGCGTAGCCCAGTGCCGCTGTGCCCCTTGGCACAATGGTTACCTTGAGCAGTGGGTAGGCATGTTCCAGGAACCATCCACAAACCGCATGTCCGGCTTCGTGGTAGGCAATGATTTCCTTTTCGTGCGGGGCTATGATCTTGTTCTTCTTTTCCAATCCGCCAATCACCCTGTCAATGGCATCCTGGAAATCGCTCATGTCCACCGCTTCCTTGTTCTTCCTTGCGGCTATCAAAGCTGCTTCGTTGCACACATTGGCCAGATCGGCACCAGCAAAGCCCGGTGTCTGTTCGGCCAGTTTGTGCAGGTCAAGTTTTTCGGAAACCTTAATGGGTACCAAGTGTACCTTCAGTATTTCTTCCCTTCCCTTCACATCGGGCTTGTCTATGGTAATCTGCCTATCGAACCTTCCGGGACGCAGCAGTGCGCTGTCCAGTACATCGGGCCTATTGGTGGCGGCAAGTATAATGATACCTGCATCACCAGCAAAACCGTCCATTTCCACCAGCAACTGGTTCAGGGTGTTTTCCCTTTCGTCATTGCTCATCATCACGTTCTTGCCCCTTGCCCTACCAATGGCATCGATCTCATCTATGAAAATAATGCAGGGTGCTTTTTCCCTTGCCTGCTTGAATAAATCACGTACACGGCTGGCACCCACGCCCACAAACATTTCCACGAACTCGCTACCACTCATGCTGAAGAAGGGTACCTGTGCCTCACCGGCCACCGCCTTTGCCAGCAATGTTTTACCGGTGCCGGGAGGGCCTACCAATAAGGCTCCCTTGGGTATCTTGCCGCCCAGGGCGGTATATTTCTTGGGGTTCTTGAGAAAGTCCACAATCTCCATCACTTCCACCTTGGCCTCGTCCAGTCCGGCCACATCGCCAAAATTGATATTGACCTTGGTGCCCTTTTCAAATAGCTGTGCACGGCTCTTGCCAATGTTGAAGATACCGCCGGGGCCACCTGCTCCACCCTGTCCGCCCATCTTGCGCATCATCAGCAGCCAGATGCCTACCAGCATCAGGATCATGATAATGGTATTGGCGATGGGCCCACGCCAGTCTTCTTCCTCCTTCACAAAGGTTGGTGGCATCTTGATGCCCTTTGCCTTCACAATGGCTGCGGTGGTGGAATCGGTAAATACCTTGTTCATTTCATCGTTGAAGATCTTCCAGTCATTTACCTTGAACTCAAACAGGGGAACGCCCTTGATCCTTGCGGAATCCAGTCTCAGGCCCTTCAGCTTATCGTCCTTGTAATAGCTTTTCTTCATCACACTGTCCGGAATCAGGAACACCCGTACCACTTTCTTGGTGCCGGAAGTTATTTCATCCAGTTTGTCCACATCGCCCTGCAGCAGCATCTTGCCCTTGAATTCATCAAAGCCCACGCCCGTTACATCGGGGCTGCCTATGTTGAGTATGTTGTAGCCGATCAGTGCGGCGGCTATTAAAACATACACCCAGTAAATAGAGAATTTAGGGCCCTTTTTCTGGCTCTTATCGTCGGGATTCAGGTTTTTCCTGAAATCTTTTGGTTCTTGTTGTTCTTGCATAATGTCAAATCTCCGTACTCAATATTGTTTGTTGTTGCCAATGGCCCTGCCACTAGCTATCGTGCCCTTCCGTTACCGCATCGCCCCACATGTCTTCCAGTTTGTAAAACTTGCGCGAGTCGGGGTGCATCACATGCACCACAATGTTCACGTAATCAATCAGTACCCACTGTAACGATTGGTAGCCTTCCTGCTTGTAGGGCTGTTCGTTGCAGTCGGTAGCCATCAGGTGCTGCACATGGTCCGCTATGGCCCTTATCTGCGTGGTGCTGCTTGCCTGGCATACAATGAAATAGTCTGCCATT
>JAHEZD010000171.1 GCA_023251255.1 Chitinophagaceae bacterium
AAACTCCGTGAACACATAACCTTGCTCCGTTTTCTTGATATGCTTACGCAATGTCCACCAACGGTAATAGAATATTTCCTCAAAATTCTGTTGAGGGCATTCAAAGAGGGGAATGTTCCGTTTCATCCATCCCCAAGCACTGTCATTGGGAATAGCTTCTCTGATATTCTCATTTTCCATATTGTTGAAATACTCAACATAGTGCTTGTAGTTATCGGCCTTCAACACGAAAGGCTTTGTTTGCGCATTTGCTGAAATGCCCAATAGCATTGAACACATCATGAACAACACTACCTGTACTTTACGGGGTCTGTATGGAAAGCGACTGTTCATTTTTCAAAACTGATGGCTTTTTTCCAACCTTGATAATATTTATCGGTTGAGCCATCACTATTATTAGGTTGGTGGATTTTCTTCTTGCTGTTCAATTGTTTAATGGCAGCAATGCTGTCATACACACCCACTTTCAAGCCTGCCAAATAAGCTGCACCCAAAGCAGACACATCAGGCATGCCAATGGTATTTACTTGCTTGTTCAGCAAGTTGACCAAGAAGCTGATGACAAACTGATTGGAAGTAATGCCGCCATCCACATTCAAACTGTTCAACTGAATGGATGCATCCTGCTGCATGGCATCAATCACATCCTTTATCTGGTAGGCGATGGATTCCAGGCCCGCGCGGACGATATGATTTTTACTTGAACCAAAACCCAAACCAACAATCGAAGCCTTCCTATCCATTTGCCAATATGGTGAACCCAAACCACTAAAAGCAGGTACCAGATAAACACCGCCATTATCGGTAACGGCATTGGCCATGGCTTCTGTTTGCTTACTATCCTCAAATAAATTCAGTTCATTCTTCAGCCATTCAATAGAAGCTCCACAAGAAACAATTACGCCTTCCAGCGCATAATTAACTTCATCTTCCGTACTCCAACAAATAGTGGACACCATGCCATTATCTGATTGAACGGGTTTCACGCCCACGTTCATCAAAATACTGCAGCCGGTGCCCAAGGTTGCTTTGGCAGTCCCTGCTTCAAAGCACCCCTCGCCAAATGCTGCTGCATGGGAATCACCAATCATCGCTGTGATCAGGATAGGCCCAGCAAACAACCCGTCCAGGTTGGTTTCGCCAAACAAGGATGAGGAAGACTGTAATGAGGGCAGTTGAATCCCTGTTAAACCAAAGGCTTCAATAATCTCATGGTCCCATTGCAGTGTGTGCAGGTTGAACAACAATGTTCTCGAAGCATTGGTATAGTCCGTTGCATACTTTGCCCCATTGGTGAATTTGTACAATAACCATGTATCCACTGTTCCAAAATAGGCTTCTCCTTTTTGAATGGCTAACTGAATTTGTTGATTGTTTTGGCTCAACCAAATAAGTTTAGTCGCCGAGAAATAGGGGTCAATTACCAACCCTGTTTTCTTGTTTACCAATTCTGACAAACCTTTTTGTTTGAGTTCCTCGCAAACCTGCACTGAACGCTTGCATTGCCATACCACTGCATTGTGCAAGGGCTTTCCTGACCTGTCCCAAACAATAAATGTTTCCCTTTGATTGGAAATGCCAATGGCCATAATATCTTCCCTATCCAAACCCTTACTGGTAAAATCTTCCAAACATTTGCGCACTGAAGCCAACACATTCTGATAGATGGCTTCAGGTTCCTGCTCCACAAATCCACCATCCAAATAATGCGTCTGCAAAAATTCAGCGCCTTTGGCAATCGCCTGACCCTGCTCATCAAATATGAGCGATTTGGTGGAGCTGGTTCCTTGGTCTATGGATAATATGTATTTCTTCATGTTGGTCTTGAATGTTTGATGGTTTCCATGTTCGATTGTTCAACTAAAATAGCATCCACACAACTGTTGAACTTTTGAACGATGAAATTTTTGGACTCCTTCTCACTCTTTGTTTTCCCCCGCTTTATCAATAATTACCGCCAATAGAATCACGGATCCTTTCACAACCTGCTGCCAGAAAGGCGATACGTTTAATAAAACTAAACCATTGTTCAGCACACCAATAATCACAGCACCCATCACGGTACCCCACACAGAGCCCTTACCGCCACTTAATGACGTGCCGCCAATTACCACAGCAGCAATGGCATCCAGTTCATAACTGATGCCTGCATTGGGCTGTGCAGAATCCAACCGTGAAGTGACAATGATACCACCCAATGCAGCCAATGCACCAGCAATGGCATATACCGTAATTTTTACTTTTTTGATATTGATGCCAGACAGTTTTGCTGCTTGTTCATTGCCACCAATGGCATAGATATAACGGCCAATCTTTGTTTTCTGCGTGATGAACACAGTCGCCAACACTACAACAGCTGCAATATATACTGGCACTGGAATGCCCAGCCACCAACCAGTTCCAATAATTGCAAACGAATCGCCCAAGTTGCTGATGGGATGGCCTTTGGTGTACAACATAGTGAAACCACGTGCAATGGTTAGCATGGCCAATGTGGCTACAAATGGTGGCACGTTGAATTTGGTAATGGTAAAGCCATTGAACCAACCCAATAGAAAACCGGCCAGTAAACCCACTACCACTGCCCCAAACAAAGTGAAACCAATGAATGTATTGGATGCAGGCACTTCAATACCGTTCTTCAATAAGCCTGCAGTGATGGCCCCGCATAAAGCCAATATGGAACCTACTGACAGATCAATGCCTCCAGTGAGGACAATCAATGTCATGCCTGTGGCAATACAGATATTCACCGCAATCTGCCTAAGCACGTTCAGGCCATTGTCTGCCGTGAAAAATTTATCGGACAATATGCTCAATACAATACATAGTACCGCCAATGCAATGAGCGATTGGAACCTTTTGAGCGATGTGGAATATGTTTTTAATGGACTTGTCATTCGTTAGTTTTTGTGTATGGCATATTTAAGGATGCTGGCTTCTGTAGCTTCTTCAATAGGGATGGTGGCTGTTAGTTGACCTTCTGTCATGACCAAGATTTTGTCTGAAACAGATAATATTTCCGACATTTCAGAAGACACCATGATGATGCCCATGCCTTCATCCGCCAACATTTTGATGAGTTTATAAATTTCAGATTTGGCGTTAACATCAATGCCACGAGTGGGTTCATCCAGCAATAGAATTTGTGGATGAGTGGCCATCCATTTGGCCAAAACAATTTTTTGTTGATTGCCACCACTTAGGTTCCTAGCTAGGTTTTGGTCAGAGGACGTTTTGATGGAAAGCTTGCTGATATAATCATGGGCCAGCTTCTTTTCCTTCTTGAAGTTCAATAAACCCCAACTTTCCAATTTCTGCAAAATGGTAATGCTGATATTTGATTTGATGGTTTGGTTAAGTATCAGGCCATGCAATTTCCTGTCTTCAGGAACCAATGCTATACCTGCTGCTATTGCATCTGCAGGGCATTTTATTTTTTGGGCGGAGCTATTCACCATAACCTCACCTGAACTGTTTTTGGGATGCAATCCAAAAATACATTCCATCAGTTCCGTTCTTCCAGCACCCATCAAACCATACACACCAATAATTTCACCTTTGTGCAGTTGAAAGGAAATATTGTTAAGTATGTTCTTGAACCTAATGAATGAATGTTTGAGCGAAATATTCTTCACGCTCAGCAATTCAGTGCCATTATTGAAATGGGCTGTACGTTTCTCCACAGCAATCTTCCTACCGGTCATCTTGTGTATCAGTTCATCTTGTGTAATGCTGTTCATATTGCCCTCGTCAACCGTACAGCCATCACGAAGCACCACAAACCTATCAGCCAATGCAAACAGTTCTTTCAGTTTATGTGATATGTAGACAATGGTCTTTCCTTCTGCTTTCAATTGGGCAATAATGGAATAGAGGTTATCCACTTCCTTATCACTGATGGCAGATGTTGGTTCATCCATGATAATGACTTCTGCATTGGTGTACAATGCCTTCGCTATCTCCACCAATTGCTGCTGACCGACTTTCAATGCAGCAATTTTTGTATCGGGATGGATTGTCAAATTCAATTTTGCTAAAAGCTCTGCCGTTTTATCATCCATTAGCTTCGCCTTTACCATGCCAAATGCATCAACCAACTCCCTTCCCAAAAAAATATTTTCCGCAATGGACAAGTAAGGAACTAAGTTCAGTTCCTGGTGAATGATAGCAATACCAGCATCTTCAGCTTCTTTGGTATTCCTGAATTTGACAGCCTTACCATTCAGTTCAATCGAGCCTTCATATTCTGTGTGCACACCTGAAAGTATCTTCATCAAGGTTGATTTGCCTGCACCGTTCTCTCCAATGATGGCATTTACCTTACCTGCATGAAGCTCCATGTTGATACTTGACAAAGCAATTACACCACCAAACCGTTTCGATATGTTCCTTGTTACAAGCATTAAGGTAAAATTTGGATTTGCACAGGAATCAGTTCAAGTCCATCAAGTTTCATATGCTCCTTGTTCATTTCCACTGCGGCAACAACTTGAATCCTGCTCCTTTTCTTCACTGTTGCTTTAAAGCTTGGCAATACTTCAGCCTTTACTTTTTTATTGAAGGCTTCCGAGATATTATTGAGGTCCGTTGAGTTGGTAAAATCCTTTACATCTACCAATTTAGAAGCATCGCGAATAGCATTACCATAGATAAACTCAGTAGCCAATTTTACGTTGATGGTTGAGCCATGATTATCCATTGCCAAATCCATGTCATCTTCATTAATGGCAGTAACTGTTGCGGCAGTTTT
>JAHEZD010000061.1 GCA_023251255.1 Chitinophagaceae bacterium
AATTTCATTTACTGGCAAATCCGTTGTTTCAATAAGGCTATCGCCTGTTTAAGCCTTACTTCCACTAAATATTGATGGGGTGTAAGCTGGTAGGTTTCCTTGAATTTCCTTGTAAGGTGTGCTTTTGACAAATGTGCAGCAGCAGCAATGACATCCAGCGAGATGTCCCTGTAATAATTCGTTTCAATAAATTGCTTGGCTTGTTCTATTCTATGGGAAAGTGCTTCTACCGGAGCAGGATTTTTTTTATGCATGGTGCAAACGGGCATTACAAATTAAACTGATGAAAAAATCAGTTTCTCCCGTGTGCAGTAATGGTTCAATAGTGGCAAGCTAATATTAAAGCTGCATTCTGCCAACAACTCTTGCCATTCATCACAAGTTTGCCCGATGCTGCTATATTTGCAACTCATTTTTGGGCAGGACAGCCTGCATTTATAGTGTGAGAAGCTGTTTAAATTCAATTCAGCGGTTTCCCCATGTAAATTTTTGGCTGTAACTGTGTTGGATTTTTCGCCATAGGCCACCAGCTATGTCTGCAAAATCCGCCTTGTTTCGCTCAAAAATTATACAATGGGGAATTCCACCAATCAAATTCAAACAGCTTCTAAGTAAGAAAACAGCGAATTATGTTCAACAATTTATCGGAAAAACTGGAATCGGCCTTCAAGAACCTCAAAGGCGAGGCAAGGATCAATGACCTCAACATTGCCAATACCGTAAAGGATATACGCCGTGCATTGATCGATGCCGACGTTAACTTCAAAATAGCCAAGGAATTTACCGATAAGGTAAAGGAAAAGGCCACTGGCGAAAAAGTAATCAACGCTGTTAGCCCGGGCCAGTTGATGGTAAAAATTGTGCAGGACGAGCTGACCGAATTAATGGGCGGCGAACCTGCAGCCTTCAATATTTCCGGTAACCCGGCGGTCATCCTGATTGCCGGTTTGCAGGGTAGCGGTAAAACAACCTTCACTGGCAAGCTGGCCAATTACTTGAAAACACAGAAGGGCAAATCGCCCCTTATGGTTGCGGCAGATATTTACCGTCCGGCTGCCATGGACCAGTTGACGGTCCTAGCTGAGCAAATTGGCGTGGACATCTATAAAGAAACCGACACCAAAGATGCCGTACTGATTGCCCAAAACGCCATCAAACATGCCAAGGCCAATAACAAAAACGTGGTAATCATAGATACTGCAGGCCGTTTGGCCGTGGATGAAGTGATGATGACGGAAGTGGCCAATATCAAATCGGCTGTTAACCCAACAGAAATCCTGTTTGTGGTGGACAGCATGACCGGACAGGATGCTGTGAATACGGCAAAAGCGTTCAATGACCGATTGGATTTCACTGGCGTAGTGCTTACCAAATTGGATGGTGATACCAGGGGCGGTGCTGCCCTTTCCATCAAGTACACGGTAAACAAGCCCATCAAGTTCATGAGCAATGGGGAGAAAATGGACACATTGGATGTGTTCTATCCCGACCGTATGGCGCAGCGTATATTGGGCATGGGCGATATCGCCTCCTTGGTGGAAAAGGCCCAGCAACAATATGATGAGGAAGAGGCCAAAAAACTGGAAAAGAAAATCCGCAAGAACCAGTTCGATTTCCAGGATTTCCTGAACCAGCTCCAGCAGATCAAAAAGATGGGCAACCTGAAAGACCTGATGGGCATGATACCCGGTGTGGGCAAGGCCATGAAGGATGTGGAAGTAAATGATGACAGTTTCAAAGGCATCGAAGCCATGATCCATAGTATGACCCCTACTGAAAGGAGCAATCCGGATTTGCTGGACCAAAAAAGGAAGCTGCGTATTGCCAAAGGAAGTGGCAAGGACATCAATGAAGTCAATGCCTTCATGAAGCAGTTTGACCAAATGAAGAAGATGATGGGCATGATGAACAAAATGCCCATGGGCGGTTTTCCGGGGATGAAGGGCATGAGGAAATAAACAACACCAACCAATATTTTTTGAACAGGAAAGGAGGCCGTTGGCCTCCTTTCCTGTTTTTATTTTTATGACAATCCTTTTTCTGCCTAGAGATGGATTGCCCCTCCTAGCGCAATTCAAGAAAGGCGGAACAACGGTTATGGCTTGGTGTTGTAGGGGAAATCAGGGAACGTCGGCCCAACCTTGCACTAAAGATGAATTGAAATACAATACCAGAGCCTTTATTCTTCACCCCTATAACGCCAAACGCCTCATGTTAGCGGTTCGTTGTTCTCTTTTTATTCTCTCATCAATGCTAAATGTTTACTGCCTGCCTTTTGTAATGAAAGTAGTAAGACCCGGAAATAATCCCCAATATAATGATAGGGAAAACAATATATGATATTGGGTTGCCAACTGCTAATAGTGAATAGATTGCTCCAATTAAGTCAAACACAAGTCCTCCATAAGCCCATTCTTTAAGTCTTGGAAATTTAGGAGTAAAGATTGCGATTAATGCCAAAATTCTTGCAATACCTAAAAAAGGTGAAAGGTAAGCTGGATAACCAAGATCTGTAATTATTTTAATTGATTGTGGATTTCCTATAATGTCCATTACTGAGCCAAAACCAAAGCTAGGTATTAACAAGCCAGTAAAAACCCAATAGAAAATATTCAAACGTTTCATAACTTATTTGTTTTGATAGTTAATCATCCAGTTAATTCCATATTGGTCTTTAAATTCCCCAAAGTAGGCACCAAAAAACATATCTGCCAATGGCATTGAAATGTGTCCACCGACTGAAAGTTCGTCAAAAAGACGTTTGGCTTCTTCCCTTGTTTCGGGCTCAATGCAGATATGCATCTGATTTCCAGATAGCAGAGTAAATCCCATTTCTTTTGGAGCATCTGTTCCCATTAAAATGTGCCCCCCTACAATTGGAAGCTCTACGTGCAATACCATCTTCTTTATTTCTTCTGCAACGGTTGGATGCCCTGCATCAACCGGAATTTCTCCAAAACGCTTAATTCCGTTGATGAAATCTGTTTTAAAAACTGATTTGTAAAAGTTGAATGCTTCTTCGGTATTGCCTGGAAAGTTGAGATATGTTGTTACCCTTGCCATATTATTAGATTTATTTTGTTTTCTTAATTGGAATTGTGCTTTAATGTATTGGTCAAGATTTTCGAGAGCCATTGTAAAGCCTTGTTGAAAGCCCATTTCAATAATTTTTTCTAAGTCAGAAAGCTTGTCATACTTAGCAGTAATGGTTACAAGGGTTGTGTTTTCCATTTCTGTAAACAGATTTGTCCAAGCCGTTCTGGGCATTTCAGTATTTACGTTACCGTCTTCATCACAAAATGCATCTAAGCCCGAAAACATTGACTGATGCACTATTTTGAGGTAATCATTTTTACACCAATGCTTTACATTTTCAGGGCTAATCATAGCATACAACCACATTCCACCTTCTCTAAAATCCATTGATTTTGTTTCTGTGCGATAGGGTTTTGGTGCCCACCATTGGTCAAGGATTTCGGGGTTTGTCCAAGCTTCCCAAACCAATTCGAG
Organism: Chitinophagaceae bacterium; assembly: GCA_023251255.1. GTDB lineage: Bacteria > Bacteroidota > Bacteroidia > Chitinophagales > Chitinophagaceae > UBA1930. The sequence continues at coordinate 3,511 of JAHEZD010000061.1, forward strand.
GTTTGCGGCAAACTCACGCTTTACATTAACTGTATTGTTTCCTTTGTTAACAATGAAGTCAAATTTTAAGTTGCTATTCATTTTCTATTTGATTTTAGTTGTTCTAATACGTTGTCTAATTGGTCGAAACGCTTTGCAAGTAATTGCTTAAACTGTTCTAACCATTTTTCTATGTCCTTCATTTTGTCGGCATTTAAGTGATAATGAACCTCTCTGCCTTGCTGCTCTTGTTTTAATATTTCGCACTCGGTCAAAATTTGCAAATGTTTAGAGACAGCCTGTCTGCTTGAATTAAAATGTTCAGCAATGGCATTTGGTGTCATCGCACCAACAGTCAAGAGCAAAATGATTGCTCGTCTTGTCGGGTCGGCTATTGCTTGAAAAATATCTCTTCTTGTTTCCATTGTCAGTTTATGTGCAACTAAGTGATTGCAAATATAAATGCAACTATTTAGTTGCGCAAATTTTTCTGTGTGTTTTTTTTGCCCCTGACTTTCTAAGAGTGATTTATGTCTTGTTGTAGTGTCCTTTTACAATGAGCACTAACGGAGCAGCTATTGCCGAAGTAGGGGCCATTCGGGCCTCTACTCTACGCCTTGTTTTAAATGGAAGCAATAGCGTCAATCGTCGACGGCTTGCTGCCAGACCGGACTTCTGTGTTACGCCGCCCCAGCTACAGGACCTGGCTAAAAAATTGAACTTTAAACTAACAAAATCTAAGTTACAAAACGGTCGCCCAATGGGTGCTGTTGATTGATAACTGCTGCTCATTGCAACTACGTCGAGCCAGCTTGGCAGCTGACGCTAGGCGTAGCTTTTTATATGTTGTCTTATTCTTTAATTTTTTGTTTGCTGAATTCATCAAAATATATTGTCATTGGGATTGCTATTAAATCGCGGTATAATCCCATTTTAAAATAAAAACTACTGTTAGTAGCAAATCCATATTGAGTACCGTAACAGGTTATACCAGTATAATTAATGATATCCTTATTATTTAGGGCTGCGACAATTGAACCATTAGCGCCTCTCGAAAATTTAATTTTAAACTTTAAATCCAGCCATCGGCCTTTTATATTTTCTTTAGTTCTGTAAAGAATTTCTTTTTTCAAACTTGTCTGAAGTGTAATGAATAATTCTCCGGATTCATAACGGATTGCAATTATGGGACTTCTATCTTGACAACTATTCTCCTCGCATCGTTGTTTCCATTGTGCAATAACTAGTCTTGTTGGTACAATGGGAAAACTGTCTGGAACAAAAATACTAAACGAGTAAGCGTATTTTTGTTCTTCGAGCGACTCTAATTCTTTGGCTTCCAATAATTCGTCTCTTTCAGAAGCCTTACTGCTATCATTGCCTGATTCATATATGTCACCTGTATGTAGCGTAATCTTTGCAGCATTTTTTCCACTGTGAACCACCTGTGATTGTATCTCCAGGGAATTAGGAGCTAACTTATTTGATTTCCAGATTTTACTTAGCTCTTGTTTCTCAAACCCATCATATGTATTTAATTGAGCATTGCAGGGCGAAGCAAAAAAAAGTGCAACAATAGCAGGTAAATAGTTTTGATTCATTAGAGATTTTTAAAGTTACACCTAACACTAGGGCCTGACGATGTAGCGGCATTTGAAAAACGTCCTGCTCGGCCCCCCCTGTCCAATAGAATTACTACTGTTGAAGATAACAACTAAAGCGCAAAAGTAAAAGTCAAGCCTAGACTGCTGCTGATTGCTCCAATGTCCAGGCCCACTATTGGCAGTACCAATTTAGCAGTTGGGCAAAATTATATGTCCTTCTCAAACACCACCCTGTCTTGTCCAGGTGCAGCATAGTCTTTTACTACTTCGATGCCGTTTTCATTTTTGCTACCGAGCAATTTCATTCCAATTTTTCTGTGAAAGGAAATGGACAATTGGTTCGTTGCGGTGGTAATTGCTTTTAATTTAGTGTATCCTTTATTTTTAACATATTTTTTAAAGTGTTCATACAGCAGTTTCCCAAGGCCCTTATTTTGGAAATTTTGTCTTACCCCAATTAAATGGACATAACCTGTCTTTTGGGTTTGCGATAAAAAACCAAATAGATATGCAATGACTCTTCCATTGTCCTTGATAACAAATGCCGTGTCACCAAACTCATATATGAACATGGGATGATGAACACTCAATGTCCTGTCACTACCCCAAAAGTCAGAGATGTCTGTCAGGATTTCATGAAAGTCACTTTGTGTGCAATTGTCAATTATCATCGTCTTTTTTTGCCTTACTGCTAACGGGCAGGTATTGCTGCTGCTTTTGCTAGCTGCTGCTTTTTTTCTCGGTCATTTTGATTTTCAGTTCTTTCGTAACCTGCTTTATAAATTTGTCCTTGTCTTTCTTCGCTTCCTTAATGGTTGCTTTTAGGTCGGCCGGCATTTCATAATATTTTTCTGACCAAATGTAAACCTCCATAATTACAGGCAATAAGTCAATTCCTTTTGGTGTCAGTCTGTACAAAATTTTTGCTTTACTGTCCGGGTGTACTGATTTTTCAATAACGCCATTCTCTTCAAGCCCTTTCAGTCTTGATGCTAAAATATTGGTGGCAATACCTTCTTCCGATTTTAAAAAGTCGTTGTAAGTACACTTGTTTCCGAACATCATGTCCCGGATAATGAGTAATGACCATTTGTCGCCAAACACGTCAAGCGAAAAACTCAATGGGCAGTCGGACCTTTTTTTACTTGCTTCCATAAAATAATTTAAAAGTATTTTGAAAAATAACTTGCAATTTGAAAGTTGTTTATATATTTGCACTTGCAATTTGCAAGTAAAATTACACATTAAAAAGTAAACCGAGTAAAAATGAAAAAAAATATTTTAGTCACAGGGGCATCTTCGGGCTTTGGTTTGTTAGTCGCAAACGAGCTACACAAAAGGGGTTACAATGTAATTGGTACAAGCAGGAATCCTGAAAAAAATCAGTCGTCCTTGCCGTTCAAAATGTTGGCATTGGATATTACTGATGATCATTCTATCAAATCTTTTGGCAAACAACTTTTTACCGAAATCAAACAATTAGATGTTTTGATAAATAATGCAGGTTTTTATTTGTCAGGACTTGCCGAAGAAACTTCTATTGAGCAAGGAAAACAACAATTAGAAACCAACTTTTGGGGAACTGTAAAATTGACCAACGAGATACTGCCCTACTTTAGAAAGCAACGTTTTGGCAAAATAATCACATTAAGTTCTATTATGGGGTTAATCAGTCTTCCAGGCGGTGCTTATTATGCTGCTTCTAAGCATGCCCTTGAAGGTTATTTCAGAGCACTGCGTTTTGAACTAAAAGAATTTAATATAAAAGTAAGTATGATTGAGCCTGTGGGTTTCAAAACCAATATAGTTACTAACTCTAAAGTTGCAGAAAATAAAATAAGTGATTACGATGAATATCGCACAACACTTGAAGATTATACAAAATATTTATTTACAAAATCAGAAGAGCCAACTGCTGTTGTTGAAACCCTTTTAAAATTGGTTGAAAATGAAAACCCCCATTTTAATCACCCCGTGGGCAAAGGTTCTACTTTGTTCCCTGCAGTACAGTTCTTTTCATTTAAAACTTTTGAAAATGCAATAATTAAAAGTATTAACAAATTTAAAAAATAAAAAAATGGAGTTAAAAAATAAAACGATTTTAGTTACGGGAGGCACTGCTGGTATTGGGTTAGAGGCAGCAAGGCAATTTTTAAATGTTGGTGCAAAAGTTATTATCACTGGCAGAGACCGAGAAAAATTAGATGCGGTACAACTACAATACCCTACTATAATTGCTATAAAAAGTGATGTAGCAAACGAAGCCGATGCCATTTCCCTTTTCCAACAAGTTGAAAAACTCGGTGGAATTGACATTTTATACAACAATGCAGGTGTTTTAAAATTGTCAAACAATATGGGCATCAAAAGCGATAGCCATTTAACAGATGCCGAATATGAAATGACCACCAATTATTTCGGAGTCATACGCCTTAATAATCTTTTTATGGATATGCTGAAATCAAGAAAAGAAAGTGCGATTATCAATACAACTTCACTGCTTGCTTATGTTCCTTCGGCAATTGAAGCAACATACTCCGCTTCCAAAGTGGCACTGCGTTTTTATACAGAAACGCTAAGAAAACACCTTGAAATTCTTAACAGCAATGTAAAAGTGTTTGAACTTTTACCTCCCGTAGTTAAAACTGAAATGACCGCCACCAGAAACGATAAGAAGATAACACCTGAGAAACTGGTAAACGCACTTCTTGCTGGCCTTAGGAAGAATCAATTTACCATCCGTGTTGGCGATACAAAATTGCTATATATCGTCAATCGGCTTTTCCCAAAACTGGCTTTTGGTTTGGTTAACTCAAAGCAGCATACAAAGCAGTTGCTGCCACAAAATTTTGCGGGTTAAAAGATAATCAGTGACATAAAATATTTCTTGACAACGTAAATGAAAATTAACCAAAATGAAAGCATTCATAGTAAAACGCTACGGCAAAAAGGAAAAGTTACATTTAACTGACTGGGCAGAACCAATTGTAAAAGAAAATGATGTATTGGTACAAGTTCATTCGGCCGGTGTCAATCTGTTAGATTCATTAATCAGAAATGGCGACTTCAAATTGTTTTTACCTTACAAGCCACCATTTGTTAATGGGCATGATGTGGCAGGTGTTATAACAAAAATTGGTTCAGAAGTTAGCAAATTCAAAGTTGGCGATGAAGTGTATTCCCGTCCATCAGATTATAGGGTTGGCACATTTGCAGAATACATTTCTATTGATGAAAACGATGTTGCGTTAAAGCCAAAAAATCTTACCATGGAAGAAGCCGGCTCAATTCCGTTGGTTGGTTTAACTGCATGGCAGGCACTTGTGGAAATAGGAAAAATCAAAAAAGGGCAAAAAGTTTTCATTCAAGCTGGCTCAGGTGGTGTAGGTACATTCGCCATTCAATTAGCAAAATATTTAGGGGCTTTCGTTGCTACAACTACAAGTACAAAAAATATTGATTTAGTCAAAAGTCTTGGTGCTGATTTAATCATTGATTACAAAACCGAAGATTTTGAAACCAAATTGAAAGATTATGATTTGGTGTTACATAGTAATAGGGATACCAAAATTTTAGAAAAATCGCTCCGCATTTTAAAGCCAGGCGGGCAACTCATTTCATTGGTCGGGCCTCCAACGCCTGAATTTGCAACCCAAATTGGTTTGCCTTGGCATTTAAAACTCGTTACAAAACTTTTGAGTTTGAGTACAAAGAAAAAAGCAAAGAAATTAAACACCCATTTTGTATTCTTGTTTATGAGAGCAGAAGGCAAACAATTAGGTCAAATAACACAACTCATTGAATCGGGTGCCATAAAACCTGTCATTGATAAAGTGTTTCCATTTGAGCAAACTAATGAAGCATTGGCTTATATAGAAACAGGCCGGTCAAGAGGAAAAGTCGTTGTTAAAGTCAAGTAGTTTTGTCTGTGCAGGGCGGCAGATAACATGGGTTTGTGAGAAAACTGAACTCTTTTTAAATTATCAAGACACCTATTGGAGAATGATTGTCGTTTAAGCGATTCTCGAAGCTCTTTTTTAGTTTTTTCACAGTCTAATGACCAAGGCTTGGCGAAGGCGGGATATTTGATATTGCGTCCGCTTAGTAAAGCTGCCGATTGATTTTCCGTCTGCCAAACTTTTGTAAATACCTGTGTTATGCGCTGCTTTTGTTGTCTGCATTGTCCAAATTGGCGCCGATTATTCAGTCAGGTTCTTTTAAAGCATTTCTATTTGCAGTGAGTTGTTCTGCCAGACCGATAAGAACTCCTTCAGGACCGCGTATATAACAAAGCCTATACAATTCTTCATACTTAACCACTTCTCCCACGAGCCGTGCACCAATTTTCTGGAGCCTTTCAAGTGTATCATCGATATCGTCCACCGTGAACATAACGCGTAAATAGCCAAGCGCATTAACTGGTGCATTGCGGTGATCCGCAATAATGGGCGGAGTTAGAAATCGTGATAGCTCGAGACGACTGTGACCATCAGGAGTAACCATCATTGCAATCTCTACCTGCTGGTTCCCTAATCCGGTGATACGCCCAGCCCATTCCCCTTCTACTGTTGCCCGCCCTTCCAATGTTAAACCAAGCTCGGCGAAAAAAGCAATGGCCTCATCGAGGTATTCTACCACAATGCCAACATTGTCCATCCGTATTAGTTTGTTATTTGCCATAGCTATATTTATCTAGTAATAAATGTCACTTTCTCTATTTAGGGCTTCTATTCGAAAAGACCCTGTCCGAAAGTAGCACATAATGGGCGGTTTTTTTATTGACCTACTGTCGCCCTGTATTTGTGTAAGTTTCTTGTTCCCCAAATAGCAAGTATTAATTCCGATGCAACTCCAACTGAAAAGGAAATCGATGGAACCCCGTCCACTACTAAGCTAATGATCCTTCCAAATGCCAAGCCAGCCATAAAAAACACATTTGAAATTGTTGCGGCCCGCCAATGGACTGGTTTTAAAATCCCCATCACCCAAAGTACAACCATCGCTAAGTACAATCCCATTGTCGCCCTAAAAACGTGCTTCAAATCAATGGACTCCACGTTGAAGTCAAATAATCTTGGTAGCATATTGCTTGGGAACAAGCCGTACACCAATGAAATAACCGAAACAATAATGGCTGAAACAGTTAAGTGTAAGTTTTTCCTTTTTGTCAAAATTTGAGATTGGAATTTGAAAGCAGTTATAAAACCTCCGCTAACGTTTCAGGGCTTGGCAATGTGGGGAAATCATGGCCCATCTGCCCAGCCCACAAACTAAAGATAAATAAAATGCTGAACTACAGCCCATGTTCTTCTGTCCCATAACGCCAAACCCAAGTTGTGTGCAGGCGTTATTGCTTCAACATTTTTTCCCATCTTTCCATATGAATTCTTTAAGCTGTCCATCAATAACTTCAGTTTTATTTGTCCCATCTTCATCCCATTCCCTAATAACTTTTGTGTCTTTGCCATTAGACTTATTATGATGCCAATATTCTGTCCTTACAAGTTTTCCATCATAGTCAAATACTTTGAACTCACCATCTATTTCACCCAAGTTATTTTTAAAAAATATACTTGAAATATTTCCATTTTTATGATATGCTGTTATTTGCCCGCTTTCAACTCCGCTTACAATTGTATAAGTCCGCATTATTTTTGTTGTTCCAGAATAATAGTCAGTCCATGAGCCGTTTGGTCTTCCCATTTTATAAAAGCCTTGTTGATTGTCGGATTTTATTTTCAGCATGATGTATTTGGAAGAATCAACAAAATATGGTTGTCGAGGATTCAGTAAAAGGGTGGAAAGTATTGGTTGGGCGACCTGCTTTTTTTGGATATGCTTTACTTCATCTAAAAAAATCGGGTTGCCAAAAAATGCAGTTAAATCCCACGTAGAGGATACTCTGTCATTTAGTTTAAAATGTGTAATAAGTTCAAAGTTTGGCTTCGTGTCAAGAAATGTTATTATGGAGCCAAACGCAACAAAAGTTTCCAAATTATTACTGTCAATAAGATAAGCTTGGTTAAAATTAATTATTGCACTATCAATTATGCCAATTGTGAAATAATTCCAACCATTTATTAGCAGTTGCCTATATGCCGATTCCTTGTCGTCATATTTACTTATAAGTTGTTTTGTGAGCATTTGTTCTTTGTCAAGTTGCATGGCACTTTTTTTAACACCATAAAAAAGTGGAGCAAGAAAATAGTTCTTTTTAATTTTTTGTTGCCATGAGGTATTTTCAATTAGATAAGGTTGTCCTTGAACATTGATGATAAAAGCAACTGAGAATATTATTGCAATAAGTCCTTTCATAAATTTCAGGGTGTTTTTCTACGCTTGTACACAACGGGCTGGGCTTTCTGCTGGGCTGGCATTTAGACGTCCAGTTCGGAACTGAAGCTGGGATTTACAATTGGCTCATGTTACAAGGTCAAGCCCAACTCGCATAAAACTCAATGTTAGTAGCAGTGCTTTTATGCTGCCCAACTGAATTTGTCATTTTTTGTTAAATATGCTTTGTCTATGTCAAGCTCGGTACTAAATGTGTCAATGATAACTTTCAAGATTTCGTGTCTATTAATTGTCCCTTTTTTTCGTCTACTGTCAATATAATTTTCCCTTACAATTTTTTCTGTCAACTGTCTTACTGTTTTAATTTTAAATTCCTTTGCAAAGAACTTATTCGCTGTCCAACCCACAGCGATGAAAAATAAAAGACCGCTTAATGCCAATTGCCACTTTATAAAGAACGTAATGAGAGAAGCGACAATGCCGATAAATATTGTCCACCCTAACCATGAGTTGATGTCCAAAATGTCAAGAGGCAAACCTAATTCATTTTTAAGTTCTTGAATTTTTTGTCTGCGTTTATGTCGTGGAAAGATGTCCTGTAATTTGGTGTCCAGGTTTATAGAGTTTTTGTCTACTAGTTGTGTCGCTGAGATTGCATTGCGAACTTTATAAAATGCTTGTTGTGATGTACAGTCCTCTGAATCGGTTCCTTGAACGTTGTTTGTAATTATATCACACAGGTCGCCGAATGTTTGAACGTAAAGGAAGGCGTCCTTTTCAAATTTCAAGTTGAAAGACTTTTCAAGTTTTACAACTACATCAAAGATGTCTTCATCTTCGTAGTTGTCAAGTGTTGTTATGTCGTTAAGGATTGCCATTGCATTGCTACGGTTTTGGGCTTGACGTTGTAGGGGAAATCGGGGGAACGTCAACCCAACCTCTACTAAAGATAAATTGAAATCCAATAACTTGAGCCTTTATTCTTCAGTCCCTATAATGTCAAACCCAAGTTAGCTGCTGGCGTTCTTCGTTGTCCCGTCATCATTTATAAAAGTGAATTGGTGTTCCTGATTTATAATCTGTCCACCTATTTGTAAAAAGCTACCGAACAACCCACGCCAATCTTCAACGTCATTTTCTTTATTTGTATCCCAACGAATTTGTCCATACATATAGTTGTCAGCAGTTTTGTTTAATACCACGCCAAATTCATTTTTTAGCATGACTTTCGTTCCTGCAAGAAAATCCTGGTTTCTCTTCCATTTGTCAGCTATACGAAATATGTTGTTGCCTAGTTCCTTTCCTTGTTGTCCACCGAATATGTCCCATTCTTTTGTCGGTGTAAACCATTCCCAGATCCTCGTGAAGTCAGTAATGTTGTCTCCTTCTATTTCATATAGTTCCTCGATATAGTCCTCTTTAAATTTAAAAAAAACGCTCTCGTTTTTGTCGTTGCCGATATCAATCAAAAGTCTTTTTGCTTTGTGCAAGTCATCAAACAATTCAAACAACTCCCATTTTTTCCAATAGTCAATCTTGGAAAGTTTGTCAGAGTTGCGTTTCTTAAAAAGTCGTTTGAGCATAATGTTGGTCTAAGCTTGCAGCTAGCGAGAGTTTGTGAAAAAACTAAGCGGTTTATATTAATGTCAAGGGCGCTTATTGGAGAATGATTGTCGTTTAAGTGATTTTCAACCCGAACCAAAGCCGATAGCGAACTGCTGCTGATTGCTCCAACGCCCAGCCCCGCTATTGGCAATACTCATGTTAGTGGTAGCTTTCCTTTCGAACTAATCCGGTCTGTTAATTCTTTAACTTTTTTAGGGGCTACGTATAAGTACTCTACAACGATTAAGAAAAAATCATTTAATAATTCAGCATCCCAAATGTCTATTTCCTCTTCAGATGCATGTGAACCCATATTCCCTACAATCCGAATTAAGTCCGTAAAGTCTTGAAAGTGTCCTGGAAATTTACCTTTAGTAGAAAGGTCTTTAATTTTATTGAACAGTGTTTTACCTACAGCTTTTTGTTCCTCACATATAAGTTCTAAGCCGCGTCTAATTTGATTAGCAAAGGCATTAGGAGCTTGATGTCGAAGATGATATATTCCATTATAAAGCTTTCGCAATGTTTCAGGGACATTTTCATTTAGTAAGCTAGATTTTGGAAAAATGTAATCATAATCACTTATTAGTCTATTTGTGTATTTTAAATGCGGCTCAAATTCTCCATAAATATTAGGACACTCACAAGTTGAGCATTGATAAATCAGAAACTCGTACTTCTCAAAAAACTTTTCAGTAAATAGTTGTTCATAAAGCTTTGTACCGATTTGTGTAAGCAACAATTTTTGTAAAGTAACATTCCCGCAATGATGACATTGAGCTTTTATTTCACTTTTTGTATGTTGGGTAGTTTTTGCCATTAATTGCCACTAACACAAAGATTGACGCTATTAGCTGCAATTCCAAAAATAATTGGTATTAATAATCAATAAGTTAACGTTATACTTTTTATACCAACCTGCCGGCAATTAAGCTGTTGTTAAGACAATCCATTTTTTCAATACGGTACTGTATAAAAAAAGAGCAATTTTAATCATCAACCCACCTCCCTCCTCCCTACAACAGAATGCCGTTTAGTTAGGAAGTACCATGTTGGAGCCTGCCCCGTTTTTTCATCGGGGTCGAGTTGCGGGGAAGCCGCCGTAAAACGTAATTCCGCTAGCCGCCTTTGACAATCCCGATAGTCATCGTGGACAGGCTGACAACCTAGTGTTCCAATGCAAACTGATGCATTACCCGCATTTTCAAGATGCACCACCCACCAGCTCCGCCCTCCTAGCAGTGAGGTCGGCAATGAGCTGGTCCGTTTGGGAGAGGTCACCTTCCACGCTGACCAGTTCCCGCTGCTTGTCCAGCAGGGCAAAACTGCCAGTGGTTGTCCTTTTTCTTTCCAGTTGGTAGAGCTTCGTTTGCTGCCTGTTCCTGTCGTTCAGGTAATCGGCTTTCGTGGGCCCTTCAGGCAGGGTGGCAAGGATGGTGTCCAGAAAGGCCAGTTCCGCAAGCACCATGCGGATTTCCGTTTCCACTTCCGCAGCAGTTCCCTGCAACCTTGTTTCCATGTACTGCAGGCGTGCCTGCCTGGCCAACAGGTCCCCTCTGCGCTTATTGAACGTGCGCAGCAGTTCATCGCATTCGCCCACCGTTTTCAGGTCATTTACTGAATAGGTCATAACAGCTATTTTAATGGTTGATCAATACCGTAGTGATTCATTTTGAACTATTGTCAGAGCCTGTCCGGTTTTCATCGGGGTTGAGGTCGTCGAAACCGACTTAGGATTACAATGCAAAGCCGCCTTCGACAAGCTCTGGCTGACATCATCCTCCGAAGATTACTGCTTCGTAAAATGATTGATTTACTTCCATCTGTCATCCCTGCCTTTGACGGCAGGCAGGTTCAATGCCGATAGCTATCGGCAGATTGTTTTGCGGAGCAAACATGGATTACACGGGTTGACATTCTTGGTAGAAAGAAATATTCAACCACCGTATTGGCTGGCCAGTTGTTCCTGCATCCATACCATGGCCTGCAGCTTCAGGGAAACCACTGCCTGCTTGCCCGGCCCGCAGGCCCAGCAGTTTTTCTGCATCCGGGCTTCCACTTGGTTTATCCAGATTTCATTTCCCCTGCTGCTGGGTGGCAGCTTGCACAGTTGGGCAATGAGGGCCAATGTCCCCACGCATTCCGCATATTCAGTCTCCATGGCCTGCAGTTGCTGCTGCAGCACGTACACATTGCGCTGGCACCGGCTGGCCATTTTGGCCATGAACGGGGCCACTTGCTGCTGCTGGTGGGCCTGTTGTATGGCTGCTGCATTGGCATCCAGTTCCTCCGCACTGTCCAGGCAGTGCTTCATCCTGGTCCATTTGCCCGTGGCTTTGTGGGGCAGGTCACGTTGGCCACTTTCAAAATCAGCCACCTGTGTGCGGCTCAGGCCCAGGTAGCCAGCCAGTTCCTGCTGGCTGAAACCCATTTCCTTCCTGATCTGGTTGATGCTCATATAGTTTGTTTTTGTTTCGGAAAGCCATTAAAAAAAATTCAAAAAAATGCGACACTTTTTTTTGCGACATTTTAAAATGTCGCATTTTTTTGTGTCGCATTTATTTTTTATTTTTTTTCATCGTATTTTTTTGATCCTATTTTTTTCATTTTCCGGCGCATTGCTTTTTTACAATGCGGTCATGCTTGATTGATATAAGTGCACTGCCAAGGGCAGTTGGATAAATGGGAGGAGGCTGTCCAATGCTTGACGCTGGTTTTCCAGTAAAATGCGGGTGCTGCCATAACGGTCAGGGTTAGGTGGAACTGGTTTCCCTAAATTAGGACAGGCCTGGAGTCGGCAAAGGGGGCTGTGGTGAATTAAGGAAATTTTAGCATATGGCAGAGGTCCTCTCCTTTTTGCCATCGCCGCAAAAAGGAGCAAAAAAGGCTAGGACAACCCGAATGGCTCCCGCCCGTTTGTCCGCCAGCGCTGCCCTAAGTGTAGCCCGCCGTGTTTTACTGCTGGATGGCTGCGGTTTTCGGATTGCTTGCACACATGGATGGGTGGAGTGCAACTTCCAAGCACTGCACCCATTCCTTTTGATCCCGTGCCCTTCGGACGGGACAAATCCCGCATTCCATGCGGCACCGGAATGGGTGAGGTGCTTAGTGGCATTTTATGCAGGTGAGGGTTTGGGTGGCAGGGGAATTAATCAATGGATGGCTGATTTCCAGTTGTTGTTAGCTGGAAAACAAGAAGCCAATTTGTTCCGTCCGAATAAGTGTCCACAGTATAGGACCTTTCGGGGGGAGAAACATGAATTAGCAGGGATGGGTTCATATTGCCGCTTGCGGCAACCATTCGTGAAAAAGATTCGTGCAGATTAGTGGCATTGGTGGCTAAAAGGTTAAGAAAGTGGGCTCCATGATTACCTGAAACTATGCACTTACATTAACTAAATTAAATCCAAAACAAGGGCAGCAGCACATATTTTTGCCAAAATCTTTGTTTTGAGCTTAACCATACATACCAAGGACCTCGTTAAGAGTTACAAGAACCGGACTGTAGTGAACCATGTAAGCGTTAGTGTAAGGCAAGGTGAAATTGTGGGCCTGCTTGGTCCTAACGGCGCAGGGAAGACCACCTCCTTCTATATGGTGGTGGGGCTGATCAAACCAGATGAGGGCGATGTGTTCCTGAACGACATCAACATTACCAAACTGCCCATGTACAAACGTGCCCAAATGGGCATTGGGTACTTACCGCAGGAAGCTAGTGTGTTCAGGAAGCTGAGCGTGGAGGACAATATCATGGCCGTTCTTGAAATGACCAACTTGAAGAAGGCGGAACGCCAACAAAAACTGGAAAGCTTACTGGACGAATTCAACCTGCACCATGTGCGCAAAAACAATGGTGACAGTTTAAGTGGGGGGGAAAGAAGGAGGACGGAGATAGCCCGGGCACTGGCGGTGGACCCCAAATTTATTTTGCTGGATGAGCCTTTTGCTGGCGTGGACCCCATAGCGGTGGAAGATATTCAAAGTGTGGTGGCGAAATTGAAATACAAGAATATCGGCATTCTCATAACCGACCATAATGTAAATGAGACCCTATCGATCTGCGACAGGGCCTACTTGCTGATTGATGGAAAGATATTCCAACATGGCACTGCGGAGGAACTGGCAGACAACGAGCAGGTAAGGCGGTTGTACCTGGGAACAAATTTTGAACTGAAGAGAAAGGACTGGATCATTGAAATGGGGATGAACGATTCCAGTATATCCAGCATGGTACGTGCATTGGACAGTCTCCATGAACATGGCGAAAAGATATTGCTGGCCGATTTAAGTGCCATTACAGATGTACAGCCAACCGCTATGAAGCTGGAAGACTTAAAAGTGGACGAATATGTTTCGCTGTACAATTCCACCAAGAGCTATTTACAAAAATGGGCCAGTTCCATAACAGAAACGGACTTGCAGGAACTCATCAATTCCTTGCCGGAAATAAGTAAGGAAGATTTTGCCGAACCCTCCTTCCATCTTGTACACGATATTGCCAATGACCCCCGCTTCTATAATATTGCCAATCATTTCAAGTATGAGGAAACAAATGGCAAGCTGCAACAACTGACTTCACATTTGGGAATTATCAAATTGAGGTTAACGGCTTTGGCAAATTGAAAAAGCCACTAGCGCATATCTCAAAAGTCCTGCAAGACGCCATATTGGGCAACCCGTGTTTGCGAAGCAAACATTTGGTACTCAGCATGACATTCACTTTTGGGATATGCCTAGCTTCATGAAATCGTTTTTAAACAGTCCCTAAGACTTCAATTTGGGGGAAGCTACTAAGGAGGCACAGGTAATGGCCATAACTTATCTTTTGTTTATTTCATTAAACAAAGATTAAAATAGCTTCTTCCATTTCAGTTTCATTGCTTATTTTGCTGTCATAACCCCCAAAATGAAATTGCTTAGCCCCACCATATCCAGATTGGCACGTTTACGCTATTGGCGTATTGAGCAATGGATGCAGGAACCCATTGCAGCACAGCGTGAAGTGTTGCAGGACCTCGTAAGCAGGGGCCAATACACGGAAATTGGCAGGAAATATGGCCTGAACAAATTGTTCAATGTCCGCGAATTCAAGAAAGCGGTGCCCATTCACCAGTATGACGACCTGAAGCCTTATATAGAACGTTTAATGAACGGGGAGCAGAACCTTTTATGGAACACACCCGTTACCTGGTTTGCCAAAAGCAGCGGTACCACCAATGATAAGAGCAAGTTCATTCCCATAACGGAGGAAAGCCTTAACGATTGCCATTTCCAGGCCAGTAAGGATGTGCTGACCATGTACTATAATTTCAATCCGGATAGCGACCTGCTCACCGGCAAAGGTTTATTGATAGGTGGCAGCCATCAGGTGAGCCCCTTGAATGAGGACGCACAATATGGGGACCTCAGTGCCGTACTCTTCCAGAACACGCCTATCTGGGCCAACTGGATACGTACCCCTGAACTCAGTATTGCTTTAATGGACCAATGGGAAAACAAAATAGAAACCATAGCCCAGGCTACCATTGCAGAGAATGTGACCAGCATGAGCGGTGTGCCTACATGGACCATGGTGCTCATTAAACGTATCCTCGAAATATCGGGCAAGAAAACCTTGAAGGAGGTTTGGCCCAACCTTGAGCTGTACCTGCATGGTGGCGTTTCCTTCACGCCTTACCGTGAGCAGTTCAAAAAATTGATTGGGGGCCCCATCAACTTCCTGAACATGTACAATGCCAGTGAAGGTTTCTTTGCTGCACAGAACAATCCAGATGATGAAGGCATGCTGCTGTTCCTGCAGCATGGTATATTTTATGAGTTCATGCCCATTGAGGAATATGGAAAGGAGAGCCCGCAGACCATTGGCCTGAATGATGTGGAAATTGGGAAACAGTACGCACTGGTCATTTCAACCAATGGTGGGCTGTGGAGGTACCTTGTTGGCGATACGGTCCAGTTTACCTGCTTGGCCCCTTTCAAAATAAATGTGAGTGGGCGCTTGAAGCATTATATCAATGCCTTTGGCGAGGAAGTGATTGTGGACAATAGTGATAAGGCCATAGCCATGGCGAGTGAAAAATGCAATGTGGTGGTAAATGATTACACGGCTGCCCCTGTTTATTTTAGCGATCATGCAAACGGGGCCCATGAATGGCTGATTGAATTTGAACATGCACCTGCAAACATTGATGAATTTGCCTACGAACTTGACTGCGCGCTGAAAAGCATCAATAGTGATTATGAAGCCAAGCGCCATAAGGATATTGCGTTGAGGATGCCCATTATCCATGCATTGAACAAAACTGTTTTCACCAATTGGTTGAGGAGCAAGAACAAATTGGGCGGCCAGCATAAAATTCCCAGGCTGAGCAATGACAGGAAGTTCATTGATGAAATCCTAAGCCTAGTACATACATGAGCCAACCCTCCAAAGAAAGCCTGCACAAGGAATTTGAGCTGGAAAGATTGATCCTTTTTAGCGATGCTGTTTTTGCAATCGCCATTACCTTATTGATTATCGAAATCAAGTTTCCCCACTTACCGGAAAACCTTGCGGGTGTGAATATTGTGCATGAGTTCAAACCATTGATTTTTGAATTTGTGGCATTTCTAATTAGCTTTTTCTTCATAGGCCTATCTTGGAGCAAGCATCTGAAACTTTGCAAACATTTGAAGACGTATGATGACGGCGTTATTTTCAGGAACCTTTTTTCTTTGTTGTTCATTGTGACTTTTCCTTTTGCTGCATCCAGCCTTACGCATATACAGCCCGGATTCATGCTGCCCATGGTCATTTACATTGGCAATATCTTCTTGGTTTGCTTATCCCATTTTATGCTGACTGATTATACCCTACATAAGAAGCAGCATTTAATACATGCAGGAAACGATGCTGAAAAGAAGTATTTATATGTGCAAGCCAAATTTCCTACTATATTAATGGGTGCCACATTTTTAACAGCGTTGGTTTCCTCTTTTTTTGTTCATGGCATGAACGATGTGGTTGCTGTGAGTTATGCTGTGCCACTTGGCATCGGCTCCGCAATTATGAAAAGGAAAATCAAGAAGTACAAAGTTGCTTATAAAAATTCGACCAGCTAAGTGCAATCAATTGCCTACTACTGCCATAACTGATTTATTATATTGCTATTGATCAAGGAACTTAGTTACTGATGTTACGCAAAGATTGTGGGAATAATGTCAGCCTGAGGTTCTCGAAGGCGATTTCGTTTCCAAATAGGTTTCGACAAACTGCCGTTAGTATAAGATGTTGAAAAGCATTTGTTTACAAATGCCTTTTATTTTACCACAAAGACACGAAGACACAAAGGAAAAAAACGAAGTTTTTTTAAACTTAGTGCCTTTGAGTCTTGGTGGTAGACCCGATGGCTATCGGGTGTCATCCCTGCCTTTGCCGGCAGGCTGGGTCAATGTGTTCGTTTGCGAAGCAAACATGAGCTACTCAACTTGACATCAGTATTTGACATTTTGCGTAACATCAGTTAGCTAGTGGGTCCTATTTCCTTGTCGTGCAACGAAATGAAGTAGCCCACCATTATTAAGCTTACGAACGAGGAAGTATAAAACAGGTACAGGTAAGGTACATCAATTAAATTGTAGAACACCACTAACGATAATTTGAAAGTAGCCAATCCAATGTTGTTGATGCTGTAATTTTTCTTGCTTTTCAACCAAAGCACCATCAGCATAAATAACAACGGGACCACAAAAGTTAACCCAATCAATAAACGATGCTGCAGCAAAATATGCTTCGGTCCGAAAAACTTGGCCAATCCCAAACTGCTTGAAAACACGATAGGTGAATCTTTCCATACCCTTAACCCAAATTCAATGTACTGATTGGGCAGTGACAATAACCTTTGAAAAGGGGCCCATCCAAATGGAAGCATCATCAACAATAAAAAGGCAACTGTGCCAATAAGCACCAACTTAACAATTGAACGGTACTTTTTTTCGTGCAGCAGCAATAAAACAAAAGGAAGCAGCCAACCAATCAATGCATACCTGCTCAGGGCACATACACTGATACCGATGCCAATGAACCAAATATTGCCATTGAGTAATGCCAAGGTTAGTATAACGTAATAAAAAATCACCACCCCTTCTTCTGTATATGGAATAAGTCCATGTGCATTTTGCACGGACAGCCACCAGAACAGCACAAAAGCCGTAGCTATTATATAGGGGGAATTTTTCTTTTGGTGCGTAGGATGGAAAACAAAAATGAAAATAATGAAAGTGAGGGCGAGGCAGATGGCCGTAACCCAACGAAGATCGAAACCTGCTGCAACCCCTGCACTGAAAGGCATCCACATGGCAGGGAGGTACACGGGCCGTATGCCGTTCCATATTTCGGGAATGGTATCGTACACCTGGCCCCAATGACCGCTTAAAAACCGCTCGCACATAATTTTCATAATGGGCAGCATGTCAGCATCATGAAAATCCAATGGCGCATCACTGATCCATGTATTGGAAAAGTGGAACAGCTCCACACACATAATAATGACTGCCATGATCCGGAAAGACAGGCTGGGCAAATGATGTGCGTTTGCCTGTACAGAAAAGGATTGCTTGGCTTGGGGAAGGAACAATACGAGCGCCGCAACTGCCAATCCACTTAACGGATAGACGATGGAAGCAATGGGAACAACAGGGGCAAACAGCAATGCATAAGTGGCACATAACGTTTCCAATACAAAAAAAACTATCAATAGTTTCTTAGTGGTTGCTTTGCTCATACGCTCTAAAAATATTTATTTATAGCGAACTAAACGGAGTTAATATATTTGAGCGTACCAAAAATGGCTTGTGAAATCATTAGCAAAAAAACAGGTACCGTTACAGGCTGTAGCAGTGGTATTGGCATTGGTACTGCCATAGTTCCAAGTTAGCAGCGCAGGCCAGCTTATCAAAAAGCAGGACGGTACCACCTTAATAAAGAAACAACCAAACCACAGTTCATCAATGAACCACAACAAAACTGCAACTACTTGTAAGAACTGCGGCAACCATTTTGCTGGCAAGTTCTGCAATAATTGCGGGGAAAAAGTCTATAGTGACCACGATAAGACCATTTTCCATTTTATTGAAGAGGGCATTCACTTCATGACTCATTTTGAAGGCACTTTACTCACAACACTTAAAACTATTTTCACCAAGCCTGGGCAATTATCGCTTGATTACTGCAATGGTATCCGCAAGAAATACTTCAAGCCCATTCCGCTCTTCTTGTTACTGGTTGTTTTGTACCTGTTATTTCCAGCGATGGAGGGTTTGAACATGCGGCTGAAATATTATCCAAGCCAACCATATTATGGTTCGTACGCAGAGACCAAGATTCTGCATAAGCTTGCGGAAACTGGTTATACCAAGGAACAACTTTCAGAAAAATTCCACGAAAAAGGGGAAAAGGTTTCCAAGTTCATGCTCCTTACCCTCATACCGCTTACAGCTTTATTCCTCTATGCATTTACTTTTAGGAAGAGGAAATACTTTTTCGACCAAATGGTACTGGCAACGGAAATCAATTCTTTCTATCTCCTGTGGGGGTTCCTATTGACCCCTTTGATCATAAACATCACTAACAAGTTATACCAACCTATTACACACAAGAACATTCCCTTTACTGAGGACGTCATTGGACTAATGATTTACTCGGTAGTTTCCGTGTTTACAGTAAGGGCCTTCAGGAAGTTCTACCGGTTCACCTGGCTGCAAAGCATTGGCCTAATGTGCCTGTTTTACATTGTGCATGTGTTTATTGTGTACACTTTGTATAAATTCCTTTTATTTGTAACCATCATTAACCAAATTCATTAGTATGAAACTTCTCGAAAATAAAACGTCCATCGTCACAGGTGCAGCCCGTGGCATTGGTGCTGCTATTGCTTTGAAACTGGCTGAACATGGTAGCAATATTGCTTTTAGCTATGTAAGTGATAGCAGCGCAGAAAAAGCATTGGCTTTGGAAGCACAACTAACTGCATTGGGCGTTAAGGCCAAGGCCTATAAAAGCAATGCTGGCAATTTTGGGGAAAGCGAAACTTTTGTAGCCGATGTGCTAAAGGAGTTTGGTGCCATTGATGTTTGTGTGAACAATGCCGGTATCTCCAAGGACAACCTCCTGCTCCGTATGACCGAGGAGCAATGGGATGATGTAATGGACATTAACCTGAAAAGCATTTTCAACATGACCAAGCAGGTAATACGCCCCATGATGAAGGCTAAAAGCGGAAGCATCATCAACATGAGCTCCATTGTTGGCATCCGTGGAAATGCAGGCCAATCAAGTTATGCGGCAAGCAAGGCCGGCATTATTGGCTTTACCAAATCCATTGCTGCGGAACTGGGCAGCCGCAATATCCGTTGCAATGCCATTGCTCCGGGTTTTGTGGAAACAGATATGACCCATTATTTAAAGGAGGGTGCCGGGGCGGATGAATTTTTAAAGAAAATTCCTTTGGGAAGGTTTGGCAGGGCGGAAGAAATTGCCAATACGACGCTCTTCCTGGCTAGCGATATGGCCAGTTACATTACCGGGCAGGTACTTAGTGTTTGCGGTGGACTGAATATTTAGTAAATCAACACAACAACTAAAATTTCAGCCTTTGAGTAAGCCACACAAATATCATTTAAGGCCTAGTTACGGTTCGGGTAAGTTGCTTTTGGAATTCATCCTTGATAGTTCCGATACTGAATTTTGCAAGGAGGTTTTGACAACTTTGAAAGAGATTAATCCTATTGTTGACTTAGCTGAGGATGTATGGATGAACGACGAAGTTTTATTGAATGTGTCGTCTGACAAAGGAGTCTTTTCGTTATCAAAAGATGTTTGGGACTTTGCATTTATTATGGCAGAGAATAATCAACCCTGCATAAAATTCATTGACAAAATACTAAGCAACTCTCAATTATTTCAGAAAGAAGAAGTTGACTTTGAAAATTATGCGAGTTTGAAAATTTAAGCCAACGGCATTTTTATTTAAACTAGTTGTTCTTCAAAAAACGCTGATAATACTTGCATTCCCTTGTCAATCCACACTGGTCACATTTAGGGTTGCGTGCCACACAAATGTAACGCCCATGCAGTATGAGCCAATGATGGGCTTTATGCACCAGTTCCTGTGGAATGTTCTTGATCAGTTCCTTTTCAACGGCCAATGGCGTACTGGCAGTTTCCGCAACCAGTCCAATTCTTTTGCTCACGCGGAAAACATGTGTATCAACTGCCATGTTGGGCTGTTCATCAATTACACTGGTAATTACGTTTGCTGTTTTCCTGCCCACGCCAGGAAGCTGGACCAGTTCATCAACCGTCATTGGCACCTGCCCATGGAACCTGTCCATAAGCATGTTTGCCATACCGATTAAATGCTTGGTTTTATTGTTTGGGTAGGAAATGCTCCTGATAAAGGGGAAAAGCTCATCAAACGTGGCTTTTGCCAGTTCCTTTGGTGTAGGATATTTTGCGAAAATGGCCGGTGTTGTAAGGTTCACCCGTTTATCGGTGCACTGGGCCGATAAAATGACCGCAACCAATAATTGATAGGGATTGTCGTAAATCAATTCTGTTTCTGCTTCTGGAACATGTTCCAAAAAGTAGTCAATAACAAACCGGTACCTTTCTTTCTTTGTCATAATTGAGCAAAGAAAAGAAGATACCGGTTCAAAATAAGTTTTTAGGTTATCGACTATCGTTTAGTGTGCAACAGCATCTGTTGCTTTTGCATAGCTGAGAATGGCATTGATGGTAGACTGACGTGGTGAACGAAGTTTGAATGCATCCAACTGTTTAATGGTACGTTCCAACATTTTCATTTCATCGTGTAGCTCCCAATCGTTTTGTATGGCCGATTCTATAGCAAGCGTTACCTCTTGAGAAGTTTCCTTATACAAATACTGCATAAGTACTTCCTGCTTAAATTTTTGCATAAATACTGTGTGAGTGTGAAAAATCCTTTTTCCGAAACAACAATATTAAAACGACATTAAAGTGCCGATATTGTGGCAAGTTATCTTTTTGTTGCCAAACTATCTTCCACAATAAATACATCTTCACCGTCTTTTTTGAGCATATAGCGCTCACGGCCAAATTTCTCAATTGCAGCCGGATTCCCCTGTAAATCAGACAGTTCCTGCTTTGCCTTGGCTATTTCTGCAGTATAGTAATCTTTCTTTTCCTGCAATTTTTTCAGCTCATGGCCCCTGTCTGAACTATAGAAAAAGTCCTTTTGGTCGAAGAAAATCATCCATACCAAGAACCCACCAATGGCCAAAAGGTACTTATTGAGCAATATGGAAGGAATTTTTTTCATGAAAGTAAAAAGTTGATGGCTGTAAAGTTAATGTGAACCACACTAAACCAACAACCATCAACTATTCACAGGTGTTTATTACCCCTCTCCCTTTTTGGGCATTTTTCCAAGGGAAGGAAGTGGAAGCAACCCTACATTTATTTACCGAACTTGATTTTTTGGGGATAGATACCAGTGCTGCCTAAAGCTTCTTCAATCCTGATCAACTGATTGTACTTGGCAATCCTATCAGTTCTTGAAGCAGAACCAGTTTTAATTTGGCCGCAATTCAGTGCCACAGCTAAGTCTGCTATTGTGGTATCCTCTGTTTCCCCACTTCTATGGCTCATGATCGTATTGTAACCAGCATGCTGGGCCATGGTTACTGCATTGATGGTTTCAGTCAAGGAACCAATTTGGTTCACCTTAACCAACAGGCCATTGGCTATATCCTTATCGATACCCATTTTCAAACGGTCTACGTTAGTTACAAATAAGTCATCCCCTACCAACTGGCATTTCTTACCCACGGTATCGGTTAGGTTCTTCCAGCCGTTCCAATCATCTTCCGCCATACCATCTTCAATGGAAACAATAGGGTATTTCTTTACCCAGCTTTCCCAGAACTTCACCAGTTCATCGCTGCTTATCGCTTTTCCACTGCTCTTATGGAACACATACTTTTTCTTCTTGGAATCCCATAGTTCACTATTAGCGGCATCCATGGCAATAGCAATTTGGCTTCCTGTTTTGTACCCGGCAGCGGAAATGGCTTCCAATACTGTTTCAATGGCTTCTTCATTGCTTTGGATATTCGGTGCAAAACCACCCTCATCGCCCACATTGGTACTGTAGCCTTTCTTCTTCAACACACTCTTCAATACGTGGAATATTTCAGTGCCCCAACGCAACCCTTCGCTAAAGGAACTTGCACCTACAGGCATGATCATAAATTCCTGGAAGTCTATTTTATTATCGGCATGTGCGCCACCGTTTACAATATTCATCATTGGCACAGGCAATGTTTTTGCATTCGTGCCACCAATGTACCTGTACAATGGGAGGCCAGCTTCTTCAGCCGCCGCCTTGGCCACAGCAAGGCTTACAGCCAAAATAGCATTTGCACCAAGTTTGCCTTTATTGGGTGTACCATCCAGGTCAATCATCACTTGGTCTATAGCGGCCTGTTGGGCCACATCAAAGCCTACCAGTTCAGCAGATATTAGGTCATTTACGTTTTTGACTGCTTTTAATACGCCTTTGCCCGCATATTTTTTCTTGTCGTTGTCCCTCAGTTCCACAGCTTCGTGGATTCCTGTACTTGCCCCACTTGGCACGGATGCACGTCCAAAGAACCCATCGTCCGTTAGTACGTCCACTTCTACTGTTGGGTTTCCTCGGCTATCCAGAATTTGCCTTGCATGCACTTCGATAATGTAACTCATAACTTGATTTTTGATTTAAGATTCGTAATTGATGTTTGAATATTTTGTAATTGTTCAATACCGATGCAAAACTACCAGCAAATGGAATTTGATAACTTGACTTTTATCAGTCTTACAACTGAACCATGCTATTTTTTGAAGGTTATTTCCAAAAATAAATGATTTAAGAACTGATGTTACGCAAAATGTAAATACTGATGTCAGAACCCGCCCCGTTCAGGCGGGCTTGTCGAAACCTATTTGTAAACCAGAGCCCTTCGAGGACCTCAGGCTGACATCATTCCCACAATTCTTTGCGTAACATTAGTTAGGAAGTAAGGTTCCTGAAAATTTCCTCCAAATTATCCCCTTTGCGTTTTAGGTTCACCAAAGTATCGTCTGCCACAATCTGCCCTTTGTTGATTACAATAATCCTATCACAGATTGCCTCCACTTCCTGTAAAATATGCGATGAAAACAAAACAGTCTTGTCCTTCCCCTGTTCTTTGATTACGTTCCTTATTTCAATTATTTGGTTGGGGTCCAAGCCGCTAGTGGGTTCATCCAAAATCAATACTTCTGGATTGTGGATCAAAGCAGCAGCCAGCCCTACACGTTGTTTATAGCCCTTGGAGAGCTGCCCTATCTTTTTTTTCTGCTCAACCTGCAGCCCCGTTAACTCAATAACCGAAGCAACCTGCAATTCAGCATTGGGGATTTGATGGACACCTGCTATGAACTTCAGGTATTCCTTCACATACATTTCATAATACAAAGCATTGCTTTCTGGTAAATACCCAATTTTCTGCTTCGTTTCTATAGGGCTTTGGTTCACGTTGATCCCACAAACCTTTGCATTCCCAGCATCGGCCTTGGTATAGCCCGTAATGATTTTCATGGTGGTACTTTTACCGGCACCATTGGGCCCAAGAAAACCCACAATTTCGCCTTTATTGATGGTGAATGAAATATCGTTTACCGCTTTTTGCGTGCCATATTGTTTCAGTAAATGTTGAACCTCAATTGACATGTAGTAAATAATTTTAGCCCTGCAAAGCAGGGCAAACAAAAAATTAGCCTCCTAAAAACATGGGCAAAATACTGGAGAGAATGATAACCAACAACACAAAATACATCCCAACGGTGACCACATTATAGAAACGCATCAGGGTCCGTGCTTTGGGGGGGTCTGCCATTTCCTGATCTTCTTCATTGTACCATTTGAAGATAGCAAAAATGAGTCCCGATAGCCCCTCCAGATGCTTGTTGAACAAAAAAGACAATAGAATCTTAAAGCCCACTATTGCCCCCAAGAGTAACCAGAAGTAATGATAATATGATGCTAGGTTCTTTAATAACATAAGGTAAAATCGGGCAGACATCTGAACAGCTTCCAAACACTCCATGCACACAAAAACTGTTCGGCCAGTGTACTTCTTTTATAAACGACGCTTTAAGAACCGCCATTTAAGCCTC
The DNA here is from genome assembly GCA_023251255.1 of Chitinophagaceae bacterium. Taxonomy (GTDB): domain Bacteria; phylum Bacteroidota; class Bacteroidia; order Chitinophagales; family Chitinophagaceae; genus UBA1930. Next base: position 28,210 of record JAHEZD010000061.1, read on the forward strand.
ACGAAATTGAAGAAAAAAAAGCAATTGGCGAAAAGCATCTTTATTTGTCCATATCGTACTCGCCTTTTAGGCTGTACCAGCCAAAGAGGGCAAGGCCAACAGCAATAGGTGTGAAGATGGTAATGATGATTATCCAGAAAGTAGGTTTGTTAATATCCTCTTTTCCATGATTTACGTGTGCAAATGCAGACTGGACCAATAAAAAGATAGCCGCAACTGAAATAATTACCCAAACGATACCTAGAAATTTCTTGATGCTATTCATACAATTTAGTTTTTGGGATGAATGTATTCGTTCACATCGTCACTAACATCATCGTCTTTTTTATTGGAAAGGTAAAGTAGGCCAATGATAAAACAAAGGGCTGCCACACCAATGGGATACCATAATCCATCTAAATAATTACTGCCTTTTGTTGTTGTTATCAATATGGCAATAAAGGGAACCAGTCCCCCAAAAACACCATTGCCAATATGGTAGGGCAAGCTCATGCTGGTGTAGCGGATTTTGGTTGGGAACATTTCTACCAGGAATGCAGCCATTGGTCCATAGACCATTGTCACAAATAGTACAAGGATAAAAATCAATCCAATTAATTTCCATTGGTAACGTGAATCCAGTGTAATGACTTTTTTTGTTTCGCTTGCTTTGTTGTTGCCAGCCTTAATTGCTAGCTTAGCATACTTATCAGTTTGGAAGAGTTTTGTGCTGTCTGTGTAAACGGCATGGGTTGTTTTGATAACCAACGAATCGCTATTGTTTTCGGGATTGATTACTTTTTTGGTGGTGATAACCGATGAGACTTCTTGCCTTGTATTAACATCGCTCATATCGTGCAATGCAGTGAATATTGGTCTATAACAAATAACAGCCAGTAGCATTCCCATCAATATAATTCCCTTTCTCCCAATCCTGTCACTTAACCAACCAAAGAAAACAAAGAATGGTGTGGCCAATAACAAGGCTATCCCAATCCATGTATTGGTCTGCGTGGGTTCTAGCCCACAAACCTTTATCAAAAAGGTTTGTGCATAAAACTGGCCTGTGTACCAAACAACGCCTTGACCCATGGTTGCACCAAATAAAGCAAGCAGCACCATCTTCATGTTTTCCTTCTTGCCAAAACTTTCCTTTAAAGGATTGGTGGAAGTCTTGCCTTCACTTTTTAGTTTGGCAAACAATGGACTTTCATCCATCTTCATTCTTATCACAATGGAAACAAGTACCAAAACAATACTTAACAGAAACGGCAACCGCCATCCCCAATCTTCAAATGCTTCTTTTGTGAGGCTCTTTTGAACAGTGATAATTACAATCAAGGAAACAAACAAACCCAAAGTGGCCGTGGTTTGTATCCAACTGGTGTAATACCCACGTTTATGTACTGGTGCATGTTCGGCCACATAAGTTGCCGCTCCACCATATTCACCACCCAATGCCAAGCCTTGCAGTAGACGAAGTATCAAAACAAGAAATGGAGCAAAATGAAATGTTTCGTAAGAAGGGATACAGCCAATTAAAAAGGTGGAACCTCCCATAATAACCAAGGTGAGCAGGAAAGTATATTTCCTTCCAATCAAATCACCCAACCTCCCAAAAAACAATGCACCGAATGGGCGAACAATAAACCCTGCAGCAAATGTGGCAAGTGTTGCTAAGAATGCAGTGGTTGAATTTCCTGATGGGAAAAATTTTGTGGAGATAATAGTGGCCAAGCTCCCAAAAATGTAGAAGTCGTACCATTCGATTAAAGTTCCAACAGATGATGCTCCGATAACTTTCCAGATTCCTTTTTCAGACGACATAACAATGGTGATTAGTTAGTTTTGAGTAATCACATAAAGCAGGCAAAACAATGACGGCATGAACATACACGATAAATGGCATTCTGCAAAAATCTTTGATTGCTGTATGCCAACTATCAATTGTTAGTTAACAATAAATACAACCCCGTTCATTATGACTTCGTAAATAACAAGAAAAGTAAAATCAATTCAAGAACCATTACCCTTAATTTTATTGCCAAATAAAAAATTTGCCATGAGCTACCCATACCAGATCAAATCTTTTGACGAATACAAGGAAACCTACCAAAAAAGCGTGGAAGACCCTGAAGGTTTCTGGGGGGAAATAGCCAGCCATTTTGTTTGGCGTAAAAAATGGAGTTCCGTTCTCAACTGGAACTTTGTGGAACCAAAAATTGAATGGTTCAAGGATGGCAAACTTAACATTACAGAAAGTTGCATTGACAGGCATTTGGAGGAACTTGGCGAGAAGCCGGCCATCATTTGGGAGCCGAACCATCCTGATGAGAGAACAAGAATCGTTACCTACAACCGTTTGCACAAAAGGGTTTGCCAAGTTGCACAAATGCTTATTAACAATGGCGTAAAAAAGGGCGATCGGGTTTGTATCTATATGGGCATGGTACCAGAACTGGCCTATGCTGTTTTGGGCTGTGCCAGGATTGGTGCCATTCACAGTGTCATTTTTGGTGGCTTTTCTGCACAAAGCATTGCAGACAGGTTATATGATGCAGGTGCGGAGTTCATCATTACATGTGATGGTGCTTACCGTGGTGAAAAAGTAATCCCATTAAAAAGCGTTATCGATGATGCCTTGATTGGCAATAGAACGATAAAAAGGGTCATTGTTTTTACAAGGACAAGAACGCCCATCAGTATGTTGAAAGGAAGGGATGTTTGGTGGGAGGATGAAATGGAATATTCCGAGCAACAAGTGGAAAAAGATGGCAAGGTTTCCTTCCCTGCCGAAGAAATGGATGCAGAAGACCCATTGTTCATTCTCTATACAAGTGGCAGCACAGGCAAGCCCAAAGGTGTTGTTCATGCCTGCGGGGGGTACATGGTCTACACCAACTACACTTTTGTAAACGTGTTCCAATACCAGCAGGGACAAATACATTTCTGCACAGCGGATATTGGCTGGATAACTGGCCACTCATACATTGTTTATGGCCCGTTAAGTGCGGGTGCAACAAGCTTGATGTTTGAAGGGATCCCAACCTATCCAGACGCAGGAAGGTTCTGGGATATCATTGATAAATACAAAGTAAATATCCTGTACACTGCACCAACAGCCATAAGGAGCTTAATGGGCTTTGGCCTTGAACCTTTGGAAGGCAAGGACTTGTCTTCCTTGAAAGTTTTGGGTACTGTTGGTGAGCCCATCAATGAAGAAGCATGGCATTGGTATGATGAACATATTGGCAAGAAAAAATGCCCGATTGTAGATACTTGGTGGCAAACAGAAACCGGCGGCACTTTAATATCCAACCTTGCAGGCATCACTCCTGCAAAACCAAGCTGGGCCACACTTCCCATGCCCGGTGTGCAAATGGTTCTGGTAGATGAAAAAGGCGAAGAGGTTACCACTATGGAAGATGGCGTTTACAAGGGCAACCTCTGCATCAAGGCTCCATGGCCAAGCATCCTAAGGACTACTTATGGTGATCATGAACGCTGCAGGACCAATTATTTTGCAACTTACCCCAATTTATATTTCACTGGTGATGGAGCATTGAAAGATGAGAATGGCTTCTTCAGGATTACAGGAAGGGTTGATGATGTATTAAATGTAAGTGGCCATAGAATTGGTACTGCCGAAGTGGAGAATGCCATCAATATGCACGCTGGTGTGGTAGAAAGTGCAGTGGTTGGTTATCCCCATGCAATTAAAGGCCAGGGCATTTATGCGTATGTGGTAGACAATAAAACCCATGGCGATGAGGAACGGACCAGGAAAGATATTCTTCAAACTGTTACAAGGGTCATTGGAGCTATTGCCAAGCCTGATAAGATCCAGTTTGTAACTGGCCTGCCCAAAACAAGAAGCGGCAAAATCATGCGTAGGATATTGAGGAAGATAGCAGAAGGGGAAACGCAGAATTTAGGTGATACTTCCACATTGCTTGACCCAAGTGTGGTAGAAGAAATAAAAAATGGAAAGCTGTAAGCTTTCCATTTTTGTTGTTATTTATTCTTCCACAACGTTTTGCCCTTCTCCAAGGAAGTGGTGCATTGGTTATCAGTGCTGCAGCAGAGGTAGGCTTCGCACTGGAAAGTGCCGAATGGAACAATGGCTTATTTACTTATGCTGTATTAAAAACACTGAAGGAAAAAGATGGGGATGCGAACAAGAATAAAAAGAGAGCCGCTCCTTCTCAGGAACGGCTTCTTCTCGTTCATAGGGAACGGTTGGAGCGGGGGTTTAATAATTTTTATGCTGCGTTACTGAATATATTGATTAGTTGCTGGCTGCCAATAGGCTTAACAATAAAGTCGGAAATGTCGCTGATTGTCTTTGCCCGGTTAATATCTATTTGGTTAATAGACGAGCTGATCATATAAACGGTAATGTTTTTATTTAGCTTGGGCTTCAGCATGGCAAACAGTTCCATAAAAGTCCAGCCATCCATTACAGGCATATTGATGTCGAGCAGGATCATATCCGGAAGAACCTCATTGCTTGAAGACATTTTGCTAAGAAATTCTATGGCATCGAAACCATTCTTGAACTCATGAACATTATCTACAAGTTTGTTTTTCTGAATAATCTTTTTCATGGTAAAAAGATAAATCTCGTCATCATCAATCAGGAACAATGAATTCACAGTTGGTTTCATAGTGGTACGTTTCTACAGCAAAAGTAGAAACCAAATCCTTTGGGGCTGTAAGGTTATTGCTATTATTGCTGTGGTTATTATCACTACAAATAAAAAAGCCATGCTTATAAGCATAGCTTTTAAATATTGATAATTTAATCCAATTAATTTCCAAAACGCATTACCCTTCCTCCATTTTGCATATTATTGATCATTTCCTGTTGTAATTTACCAAACTCTTCCCTACTAACTTTCTTTCCTTTGGAGGGCGCTTTGATTTCCTTCCTGTTCACTTCCTTTTTTATTTCGGTGGCAGTATAAACGATTTCACCATTATTGATATCGAGCTGTAAAATAACGCCTGGTAATCCACCATTGTTTTCTGGCCCAACAGGGCTAACAATGTCTTCGGCATACCAAGCAGTTACATCCGCTTCCTGTGGCTGGCTGGCTTTTGAACTATCTGTTTTGGTTGTATTACCATTGGTACTCGTGATCATTCTCACGCCACCTGTGCGCATCATCTGTTTGGTGATTGCTTTGCGGCAGTTGTACCCGCTAATCTTTTTTGTGCCATCCGTTAGTTTCCATTTCTGCTGGCGCAAACTATCTTCTATGATGTAAGTCTTTGCTCCCAAGTCCGTTTGCATGATGGATTTTGATTCAGCGAAATTTTTATACAATTCCCCTCCATCAGCACCACTCATTCTCATCACTACCCTTCTTCCACCCCCGCCCCCATCAAATGGATCTGGTGCTTCGTCTTCCGGTAGCATCTTGTAAATAGAAGTGCTGTCGCTAAAAAGAAGTACATGCTTCGTGGTGTTGAACTCTGGTACCATGGCCCGCATCTGTTCATCCGTTATCCTTTTGTGCATGTTTGTCTTTCTTTCGTAAACAATCGTACCTTCTTTAACTTGGGCATTGGCTTTAGAGAAACCAGCCAAAAGCATCCCTGCCAAAAATATTTTTTTCATTGATAAAATTTTATGCTCCAAAACTAAAAGCAGTATGGGTTAAGTAGGGTTGCTTAAAGGTTAATTAAGGTTAACGGCTTCTTCTTCTTAAAAATGGATATCTATTTTTGTGCCGATGAAGAAACTGCACCTGTCAAGGAACTTAATGATTGCCGCTATACTCTTAATAGTGGCCTTCCAGGTTTATTGGCTGAACAAGCAATACAATGATGAATACAGCAGTTTGAAAAAGGAAGTGGATGTAACGTTCAGGGAAACAATATATAAACTGCAAAAGCAACGATTTGAGGGCGACCGCCTGCTTTTTCAATCATCAGGGGAAAAGGATGCTATCTGGTACAATGAAGAGGGGGCTGAAGGTGCCGCATTAAAGAACAATGCAAGCCCAAAACAAGTGAAGAAACCAAAGTCTTTTTCAAGAATCGAGGTAAGAGGCATTGGTGACATGGAAGCACTGAAGCATCTTGACCCATCGAAACTTGATTCTATGAAAGTATTCAAATCAAGAGGAAGCATGCCCCTACCCCCGCCAGGCCTAATTGAAATTTTTGTGAAGCAAAGACTGAATGGGAAGGACACAAGCTTTACCATCAAAAAAGACTCCAGTGGTAAAACCATTATTACCAATATCACATATAGTACCAATGCCCGGCATGCATTCTTTCCGAGTGAAAAAGATTCTTTTAACAGGCAGATACCCAAGAAGGATACCCTTATCATGATGTACGGAAAAAGCAAAATTCCATTTATCAAAAAAGGCGATTCATTAAAAGCAAGGTTCCCAATAGAAGAGATGTCTGCTTCTCCTATTATCCGTTTCTTGTCGAATAGCAAGAGCATTAATGATTCCATTCCGGTAAAAACAATTGACTCTGCCTTTAAATCAGAACTGGGCAAATCGAGCAAAAAAATAAACTACGCTATTATCTTCAAGAAAGGCAATAAAAATGATACGGCAAAAGGCGATCTATCAAAAGATACTTCGAAGGAGTTTGCAACAAGCCATGTATTGGTTGGTTACAATACACCCTACTCCTATCAGGCCAAGTTCAATAATGTTTTCAGTTTCATCATTCAAAAAATGGGATGGCAAATAAGTGGCTCCTTACTGCTCCTCGCATTTGTGGTTATATCGTTCATTAGCTTGTACAGGAACCTCTTGGCACAAAGAAGATTGGCACTGATCAAGAATGAATTCATCAGTAATATTACCCACGAACTCAAAACACCTATAGCAACAGTTAGCGTGGCCATTGAAGCCCTGAAAAACTTTGGGGGCATTACAAGCCCTGAAAGGACAAAGGAGTACCTGGACATATCTTCATCCGAACTTCAACGTTTAAGCTTATTGGTTGACAAAGTGCTGAAACTGTCCATGTTTGAAAACAGGGAAATAGAACTGAAAGCCGAAGCGCTCGATATGAAAAAAGTTGTTGAAGAAGTGGTCAATACAATGAAACTCCAATTTGAAAAACATAAAGCTATCCTTGAACTTAAAACGGAAGGTGAACACTTCACAATTAATGCAGACCGATTGCATATGGTGAGCGTGTTATATAACTTATTGGACAATGCCTTGAAATACAGCATGGAGAATCCCTTGATAACTGTTAAGCTGACCAGCAAACAAGAACATCTTGAAATAAGTGTTACTGACAATGGAATAGGCATTGCCCCAGAATACAAGGACAGGATTTTTGAAAAATTCTTCAGGGTTCCTATGGGCAATGTGCATAATACAAAGGGTTATGGGCTGGGTTTAAGTTACGTGGCACATGTAGTAAAGAAGCATCAAGGTTTTATTGAAGTCAAAAGCAAGCTTGGCATTGGCAGTAGTTTCACGGTGAACCTACCTTACAATAATCACAGTAACACAATACAATTTGACAACTACCGATCAATTAGCAAGGAACCATGACCATTAAAATTTTATACGTTGAAGACGAGCTGTTCCTGGGCAAGATTGTAAAGGAAACATTGGAAGGTCGCGGATTTGAAGTAAGTATGGAAACCGATGGCGACAAAGTGGTTCCTCTATTTCAGGAGGTTGAACCGGATATTTGTGTGCTGGATATAATGCTGCCCAATAAAAATGGTTTCGACATAGCTGAAGACATCAGGAAACTAAATGATGACGTGCCCATTATCTTCCTTACCGCAAAGACAGAAACAGAAGACGTGGTCAAAGGTTTTAAGCTTGGTGGCAATGATTATATACGCAAGCCATTCAGCATGGAAGAGCTGATTGTGAGAATTGAAAACTTGCTCCGTGTAAAAAAAGAAAATGCCCTTGCTGTTTCAGGAGATGCCATCAATCTCGGTGGTTATACGTTCCATCTCAATAAACAGGTATTGAGTTTCAAGGAAGAAGAGAAAAAACTCTCCTACCGTGAAAGTGAACTGTTGAAATACTTATTTGCCAACCGTAATAGCGTCATTGACAGAAAGGACCTACTTAACCATATTTGGGGCAATGACTCTTTTTTCAACAGCAGGAACCTGGACGTTTACATCACCAAACTACGTTCCTACTTGAAAGAAGATACAGCCATTGAAATTCTTACCATTAAAGGCGTTGGGTACAGGTTTGTTACCTAAGCAAACGTTTGCGTAGAATATCTTTTCTTTACAGTAAGTAGTTTCTATTT
>JAHEZD010000062.1 GCA_023251255.1 Chitinophagaceae bacterium
GCCTACAGAAGTTCCACCGAATTTTAAAACCTTCATAAAATAATTTGAAATAATAGATTAATTGCTTGCTTGTTGTAAACGGCCTTTGCCCAATGGGATGATATAATGATGTATAACCCTTAACGGGTTGTAATAGTAATAATAGTAGTGGTGGAGGCAGGCGTTCCACTGTGAAGGATGGTTGTTACTATATTACTTGATGGCTTCATCGGGGATAAAACTAGGGGTGTTTATTTTTATGGCCAAATATTTTAAGCTAACGGTTGTTATTAGAATAGGCGGCGGGGAGGCAGTAGGGAGCAGTAGGAAGGCAGTAGTGGACGAGTGGGGAGGAAGTAGGGAGGAGTGAGAAGGCAGTAGTGGGTGGGGAGGAAGTTGTTGGGGGGTGTTGGACGTTAGTTGTTGATGGTGTTGGTGTGTGTGGGATGGAAGGGATTGTTATTGGGAGTATTTCAAAAATCAATAAATTTGTTTCAAACAAAATAGTATGTCAGCAGCAACTTTAGAAAAAGAAATGGCCGGCTATTTCATCCAATTGAATGATGCCGAGAAAAAGTCGGTGGTGCAAATGCTGAAAACATTTTTACAGGGCAAAAAAGAGCATGCAGGCATATCCATTGAACAATACAATAAGGAACTGGAAGATGCCATGAAACGCATAGATGCTGGCGATTTCACTGCTCATGAGGCGCTGGAAAAAGAAATAGCTTCATGGTAAAGGATTCCTTTCAGAATGCTGAAAAAGTGAAACTCGCTATTATTCATGCTGTAAAGAAAATTACAACCAATCCTGCAATACATTCACCCGATAAATTCAAAATTGACAATGATGGCAATTGCAGGGCTTTTGAATTGTATCATTATCGGGTTTCCTATTTTGTTGGAAAAACGGAGATAAGGATACTACGGGTTAAGCATACAAGTATGCAACCACTGGTTTACTAAAGGCCAATCAACCATCTCACCTACCCTACTTGGAATTTACGGCAGGGATTGTTGGAATTGCAGCTAATAGCGTCAATCTTTGTGTTATAGGCAATGCGAACGCAGTATTTTCATAAATGTAATATTTGACAAATGATAAGATTCCAACTTTCACTACTATTTGCATTGACAATCATTTCTAATTCATTTGGACAAAGCAAAATAACATCGAGCAAGAGCAAGAAAGCAGGAATGCAAGAAAACAAGTTAGTAGGTACTTGGAGATTGGTTGAATTTGCAGACCTGGATTCAGCAACTTCAACATGGGCAAATGCATATGGTAAAAACCCGAAAGGATATTTTACATATACCAAGAACGGTATCGTTAATCTAAATATCTGTTCGGAGACACCGTTGAAAATTTCCCAAGATTCAGCCAAGAACTACAACATTAACTTGCTGAAGTGGGTAGACAATAATTCAGTGGGTTACTTTGGGACATATTCAGTTGATTTCACTAAATCCATCGTGACGCATCACGTTAAAGGGGGCTCTATGCCCTGGTATATTGACACTGACCAACCACGGCAATTTATTTTAAGAGGTGACACTTTAATTATTGGAGATAGCAAAACCTGGAAACGGGTTCTTGTAAAAACAGACTAGTGGCTTACAATACCCTGTTCGGAGTCTGACGATTAAAGCCCAGCTTTAGTTCTTACTATTTAACTTTACCAAAAGCCTTGCAACGGTGTTGACCACCACTTTCAATCATGCAATACACGTCAGTGAAATGGAATGAGATAAGGCATCTTCGATTCACCCATCTTTTATCGGATGCTACATTAGCATTGTTGAAAGAGCAGGTGTACCGGACTTTGCGTGACCAAGAAAAGGACATTCTATTTGAACAGTTCATGAAATGGCAGCGTAAGGACAATGAGATCATGCTCCATGCCGATTATTCATCAATTGGCTTTGACTTACCTGTCAATTTTGATTCGATTACACAAGTTGCCTTATCCAACAATAGAACAGATGTTAAAGTGGTTATTCCTTATTCTATACTAAATGGTTGGGCTACCATCAATAAAATTGCAATGGGACATAAGCATGTCTGCTTATTGCAATTCGATGATGAAGTACCCCCAATAATTAAAGACTTGCCTGAAGTCAACAGTAAAAACAGAAGGGCCGGATATGAAATTGTATTATACAATATGGCAGACATTACATTCCAAAACGGTGGTTAACATGAGATGTTTTGCACTATTGAAAGGACTGAAGCCGTGTGTCTTGTCTTGAAATAGGGTATGACAAAATAAATGCTAAAACAATTTAGAATGAATATCAAGCCAATTAGAACAAAGAAGGATTACGAGCAAGCACTTGCTAGGCTTGAAGTAATTTTTGATTCAAAAAAGGGAACAGCTAATGGAGACGAGTTAGAAATATTGGGAATGTTAATTGAACACTATGAAAATGAAAAGTTCCCAATTGGTTTTCCGGATCCAATAGAAGCCATTAAATTTAGAATGGAACAACTTGGCTATAATCAAACCGATTTGGCAAATGTTGTTGGACTAAAAAGTAGGGCCAGTGAAATCCTGAACCGCAAAAGGAAACTCTCCCTTGAAATGATTAGGCAAATACATGACAGATTAAACATTCCCACAGAGGTTTTAATCCAAGCTTACTAAAGAGTGCTTAGCGTTAGAAAAATTGCACCCAATTCTGAACAATGGTTAAGTGAATTTCAGGACTATGAAGAATTTCAGGACGAGTAAGCACTCCGTCATCGATTAGCAGGTCTGACCAGCCACCTTACAATAACCTAAAACCACAAACCATGAAAGAATTTATGCTGTACATACGCAATGCCGGGGATGCCAAAGCTGCATTGACGCCAGACGAACATTTGGCATTCATAAAAAAATGCGAAGTGTATATTGGGCAGCTTAAGGCAGAAGGCAAATTAATAGCAGCCCAACCAATCGTCCGCGAAGGTTTTGTTGTTTCAAGAAATGGAGACGGTTGGACAAGTGTCGCAATTGACCCAAGCAAGGAAGTGCAGGTGGGCTATTACCATATCAGGGCAAACGATATCCAAGAAGCAATGGCAATGGCAAAAGACAATCCGGAATTTGAGTTTGTGCCCTCTGCAAGTATTGAAGTGAGGCCCATAAAAATGAAGGAAGAACAAACCAATTTTGTTTATCCCAATAGTTGACAACCGTTCTGAACAACTGCTAAATAGGTGGCTCCGCAGCCTGCAATATGAAAATCATTACCTGGAACTGCAATATGGCCTTTAGGAACAAAGCTGACCTTATATTAACCTATCAGCCAGACATCCTTATTGTTCCGGAATGTGAGCATCCGGATAAACTGCTTTTCAAAAACGGAACGCCAACACCGACTGATACTGTATGGTTCGGGCAGAACCAGCATAAGGGACTTGCTGTTTTTTCATACTGCGATTTCAGGTTCAACGTGCTGGACGTTCATAATGACGGTTTCAAAATGATTGTTCCCATGGCAGTGTCGGGTGGGCAATTTGACTTCAACCTCTTTGCTGTTTGGGCCAACAATCCAAATGACCCAGACGGGCAGTACGTAACACAGGTTTGGAAAGCCATCCACCATTATGACGCTATCATTAACAATAAGCGGACAATATTGATCGGGGACTTCAATAGCAATACCATCTGGGACAGGCCCAGAAGGGAGGGCAACCATTCTGCGGTTGTGAAGCGGCTGGAGGAAAAAGGGATTTTCAGTGTTTACCATGAGCACTTCCATCAAACGCAAGGCGAAGAACAACATCCAACGTTTTACCTGTACAGGCACAAGGACAAGCCCTACCACCTTGATTATTGCTTTGCATCCATGGATATACTTGAACACCTGGTATCGGTGGAAGTGGGTGACTATGATTTTTGGAACAGGTACAGTGACCATGTTCCCGTTATTGCAACATTTGACACAACTTTGTACAACAAAAAGGTTAACGCATAACCTGTAACTAGCAGTTTACCCAACAAATCAAATACTCATTACAATGGGCTATGAACTCCATATCATCCGGAAGAACGATTATGAAAATGACGAAGAAGAAAGCTCCATTACCCTTGAAGAATGGCTGCAATACGTGGCCGATGATGCGGAACTGCAGTTAACAAATGGCTACCAAATGAACATACCCAATATTGACATCTCCTGGAAGGATGTTCCTGGGTTTACCTTGTGGGGTGCCCATCCAGAAAACAAACCTATGGGATCTTTGTGGTTCAACTTCTGGAGGGGAGCAATCAGTACAAAGAATCCCGATGAAGAAACAATCAGGAAAATGCTTTCGATTGCTGAAGCACTAAACGCAAAGGTTCAAGGTGACGATAACGAATACTATGACCATAGTTATTTTGACAATAAAAGCAGTTTGGAAACAGGAGGCAGTTCAACCGGTTTCCAAACATATTCAAGCAAAAAACCTTGGTGGAAGTTCTGGTAAGCCAAGCTGGAAATAGGTCCCTGTTGGAAACTAGATTGCCTTCGAGGGCCTGCTAATGACAGCTTTTATAAGGTATTGGAAACCATTTGTAAACAAATGATTTTTTATGCTTACCACAAACCTGCCCGTCCGTTCAGGCGGAGGTACCAAGACACAAAAGAAAAAGCGGAGCTTTTAAACCCTGCCTGCTGGCAGGCAACTTAGTGCCTTTGTGCCTTAGTGGTTAAACCCGATCGCTATCGGGTGTCATCCCATGTGCTCGTTTGCGAAGCAAACATTGATTTACGCAGGCTGATATTATTCCCACAATCTTTGCCGTAACATCAGTCAATAATAAACATATCATGAAAACAGCCTTATTGATCATCGACATCCAAAACGATTATTTCGAAGGTGGCCTCATGCCCCTTGTGAACGCAGATGGGGCTGCTGCAAATGCGAAACTGTTGCTGGACAAATTCAGGGCGGAGCATTTGCCCGTGGTCCATGTGCAGCACGTGGCCACAATGCCCAATGCCCCTTTTTTTGTGGCCTATACCGCAGGGGTGGCCATCCATGAACCATTGACCCCTCGAGTGAACGAAAAACTGGTGATCAAGCATTACCCCAATGCTTTCAGGGAAACGGACCTGCTGTACCACTTGCAAATGGAGGGCATCACCAACCTGGTCATCTGTGGCATGATGACACAGCACTGCATTGACACCTCTACAAGGGCTGCCAGGGACCTTGGGTTTGACATTGTGCTCATTGGCGATGCCTGTGCCACCAAGGACCTTGAACTAAATGGGCAAACGGTTGCAGCAGAACAGGTGCAACTGGCATTTCTGGCTGCTTTGAACTTTGGTTTTGCCACGGTGAAAACAACGGAGCAGTATTTGAGCGGGAACTAGCGTACGGGTAGGGTGGCATGTTTCGTGGGACACGAACCATGGCAGCAGTCATGGCTCATTAAAACTCACCATCCAACTTTTATTGGCCATCCGTAACTCAACGCCACCATTCCCTTTATCCACTTTAACTGCCTCCAAAGGCATGAGTTCCTTATCTGTCCATTTTTCACCGGAACGCTTCCAGAGCATCAATGTGATCAACAGCTTGGGCATGTTTGATTGTACCAAGCCGGCTGTATTGATAACGGCACTTTCTTCGGCTTCGGGGTGCAGTCCCTTGCAGTTCATCAGTTCCAGCTTGTCCCATCCTTTTACAGTAACCATGGCCAACTGATAGGTACCATTGTCCATCATCAGCACTTCATATCCATTCACTTTCCTTTTTTGCTGTTTAATGGATCCCTTTTTATTGGGCAAGGCATAATGGCCCAACCTCAGTTCAAAAGAGGTATCCCCCACTACCCGATCAACTCTCATGATACCATTGGGCAATGGGATATCAACCAGGTTGAATTGGATAGCGGGATTGGTTTCCAACATGGCATCCCTGTAATAGGCGCCTTTCACAAATTGCTTAAAATCGTACAACCTTAATGGCTCCCATTGCTGTTTACTGTTCTTGACAAGGTAGTTCATGGCAACGGTTCCGTTACTGCTATCTGCCTGCCAGGGAAATGCACTGTTGTAGCACAAGCGGTTATAGTTCTCACTGCTCCTGAAGGGCTCGTTGGCGCCAATGGCTTTCACCTTGCACCAGGCCCTTATTTCCGAGGCACCAATATTGGGGTAATCCGTAATGAGTATGTTTGAACTGTCTTGCAGTTTATTGTACACCGCCCCTTTTCCAAGTTCCTTCTCCCATGCCCCTTCATTTTCTGTGGCGGTCCAAAAGGGGCTATCATCCGGTACCAGTAAGGCAAAGAATGCTTTGCCCATCCAGTACACACTTCCCCTGCAACTGTAAGGCTGCACTGCAGGTTCAAAAGGGCCATAGAACCCCAGGGTTGGCACACCATCCTTTAGGAAATGGGGGTTCTGCAGGAATTGCAGCATAACGCCAGAGGCAATCCTCCGCATCCAACCATAATTGATGCTCCGATCCTTTTCAAATGCCGTTAGCGCAAATGGAACAATGGAAGCAATCCTATAGCTGATGCTCCTGCCCCACATGACCATATCCCCATGCCTACCAAACAGGTAGGGATAGTTATTTTTCACTTCACTGAAATTGCCCATGAACCTTGCAGCATACGCTGGGTAATAGCGCTTGCCAAAGAACTCCGCCCATAATGGCCCATACATTTGAAAGGCCCACATACTATAATAATCATAAGCAGGGGCATCATTGTACCAGCCACCGCCACGGTAATGCTGCAAGGTTTTCTCCAGGTACTCCACCAGCAACTGCTCATTCACTTTGTACCCCTTATCCTTAAAGAAGCTCAATACAAAAATGTTGAAGAACTTCCAATTGTTGCCAATCGTTGGGCCATCGGCATAGCTTAGCATCAATGAAGCCAGTGCATCTTTCTGCTGTTGCGGTAAGGGCTCCCACAATATTTCGGGGGCTGCAAAAAGTGAAAGGGACAATGCCCCAAACTCCACCAGGTTCTGGCTTGGGCCAGCATTTTTTGCCCTTGGTTTTATATAGGCTGGGCTGCTGCTATCCGTAAGCTTTACCATATTGTAACGGTAATAATCTGCTACTTTAATATGGTTGACCTCAAGCTGGGGGTGCTGCTTCAGTAGCGGTGCCGCTAGGAACAAGGTCCTGCACAGGCCCTCCAGTTTTTCCGTGGGAATTTGTGCATCATTTCTTGGATAGCTCCTACCGGGCTGTTTGGGAAATTTCATGGGGTCGTCCATGTTGTGGATATAACTAAAAGCACCCTGCAATAAATAAAGGGCCGCCTCTTCCCAGTGCTTCTTGGTCATGCCCGTATAAGGGCTTGTTTTCCTGTCCGGATTGACCACGTGAAAAATGTTCCCGCCGCCCACAGTGGTTTGTGCATTGGCATTCAACACCCAGAGAAGCAATAACAAGCAGCCGCATTTATGTATAGCCATTTTATGTTGCAGTTTTAGAAGGAACAATATACACTTAGCGCCTGCTAAACTACATACTAAGCCGTATACGGCTGGTTATTGGTTGGTTTTGTGATAAGCCTTTTATTTGGTATTGCTGCCAATAGCCGCAATCTTTGCGTAGGGCACCACCACTTTAGTTGCTCCATTGAAACATGAAAATTATTTTAGCTGCACTTTCACCGAAACTATTGGATGCTTGGACAACTTTCTTCAGCAAGGAAGAACAGGTGGTCATTGTGGAGGGTGATATCACAAAGATGGCCTGCGATGCGATAGTAAGCCCTGCCAATTCCTTTGGTTTCATGGATGGCGGGCTTGACCATGCCCTATCTGAAAGGTTTGGATGGGACCTCGAGAAGAAACTGCAACAACAAATTAAGGAACTGCCAGAAGGTGAACTACTGGTGGGCCAGGCCATTGTGATGGAAACAGGCGACAGAGATGTTCCCTACCTGATTTCTGCACCCACCATGCGTGTACCCACCAACTTCAATATTGATACATCGGTCAATGCCTATTTGGCAATGAAAGCAGTGCTCATCAAAGCAAAAAGCATGAACAGTATTTCATCTGTTGCTGTGCCTGGGCTTTGTACAGGTGTTGGAAGGATGCAGCCCATCATAGCTGCAAGGCAAATGTTCCAAGCATATACAGAAATTGTTCTTGGACAGGGGATGGACTTTGCCACATTTGGAGAAGCCCAAAAATACCATTGGAATATCAACCCGCAGGGAACAATCTATACGAACTAAAATCTGTCCCTCTTCCTGCAACAATATTTGAGACCAATGCAGTAGCCTAATTTCCACAATAATTATTAACTACCCCATGTCCCATTTCCCCGTAACCAATTCCAACCTTTCAGCCGCACATTTGGCACCCTTCCTGCAGCAACGATATGCGCTGGGCAATGATGCCAGTTGCCAGTTGATCAAAGCTGGCATCAATGATACCTACTTGGTAAGCGGCCCACAGTACAAAATGGTGTTCCGTGTATACAGCTACAACTGGCGTACCAGGACCGAGATCAACGAGGAAATAAAACTGCTGCTGGAACTGAAGGAAAATGGCCTATCCATCTCCTACCCCATTGCCGATGCGGAAGGCCATTTTATACAGGTGCTGCCTGCACCGGAGGGCGACCGTTTTGCGGTGCTTTTCTCCTATGCGCCCGGGCAGAAACTGCACAGTTTCTCCACGGAAGCGCATTACCGTATTGGTGAGCTCATGGCCAGGCTGCACCGGGCAACACAGCACCAGCAATTGCAGCGGGTAACCTATACACCAGCGGTATTGCTGGTGGATTCCTTGCAGCAGGTAGCCAGGTTCCTATCAGCGGGTTCGGAAGAAATGGACTTTATGGTAGCCGCCCAGCAACAGTTGCTGCGCTTGTTCCAACAGGCCGATACCGCACATATACGGCAGGGCATTGTACACATGGATGTCTGGTTTGACAACCTGAACATTACGGAGCAAAATGAGGTGACGCTTTTTGACTTTGACTTCTGCGGCAATGGCTGGCTATGCCTGGACATAGCTTATTATATACTGCAACTGCACAATGTGGAGAAATACGTAGCAGCAGATTACCAGCCAAAGATGGACAGTTTTGTACAAGGCTATGCATCCATTACCCCTATTTCCGATGAGGAGAGGCGGTTGCTGCCCATGCTGGGCGTAAGTATGTACTTCTTCTACCTCGGCATCCAATGCCAGCGTTTTGATAACTGGTCCAATTCCTTCCTCAGCGAAAACTATTTGAAACGGTTCGTTAATGGCCTAGTGAAAAGGTATTATGATATGTATGAACTGGGAAACCTATAAGGTTTATAACCTCCTCCATTAATCAAACCTTATAGGCTTATGCACGGCCCTAAAAAACCTATAAGGTTTATAAACTCCTCCATCAATCAACCTTATAGGTTTACATCCGCAACGCAAAAAACCTATAAGGTTTATAAACTCCTCCATCAATCAACCTTATAGGTTTATACACGGCCCCAAAAAAACCTATAAGGTTTATAAACTCCTCCATCAATCAACCTTATAGGTTCACATCCGCAACGCAAAAAACCTATAAGGTTTATAAACTCCTCCATCAATCAACCTTATAGGTTCACATCCGCAACGCAAAAAACCTATAAGGTTTATAAACTCCTCCATCAATCAACCTTATAGGTTTACATCCACAACGAAAAAACCTATAAGGTTTATGCACTCCTCCACCAATCAACCTTATAGGTTTACATCCACAACGCAAAAAAACTATAAGGTTTATGCACTCCTCCATCAATCAACCTTATAGGTTTACATCCGCAACGAAAAAACCTATAAGGTTTATACACTCCTCCACCAATCAACCTTATAGGTTTACATCCGCAACGCAAAAAACCTATAAGGTTTATAAACTCCTCCATCAATCAACCTTATAGGTTTACATCCACAACGAAAAAACCTATAAGGTTATCGGTGCATACACCCTGAAACCTTATAGGTTGATAATACCGTTGGCGAACTGGGTTGCTGTAGTGGATGAGTAGATTTATGTCATACCCCTTATCTTTAAGGCAATCGTTACAACCAAGTACCGCTACAATCAACCATGACCAACTACTTATCCTATACCTTCCATGACAATGAAGCATTCATCAACACCTACGATGAACTGCCCCTCTGGAGTGCGCCCTTTGGACTATTGCTATTGGAGCACTTGGAACTGAAACCCAACCTTACTGTAATCGATATCGGCTCGGGCGCAGGCTTCCCCTTGATGGAACTGGCCAGCCGGTTGGGTGCATCCTGCAAGCTCTATGGTATGGACCCATGGGTCAATGCCAACAAACGGGCAAGGGAGAAAATAAGCAACTATGCACTAAGCAATGTGGAGATCATTGAAAGCCCTGCCGAAAAGATCCCTTTTGATGATGGCAGCGTTGACCTGATTGTTTCCAATTTGGGCATCAATAATTTCAGTGACCCATCAGCCGTATTTTCGGAATGCCACCGTGTGCTGAAACCCCATGGCAAACTTGCACTGACCACCAACCTGCGGGGGCATTGGAAACTGTTCTATGAAATATTCCACCGTACCCTGCAAGCCATGGGCAAGGAAGATGGTGCGGCTGCGCTAAAGCAGGAGGAGGAACACCGTGGCACCATGGAAACAGTGGGCAACCTGTTTACGGAAAATGGTTTTGAACTGAGCAGGCAGGTGGAAGATAGCTTTGACATGCGGTTCCTGGATGGCAGCGCCTTCCTGAACCACCACTTTATTAAACTGGGCTGGTTAGGCAGTTGGATGGACCTTTTTGAAAAAGCTGAACTGCCCGCCATCTTTACGGCCCTTGAACAGAACCTGAACATCTATGCCCAAGCGCACAATGGACTGACCCTATCGGTGCCAATGGCTTATATGGAAGGGATAAAAAAGAGATAGTGACCTAAGAAACTGTCTAACTGATTACAAATGGAACACATAGAAACCGAACGGTTGATCTTAAGGGAACTGCAGCCCACAGATGATGCAGCCATGTTTGCGCTGGATGCTGACCCTGCCGTACACCGCTACCTGGGCAATAGCCCCATTGTATCCATTGAACAGGCCCGTGCCACCATTGCAGCAATCCGCCAGCAGTATGCAGCCTATGGTATAGGACGTTGGGCAACCATTGAAAAATCATCCAATTGTTTCATTGGCTGGAGCGGTTTGAAGTTGGTGACCAGCTATGAAAACAACCGTACCCATTTCCATGATATTGGCTACCGTTTGATGCCAAAGTACTGGGGAAAGGGCTATGCAACAGAATCTGCCAAAGCAGCCATTGACCATGGCTTCCAAACAATGGGGCTGGCTGAAATCATCGGCATGGCACACGAAGAAAACAGGGCATCACGAAAGGCCCTGGAGAAATGCGGGCTGGTGTTTGTGGAACAGTTCAAATGGAAGGACATCACTTGCGACTGGCTGGCAATTACAAGGGCAGACTGGATGGCCCGCACCCCAAATAAGTAATGGCCCCGAACCAACTTTGCTGGACATTCCCATACTGGCCTGCCATACATTTGCATTTTATCATTGACCATGCTTGAACAACTACAGAAACAGTTCCCCCAATTCGAACCCCCTTTGCAGGAAAGGATCAGTGAAGCTTCCTTTATTAAAAATTTCAAGGCAGGAGAAATGCTCATGCGTACAGGGCAGAACATACGCTCGACCGCATTGATACTTACTGGACTGTTGAAGGTATACCGTGAAGATGATGAAGGCAATGAGTTTTTCATGTACTACCTGCAACCGGGACAGGCCTGCGCATTAAGTATGGTATGCGCCACCAGCCAGCAAACAAGTCAGTTAATGGTAAAAGCCGTGGCTGATGCGGAAGTGATCATGGTGCCCTTGGAATACATGGAAAAATGGATGGGCGAGTTCAAGACCTGGTACCAGTTTGTGGTGGAAACCTACCGTGCAAGGTTTGAGGAACTGCTCATCACCATTGACCATGTGGCCTTCAGGAACATGGACGAACGTTTGGAATTCTACTTGAAAAAGCACCAGCAGGTTTTAAGGAGCAACAGTATTCCCATAACACACCAGGAAATTGCCAATGAACTCAACTCTTCAAGGGAAGTTATTTCAAGGCTCATGAAAAAGATGGAGGAACGTGGAAAGATAAAACTGCACCGGAACCATGTGGAGATTATCAAACTATAATTTCCCATTGTGATATTTATCACCAACCAAGCTTCCTGTTGCCAGCATTTTTGCTTCAAATAGAATACAGATGCTGGCAGGTTACTTGGCTTCCATATTGATTGGTTTTTCATTGGGCCTCATTGGTGGTGGTGGTTCCATACTCACCCTTCCCGTACTCGTTTACCTGTTCCATTTGCCCCCAGCGCTGGCCACTTCCTATTCGTTGTTCATTGTGGGCACCACCAGTTTGGCAGGTACCATTTCCAATTACCAACAGGGCCATGTACACACCAAAACAGCACTGCTGTTTGGTGCCACATCGGTATCAACGGTGTTTGTGGTAAGGCGTTTCTTATTGCCCAACATTCCGGATACACTCCTGGCCATTGGCGACTGGCAGTTAACACATTCATTGGCCACCATGGTCCTTTTTGCCATGCTCATGCTGCTTGCATCCATATCCATGATAAGGAACAGGCCCGTACAGAAAAACACCGCACAAAAACAGCTTCCACATTACCTGCTTTTTATGTATGGCATTGCCATTGGCATAGTAACAGGTTTCCTGGGCGCAGGTGGTGGCTTCCTTATTATACCCGCATTGGTGCTGCTGTGCAAACTTGATATGAAACAGGCCATCGGCACATCATTGCTCATCATCACACTCAATTCATTGATAGGGTTTACTGGAGATTTGGGCCAGCACCAGATTGATTGGACATTCCTCTTTTCCGTTACAGCCATTGCCATTGTAGGTTTGCTGGTTGGCGGCATCATCAGCCACAAAACAGATGCAGCCAAACTTAAAAGAGGGTTTGGCTGGTTTGTATTGGTAATGGGTATCTACATTCTTTTGAAGGAAATACTCTAAAGCTTTGCAGCACTATCGCCAAGGTTTAGGGCCGCCGGCACGGTTATTCTCAGGAACGAAAGGAAAACTACCCATGGCTTTACGGCCCATAAATGGTTCTACCAAAAAAGGGTCAACAAAAATGCAGCTAAGTGATTTCTGTCACAAAAAAACCTGCAACCTTTTTCCACATTTGCAACACAAAACAAACACAATATGATCATCGAACAAATTTATACCGGCTGCTTGGCACAGGGTGCCTACTACATAGAAAGCAATGGCGAAGCCGCTATCATAGACCCACTCCGCGAAGTGCAGCCCTACATTGAAAAAGCAGCAAGGAACAATGCCAAAATAAAGTATGTGTTTGAAACGCATTTCCATGCAGACTTTGTGTCGGGCCATTTGGACCTTAAATATAAAACAGGTGCAGCCATCGTATATGGCCCCAATGCTGCCTGCCAGTTTGATTGTGTATCTGCCAAGGATGGCCAGGAATTCCCTTTGGGCAACCTTACCATTAAAGTGCTGCACACACCCGGGCATACCATGGAAAGCAGTTGTTTTTTGCTGATGGATGCAAACAAGAAGCCCAAGGCCCTTTTCTCCGGCGATACCTTGTTCATTGGCGATGTGGGCAGGCCCGACCTGGCACAGAAAGTAAACAGTACTTTAACACCAGAGAAATTGGCAGGCTATTTATTTGATTCGTTGCGGAACAAGATCGTGCCCCTGGCAGATGATATCATTGTTTATCCTGCCCATGGTGCCGGCAGTGCCTGTGGCAAGAACATGAGCAAGGAAACAACTGACACCCTGGGGCACCAAAAGCTTACCAATTATGCTTTGAGGGAGGGCCTGACCAAGGAAGTATTTGTGAAGGAAGTGCTTACGGGTCTTGTGGCTCCCCCATCTTATTTCCCCCTGAACGTGATGATGAACATACAAGGTTATGAAAGCATTGACAAAGTGTTGGAACGTGGCCAACATGCTTTGAGCCCACAGGCTTTTGAAGCAGCAGCCAACGAAACTGGTGCATTGATATTGGACACCAGGGATGCACAAACCTTTGCCAAAGGCTTCATACCCAACTCCATCTTCATTGGCATTGATGGCAATTTTGCACCTTGGGTGGGCACTTTGATCCCAGACATCAAGCAGCAGATACTATTGGTAGCAGATGAAGGAAGGGAGCAGGAAGTGGTTACCCGATTGGCAAGGGTTGGTTATGATTACTGCATTGGTTACTTGGCTGGGGGATTGGATGCCTGGAAAAATGCGGGCTTCGAAGTGGACAGTATTAAAAGCATTACTGCAGATGAATTGGTCAAGGAAATGGCATATGGAACCGTGCATATTTTGGACGTAAGGAAGAAAAGTGAATACGATAGCGAACATATCATTCATGCAGAGAATGCCCCCTTGGACTTCATCAATGACAGCATGTTGCTGATTGACAAAAATAAACGCTACCATCTGCATTGTGCAGGTGGTTACCGTTCCATGATCTTCATTTCCATTTTGAAGGCAAGGGGCTACAACAATTTAATTGACGTGCAAGGTGGTTTCAAAGCTTTGAAGGAAACGGGGCAGTTCAATATTTCAAATTATGTATGCCCGTCAACATTATTGTAAACACCCCCAATGAAGACCGAACTGGGAGATGCAATGCTTCCAGTTCACTTTTAAACCAAAGGATATGTTCAAGGCAATTAAAAAAATATTTGGAAATGCTACCAATTACAAGCAATTGGTGCAGGATGGCGCAATCATTGTGGATGTTAGAACAGGACCGGAATTTCTAAGTGGCCATATCAACGGAGCAATCAATATACCATTGGATTTCATTACCACAAGAATAGCCGAATTGAAGAAAAGCAACAGGCCCATTATTACCTGCTGCAGAAGTGGGGCAAGAAGTGGCATGGCCAGGGCAGCTTTATCGGCAGCGGGGCTGCAAGCATACAATGGTGGCGCTTGGGACAGTTTGGACAAAAAAATAAATTGGTAGTGGTTCATTTTGAATATCGCCTTCGACAAGCTCAGGCTGACACTCAACCATCCGAAAATGAGTCACGGTCCATAAATTAATCGTGAACGCAAAGCATTTTTTCCATTAACTTTCATTAGGGATATCCAAAAAAGAAAAACATGTCAACAGCTAATCCTTCTTTTACTGAACTCATCAATGGGAACAAACCTGTACTGGTAGATTTTTTTGCCGAATGGTGCGGTCCCTGCAAAATGATGCCCCCTATTTTGAAGAAGGTTAAAGACGACCTGAAAGATACCGTGACCATTATTAAAATAGATGTGGACAAGAACCCCGCCATAGCACAGCGCTACCAGGTCCAGGGCGTGCCCACATTGATTGTCTTCCAAAATGGGCAGTCCAAATGGAGGCAGAGCGGCGTGGTGCAGGCCAAGCAACTGGAACAGGTACTGCAGCAGTTCGTTCCTAAGTAGCCCTACATTTGTTAGAACGTATCTCAAAAGTCTTACAAGATGTCACATTGGGCTTGTCGAAATGTGTTTCTAACGGAATCTCCATCTAAAATTGCTTCGACAGGCTCCTGTGTGACATTCACTTTTGACTTTTGAGATATACGCTAGTTACCAAATCATACAACAAACATGACCGGATACTTACACAACCCTTGGCCATGGTATATAGGCGGGGCCATTATTGGACTGACCGTACCAGCCCTGTTATTATTGGGCAATAAACATTTTGGCATCTCGTCCAACCTGCGCCATATATGCGCAGCCTGCTTACCTGCCAAAATCCCCTTCTTCCAATACGAATGGAAAAAAGAAACCTGGAACCTCTTCTTTGCAGGGGGAATCATGGTCGGGGCATTTATTGCATCCCATTATTTGGGCAATCATGAACCCATCAAAATAAGCCCACAACTGGTAGGCGAACTGCAAACCTATGGCGTGAAAGACTATAGCCAATTGATGCCCAATGACCTGTTCAATATGCAGACCCTGCTATCAATAAAAGGTTTCTTCCTATTTGTGGTAGGCGGTTTCCTGGTGGGTTTCGGAACAAGGTATGCGGGCGGCTGCACCAGTGGCCATGCCATAACGGGGCTGAGCAATTTGCAATGGCCATCATTGATAGCCACTATCAGTTTTATGGTTGGGGGCTTTATCATGGCCAACCTGATCCTTCCATTTATCCTTAAACTTTAAACTGCATGGACCATACAAAAAGCATAGCCCCCTTGGCCGAGGAAATAGCTGCCAATACCGATTTCGAAGTGAGGTCACTGGATACGGTCTGCATAAACGAATCACACCTCACCCATAAATGGTACAGCAATTTCAAGTACATGCTGGTAGGCATCCTGTTCGGGATAGCCTTTGTAAAAACTGAAATCATTTCATGGTTCAGGATACAGGAAATGTTCAGGCTGCAAAGCTTCCACATGTATGGGGTAATAGGCACGGCAGTGTTGGTGGGCATGGTTTCGGTGCAGCTCATTAAACGCTTCAATATCAAAACCATATATGGGGAGCCAGTGCTGTTCCACAAAAAGAAATTCAACAAGGGGCAAATTATCGGTGGGCTCATGTTCGGTCTTGGCTGGGCATTAACGGGTGCCTGCCCCGGGCCATTGTTTGCACAAATTGGTGCTGGCTTCCTCGTGGTAACAGTAACCCTGTTAAGCGCCATAGCCGGCACTTGGGTATATGGCTATTACAGGGATAAATTGCCGCATTGAACTAGTTGATTGTACCACTGTACCGTTAGTGTTAACTATCGGCAGCCACAGAATCCCTTACTTAATAATAAAAACACCCAACAAAAATCCCGGCTTTCGCCGGGACATTTCTCATGTGCATATACAAGAAATAGCACCTATCCGTAGATAGCTACCTCATTGATGCCCTGTTCGTTTTTCACCCCACGGTACATACCCGCGCTATTGAAGATCATGGCATGGTTGCCTTGTGCATCCACGCCAATCATGCCACCTTCGCCATCCAGCTTGATCAGTTTATCATGTACCACCACATTCATTGCCTCTGCTAAAGATAGGTTTTTGTATTCCATCAAACAACTTACATCATGGGCAGCCACTGCACATATAAAAGGTTCGCCATGGCCTGTGCAACTGATGGCGCAGGTTTGGTTATTGGCATAGGTGCCTGCACCGATCATGGGGCTGTCGCCAATGCGTCCATATTTTTTGTTCGTCATGCCGCCCGTACTGGTAGCGGCCGCAATATTACCCTGTGCATCACAGGCAGTAGCACCAACAGTTCCAAATTTCTTGTCCTTCATCAATTCTTCCAATTGCTGATGTGTGTGGTCAAGTGAGTAATTGTCACTGTCGCGGATGGCCTTCCACTGGTCATAACGGAACTGCGAAAAGAAATATTCATCTGGCTCCAACTTCACGCCCTGCTTCAATGCAAAATCATTGGCCCCTTTGCCACTAAGGAACACATGGTTACTGTTACGCATCACTTCCATGGCCAGCTCTATGGGGTTGCGTACATTACGCAGACCGGCCACGGCACCAGCATTCAGGTTGCTGCCATCCATAATGGCCGCATCCATTTCCTGTACCCCTTTCTTGGTGAACACGGACCCACGGCCCGCATTGAACAGCATATTGTCTTCCAGCACCACAATGGAAGCCTTCACCGCATTCACGGCTGTGCCGCCCTGCTCCAGCACGGCATAGCCCACATTCAATGCTTCCTGCAATGCTTCCTGGTAGGCTATCTCCAGATCAGGTGTCATATCTGTCTTTAAAATTGTTCCAGCACCGCCATGTATGGCAATCGTAAATTGGCTCATGTAGTATTTATTTGGGTAATCATCTTTGCCTTCCCGCTCCCGTTCAGGCAACTATTTCAATTGAACACCTTGGTATCGCAAACTTGTACTGTAGTATTTGCATGGAGCAGTCAATAAGGGACTTCACAGGCCTACAAAAAATAAGTGCAAACGGGTATTCCGTACCCTGTGAAAGTATATAATTTGGCAACTTAAAAGTTTGAATAATTGAAAGCAATACTTAAACGTCCTCTAACATTCAGCAACATTCTTTTGATAGCTGCTAACCTCGTACCTATATGGGGTGTTTGGTTAAGGGGGTGGGATGCCAAGCAGGTCTTTTTGGTGTACTGTTTGGAGACCATCATCATAGGCCTCTACAACATCTTGCAGATGTGGCTGATAACATGGGTAAAAGGAAAGGATGAATGGACCAATGGCACCACCACCAGTATGGTATCAGGCTATTTCTTTATGTTCTTCTTCCTCATACATTATGGCTTCTTCGTATTCATACAAATGGGCATCTTCACCAGCACGAGCGGCACACCGGGCTTGCAAATGGGGCCATTGGGCACATTTGAACTGGTAACGCATTTCCGGAAATACCTTACAGGTTATGCGCAGTGGCTGCTACTTTTCTTTGCCATAGCTTATGGCATAGGTATACTCAAGGACTTTGTGCTATCAGGTGCCTATAAAACGGTTTCATTGAACCAGCAGATGTTCACCCCCTACGCCAGGATCTTCATTCAGCAGTTTGTAGTGATACTGGGTTCCTTCTTCCTGCTATTTGGTGGGGGCAAAATATTCATCCTCATTTTTGCAGTAGTGAAGATCTATGTGGAACTATGGGTTGACATGAAGAAACTGCTCGAAAAAGCCGGCAAAAAGAAAGACGGCGTGCCACAATAAAGGACCGCAGACCACCATAGACTGTGGACCATTGCTTCCTGCCTAATAACCATTCACCCTCCCTACTGCCCTTTGCCCTACGCCTTCTGCCTCCTCACTACTGCCTTCAAATTCCTGCCTATTCCCTACTGCCTAACAACAACACACACTCCTCCAACAACTTATCCCTATCAATAGCTGCCGTGCCCACTTCCTCACAAACAATACCACCAGCAATATTGGCCATCTCCGCAGCAAGGTCTATATCCTTGGTAGCAGCATACACCAATGAAGCCACGGCAATCACCGTATCACCGGCACCACTTACATCCGCAATGCTCCGCACATGCGTGGGAATGATTTTATGCGCTTGGGGCGATTGGAAGAATATCCCTTTCTCTGATAGGGTAATCAAGGATATGGTATGCTGGAGTTCTTTGTTCAAAGCGGTATGTATGGCCTGCAAGGATGTTTCGCTTACCTCGTCGCTCAATAGGTTCAGGCCCTCCTTCACTTCCTTCAAATTGGGCTTGAAAATATCCACCCCTTTGAAGGAGAAGAAATTTTTGCGTTTGGGGTCAACCGCAGTAACAACACCATGCTGCTTGCACAGTGCAATCAATGCTGTAATCACCCTTTCAGTCAGCACCCCCTTATTGTAGTCCTCCAGGATCAATACATCGGGTTTGTTACTATTGAAATAATCAGTAATCTTTTCAATAAGCACATCCTCCTGTAGCCTGTCCAGGTCATTGGTATGTTCCGCATCCAAACGCATCATTTGTTGGTTACGGGCAATCACACGGATCTTGTTGGTCGTGATCCTATCCGTTGATGCAATCAAATAACTGCAATCAATACGGTTCCGCTCAAACAATGCACTAAGTTGCTTGCCATCCTCATCATCACCTATAACCGAAATAATGGTGGTAGCTGCACCCAGTGAAACCGCATTCAGGGCCACATTGCCCGCACCACCAATCCTGTATTCTTTCTTTTGAAGGGCCACGATAGGCACAGGCGCTTCGGGTGAAATCCGGTCCACATTCCCCCACATATAAGTATCCAGCATCACATCACCCACCACAGCTACCTTGATATCGGTAAAGCTTGAAAACAATTGATCAAAATTCATTACGCAACCTTTTTATTATTTGCGACCGCAATATAATAAAGTGGAATGCCAATTAGTACAATAATCAGTCCCGGCCATGTATATTGGGGCTTGTAAATAGCCAGCAGCACACAGAACACCGATCCCATCAATATATATACTATGGGCAATACAGGGTACCCGAAGGCTTTGTACGGACGTTCGGCATTGGGCATTTTCTTCCGCAGGATAAAGATGCCGATAATGGTGAGGATATAGAATATCACTACCACAAAGGAAATCATATCGAGCAGGTCCCCATACTTACCGCTCAGGCAGAGTATGGATGCTACCACGCATTGCGCCCATAAGGCCCATTGCGGCACACTGTTCTTGTTCAATGTCCCGGCCTTCTTGAAGAACAGCCCATCCAGTGCCATGGTATAGTACACCCTGGCCCCTGCCAATATCAGCCCGTTATTGCAACCAAAAGTGGATACCATGATAAGCACGGCAATCAGGGTGGTACCGAATGCGGGAAAAATTTTATTGGCCGCAGCTACTGCTACCCGATCGTCCTTGGCAAAAGCTATATCGTTCAGTGATAGCACGTTCAGGTACATCAAATTGGCAGCCACATAAATAGCGGTCACAATCAATGTCCCAAAGAAAAGGCTCAAGCCAATATTCCGTTTGGGGTTCTTCATCTCACCAGCAATAAACGTAACATTGTTCCATGCATCGCTGCTGAAGATGGAGCCCACCATGGCTGCTGCAATGGCGCCCATCAGTGCACTGCCTGCAATACCCATCCAAGCTGTTGGTTGCAAGGCCCCTGCTGCGTCCTTCTTACCAAAATCCTGCACTGCCGTAAACCCTGTTTTCCAGTTCTCGGCCCAATGGCTATCCTTCACCAGCACAAACCCGAACACGATAAGCCCAATCAGTGCCAACAGTTTTGCCGTGGTAAAAATGGTCTGTATAACCTTGCCCTCCTTTACCCCCCTGGAGTTCACATAGGTCAGTAGTACGATGATAAAAATGGCTACCAATTGCCCCGAGTAAATCTTGATAATACCAAAGTCGTGCAGTAGGTAGTTATTGCCCAGCTCCGGTACCAAGTAGGCCAGGAATTTGGAGAATGCCACACCCACAGCAGCGATTGTCCCAGTTTGTATCACGGCAAAAAAGCTCCACCCGTACAGGAATCCCACCAAGGGGTTATAAGCCTCTTTCAAATAAACATATTGCCCACCAGCTTTCGGGAACATGGCACTCAACTCCCCATAGCTCAAAGCAGCAATCAACGTCATGATACCCGTAATCACCCACACAGCAATCAGCCAACCGGCACTGCCCACGTTCCTCGTAATATCCGCACTAACAATAAAAATGCCCGAGCCGATCATACTGCCCGCAACAATCATCGTTGCATCGGCAAGGCCAAGGGTAGGCTTAAAAGAAGCGTTACTCATAAGAAGGTTTTGGTTGTTGGTAAATAAAAATCCCGATGGAAATGTCCATCGGGATTGAAGATAGTAAAATCAATGTAACCTATTGGCCCTTCTTCTTGTATTCTTCATTCAGGCCCCTCAGTATATCGGAAGTAACACTGTACACAGAGTCCTTGTAGTACATGATATCACCCGAACTGGCAAAGATGTAAGCGTAGTTCCTGTCCTTGTTGAACTCCTTCAAATACTCCTCAATTTTCTTTTTCACTTTCTGGATCTGCTGGATGCTTTCGTCCTGTAGTTCCTGTGTTTTGACCTGCTCCTGGTTCTTCAGTTTCATGTCCAATTGCTGCAGGTCCTCATTGGCCTTCACCATTTGTTCCTGTGTCATGGATTTCCCCTGGCTCTGGTAACCCTGCAATTTGGCCTTGTACTCGTTACGCAGGGCATTCAATTCGTTGCTCTTCTGCTGCTCCAGTTCCCTCAATGCCTTCCGCACATCTTTTAGGTACTCGTAATGGTTCTCAATGGAGTCCATTTCAAAGTAAGCTATCTTGAAAGCACTGTTGCTGGTCTGTGGCTGTTTGTCCACCACCACAGCAGGCTTTTTGGGGGAGGAGAAATGCAGGTAAAAAAGTACCGCAACAGCAATTGCAAGCACAATATTCAGGCCCAGTGTAAAATTCTTCATGAAAAAAATTTATGCCGTAAAATTAAATCTATGCCATTAAGAAAATTGTTAAACCTATGGTCACCCGGCCTGTGACCATCACTGGAATTCAATGGCAAGCTTACATTTAACAAACTCGAAATACTTATGCTAGCAAAACACCAATATCCCGTAATCTTTAATAAAAAAGTAGGAAGTTTTCACTTCCTACTTTTTCTATTGTCAACAGTTTATTATCAACTGTCCTTCTTCATCTTACTCATCATCATCAAAACTCATCGCCTCACGTGTAGCTGTCAGCACTTCGTATTCTTCCTTGCTTCCTACGATCATGTTTTCAAAATCACGCTGACCGGAACCCGCAGGGATCAAATGACCTGTGATAACGTTCTCTTTCAGGCCAAGCATGGCATCCATCTTACCATTGATGGCAGCGGTGCTCAACACCTTGGTGGTTTCCTGGAACGATGCAGCGGATATCCAGCTCTGTACACCCAATGATGCTTTGGTAATACCCAACAGAACCGGAGTAGCAGTAGCAGGCTTTGCATCACGCACTTCAACGGTCTTCTTGTCCGCACGGCGCAGGATGGAATTTTCCTCCCTCAGTTCACGCAGGGTAATGATCTGACCGGCCCTGAACTTGCTGCTTTCGCCAGCTTCGGTAACCACTTTCTTGTCAAATATCCTGTCGTTCTCATCAATAAAGTCGAACCTGTCTTCCAGGTCCTCTTCAAGGAACTTGGTATCTCCAGCGTCAACAATCTCCACCTTCTTCATCATCTGGCGAACGATTACTTCCACGTGCTTGTCATTGATACGCACACCTTGCAAGCGGTAAACTTCCTGGATTTCGTTCACCACATACTCCTGCACCGCAAATGGTCCCCTGATGTTCAGGATATCGTAAGGTGCAATCTGCCCATCGGACAATGGCGCACCTGCTTTCACGAAATCACCATCCTGTACAAGGATCTGGCGGCTCAATGGAACCAGGTATTTCTTCACGATACCATCCTTGCTTTCCACCACAATTTCACGGTTACCACGCTTAACATTACCAAAAGTAACCACACCATCAATTTCGCAAACCACCGCTGGGTTACCAGGGTTCCTTGCCTCGAACAGTTCAGTTACACGAGGCAGACCTCCCGTGATATCCCTTAGCTTACCAAGTATACGGGGGATTTTTACCAGCACCTGACCAGCCTTCACTTCATCACCTTCCTCTACGGAAATGTGCGATCCAACTGGTAAGTTGTACTGCTTAATATCCTTGCCTTCCACAATAATAGTAGCCAACTTGGTTTTATCTTTTGTATCGATAACCACTTTTTCACGGTGACCTGTTTGGTCATCCGCTTCATCGCGGTAGGTAATACCTTCCAGTACGCCTTCAAACTTGATGGAACCATTTTGTTCTGCAACGATAACGTTGTTGAACGGATCCCAAGAACAGATCATTTCACCCTTCTTCACCTGTTGACCATCTTTCACGGTCAAGGTAGATCCATAAGGCACGTTATTGGTAATCAGTAAGCGGTCGTTCTTCACATCCATGATCCTCACCTCACCTGTACGGCCAATTACAATGTTCACCTTATTGCCTTCATTGTTGGTGGTAGCCACTGTACGCAGACCATCAAACTGAACGGTACCATCAAACCTGGCAAACAGGCCAGTTTCAATGTTGGCACTTCCCGCAACACCACCCACGTGGAAGGTACGTAATGTAAGCTGTGTACCAGGTTCACCGATGGACTGTGCAGCAATGATGCCCACAGCATCACCACGTTGAGCAATATAACCTGTAGCCAGGTTCTTACCATAGCATTTTACGCAAACACCACGTTTGGCCTCGCAGGTCAATACGGAGCGTATCTCCACTGTTTCAATACCGCTATCCTCAATTTGTTTGGCCACATCGGAAGAAATTTCCTCACCAGCCTTGATGATCAATGCTTCGGTTACAGGGTCCAGTACATCATGCAATGAAGTACGGCCTTCAATCCTATCAGCCAGATCTTCAATTACATCTTCATTATCTTTCAATGCAGAAGTAGCAATACCACGCAGTGTACCGCAATCATCTTCCGCAATTACCACATCCTGTGAAACGTCCACCAACCTACGTGTCAGGTAACCGGCATCCGCTGTTTTCAGGGCCGTATCCGCCAGACCCTTACGGGCACCGTGGGTAGAGATAAAGTAATCCAATACGTTTAGTCCGCCCTTAAAGTTGGACAGGATCGGGTTTTCAATTACCTCGCTTCCAGACGAGCCACTCTTACGTGGTTTGGCCATCAATCCACGAATACCCACCAATTGCTTCACCTGTGTCTTGCTACCACGGGCACCGGAATCCAACATCATGAATACGGAGTTGAATCCTTGCTTGTCCGTAGCCATTTCATGGATCAGGGCTTCGGTAATCTTCATATCCACACGGCCCCATACGTCAATAACCTGGTTGTAACGCTCGTTATTCGTAATAAGGCCCATATTGTAACTTTCCCAAGCTTCTTCCACTTCTGCTTTTGCACCATCCAGCAATGCTTGTTTGCTATCAGGAACAATCAGGTCATTTACACTGAAGCTCAAACCACCACGGAAAGCCATACGGAAACCAAGTGTTTTGATATCATCCAGGAACTTTGCTGTTTTAGGGACGTTGGTAATCTTGATGATGTCACCAATAATTTCCCTCAGGTTCTTCTTGGTCAACAAAGCATTTACAAAACCCACTTCAGCAGGTACATGTTCATTGAACAGTACACGGCCAACCGTGGTTTCAATCAATTTCTTGCTCAACTGTCCGTTTGCACGCACATTCGTCATCACCTTGATACCAGCATGTAAATCAACCGCACCCTCATTGTAGGCAATGATTACTTCACCAATGCTGTAGAAAGCCTTGCCCTGTCCCTTTACGGTTTCGGTTTCGGTAGATTTCTTGATCTTGGTCATGTAGTACAGGCCAAGAACCATGTCCTGGGAAGGAAGGGTGATTGGCGTACCATTTTGGGGATTCAGGATATTGTGCGAAGACAGCATCAACAATTGGGCTTCCAGGATAGCAGCACTGCTCAAAGGAACGTGTACCGCCATTTGGTCACCATCGAAATCCGCATTGAATGATGCAGTAACCAATGGGTGCAACTGGATGGCCTTACCCTCTACCAACTTAGGTTGGAAAGACTGGATGGACAACCTGTGCAAAGTGGGGGCACGGTTCAGCATTACCGGATGGCCCTTCAATATATTTTCGAGAATGTCCCAGATCACGTTTTCCTTACGGTCCACCAATTTCTTGGCGCTCTTAACGGTCTTAACGATACCTCTTTCAATCAATTTCCTGATAATAAATGGCTTGAACAGTTCCGCAGCCATATCCTTGGGCAAACCGCACTCATGCATTTTCAGTTCAGGTCCTACCACGATAACGGAACGACCGGAGTAGTCCACACGTTTACCTAGCAAGTTCTGGCGGAAACGGCCTTGTTTACCTTTCAGCACATCGCTCAAGGATTTCAGGGCACGTCCACCTTCTGCCTTAACAGCATTTGATTTACGGCTATTATCAAACAAGGAGTCAATGGCTTCCTGCAGCATCCTCTTTTCGTTACGCAGGATCACTTCAGGGGCCTTGATTTCCAACAACCTTTTCAAACGGTTATTACGGATAATAACACGGCGGTAAAGGTCATTCAAATCGGAAGAGGCAAAACGGCCACCATCCAATGGAACCAATGGACGCAATTCTGGAGGAATCACCGGAATGTACTGCATCACCATCCACTCTGGGCGGTTGGTGATACGCTCCTGGGAGTCACGGAAAGCTTCCACCACGCTCAAACGCTTCAAGGCATCCGCCTTACGTTGCTGCGAGGTTTCGGTAGCAGCCGCATTGCGCAACTGGTAGCTCAATTCATCCAGATCCAATCTTTCCAATAAGGCATGAACCGCTTCGGCACCCATTTTGGCAATGAATTTCTGCGGGTCCTCATCGGGCAGGTATTGGTTATCTTTTGGAAGATTGTCCAATATGTCCAAATATTCTTCTTCAGTCAACAGGTCACCAGCGCCCAAACTGTCCTTCACACCGCCCTGGATCACCACATAACGCTCGTAGTAAACAATGCTCTCCAATTTCTTGGAGCTAACACCCAATAGGTAACCAATTTTATTGGGCAATGATTTAAAGTACCAGATATGCACCACGGGCACCACCAATTTAATATGGCCCATGCGTTCACGGCGTACTTTCTTTTCTGTAACCTCCACACCGCAACGGTCGCAAACAATACCCTTGTAACGGATACGCTTGTACTTGCCGCAGGCACATTCATAATCCTTTACCGGTCCGAAGATCCTTTCGCAGAACAAACCGTCACGTTCAGGTTTGTAAGTACGGTAGTTAATGGTCTCCGGCTTCAGGACCTCACCAAAACTCCTTTCCAGGATGGAATCCGGGGAAGCGAGGCTGATGGTAATCTGGGAAAAAGTTGACTTAGGTTTGTTGAATTCTCTTTTAATTGCCATATCCCTAAAAAGATTTTAGATTCTGGGCACCCCTTCCGGCATTTACCTACCAATTTAGCTTCCATTGCATTACTAACCTGTACGTTCTTATCACCTAAAGCAATAAGACAGGCTGCAGTCTAACTCAAACGGTAAAATAAATGGGATACAATACACCAAAATTGTTAAGGCGGCGAAGGTAGGGATACAATTTCAAATGGAAAAATGGAAAAATGGAGGGTTTTTGGAGCAAAAAATGGGGGAAACAGGGATTTTCTAGATAGAACTGAAGTCGATGGCCAATGCAAGCAGGCATAAGTCTTTATAGAAACAGGCATAAAAACAGCCCTCCGGTCAAGGAATTAATACAATAATTCAACAGTTTTCTTGAGTAAAACAAATAATAGCTTCTTTACCATCTCTTTTGTTGAAAACAGGGAGCCCTTTCAACTCATTTTCAACTGATTGGAAAAAGTCTGTTTTAAAGAAAATATGATACTGATTTTCGGCCAAACAGATAGCCTATTTTTCTGTTATCAAATTAGTTGGCTTGCAGGCCGCCAATATCACTGTAGTTTGGTGTTTTTTCTTGACGAAACCCATAAAAAAAAAGCTACTGTCTTCTTTCTATTGCCTACTTCCTGCCCTGTCCACTAAATTGTTTTTTCACTAAATTTGTAGGAGTCAAAAAACAAAGCCATGTCTTTACAATACATAACAGATTATACAGGAGCGCACACAGCGGTGGTGATACCCATTAATGAATGGGAAGAAATAACCCATAAACATGAAGATCTGAAAAAAATGGAAGAAGCATTTGTACCACCCACTTCCAAACCGGCCATCAAACTTTCCGATTATGCAGGCGAGCTTTCCAATGAAACAGCCGATGTGATGCTTAGCTACGTAGCAGAAAGCAGGGAAGAATGGGAAGAAAGAACAAACAAACAATTGTAGCCCAATGTATTTATTGGATAGCAACGTAGTCATTGATTACCTAAAAGCTGCATTGCCCTTAAAAGCAATGCAGTTTTTGCATACCGTAGTGGACGAACGGCCAACACTTTCCGTAATCACCAAAAAGAAGTGCTGGGCTTTAACGCCCCTACCAAGTATGAACAAAATATCTTGAACACTTTTATTCAAGCATCTGATATCCTTAGTTTAACTGATGACATTGTAGCATTTACCATTACGCTACGCAAAAAACATATCATAAAGTTGCCCGATGCCATTATAGCCGCCACTGCCATTGTACACAACCTTTCATTGCTCACTCGGAATACCTCAGATTTTTCCAAAATACCCGATCTTACCCTAATTAACCCGCATTTGGATATAAATGGGAAATAGCCAACTGTGGACAACCATTTGACACTATCACCTTTGCAGAACAACCCACTAGAGAACAATAACACAAACCAATAACCGAAAGATGCACCAATTCAAAGCTGAAATACAAATGATTGGCATCAACCCCTATGTTCTTGTACCCGACAGTATCCTAAAAGCCATTTTTAAACAGGCAGGGAAGGACAAAGGGAATATACCCATAGAGGGTACCATCAACGGGAAGGATTACAAGCAAACTTTGGTGAAGTACAATGGGGCATGGCGACTGTACATCAACACTACCATGCTTAAAAATTCGCCAAGAAGAACGGGTGAAGTGGTGGAGCTTACCGTAGCATTTGACCCCGTAAAGAGGGTTATTGCGCCCCACCCGAAATTCTTGAAGGCCCTCAAAGAAAACAAAGCAGCAGCAGCTATTTTTAATAACTTACGGCCATCACTTCAACTTGAAGTGCTGCGTTACCTTTCCTTCCTCAAAACCGAAGAAAGCCTTGACAGGAATATAGCAAAAGCCATTGATTTCCTATTGGGCAAAGGCAGGTTTATAGGCAGGGACAAGCCTTAAAAAAATAACTGATGTTACCCAAAATATCAATACTCCTGTAAAAACCTGTTTACCAAAGGGAAGATTTTAAACACATCAAAACAGGCAGAACAAATAGTAACGAAGAAGCAACGGGCCGTTAATATGGAATCTTATGAATACATTCAATCATGTTTGAACAATTTAGAAGCAGGTTCCCCATCGACAACGAAAAGTGGAATGATTATATCAGCCACTTTGAACGGATTGCGGTCCCTGCAAAAACCATACTCCTAAAAGAAGAGGCTATTTCAAAGAAGCTCTTCCTGATTGAAAAGGGATGCCTCCGTGCATGGTTCAATAATGAGGGCAAGGACATTACCTTCCAGTTCTTCTTTGAGAACAGCACGGTAGCTTCTGTTGAAAGTTTCAGGAAAGGCATTCCAAGCCCTGTCACCATTGAAACACTTGAACCCAGCACCCTATGGTGGATACATAAAAAAGATATGGACAGGATCATGGAGGAGATAAAGAACATCCCCGAACTAAGGGACATGTTTATCAACGCCATATTTGAGCGCAGTTTCGATTACATGAAGCATTTCTTTTCATCCATAAAAGATACCCCTGCCCAACGTTACCTGAACCTTTTAAAAGAAAAACCGCAGGTAGTGAAACGGGTACCACAGCATTACATTGCTTCCTATCTGGGCATTACCACTGTTCACCTTAGCCGCATAAAAAACAGGCTGGCAAAAGAAAACAGCCTATCCCGGATTTGATAACAAATGTTATCGCCTACCGCATAGCAGCAGCATAGTTTTGCCCCACAAACTTGACAACATGAAAGCAGCCGTTATGTATACAAAGGGGAATTTGCCCCAATACACGGATATGGATGAACCCCTTGTTCAGCAGGATGACCAATTGCTCATTTCCGTGAAGGCAGCAGCCATCAAACATCTTGATAGAGCTGTGGCCAGTGGCAAGCACTATTCTTCAGAAGACAAGCAAAATGCAAGGGTAATAGGTGGCGATGGTGTGGGAGTACTGGAAGACGGCACAAGGGTATTTGCCCTTGGTGTTAGTGGCATGGTGGCAGAAAAAGCCATCATTGAAAAAAGCAGGATGGTAAAACTACCGCATGGCATTGATGATGCCACAGCAGCAGCATTGCCCAATGCAATTGCCGGTTCTGCCATGGCACTTCGCTACAGGGCAGCAATGAAACAGGGTGAGACTGTATTGATAAACGGGGCCACAGGCTTTACAGGAAAAATGGCTGTCCAGATAGCCAAACACTATGGTGCCGGGAGGGTCATTGTCACTGGCAGGAATGAGGCATCATTGCAGTCCCTGTTATCGCTGGGGGCAGATGAAATAGTATCTGTTAAGCAAAGCGATGCGGATTTTATGGCACAGCTAAAAGCCATTCATAACAGTACACCCATTGATGTAATTATCGACTATTTGTGGGGGCATACCGCAGAATGCATACTGGCTTCCTTAAAAGGGAAAGGTTTATTTACACATAGAACACGTTTCGTTTC
Source organism: Chitinophagaceae bacterium (assembly GCA_023251255.1). Classification (GTDB taxonomy): domain Bacteria; phylum Bacteroidota; class Bacteroidia; order Chitinophagales; family Chitinophagaceae; genus UBA1930. The sequence continues at coordinate 29,813 of JAHEZD010000062.1, forward strand.
CATTGGCGCCGTAACGGGCGATAGCATCCAATTATCAGCAGAAACCCTAAGAAGCGTTGACCTTCAATTATCAGGCTCCGGTCTGGGCAGTTGGACAAAGGAGCAAATGCAGGCATTGCTTACTGACATACTTCCCGATATGTTCCAACTGGCCGCAGATGGCAAACTGAAAGCTGACACCATAAGCGTAAACCTGGAAGATATTGGCAGATTGTGGAATATGGAAGTACCAGATGGGAAAAGATTGGTAGTAATAATCTGACGAGCCAGCTACTAAAATAGGTATGCCAAGTTGGTGTTCCGGGTTTCTGGCACCTGCATTTCACCAATTAGCTGCATGAGTAAAATTGCCTTAAATTGCTGCCATTCAAAGTTGGTAAAACCCGTCTTTACTACTAACGGCAAACAACCTCGGCAAGAATTTAGTGAAGATTGGATGAGGAAGGACACCACTAAAACATTAAACCCGGTACAATGAAATTGCTGGCAGCTTCCCTCCTACTTTTCCTCACCTGTTCCTTCTTTGTGCAGCAGGAACATGAACAAATTCTATGGAGCAAGAAAAAGCTCAAATGGAAAAACTTCAAGGGAACAGTGGATTCCACAGGGCCCCATGCAAAAGCCGCTGCCGTTACCAGCTCCAGATTGGAACAGCGTTACTATATGGCCGACAGCAACGAAATACATTTCATCATTGCTGCCTGGTTCAACCCTGCAAGGTCATGGGTAAAGAAAGCAACCTTGGAAAGCAGGAACAGCAACAGGGTACTTGACCATGAACAGCACCATTTTGATATGTGCGAACTCTATGCCCGCAAGATCAGGCAGTACCTCAGCAACACTACCTTTACTGCCGCTACTTATAAAATGCAGATAAAGGACCTGTTCAGGAAATTCCATGAGGATTACAGGGCCGAACAGGGCAAGTACGACAATGAACTTGCTAATAGGAAATATACCCTTGAAGATTGGACAAGCTCTATCGATGACGAAATGAAGGCCCTTTCCAAATATGCCGATACCCTGCTGGTGGTTAAGCTGCAATAGAGCAGTTACCCGTCATTAGTTTTGCCCAACCGTACAATCCTCTATATTCACAGAAAGGAATCAATCTTAAATGGCATTAAAAGACAAGCTACCTGTAAGCTATTTACTTTTCACAACGCATGGACGTATCAACCGTCTAACTTATTGGACAGCTTCCATTTTTATCTGGACTACTTTCTACGTGCTGTTCAATTTATTGGAACTGGTATTCCCCTATTCAGTCACTTGGATAATTTATCCCTTACTGTTTTGGGCTTTACTGGCAACATCAACGAAGCGGTTGCACGATAGCAACAAAACGGGGTTCCGGCTTTGGCTGGTACTTGTTCCCGTATTGGGGCCTTTGTATTTGATATTCCTGTTAGGGTTCAAAAAAGGCAACCCCCATTCAAACCGTTTCGGACCCGTCCCCGGTTCAGCACCAGACTACTTTCAGAATCCCGAAGCAGCAAGTGTGCCTCATTTGAAGACCGATGAAAGGATAGTGAATGATATCACCCAACTCAATCCCATCCTTGTGTTAAAAGTTGAAACACCAACAACCATAGCAGAACTTCAACAGATTATTAAAACAGCAAATAGTCCCATTAGCATTGGAGGCGGCAGGTTCAGCATGGGTGGGCAAACTGCAAGCCCCCATAGCATCCATATAGACATGAGGAAGCTAAACAAGGTGCTTGACTTCTCCGCCGGAAACAAAACCATAAAAGTTGAAGCAGGCACCCGCTGGTGCGATATCCAGCATTACATTGACCAACATGACTTAAGTGTAAAGACCATGCAGACCTATGCCAATTTTACGGTAGGTGGTGCCTTGAGCGTAAACTGCCACGGCAGGTACATTGGGCTTGGCCCCGTTATACTCTCCGTAAAATCCCTGGATGTTATATTGGCAAATGGTGAACTGGCCCATACTTCGCCAACTGAAAGGAACGAGTTATTCTTTGCCTGCATAGGATGTTACAATGCTATTGCTGTGGTGGCCCATGTTGAACTGGAGCTGGAAACCAATGTAGCCGTAAAACGCAGTCATAAGAAAATGGATAGGGGCAGCTACAAGCATTTCTTTGTTGAAAACATTCGAACAAATCAAGAAGTCATCTTTCACAATGGGGACATCTATCCTCCGCTATTCAAAAACGTTAGGGCAGTAAGTTGGACTAGGACCAATGAAAAGCCCACTGTAAAAACAAGATTGATGCCCCTTGCAGCCGCCTATCCCATAGAGCGGTATTTCATTGGAGCGTTCAGTAAAAGCAGTTTTGGGAAATGGAGACGGGAATTCATCATTGACCCCATCATCTTTGCTTCAAAGAAAATCCATTGGCGGAATTATGAAGCTGGCTATGATGTGCTGGAACTGGAACCCCAAACAAGAAAGGAAAGCACCTATGTGCTGCAGGAATACTTTGTACCCGTAGAACAGTTTGACAGGTTTGCCTCCCTAATGGCAGAAATTTTCACCCGTTATAAAGTCAATGTAATCAATGTGTCCATCCGCCATGCAAAAGCAGATAATGGTTCCCTATTAGCGTGGGCAAAGGAAGAAGTCTTCGCTTTCGTTGTCTGGTATAAACAAGGAACCAATGAAGTGGAAAAGAACAAAGTAGCTGTCTGGACAAGGGAATTGATCAATGCCGCATTGTCTGTTAGCGGCTCCTATTACTTGCCCTATCAAGCACATGCTACCGCAGCGCAGTTCCATGAGACCTATCCAAACGCAAAGAAACTATTTGATATAAAAAAGCAACTTGATCCCGGCTACAAGTTCAGGAATGTGATTTGGGACACTTACTATAAAAACAACTAAAATGGCATCAGAGTTCAAAGCAGTTTTTTCAGACACCAAATGGAGCGATGATTTCTACCGTTTCCTGCAAGTCATTTTTCATTTGTATCCAGAAGACAAATTCCATTACCTGATTGCTTCCACTGCAAAGGAGAAAGGTACAGATGAAGAAATCTACAAAACCATTCAGCAGGACCTGCCGAAAATCAAGCCCTTCCTTTCAGAACTTACATTGGCCTTACCTGCACTGAGAAAACAGAAAAAGGAAATGGCAAAACAGGTGTTGCAACTCTTGGGCAATAGGAAGCATATCAATGGTTATTTGGAAATAGGCTCAACAGGCAGGTATATCAGCGAATTGCGGAAACATATTTCCTTATCGGGAAATACTTATCTCACCAATGATATAGCTCCCAATAACTCCATCGCAGACATTTTTGAAAGGGGGCAACTAAGCAAAATTGGGCAGTTCATCCCACTCACCTACCAGCCAATCAGCAAAGACGACATTGCAGATGAAAGCCTTGATTTGATTACCTGCCATATAGGCCTGCACCATTGCAGACCAGCGCAACTAGATGGTTATATAACATCCATTCACCGAACCTTGCGGAAGGGCGGAATGTTCATCATGCGTGATCATGATGTTCAGTCAAACGGAATGGCAACCTTCGTTTCTCTTGTCCACACTGTTTTCAACCTTGGCCTCAATGTGTCTTGGGAAACTGACAGTTCCGAATTCAAGGCATTTAAGTCAATTGATGAATGGAGCAGGATAATAACTGCCCATGGTTTTGAGGACAAGGGCCAAAGGATCTTGCAGGACAAGGACCCTTCAGCCAATACACTCATCTGCTTTACAAAACTGTAAAAATGAAACGCCTCTACCTACTCACCTTTTGCTCAATGGCCTTAACCACCTGTATTTTCTTCCTCAAAGAAAGGAACCCTACTACCATTGCAGCAGGCAAAGGACTGGTCCTTCCCAAGGAATGGTTGGTGGCGAACAACATTACCATCACACCAAAAAAAGATAGGAGGCCGGCCGACCAAACATTGCTCACTTACCCAGAATGGTTTCTAGTGTTCAGCCCACAGGAACAGGCCACCTATTATACACAGCATACCTCAACAACATTCCCTTTCAATAGCCATACGGCCCAGATATGGCAGAGCTATAAAATAGTGGATGACCAGATAAAAGGCAATTTCCCAAAAAACACAGGCTACCATTTCATGATCTGGGTAATTGGCACAAGTGCATCCGTGGAGTACTCCATTAAAGCATGGTACGAAACAATCATTGGAAGGATTACCGATACCAATACACCAGTTACAGCCGAAGACCAGTTCAATGCAAGGTTCACACAGGATTATGTTGATTTTATTAAGGATAGGCCCTGGTACGAATTTGATTTCAAAAGCAGGTTGAAAACCCTTTGGACATCCACTCCTTTTATGGGCAGTCACTTTCTCAGGAAAGTCGAACGTAGATATATCCTCACTTCCGAATTGCTGGTCAAGCATATTTACAGCAAACTGATTGGGCTTGGAACCAAACAAATCTATGAGGAAGCATTACCAACAACTGCTGTTATTCTTGACAATGATAGCTTGCATTACCTTCCCCGTTATGATAAGTTTGCTGTTGCCGCAACTGACCTTGCAAAACAGGGACATAGTTTCAAGGAAATAGCAGGGAACAATACGGCCATCCTATTGACAATCTTGGTACCTACCCGCTGCTACACCACCTTCGAAAATGCCCAAACGGTTTTTACACAACCTATTGCAGCGGACTATACCATGAAAAGGATTGCATTAGCTGTCCCCGTTCCATCCCTGAACAAGTTGCTGTTACAATTGGACAAGGAGAAAATAACAATTGAGCACGTATTTGATTTCTGATTACGAAGAAAAGGCACATCGTAAAATCTAAAGCATAAAGCAGAACAGTAAACCCGTCTTTGTTAATAGACGTAAAATTCCTCTTAAGAACATCCACAATAGAAAAAGTCCATGTTAAAGAGAGCATCTCGTAAAGTCAAAAGTAAATGTCATACAGGAGCCTGTCTGCCTACAAAAGCAAGCTGCAACCTAACATGTTGAGCACAAACTATGTATTACCACAGCGTCCAGCAGTACTCAGCATGAACATTTAGGTATAAAAATACTGTGTCCCGTCGGAAGACGCTGAAGAAGAAAAAGCAAGGTAATAAGATGCTTACATTAGTTAGATAAAAGAGCAGAGCCTCCGTTGGGAGGCCCTGCGAAAAAGGAAAATCATTCAATAACGCTAGTTACATTATAGCTGATTTTAGAAAAGATACCAATGGTGATTCCCATCGCTTACTAATCGCTGAAGGAATTGACCTGACAGAGACGTTAAGCCTCCAGTGCCGGTATTTATGTCATCAACTATTGTGTCGGTGCCTGTACGGGTAATTGAAAAACCTGAACCGGTAAAACCTGAACCGGGACTTGTATTTATAAGAATGAGTACCTGTCCAATTGTTGTAGCCGCTGGTAAAGTGAGTGCGGTACCGTCGGGAATAAAATATGTACTGGTTGTAGCGGTGAATGTAGTGCTAATTGCTGCTGGGAAAATATTGCTTCCCGGCAATGTTATGTCGGCACTACCATTAAACGACACTCCATTAATGGTACGTGCAGTTGCCAATATGGTTGCTTTACCCGCTGTTAAGCTTGCTGCTGTACCAGAGATGTTTGTACCCACCAATGCACTTGGTGTACCCAAGGAAGGTGTAACCAAAGTAGGCGAGCTAGAAAAGACTACGTTACCAGTGCCCGTAATATTTGTTGCCGAAGTCAAAGCTGAAACAATATGGTTCCCCGATGTGGCATTATTGGCAATGCTCAATACCAATGAACCTGCTGATGAAGTAACGTCACCACCTGTATATGCTGGCATTGCACTACTTGGAACGGTAGTTACTGGACTAGTAGGTGCAAATGGTGTTGCCCCTGTTATATAAATCTGGTTAGCTGCAGTACCATTGGCATAACCTGCACCCGTAGCACCAGTTGCACCCGCTGCACCTGCAGCTCCCGTTGCTCCAGTTGCTCCTGTAGAACCTGTTGGACCAGTGCTTCCAGTAACACCTGTTACGCCTGTTGCACCAGCAGTTCCCGCTGAACCTGTAGCACCTGTGGCACCAGTTGAACCTGTTGGTCCAGCAGCGCCGGTTGCACCTGTAGCGCCAGTGCTACCTGTTATTCCTGTTGCGCCCGTGGCTCCAGTGGAACCGGTTGGTCCAGCGGTACCCGTTGCGCCTGTGGCCCCTGTACTTCCTGTTGGTCCGGCGGCTCCAGTTGCACCATTAGCTCCCGCAGTTCCTGTTGCTCCGTTTGCTCCAGTAGCTCCTGTTGCGCCTGTACTACCTGTTATTCCTGTTGCGCCCGTGGCTCCAGTGGAACCTGTTGGTCCAGCGGAACCCGTTGCTCCTGTGGCTCCGGTACTGCCTGTTGGTCCGGCTGCTCCTGTGGCGCCATTAGCACCCGCAGTTCCTGTTGCTCCAGCAGCGCCGGTTGCACCTGTAGCGCCAGTGCTACCTGTTATTCCTGTTGCGCCCGTTGCACCAGTGGAACCTGTTGGTCCAGCAGCGCCCGTTGCACCTGTGGCTCCGGTACTGCCTGTTGGTCCGGCTGCTCCTGTGGCGCCATTAGCACCCGCAGTTCCTGTTGCTCCAGCAGCGCCG
>JAHEZD010000063.1 GCA_023251255.1 Chitinophagaceae bacterium
TGGGGCTGTGGCTTATTTCAGTAACTGCACCAAAAGCATAGGGGTAATTTGGATGCCATTCCGACGATAGGAGGAACCTGCCCGGACCATGATAGGTTTAGTTAGTCGTTCAGTGAATGAATACCTTGGCCGTTGTTGGTCCTTCCTCGCAACTCAAAGGTTAATTAATACAGAGCCCCTACAAGGTGCCGGCCGGCAAAGGCAGGTTTTCACCTGTAGGATTACATAACCGCCGTACCCATCGTAGACGCAGCTAGTCGTTCAGTGAATTTATGCCCTGTTCCCTAAGTTTTGCCAAATGGCCTTTCATAGTCTCAACTTGCTCCAGTGGGTGCCCTGCCCAAATGGCAACCTCCCCTACAACCTTAAACGGATGTACAGAACGATAGGATTTTGTAGGGTTACCCGGAAATTTCCTATCTGTCAAATCTGGGTCGTCCTCAATGGGCCCAATTGGCTCCACCAAATAGATCCTTTCACGGCCTTCCCCAAGGGCCAGTTCAGCACCCCAAATAGCAGCATCCAATGTCGCCGTCAGGAAAATGTATTTTGCATTTTTCCTTTGTCCAAAGTTTGAGTTGAAACCAACTTCAATTAAATCCCCAACTTCGAGGTCGGCCTTTGTGCCGTGGAAGTAGGTTTGGGAGAAAGGAGTTGGATTTGGATGTTGGCCATTTGATTGGATGTCTTCTTTGTTTTTTGCCATTGCCTTAACTTAATGATTGAGGATACCGTAGCGCTAGCTACTGTTTTATCTCTTATATCCATATTTAATGCCTAAAGGAGACTTTGGCCAATCTTCTGTTTCCTTGGAAATTTGCTTAGCTAGTCTTGATTTAACGCTGTCCATTAATTTGTTGGCAGTTGCCCCAAATACAAATCTTGCATTATAGCTGGACTCAGTCTCCAAGACCCACTTTTTCCGTCGCTCTTTGTCCATTGTAGAAAGCTTTTCCTTATAACGTTCCAAATATATATTTGAGTTGTCAAGAAACAAGTTGCCTTGGTCATCTAGTTTATAAGTTTGCAACCTCGCCCCATATGGCAAACCACAGCAACCGCCCATCCAGGCATAATAACTATAAAAAATAATTGAAGAATCTGTCACCGCAAAGTCGCCAAGCTCTAATGTAATACTATTGCAATCCCCATCCCAAAGTCTTAAAGTATTTGTGAATACAATCTTGTTATTTTTCAATACAACAAATTGACTTTCTTTTTGTGAACTGTCTATTAAGCCTTTGTCATTATAATAAAAACCATGTTCAATTTTTTGAAAAGTAAACTCCACATTTTTCAAATTGAAATGCCCCCTTGTAATAACAGTATCAGTTTGTTGTCCCAACCCAAAAATTGGGATAAGGAAAATAAGTGTAAAGGTATTTCTCATTTTTGTCAGAATTGTAGCCAACGGTTTTCTTGCCGAAGTGGGAGAAATCAAGGTACTCCAGCCCAATCCTTACCTGTAGGCATTTTTTGTCATACTGTTTTTGCTATTTTTTTTAAAACATGGTGGTCTTCTCCAAATTTACACAATGCTTCACAATGCTCTCTCAATTCTGAAAACAATATATATTTTATTGAAGTCCTATTATTTTTTATTGAAGGTCTGGATAGTTGCATTACAACTTCCTTTTCCCTATTGTTAGGCAACACAATATACAAATGTTGTTCACTGTCCATAAACGAACATGCTAAATCTGTCAAACGCAAAATTCCCGAATATATTGAAGTGCTTTTTTCAACTTCAAATGCACAAATAGGTTTATTAGTCCCTTTCTCAAACCATACTATATCAATAAGACCAATTGTATTGTAAGTTTCCTTGTTAATATTCATTTCAGGAAAGTTAGACAAACTTAAAAATGAGAAACTATTCCCTTTGTATGATTTAGAACGGTCATTTGAAGCACTAATGACATCATATCCTAATTCTTTTCCAACCTTGAGTAGATGATACTGCATTTCTGTATGCAAATCATTTTCCTGCTGTTCACTTTCTACTTCCTTGCGTCTTTTTTCAACTTGCTTTTGGAATTTTATTTTGTCTTCTTCTGTGATATATTTTTCATCTTCAATTATCATCTTCTTTGCTCCAATTTCAAATAGTAGTCCTGTAAATGCGCCTAAATCATTTGAAAGTAAAGATTTATATCTTTCGTTTGTTTCAATAATTGTTTCTCTTAAATTTAAAAACTCTATCCATGAACCTAATTTTTTCTTGTCGTTAAACAAAATGTTGTAACCATTAATTATTGCTGTATTAAATGGTGGAATAATTGTTGGGTGCAAAAAATATAAAATACTTGCAACTGCTGGTCCAAGTCCTTTAATCTTTAATTGATCAAGCTTAATAATTTCTTTTAAAATTGTTTCTTCTTTCGTATTGTAGTTGAAACAGTTTTCTAAAAATTGTCCAAAAGCATTTTTATTTTTTTCGTTTTCATAAATGTCAGGAATTCTCAATTTCGGTTTCCAATAAAAAGGGTGGGCAACACCTACAAAAACTTGCTTCTGTTCGGAAATACAAGACAATACAAATTCAAGGGAACTTCCTTTGAAATCGTTAGGAAATTTTTTGTCTTTAATATCATTAATTACTTGCTGAACGCCACGTCTTATAGTACGAAATGCTTTTAGTCTTTCGTTATTTTCAGTAAACCAAGTATTATAGACACTCTCTGGGTCTGTTTTATATATTTCAATTAAATTCTCAAAATTCTCTGTCATAGTCTATGTTTCGGATTGCTTGCAGGTAACGTCAGGGCTTGCCGCAGGGCTGGTATCTTGTAATCCAGTTCGGGCGGAAGCCGAAGTTATGTACAAAGGCTGAATAGAATTCCGGAAACTGGAACTGAAGCTGAGGATATATTCGGAAGCCAACCTTCTCCGTTGTTGGTCCTTCCTCACAACTCAAAAGTTAATTAATACACAGCCCCTGCAAAGTGCCTGCCTGCCGGCAAAGGCAGGTTTTCACCTGCAGGATACATGACCGAAGACATTAACTTATCCTGCCATTCCGACGATAGGAGGAACCTGCCCAGCGTCTGCACAAGGCCCGCCCCCTAACCACCATTCGGGAGGACAGTGAACCCATGGCAACCACTTGACGCTGTTGAACAATGTTTGTTTGATTACGGTACAAATATGCAGGTGGGCGAAGAAGGCAGTTTCCCGATTATGTACGATTGTGCTCGATTATGTACGATTGTGCTCGATTTCGTTCGATTTTTTCCGATTTGCAGGAGCAGCCAGCAACGTCCCTCTGACGGTAGGAGGAAACTGCCAGGCACCAGTACAAAGGCCCAGCCCCCTTCCACTGTCCGGCAGTTCTCACACCATTCGGGTCACAATATTTGTAGGGCAGATAACAGCCCCATTCCATGCTGCCAGCCACCAAGCGCCTTCATAAAAATGCGTTCAAGCAGCTAGTTACACATTCACTTGTTACCTATTTTTTTGTAACATTTATTTTGTAACAGCTTACCTGTTACAATTCTTGTAAGCCCCTTTTTTTTGTAACAATCTTTTTTTTATGGAATTGCGCACGCATTTTTTGGGAGCTTGAATAATTGATGGCTGCGCTACCGCTCGTGGTCAGTTTACCATAGCCAGTTGCAAACTGGCTTTCATTGAAAATCCGTAGATAGCTTGGCACTTGGCTACCGCTCGGAATCTACGGATAGCCGCTCCGATTGTATATGCACTCTAATGAGAGCAGGGGGATTGCTATAGATTAGGACGTCCGAAAAATAAAATATACCCATCAGCATCTTCTATCTCAAAACCCCTTAAACCATCGCTATTATCATAGATGGGCTTGCTGAATACAACAGCATTTGAACGATATTCCTCAAACAACGTGTCTGGTTCATCAGCAGAAATATAAGCATCCGATGGTGCCCATTCATGTCTCGTACGATTAGGAATCGGTTTTATATCAGGAGAAACAGCCTTAAGCATAATGGAAATATTGTCCCGACCAACAATAGCCCAATATGGATTGTCATCCGGACCAATATACCGGACTTTAAATCCAAGTTTATCTACATAGAATGAAAGCGAAATTTTCAAGTCTGCAATGATAAAGCAAGGCATTATGTAAGTGAGATTTGCCATTGTTTGAATTTTACATTTTGAGGACTGTCCAACTGCATTGCAAGCAACCGTTTCGGCATGGATGTGGCGGTAGTTGAAAATCGTCAGATCGGAACCGCAGCTAAATTTATAACTCAAAGTTCATTGTATATCCTGCTGCTCAGCTTTATTCATCGGCTGGAACTGGAGCCGATTAGCGAACAAAAAGTTGAGAATATATTCGTTGCCCCGCCATATTGCCAAACCGAATCCTATGTTGGCGGTTCGTTGTTTTGCTGGCTTTTAGTTTGCGTTTGCTTTGTCAAATAATTTTTTGGTCAAGTCAAGGTCGACAGAATTGTCGCTCCTAATTGTTACGAAATATTTTGTCTGCCAACTTTGAGTTTTTTCTGCTTGTTTATTCGTTACAGTGTCCCAGGATGGATAAACTCTAATTCCACGTTTTCCAACTTTTTCATTTTGTGAAATAATTCCCTTGTCAACCAAAACCGACTTTGGGAAAATAAATTGTCCAATGTTATTGTCACTTTTTGATGTAATTACGACAAAATCAATGTCGTCTAAAATGTCAAAAGGTTCGGTTACGCCATTCTTGTTCCTCTTCCAAATGGTTACAAATTGTCCTGCCTTTGTCGGTGTAATTTTAGAAACTCTATGTTCAACTCTTTGTCCGTTAATTTCAAATGAGCAAGCACCATATTCCACACTTTCTGGATTCAGTTTTAGGTTTGTCAACCCGAAACCGCATTTGTCATAAACCAATTCTTTCACAACTTTCAGGTCAGAATAAAGTACATTTTCAGTTGTCATAATTTACCTCTGTTCATTTCAGTTTGGTGTCGTTCTACAATGACCGCTAACGGTCAGGGCTTTATGCAGGTTGGGAATTAGTATTCCGTCCGCCCACAACCGCTGCTGATTGAAATTATAAAGTTGAAGTTAAGAACAAAAGCCAAATAGAATTACAAATGCTCATTGTTATTCCGTCTGCCCAACTTGCATAAAATCCAATGTTGGTGGCTGCCCCTTTTTGTACGCTTCGTTGTTTCAGGTTGGTCAGTTGAATGACTGTCTAAACTCTAACGGTGTTAGGTTCGTTTTGTTTTTAAACACCTTACTGAATGATTGTGGATATTCAAAACCTAAGTGGTATGCGATTTCGCTTACGGATAATTTTGTTGTCGATAAAAGTTCTTTGGCTTTTTCCAAGAGTTGGTTTTGAATATGTTGTTGCGTAGTTTGTCCTGTCAAATTTTTCAGCATATCGTTTAGGTAGTGAGGCGATACAAATAATTTTTCGGCAAAGTATTGAACCGTCGGCAATCCTGACACACTTAAATCATCATTTTTATAATATGCATTTAGTAAATCTTCAAATTTTAAGGATAAATCATTAGATGCTTTTTTCCTTGTGATGAATTGACGATTGTAAAAACGGTTACAATAGTTTAGCAACAAATCAATATGAGAAACAACTACATCTTGCGTGTAATTGTCTATCATTGCTTCAATCTCCTGTTGCAGATTTTGAATTAATCCTGAGATAACGATTTCTTCTTTGTCTGAAAGATGTAATGCTTCGTTGTTGGCATAAGAGAAAAATCCGTATTCTTTAATACGTTTTGCCAAAGAATAGCTTTGAATGAAATCGGGATGAAAAACAATCATCCAGCCTTCAACTTTTGTAGAACTGTTTTCTTCTATCGAAAACATTTGCTTTGGTGCAAAAAAGGTCATTATTCCATTATCAAAATCATAATACTGTTGTCCATATTTTACTTTTCCATCAAAATTCTTTTTCAAATAAATCGTGTAGAAATTATAGACAATTGTATTCATTTCTTCACAAATATTAACAGTAATCTCATCAAGATTTACAACACTTACCAAAGGGTGTGTTGGCTTTTTGATATTGAGGAAATGATGAAGTTCTGAAACTGAGTTCAGAAAATACGGTTTGCTATTTTTCATTTTATCAAATTAAAAAAACGGATAAACGTTTAAATTATCCGCTGTTTTGAATGCTACAAATTAACGCCTTTCATTTTGCCAAGCACCCGTGTTATATGCCATTTTTTCTGTCAAATTATTAACTATAAAAATAGCGAACAATTATAAAACTGTCCGCTAATAAAGCTCTTATATTAAAGATGTTATTTAGAAGTGTAAACTTCTTTCAAAAACGCTTTTGCCGTTGTTGGTTTTCTGCCCAAAAGATTTTCTAAATCTGTTTTTTCAGTTGAAAATTCCCCTTGCTTAATCGCCTCGGCAAAACCTGCAAACATTCCAATATATTCAGTTGGAACGCCTGCTCCTTTTAATGTTTCCACGTAAATATCTTGTGGGGGACTTACATAATTGATTTGTTTACCAACTATTTCACTTAAATCTTGAGCAATTTCTTGTAGCGATATATTTTCGGTATTGCTTAAAGAATATTCTTTGTTTTCGTGCCCCTGGCCTGTCAATACATTGGCAGTAGCTTCAGCCATATCATTACGCAAAGCAAAGGCCGATTTCACGTCACCTGCAGGTAAAAATATTCCGGTTTCTAAAACTTGTTCCCCAAAAAACATCGGTAACGCATCCAGATAAAGGTTATTTCTAAAAATGGTGTAAGCCAATCCACTTGCCTTAATTAGGTTTTCTGTGTCGATATGCGATTTTGCAAGAAAATAAATAGGTGAAGTTTCGGTATCGTTCTTTCGCTCAAAACTGGTATAAAATATATGTTTTACCCCGGCCTCTTTAGCAGCCTTCACTGCATTCTCGTGTTGTTGTCCACGTTTCAAGACATCAGAACTTGATACCAATAACAACTTGTCAACGCCTTTAAATGCTTCTACCAATGCAGTGTAGTTGTCGTAATCGCCAATTTTTAAGTTAATTCCTTTTGCTTTCAAGTCTTCCGCTTTCGCCACATCTCTTACTAAAGCCGAAATGCTGTTTGCCGAAATGCCTTTTTTTAATAGAAAGTCAATGGTTGCCTTTCCATAATTTCCTGTTGCTCCTGTTACTAAAATCATAGTTTTTAATTTTTTAAAGAATGAGAAGCAAAAATATATTACCTTCACTTCTTAAAGTATAGTGGTATACTAAAGTATAGCGGTAAATTTTATAATTGAGTAAACATGGATAGTATAAGGGACTTCAAAGCTTGTCCAATTCAATATGTGTTACATATAAATGACACTTTGAACGTAATTAGTGGAAAGTGGAAACTGCCAATTATAGGTTCCGTCCTTTTTGGCAAAAAGCGGTTTACCGAAATACAGCGTAATATTCCGAAGATAACACCAAGAATGTTAAGTAAAGAACTGAGAGAACTGGAACTAAATGGAATGATTGTTCGAAATGTGTATGACTCAACACCTGTAACTGTGGAATATGAACTATCCGAATCAGGAAAATCAATTACAGAAGTTTTGGATAAAATGATTGAATGGGGTATAGAGCATAGAATGTCAGTGTTTGCAAAGTCATAAGTTCTCGGTCGTCAATTGTGGTAGGTTGAATAACGATTTTTAGTTTGTCTACAACACTTATCAAAGGATGTATTGTTTTTTGATATTCGGGAAATGATGAAGTTCTGATACAGAGTTCAGAAAATACAGTTTGCTATTTTTCATTTTATAAGATAAAAGACAGCGGATAAGCGATTTACTTAACCGCTGTTTTGAATGCTACAGATTAACGTCTTTCATTGATGCTTCATCATATCTTGCTCCTGTAACTGTTCCCAAAGGGATAATACGTTCCAATCGGTCCAGGTCTTCTTGCGTTAGCGAAGTGCCTGCTGCTGCTATATTCTCTTCCACATATTTCACACGTTTTGTTCCCGGAATAGGCGTGTGTCCTTTGGCAATAACCCAGGCAATAGCCAATTGTGCAGAAGTGATACTTTTTTCGACTGCTACTTTTTTAATTTCATTTACCAACTCCACATTTTTGTAAAATTGCTCCCCTTGATATTTGGGTATAAATTTTCGGAAATCATTATCGTTAAAATCTTCAGGCTTTTGTATTTCGCCATTTAAAAATCCTCTTCCTATTGGTGAATAGGAAACCAGACTTATGCCTAGCTCTTTTAGCGTATCCAAAATGCCCAATTCTTCAATTTGCCTTTCAAACAGTGAGTACTCGGACTGTACCGCTGTAAGCGGGTGAACTTTGTGTGCTTTTCTGATGGTTTCAGCACCTACTTCTGAAAGTCCGATATATTTTACTTTTCCTTCTTTTACTAATTCGCCCATTGCTTCAACGGTCTCTTCAATTGGTGTTTTGGGGTCCAATCGATGCTGATAATACAAGTCAATATAATCCGTACCAAGAATTTTTAAGGAACGCTCCACGGCTTTTTTTATATAATTTTTACTGCCATTGAATGTGCCAGTTGCTTGTCCATTATTGTCAATTTCAAAACCGAATTTTGTGGCTATAATATATTTTTCCCTATTTCCTTGGATGGCTTTTGCAATTAGCCGTTCGTTGAGAAATGGGCCATATATATCTGCCGTGTCCAAAAAACTACCGCCCAACTCCAATGAACGATGAATGGTAGCAATGGCTTCTTTTTCATCTGCTTTTCCATAGATATCTCCTCCGAAACCTGTTGTCATACCCATACAGCCAAGACCAATTGCAGGAACTACCAATCCCTGACTTCCTAATTTTACTTCTTTAATGTTGCTCATAAAATTTATTTTTTAAATATTCTTGGCAAAGGTCAAACTATGGTTTCTGAAAAAAGTATCTAAATCGGGCGATGTTGTATCCAAATGATAGGTCAATAATTCTTGTTGTCGGGGGTGGGTGGGCTTGGGTCTGTTCGTTTTGCCCGTCTGTTGATGTCTGCACGGTGGTCAGTTAGGGGTGCCACCAACGGTTTAGGGCTTGGCATTGTAGGGGCAATCAGGGAATGTCAGCCCAACCTTGCACTAAAGATAAATTGAAATACAATACTTGAGCCTTTATTCTTCAGCCCCTATAACACCAAACCCCTTAGGGGCAAGTGGCTTTTAGTAGTTTGCTTTTTTGTCGCCTTTTAGTTAAATGACTGTCTGAACTCCAAAGGCGAAACGTTTGTCTTTGTCTTGAAAAGTTTGCTGAACGATTGTGAATGTTCAAAGCCCAATTCATAAGCAATTTCCGAAACGGATAGATTTGTAGTTGATAATTTTTCTTTGGCTTTTTCTATAACCGTATTCTGAATGTATTGCTGTGTGTTCAGTCCTGTCAAAGAACGCAGCATATCACTCAAATACCGTTGCGATAGCTTTAATGCTGTACTGATGTATTTCACGGATGGCAAGCCGTTTTTCAAACTATTCCCTTCTTCAAAATAGTTGTTTAAAAGTTTGTCCAAAGAAGTGATGATGTTGTGATTGATCGCTTTCCTCGTAATAAATTGCCTATTGTAAAAACGGTTGCTGTAATTCAATAACAATTCAATTTGCGACACCAAAACATCTTGGCTGAAACCGTCAATATTGTTATCTAATTCATTGGCTATTGAAGCAAATAAATTGGCTATAATTTCTTTTTCTTTTGCCGATAAAAACAGGGCTTCTGAAACATCGTAAAAGAAAAAGCCATATTGATTGATTGTTTTTCCTAATGGATAATTCCGTATAAAGTCCGAATGGAAATACAAAGCAATACCCTCATAGCTTTCTATGTCTACGGGTGAAAAAACGATTTGTTTAGGCTTCAAGAATGCCAATCCGCCTTCTTCAAAATCGTAATATCCTTGTCCGTATTTTATTTGTCCTGTGAATGTAGACTTAAAGGAAATTTTGTAAAAATCAAGACTTATCTTTTGCCCTTTTGGAAACATCTCAATCGAAACATTATTATAATCAACCAATGCGATCAATGGGTGCAATGGTGCAGAAACTCCCAGGACACGCACAAGTTGTGATATACTTTCAATGTGATTTATGTTAGATTGTTGTTGCATTTTTCGTTTACGGATTTAATCAATTTTGTTTTGACGGACGAATAACAATGTCGCCAATTTCAATATCGCTAGGTTGGCTTATTGCATAAATTACAGCGTTAGCAATGGCTAAGGGATCTATGGCAATTTGTTCCATTCCTTTTTGAATAGTTGTTTTCATTTCTTCGTTTTTTATGTTGTTCGCAAAATCTGTTTTCACGAATCCTGGCGAAATGGCTGTAATGCGAATGTTTCCGTTTGACTCTTGACGAAATGCTTCTGCAATAGTACGAATGGCATTTTTAGTTCCTGCATAAACGCCTTGCATTGGCACAATCTTTATTCCTGCCGTTGAAATGATATTGATGATATGTCCCGATTGTTGTTGTTTAAAAACGGGAATTGCAGCCGCCATTCCATACAAAACGCCTTTGAGGTTAATGTCAATCATTTCTTCCCAACCGTCAATATCCAATTCGTCAATACGGCTTAATTGACTGACGCCTGCGTTGTTTACAATGACATCTAATTTTCCGTATCGTTCAACTGCTGTATTTACCAACCGAACTAAATCGGCTTTATTCTTCACATCAATTTTAGTAAAAGTGGCTTCACCACCTTTGCTTTTAATTTCTTCAACAAGTTGTTGCAATTGTTCTGTTCGTCTTGCGCCCAAAACAACCTTTGCACCGTTTTTTGCTAATTCTATTGCAATGGCTTTACCCATTCCACTACTTGCACCTGTAATAGCAACTACTTTTCCTCTAATATTTTGCATGGCTGTTAGTTTTCATTTGTCTATTTGTTTTTCTAAAAATTCGGGATAGCGGTCGCCTATAAGTGTAATCCCATTTACTGTTGTGTCAATTTTTGCAAGTTCATCTGCTGTTAGTACAATATTTGTACTGCCAATGTTTTCTTCTAAACGATGCAATTTTGTAGTCCCGGGGATTGGCGCTATCCAGGGCTTTTGAGCTAATAGCCAAGCCAATGCTAATTGTCCAGTCGTAATATTTTTTTGTTGAGCAATCCCAGAAAGTGCTTCTACTAAAACCAGATTGGCCTTTATATTTTCTTCGCTGAAACGAGGAAGAATATTTCTACGGTCTATATCCGCTAATTTTGTGTTTATTACACCTGTGAGAAAGCCTTTGCCCAAAGGACTGAACGGAACGAAACCTATTCCAAGCTCTTCTAAAGTTGGTATGATTTCATTTTCTGGCTCACGCCAAAACAAAGAGTATTCGCTTTGTAATGCTGATACAGGTTGAATTGAATGTGCTTTTCGAATCGTTTTAGCACTTGCTTCCGATAACCCGAAATATTTTACTTTGCCCTCTTGTATCAGGTCTTTTACTGTTCCTGCAACATCTTCTATCGGGACATTAGGGTCAACTCTATGCTGATACAACAAATCAATGTAATCTGTTTTTAATCTTTTTAGAGATGCTTCGGTTACTGCCCTGATCGTTTCGGGCCTGCTGTCTAAACCTACTGCTGGTTTAGCATCTTTACAACCAAATTTTGTGGCGATTACTACATCTTTTCTATAAGGCTGTAATGCCTCGCCGACAATTTCTTCGTTGGTGTAAGGTCCGTAGGCCTCTGCAGTATCAAAAAATGTGATTCCCCTTTCAACTGCATTGTGCAGTAGTGTTATGGCATCTTTTTTATCAAGACCTTTGCCGTCCAAAAAGTTTAAACCCATACAGCCAAAACCTAATGCGGAAACTTCTAATCCGCTATTCCCTAATTTTCTTTTTTGCATAATTTTTTTTTGAATTGTTTCTAAAACCGAATTAAATTTCAAGTACAAAATTCTTGGTTGTCGTTCTATAAAAAGTAGTCCAATTGGTAATTGTTGTAGCCAGATTTTCAAACGTTTTTAAACACTATAAATCAGTCCGCTACCTTTATCCAAGGATTTGATAGTTGCCATATCATCGGCAGACAGCTCAAAGTCAAATACATTGAAATTTTCATTGATCCTTTTCACATTTGCCGATTTCGGAATAGCAACGACTTCTTTTTGAATTAACCATCGTAGAACCACTTGGGCAATACGCTTATTATATTTGCTTGAAAGCACTTTTAAAAGGTCATTCTTAAAAAGATCATTTTTACCCTGAGCAAAGGGAGCCCAAGACTCCAACTGGATGCGCTGGGATTTCAAAGCTTTCTGCATTGCTATTTTTTGGGAAAATGGATGTGTCTCTATCTGATTGACTGCCGGTACCACACTATGCCGCTTAAGTAAATCCTGGATCTGATCCATATTGAAATTACTTACACCGATAGCCCTTACTTTACCTTCTTTATATAATTCTTCCATTGCTGTCCAGGAGGAATTTACGTCTCCCTGCGGGAGATGAATCAAGAACAGGTCAATATAGTCAAGGCCCATTTTTTTAAGCGACGCTTCATAGGCACTCTTTGCATTTTCATAGCCGGGACCTACTGGCAAAAATTTGGTGGTCACAAAGATTTCTTCCCGTTTGACATTACTTTTTTTAATCGCTCTGCCCACCGGTTCCTCATTGCAGTATGCCGCCGCTGTGTCGATTAGTCTGTAGCCGATATTTAAAGCATTTAGCACAGACCGCTCACACTCAAAACCGTCTCGAAGCAAGTAGGTGCCAAATCCAAGCAGCGGCATCTTTACTCCATTGTTTAATAGTACATTTTCCATTTTTGCACTGATTTAGATTTCAAGTGCAAAATCTTGATAGTCGTCCGATGAAATGTATCCGGATTGGTATTTGTTGTAGTCAAAAAGGATATGTCAATGATGGGTGGTGGGTGGGCTTTGGTTAAATTTTCCCTGTGCGGTCGGCTTTTTTATTTTTTTCTGTGTGGTCTGGTCTGTCTGCCGGTTGGGGTTGTCCTGCCTTTGCCACTAACGTGAGTTTGTGAAAAAACTAAGCTTTTTTTTAATTAATCAAGACTCCTATTGGAGAATGATTGTCGTTTAAGCGATTCTCAAAGCTCTTTTTTAGTTTTTTCACAGTCTGACGAAAAAGGCTTGGCGTTTGTTGGGGAATTAGCATTCCGTCAGCCCATAACCGAAGTTGATGATTGCAATATTGCTGATGTTTTATTCATTAGCCAAACCTGCCCGACTACGTCATTCAGGCGGGTTTATAACGTCAAGCCCGAACTGAAGCACAATAATGTTGAGGCAATATTCGTCAAGCCTCAATAATGCCAAACCTAATGTTGGCTGCAGGCATTCTATATTTCAGTCTTTAAAATTGTTTCAACATTACTTTATTGTCATAACTATTCTTTTCCATTTGAAAAGGTGCGTTTCCAATCCATTTGAAATTTTGTCGTTCGTAAAATGAGATGGCTCTTGTGTTTGTAACAAGCACCCAAAGCCACATTTCATTAATTCCTTTTGATTTCACAATTTTTTCAGCCTCGGCTAACAGATTATAGCCTATTCCTTTTCCACAGAACCATTCTAAGATGTATAATTTGTTAAGTTCTGGTGCAACAATATTGTCTATTGGGCATTTTTTATCAAATTCTATTTCTACCACACCAACCAAATTGTCTTTGTAAACGGCTACAATTACTGTGTCTAGATTGTTCGCAATTAATTCGTGTAGTCTGTCTACTGAAAATTGTTTAGCAATAAAATTAGCAAACTCGTCTGATACTCCATCCATGCCATAAGTCTGAATATATACTGTTTTAAAAAGAATTGAAAGTTTAATAACATCTGTCGGATTTGCCTTTCTGTAAATAATTTTATCGTCAATCATTTTATGTGTATCTATTTGAATTTTGAGGTTTTCCATATGCTTGCAGCCAACGGGAGTTTGTGAAAAAACTAAGTGATTTACATTAATGTCAAGGACACCTATTGGAGAATGATTGTCGTTTAGGCGATTCTGAACATGCGTTTCTAGTTTTCTCACAGTCTGACGACGTTCAGGGCTTGCCGCAGGGCTGGGGTTTTATAACTGTCCGCCCGGCAACTGAAGCCGATTAAAAAAACTGATGATGAAGTTAACAACTAAAAGCCAAATAGAATTTGGCCGAGCCCGATATTAGCTGATAGTAGTACAACAGACGATTGTTATTCCGCCCGCCAGCCTTGCGGCAAACCTTTTGTTGTAGGCAGTGCATTTGTTGTCTCCACTAATTAGACCAATCAATTTTTTGAATTTTCATTTGTTTAAACTTTTCCATATCAAACTGTCTTTTCGCACTAAATTGTCTTGGATGCTGCTCGTCAATGAGAGGAACAATTTCAAGAGATTTTCCATTGTTATAAGTGAGAAGTAAACTGTGAAATTTTCCTGGCGGTTCATCTACCCAAACCAAGTCTCTAAAATAAACAAGTGTGTCGTTGTAAAATATTGAATAAACTGGATTCCCTTTAAATTGCTTCAAGTTTATTGAGTTGATTTTCTTAGAAAATTTTGCTTTATAGTTTTTAACTAAAAAATCAAGTTTGTCAACTGGGATTAAGCAACCGTCCCAACAAGCCATCGTTTTATTTGTGTCGCTGTTGTTTAATAATTTAGTTTTTTCTATTGGTTTTATTGGGTTTTCAAAGTCAAAATACGCCAAGCTACCCGACATCAAAGGAGACCAAAGTCTAAAGTTATTTTTAACTCTTTTCCCATAAACTTTTACTCTATCATAGCCATCCATAATTACCAAAACTGTGTCACCAATGAAAGGTTGATTTTCTGTCCAATTATTTTCTTCCTTTCTGTATGGGAAATTCCAACCGTTTGTTAGTAGTCGCCCGCAAGAAGCACTGTTTATCGTGTCTTTATATTTTAATGATAGAAAATAAATTTTACCTTTTCCATCATACTTTGTTATTACAACTTCGTCAATATACGTTGCAGAGCCCAATAAGTCAGCGACAACAATTCTTATTGGTCTCCCAAAAGTTTGAAATTGAAAAAGTAAACAGATTGTCAGAATTTTAAATTTCATCTTTGAATGTTTAGGGTCTCACGGCATTGCCTACAACGAGAGTTTGTGAAAAAACTAAGCTCTTTTTAAATTAATCAAGACACCTGTCGGAGAAAGATTATCATATATGCGATTCTTAGCGTTCTTTTTTAGTTTTTTCACAGTCTGACGACGTCCAGGGCTTGCCGCAGGCTGGGAATTCAGAGCTGTGCCAGCCCCCATGACGATGCACATAAAGGAACGAAAATTTTATTTAAAATGAAAAGCCAATTATGAAACGGTCAAGCCGCACAACAAAAGATTGGTAGAGAACTGATGTTGAAGAAAGTTGGTCATGCCCAGCTTGCGGCAAACCCATGTTGTAGGTAGCCCTTCTTTAGTTTGCCTTTTTAAGTTCTTTTAGACGTTTTTTAGCAAGTTCCGGAATGTCCCCCTTTTTCAGCCATTCATATTTGGGAAATGAATTTTTTAAATCAATTACTTTTTGATAAAATAATATAGCTTGCGGGTTATCAATTATTGTGTCTTCTCCAGACTGATAACTATTGGCAAGCGTAAAATAAATGCTCTGTATCAAAAGTAAATATCTGGATTGAGAGAGAGAAGCTGAACTGTTTTCAATTTCCTGAATGGTTATTTTGTTCTTTAAAACCAGCTTTGCTAAATATTTACAATCTTTATTCTCAAGGCCATGTCCCGATAGTGTTATAACGTTTCTGTAATTTAAAACTGCTTCATCGGGATTATTATTTTCATAATTCTTACGTGCTTTTTCCACATACAAATTTCCCAAAATATATTCTGGCCGCATAAATTCTCTTTCAGCCACATATCCTTTATATAAAGATTTTTCACCCCAATATAAAGATTTTGTATGGTCCTTAACAGTATCTCCACCTTTGAAATAGAAACTACTACCATAATAGTATAAATTACAAAGAAATACCTGGGCCTCAACCTTACCCTGTTCGGCAGCTTTTTGATACCAAATAACAGATTGCTGCATATTTACACTTACCGCATCATTTCCTTTTCTATATAAAACAGCAAGACTTAACATCGCATTCGAATCTCCTTTATTTGCAGCTTCCTTTAATGTTTCAAAACCTGATAAATCCCTTGATGCTCTCTCTTTTTGCATGGTTTGGTTTACACGCTGCATTCTTTCATCATAAGCAACTTGTGCCTGTTCCTTTTTTGCATTTTCGTTTGTAATAAAGTTGGTATAATTTGTTACTGCATCTGTACCTTGCTGTATACTGTTGCTTATTGTTTGGCTGGTTTTTGTCTGCATTTCCTGCTGCCCTTGTATAACTTGCTGCCTGATTTCCTGTTGTTGATTATTGTTTGTATTTGTTTGTGCTGCAGTAATTTTTACAGGTGTGCTTGTGTTATTTACAGTTGTATTGTTTTTAGCAGTAGTCGGTTCATCGGGGTCTATTCTTAAATAGATAGTATGCAGGTCGTTTAGTTGTTGTTTCATCTTGTCAAGCGTCTGTGCCATTGCATCGCCGTTACCGTTATTCAGTTCGTCCTGTGCCTGTTGTTTGTATTGATGAAACAAATCTTTATTGGCATTTATTTGTTGTATTAACTGATTGTGTTGTGCAGAGCCCTTCACTTTATTTGCGGCAGCAATAGCATCTTCATATTGTTTGTTGTAATTAGTTGCGATGGTATTTACATCATCAGTTAACGATTTGGCTTTGTCTTTGTTGGGGTTCACAAGTTGGGCTTGCATATTTAATAACTCTATGCCGCCGTCAGATGTATAGCTACCTGTAGGCTGCCATTTACCTGTTTGGCTTAAGTCCATTTTCAGTTCCAATTGTCCTGTTCTGCCGCTGCAGGTTTTGTATTGGATGTTGATCCTGTAATAAGCGTCTTTAACTGCAACGTCATTGTGATATTCCCATTGCAGTCCCACGCCGCACACATTGCTGCTATTTGTACAGGCACCATTCTTAAATCTTATGGCTGCACCGCAGGGTGGGGTGGCACAACTGCCGCCAAGTTCTTTCCATTCGTTCCAGGATTTGGATTGGCTACAAGGATTGTCGTTTTGCGCTTTTGTTTGCGTAAATAATAATGTGGCTGTAATGCAAACAACAATTTGCTTTAAAGTTTTTAATGCAGTTGTCATAACATTATGTGGTTTAGCAAGGTTTGTTTGATAGGGTTACCTACAACGAACAGGGCTTGCTGCAGGTGTGGAATTAGTATTCCGTCTGCCCGGAGCCGCTGTTGAATAAAGAACTAAAAGTACAGGATAAAAAACAAAAGCCAAATAGCATTACGTCCAGCCCGGACTGAAGCTGAGTAGCGAACTGCTGCTGATGTTAACAACGTCCAGCCACACTTGCAGCAAACCCTATGTTGGCGGTAGGTAAACGTCACGTCAATTGTCTAAAAAACTATGTTGTGCAGTCCCTTTTATTAACCGCTCGATGGGAATAGAAAACATTTCTTCATTTTTATTACCTAACATATCCTCTGGAAAAATTTTAGAATCAAATGTTTCGTTTGCAATGCCACCACATTGCAACGTTATGTATTTAAGTCTTGTAATTACTTTGGTCGTGTCAACAGTAGGTTTAAGGGTTTTAAGTTTGATTCCAATACTTCCATTTTTGATTTGATATAGGCTTTTTATATCTGCACCACTCCCAAGTTGAGTCGGACTCATTGGCTCTAAAATAAAAACACCATCAACATAACTGGATTTGTAATTAAATGATATTGAGAAATTATTCATCTGATACCTTGAAACTCTTCCACTGTATTTATCATATTCAGGATACATTCCAAAGAAGTTATACACATTTAGTTTGCTATCAAAGTTCTCAAAACTTATTTTTTCATTTTTTTTGGAAAAAAAAGCAACTTCCTGAATTTCAGGAAGAAGATAAGAGTTTATCCAATTTCTCAAATCCAAATAGTCATCAGAGAGTTGAGATGTATCTAATAAAGAATACAAATCACAGCTTATGGAATAGGCATTGTCATATGATTCATCAACTTTGAAATATGAAGGCTTGTGTGTTCTTTTATAATAAAAAGACTTTAGTTTTTCCTGTAGGGTATTGTCTACTTTTGAAGGAAGTTTTACCTGAAATGCCACATACATTTTAAGAGGTACTAAAGGATGTAGCACTTGTTCCGTTTGATTAAGCAAAGCATTTTCCTTTTCAATTCCGAGTAACTGTTTTGAATAGGTATCATCCAATTTAGCGACAGTTTTACTTGATGACCTTAATATTTCGGCAAGTGTGTCTCTCGAAACTTTGAGTTGGAGATTAACGCTATCGACTTTTGCATTGTACACACTATCCTTTGAGGCTTTTATACAACTCTCAATTTCTGATATTTTCTTGTCATTAAATACACCTAGAATGCTTATAGTCCCACCTAACAATATTCCACTTAATGACCACCAAGCCCACTTTGTAAACACCTCTTTCGTTATCTCTTTATGTTTTCTTTTTGTTATAACTTCTTTTGTAGTCTTGGTAAAAAGTCCGAGTAATGCAGAAAAGATTGTAATCGCCGGGGCAGCAATACTTGCAATCAATTTTAGTGTTTCATATAATGTTAGATTTCCGCACATAGAGAGTGTTCTGCTTACTTACCGCCAACGTCCAGGGCTTTATGCAGGTTGGGAATTAGTATTCCGTCTGCCCATAACCGCTGCTGATTGAAAATATGTTGATGAAGTTAAGTACAAAAGCTGATAGATATTCGTCTGCTAGAACTGAAGTTGGGATTTGCAAATAGTTGATGTTACAATGTCAAGCCCAACTTGCATAAAACCCAATGTTAGCTGTGGTTATTTCTATCTGTCAAGTCCATATTTTTGTCCATACTCTTTTACTGTCATTAAGAAATGTGGATTTGTTTTGTTGTTTAGAAGTCCTTCGTATTCTCGTTTAGCTTTGTCAAACTGTTTAAATTCTCCATACACAATTAGTTTTCCCAAAGGCGCCATCATCATATCTGCACTGTCTAACTCTTGCAACATTTTTTCAGTACTATTAAGTCGGTTAAAATACGGTAAGATGAAGTCTGCCAAGTTTTTTTTCATTTCGGCTATTAGTTGTTGCTCATCGGTTCTCTCTTTAATGTAATACCAAGTGTCGTGTTGGTTTTTTAGTGTTCCAATTCTTTTTCTTATTAAACATTCTGGTTCAGTCGGATAGTCTGGAAGTCCTTTGTCGCTGTAATTATAAAAAGCAAGCCAATATTCAGGAACAAAAATTCCCGTGTTTATAGTGAAACTTATGCTGTCTTTATTTCCAAACGCACTTTTCTGAACATTTATAATTTGTCCGATTGTGTCAAGTTTTAAGTAAAAATTATTTACCTTTTTCTTAAAGCCCAACGGTTTCAGAATTTCATGAAATCCGTCTTTGATTATTTTGTCAAACTTTATTTCTGATACTGTTTTCATTTTGTCTTACGGTGTGTCGCTCTAAAATCACAGCTAACACTTAAAAGTACGCAGTTCAATAATACTAACCAATTGATTTTCAGTTTTAAGTTTCTGCGTTTTTTTGGGTAGCAGCTTTTTGCTACTTAAAAAAACGCAAGTCCTACCATTTTAGTTTATCCAGTGGACTTTCAATTTTGCCAATATCCTTTTTACTTACATGTACATAACGCATGGTTGTAGTAATGCTGTTATGCCCAAGAAGCTCTTGAATAATTCTGGTATCAGTGCCAGCTTCCATTAAATGTGTAGCATAACTATGCCTCAGCATGTGTACACTTCCTTTCTTTTTGATATTGGAATTAACTTTTGTTTCCTGTAGAATTGCTTGTACACTTCTGGCACTGTAAGCTCCCCCAAACTGTCCTTCAAACAAGAATTCCTTTGGCTTGTATTGCTTGTAATATTCCCTCAATGTTTCCAGCAATTTTTTTGATAGTGGCACCATTCTGTCCTTCTTGCCTTTGGCTCCATGTATGTGCACCATCATGCGTTTGCTGTCTATATCATTTACTTTAAGGTTAACTATTTCACTTACACGCAAACCTGCTGCATAGCCAGCCATAATCATCGTTCTGTGTTTTAAATTGTTAATATTTTTTATCAGATCAAATACTTCTTCCTCTGCAAGTACTGATGGCAGCTTAAAAGGCTTCTTTGGTCTTGGCAAATCATAGAATTCCTTTTTTCTTCCGGCCACCTGTTCAAAATAAAACTTGATGGCATTGATGGCTGTATGCACTTGTGTTTCGCTGCAGCCCTGCTTTTCAATAAGCCATAATAGGTAGCTCATGATATGTGGCTTCTGCAAATCATTGATGTTCCTGTTGCCTAACAGGCGTAGTAGGTGATGGAATTCGTTGCAGTAGTTCCTTATGGTATTGGGGCTGTATGCTTTTAATACAAGCATGTTTTTATAAGCAGTCATGGCCCGTAGATTTTCGACACTGAGCGGATGGTTAAGCATCATATTGGCTGTTTGCTGCTTTACTGTTTCCCGTTTAGGAGGTATCAATGCCTTACGCTGTTGCAGGTAAGTTTTTAGTGCTCCTGTTTCCAAAACTGCTTTTCCTCGCAATTCATTTGAAAGGTTTATATAGGCTTCTTTGGTGCAGGGTACATGCCAGCATTTTTGCGTACTGCTCCATTTGGCATTTCCTGCCTTCTTAACAATATCATTTACTGCTTTGCTATAAGTAAAGTAAATGCCAATCCGTTCTTCTTTATGGTGAAGAAATGGTTGCAGGGTAATTGTTTGCATAGGTCAATTTAATCAATTTCTATTATTTCGAGCAAACCATAGGCTTCTTTACGGTGTTCTAGCGGTTGGTTAATGGGTGTATTGCGGCTTTTATCCAATCAAAACGTTTAACCACCCCCAGCAACTTATTGGCTGCTCTAAAAACTGCCACATTTGATGGTGCTTTTTCTTCCTTTGCTTTGTCAAAAAGAACCTTTCCCGTTATTGTTTCCTTCGCTTCTCCTTCGTGTCTCCTTCGCCCCTTCTTCGGTGGTCCTTCGGTAGGGCTTCGGTCGGCACCGAACAGGTACCGAACATGGACCGAAGGAGTACCGAACAAGGACCGAACAAGGTTCGGTAAACTAACAACTGTTTCGTACTTTTTTTGCCCTTACCAGGCATCCACCAACCTCGCCAGCCGCATCGGTCAATTGGAACCTGCGGTTAGGGCCAACAGTTATGGCGGAACGTGCTGGAAGGGGTTCAACAAGCAGAATGTCACACATTTAATGTCACATGAAAATAGGTGACTCCAATTATGTGACATGGCACTTGTCACGGATTTGATGTCACATGAAAATAGGTGACATCAATTATGTGACATCCTCATTGGAGGGCCGTACCCGCAAGGAAGAGGGGAAGCTCCGCTCAAACTACATTCCCAAGTTGGGCATTGGGATAACCATAAGCTCCTCCCGATAAAACATCGGGATCCCTGATCAATTGGCAGAAAAGGCCCAATGTTACCCTATATATTGGGCAAGGATTGGGCACAGACTGAGTATACCTCGAGCATAGAAACAGTACGTTAAAATTGCCACCGCAATAATGTCAGTTCCCTTTAAGAAAGCCTACGAACCGCTAAAAAACAACAAATTGAACTTAAACAGCCCTTGGATTTACGGTGGTGACTCAGTTTGAATTATTGTCAGCGCCTGCCCCGATTTTTTATCGGGGTTGAGCCCCGAATAGTCCTATCGTGTGGACACATCCTTGCAAGGCATGGAATGGCGGCCATCCATATTCTCCAATTAGCAACAACCAGAAATCAGTGGCCAGCTATTAGTCTACCTGCTGCCCAAACTCCACCTGCGTAGTGTCCACCTAAGCACCTCAGCCGCTCCGGTTCCGATGAAATCGGAATTGTTCCCGTCCCTTGGGATACGGGAACAAAGAAGCGGGTGCAGTGCTGGAAGACAGGTCCATCCATCCATGTGCATAAACAACCTGAAAAACTCCGCCCCCCAGCAATAAAACCCAGCGGGCTACACTTAGGGCAGCGCTGGCGGACAAACGAGCGGAGCCATTCGGGTTGTCCTAGCCTTTTTTGTATCCTTTTTGCGGCGATGGCAAAAAGGAGAGAGCCTATTAGGAAGATAATGTCTTTCGCTTAAAAACTGGCTAAATGGAACCCTGACCAAACTCAATCAACCCTAGCGCATCAAGCAGTTACTGAAGGTTAAGAAAAGAAAAGTACCCACAAGTACAGATAACAATCACTCCTTTAAGAAATGTGTCCACACGATAGGATTTTTCATTGGGGTTGAGCCCCGAGTAGTCGGGGCCCAGGCTTGACACTTACTTTTCAAACTGAGTCCCTACCGGATTTCCACCCACTCCCACCCTGCAAAACCAAAACCCTAATTTTGCCCCATGGAACTAGTTAACCCATTGGCAGAACACTATGCAGCCAATATTACATCCAAGGAAGAGGAGCTATTGCTGCAAATCAATGAACGGACCACCACTGAACATGCACATCCCCACATGCTCAGCGGTCATGTGCAGGGAAAAGTTTTAACATTTCTGAGCACCATGCTGCAGCCCAGATACATTCTGGAGATAGGCACTTTCACGGGTTACAGCGCCCTCTGTTTAGCAGAAGGGCTGGCTCCGGGAGGTGAACTGCATACCATTGAACTACGGCAGGAAGATGCTGACACGGCCAGCACAAATTTTAGCAACTCAACATTTGGCAAGCAAGTACATTTGCACGTCGGCAATGCCATGGAAATAATACCCCAACTGGACTTCGAGTGGGACCTTGTTTTTATGGATGCCGACAAAACCGGCTACCTCGACTATTACGAGCTTGTGGTTCCCAGATTAAGTAACCGGGGCATCATCATAGCAGACAATGTACTGTTCCATGGTCAAGTGCTGGAAGAGGACATAAAAGGGAAAAATGCCAAGGCCATCCATGCCTTCAATGAACATGTGGCGAACGATAAACGGACCGAGCAGGTCCTGTTAACAGTGAGGGACGGTTTATTACTGATTAAAAAGAAAGCCCAATGAAGAGAATTTTCTTGATGCTTAGTTGTTTCACACTTGTGCTTGCTTCTTATGCACAAAAGGAAAAAGCACAGGCATACATAGATACCTATAAGGATGTGGCCATTGCGGAAATGCTCCGCGGCGGTGTTCCTGCATCCATCACATTGGCCCAGGGCATGCTGGAAAGCGGCTATGGCGAAAGTGACCTGTGCAAGAAAAGCAACAACCATTTCGGCATCAAGTGCAAGGAAAACTGGACAGGCGAAAAAGTTTACCATGATGATGATGCCCGCGGCGAATGTTTCCGTGCCTACCCCACTGCGGCCGACAGTTATAAGGACCACTCCGATTTCCTGAAGACAAGGGAATGGTATGCATTCCTTTTCAAACTGGACCCTACTGATTATGAAGGCTGGGCCAAGGGACTGAAGAAAGCTGGCTATGCCACTGAGAAAGATTATCCCAAAAGGTTAATGGACATTATCAACAGCTACAATTTGCAACAGTACACCTTGCTTGCCCTGCAGCAAAAGGATGGCGGCATGCCCAACAATGAAGTTGCTGTAACCAGCACACCCATACCTATGCCTGTTGCAGATTCCGTAAAAATGGTGGACCAGGAAAAGGAAGCTACCGATACTGCGGAAACCGTTATAACCGTAAAAACAAAAGATACGGTAGCGGTCAAAAAAAGCAAATATGCAGAAGGCATCCTGACCATCAACCATACAAAAGCTACTTATGCCAAGGAAGGCATTTCCCTGCTTTCATTGGCCAACCAGTTTGGCATCACGCTCAGCAAATTGGTGGAGTTCAATGACATGAAGGAAATGGATGTACTTGATATGGACCGCTTGATTTTTGTGGAGCGGAAAATGAAAAAAGGGGCAACAGATTTCCATATTGCGGAAGATGGCGAAAGCCTGTATGACATTTGCCAAAGTGAGGGTGTACAATTGGAAAGCCTGATGCTGTACAACAAATTGAACAAAGAGAGCAAATTGGCGAAAGGTCAAAAAATATATCTTCGCCCAGTCATCGCCGTAAAGCCAACTAAATAAGTCATTCCATCAAATATCCCTTATGCCATTACAAGTATTTGACAAAGCATTTGTTCCATTTCTTGAAGAAGCAACCATTATTGGGAAAATAAAGGAAATGGCGGCCCAGCTAAAGAATGACTACAATGGCAAGAAACCATTGTTCATTGCTATTTTGAATGGCTCGTTCATGTTTGCATCGGACCTTTTCAAGGAGCTGGATATTGAAGCCGAAATCTGCTTCATCAAGCTGGCATCCTACAAAGGTACCAAATCTTCTGGTCAGGTAATTACAGCCATTGGCTTGGATATGGATATAAAGGATAGGCATGTAATCATACTGGAAGACATCATTGATACAGGTAAAACACTCCATACCTTCCTGCCACAATTAATCAACCAGCAACCAGCTTCCTTAAAAGTGGCCGTACTGTTGGACAAGCCGGAACCACGCAAGTTTGAAGTGCCTATTGAATATAGGTGCTTTGTCATTCCCAACAAGTTTGTTTTGGGCTATGGGCTTGATTATGATGGACTTGGAAGGAATATTAGGGAGATTTACCAGTTACAGGAAGCATAAGATTTATAAACTTTGGCTTTCATGTATATTATTTTACCTAAATCGGCGTTATATTTAGGAAATTCTGCTATGATATCATGAAGCAACTCTTGTTTGCCTTATTCATAACCCTTACTTCGGCCCACCTGAACGCCCAATATTACTTACGTGGCGAAGTGAAGGACGAAAAAGGCAGGTTGTTGCCAGAAGTGAAAATCAACCTCTATTCCAAGGGCAATTATTCCTATACAAGTGGCGGTTCCGGTTATTTTGGAATTCCCACAAACCTCGCCATAGATACCATCACACTTACTTATCAAGGCTATGAAGTTTTCAAGAAGGGCATCGAAAGCCAGCGCTACCAATCGCTCGTGATGAAAATGCTGCCAGCTACGGCAAGTTTGATGAAGAACAAGCTTACTTCCGTTACCAAGAACCTGATGAAGGAGCAGTATTCCTTTTTCTCGGCTATGGGCGAAAGCTACAGCAGCTTGATAGAAAACGATTTTGTGGATGCTAAGCGGTATCCTGAAACAGGATTTGCGCTGAACATTGATAGGGCATCCTACAGCAATGCAAGAAGGTTCATCAACAATGATGTGCTGGTGCCCACTGACGCAATACGTATTGAGGAGATGCTGAACTATTTTGATTTTACCTGCAACAAACAGGAAATCAAACATGACGAGTTCGGGTTCAAAACCTATCTGACCAACTGCCCTTGGAACACTGATAACCAATTGCTGTACCTGAACCTCAAAGCACCCAAACTGAACCTGGACACCGTACCGCCAAGCAATCTCGTTTTCCTAATAGATATATCCGGTTCCATGGACAAACCTACACGTTTGCCATTGATCCAAGCCGCCTTCAAAATGCTCACGGACAATTTAAGGGCAAAAGACACTGTAGCAATTGTGGTATATGGTGGGGGCGTCTTTGAAGCACTGATGCCAACAAGCGGTGCTGAAAAGCAGAAAATAAAAACAGTGATCGATTCATTGACTGCAAGTGGCGACACCCCGGGCGAAGGGGCCATCAGTACGGCTTACAATTCAGCAAAAAGGACCTTCATCAAAAATGGCAATAACCGTGTGATCCTTGCCACCGATGGCGATTTCAATGTAGGCCAAACATCGGAGAAACAATTGGAGGAAATGATCGTGATGCAGCGCCAGTCCGGCATTTACCTTACCTGCTTGGGGGTTGGCATGGGCAATTACAAGGACAGCAAACTGGAAGCCCTTGCCAAAAAGGGCAACGGGAACTTTGCTTATATAGACAACCTGAAAGAAGCGGAAAAAGTATTGATAACGGAATTCACCAAAACATTGTATGCCGTAGCAAACGATGCCTACCTCAATATCAACTTCAATCCGGAAGCGGTAAAGGATTACAGGCTGATAGGTTTCGACAACAAAAAAGCTTCCATTGAAGACAGTACCAGCGAACTGGAAGGTGGCGAAGTAGGGAGCGGGCACTCAATGATTGCCATTTTTGAAATTACCCCTGCAAAGTCCATAACGGACACCAATATGATTGTTGCCAAGGCCAACCTGCAGTACAGGCTTCCCAAAACGGATATCAACAAATACCAGCGCATCAATATCCCCTACAAAGTGAAGGATATATACCAAAGCGATTCCTCACTCCGCTTTGCTGCTTCCGTGGCCATGTTCGGGAGCCTGCTCAAACAGTCCAAACATGCCAAAACGTACACATTTAACGATGTGTACAATTTGGCCATTACAGCAGCCAAGCCTTATGATTATTCCCAAATGGAATTCCTTTCGTTGGTACAAAAAGCCATTAAACTGTACAGTCCCAAGAAAAAGAAAAGGGGAATGGAAAGATGACCATCTGCCAGTGCCCCAAAACATCTTATTGTAGTCGCAGCCAGAACAGGAACAATGGCCAATCCTCCCAATAATTTGCTTTTTAAATAACTTTAAAAGGTGAAAATTCCGGTAGTGTACCAGTTTACACCTTCTTGAAATGAATGTCAACCTGAGTAAACCAATGTTTGCTTCGCAAACAAACACATTGACCCTGCCTACCGGCAAAGGCAGGGATGACACCCGATAGCCATCGGGTTAACCACCAAGGCTCAAAGGCACTAAGTTTTAAAAAAACTTCGTTTTTTCCCTTTGTGTCTTCGTGCCTTGGTGGTAATATGAAAAGCATTTGGTCACAAATGGTTTTCAACATCTTATACTAACCCGATGTCTAACGGGTGTCATTGGCCAGTTTACCTGCCGTTAGGCATGGCCTGTCGAAGGCTTTTTTGTATCAGGAGCTATCGGTTTCGACAAGCCCCTGACACGAAAATTCAAATTGGCACACTACTAAAACTCCGATAGCTTGTTGCAAATAAAGATTACGCCCTAACTTGCACTCGTTTTTCAACAATTTCCGTATGGCAGATCTATCAAATTTCGATGTTAACAAAGTAAGCAATCCCAATAACAATATTTTCGGTTTGCCCTTTACTGAGGAAGAATCCAAACTAATCCTTTTGCCAGTTCCCTGGGAAGTGACCGTTAGTTACAGTGCAGGCACATCTAGGGCCGCAGAACATGTTTTCAATGCATCGTTGCAAGTGGACCTGTTTGACGGCGACTGCAAGGGAGAATGGAAAAAAGGCTTCTTCATGAAGCCGGTTGACCGGAAAATGCTGATGAAGAGCGACTACCTCCGTAAAGAAGCCGAACTGTACATCGATTATATTTCAAAAGGCGAGGAACTGGAAAAGAACAGGTTCATGTGCAAGGGCATCAGGGAAATAAATGAAGGTTGCCAGTACCTGAACAATTGGGTGTACGAGCAGACCAAACATTTACTGAACAGTGGGAAACTGGTGGGCCTGATCGGCGGCGACCACAGCACCCCCCTTGGCTACATAAAGGCACTGGCCGAGAAACATGGCCATTTCGGTATCCTCCAAATAGATGCACACTGTGACCTCCGCAAGGCTTACGAAGATTTCAATTACAGCCACGCAAGCATCATGTACAATGTACTGAACGAAGTGAAGGAAGTGGAGAAACTGGTACAGATAGGCGTTAGGGACTACTGCGAAGAAGAATGGAACTATATCCAGAACAGCAACAATAGGGTGCTTACCTATTTTGACAAGGCCATTAAGGAGCGGCTGTATGAAGGCGATACCTGGAAAATGATCGTGGATGAAATCATCCTCAGCTTGCCACAAAAAATATATATCAGCTTTGACGTGGATGGTTTGGACCCAAAACTTTGCCCCAACACCGGAACACCTGTTCCCGGTGGTTTTGAAGCAGAACAGGTACTCTACCTTTTCAAGAAAATAAAGCAGAGCGGCAAACAGTTGATTGGTTTTGACCTTGTGGAGTCCGGTGTTGGCGAACACGATTGGGACAGCAACGTAGCGGCGCGCCTACTTTGGAAAATGTGCAATTTGATCGTGAAAGACAATTAGGAATGGCCAGTAAATATTACCATTTCAATATGCTGGATACGGGCAGGAAGAAAATCAAGCTCTTTTCAAATGCCATTGCGGCATTGATCCCTTTCCTGTTCTTTTCGCTCAGTTACCTTATGCCCACGCAACAAAAGGATTTCATGAATGGTGGGATTGCCTCGCTTGTAATGACGGTTATCTATTTTGTTTTCCAGAAGCGGCAATGGGCAAAGAGGTTCTATGCTACCCTGTTCTTTTTCCCGGCTATTTTTTTCTTCAAAAAAGACCTATGGTGGCTTGCATTGCTGCTCATCGTTCTTTTCATCTTGTACACCATCGCTACAAGTGAAAAGAAAATAATGTTCGATCCCACACAAATAAAACTCGATCCACCTTTTGGCAAGACCTTCAAATGGTTTGAACTACAGAACGCAATCCTCAAAGATGGGCTGCTGACCCTCGACTTCAAAAACAATAAATTACTGCAAACAATCATTTTAGATGACCTAAATGAACTGGAAACAAAACAATTCAACGATTTTTGCAGTGAAAGGCTGAAAGCGCAGGGCTAACTGCCCAAAGCTGAAAGCGCAACGCTAGGGCAGTTTGACCATTCAACTATTTATCAATTTCCCAATTTACTTACATGCTCACAGAATCACCGTATATCCTTTACTCAGACGGCAATGGAAATATTTTTGAAGACACAAGCCTCTATGCCGTTGGCCGTGCAGGTTGGGATGCCTTTCCCGTACCGGAAGAAGATTGGATAGAACTGCCCGATGGCGGCAACCTCTATGAACTGCCCGGCAGGCGTGGCATTGGCATTGATGTGGAAACAGGCGATATGCGTTTATGCGAAAAAGGTTGGGCCGTAGCTGCATTTATTCCCCCTGCACATACAGGATTATTCCTGGCTGCTTATGAAACCATGCAGGACGCCCCCATGCTGCCACTGTTCTGTTACACGGCTGCCGCTTGGCATGACAATAAAACCTATGTGGCTGCTGTAAGGATCGAGAAAGATATCAGGCAGGAATGTGCCGGCTACAATGATGACAAAATACAATCGGGCACGGAACATTTATTGGAGGCCTACCCGCATAACCGTTTGGTAAAACATTTAATGGAGAACTGCTGCATGACCTATAACTGCCCTGCAGCCAGGAATTTCTCCTTGGGCAGGTGGGAATGCCCGGTACCTGCATCCCCAGCATGCAATGCCAATTGCATTGGCTGCGTGTCGTTCCAACCGCAGGAAGAAGAAATCACTTCACCACAGGACAGGCTCACGTTCAAGCCATCACCCGAGGAAATTGTGGAGTTCACCGTTCCGCATTTGATGAATGCACCCTATCCCATCATCAGCTTTGGACAGGGCTGCGAAGGCGAACCTTTGTTGATGTGGGAAACCCTGTGTACAGCCATCAAGGAAATCCGCAAGCATACCGATAGGGGCAGCATCAACATCAACACCAATGGCTCCATGCCCAAAGCAGTCAAAGCCATGTGCGAGGCTGGCCTGAACAGCATCCGGGTAAGTACCAACTCTGCAAGGAAGGACATTTACGAAAAATATTACCGCCCCAACAACTACCAGTTTGAAGATATTGTTGAAAGCCTGAAAGTAGCCAAGCGTATGGGTGCATGGACAAGCATCAATTATTTTGTTTTTCCCGGCATGACAGATTCCGTGGAAGAATACGAGGCATTGCGGAGCCTCATTCAGGAAACAGGCCTGAACATGATCCAATGGCGCAATTTCAATATTGACCCTGATTGGTACCTTGGCCAGATCGGCGTTACGGAAACAGGTGAAATGATGGGCGTGAAGCAATTGCAGGACCTGATACATGAAGAATTCCCAGCAGTGAAATTCGGTTATTTCAACCCACCCATGGAAAGGATGAAAGGTGATTACGAAATGGATTTCGCACATCATTAAACATGAGCCAGACCAACAAAAACAATTTCCTCATCGGCGTAGCCCTTGCCTTAACAACAGTCATCATCTGGAGCGGCAATTACGTGGTGGCGAAGGGTATAGCCAAAGAAATCCCGCCCATTAGCTTAGCTTTCTACCGCTGGGCAACCGCATCCATCTGCATCATTCCATTGGCATGGAAAAAATTCCAGCATGATAAGGCCATCCTGCTCCAGCACAAACAATATTTGTTTTGGGTATCACTCACAGGTGTTGTCATCTTCAATTCGTTCATCTATCTCGCAGGGCATTATACCACCGCCATTAATCTTGCGCTCATTGGCACAACAGCCGCACCAGTTTTTGCAACGGTGATGGCCGCCATTTTCCTGAAGGAATATATTTCACCCATACGCATTATGGGAATGGTCATTTGTTTTGCAGGTGTGCTTTTCCTGCTATCGCAGGGCAGTTGGCAGAAACTCATGCACTTCCATTTTGCCAAAGGCGACCTGCTCATACTGATCAGTGCATTTTCATTTGCCATCTATAATACACTGGTACGGAAAAAACCATCGGGTATTTCGTCCATGGGTTTCTTGATGGCAACTTTTATTGCAGGTACGGTCATGTTATTCCCAGCTTTTATTGTGGAGAAAATGAATACACCTGCCATCCATTGGAACACAACCAATCTTTCCATCATCGCTTATCTGGGCATTGGCAATTCAGTGATTGGTTTCCTTTGCTGGAATGCATCCGTGGGAAAGATTGGTGCATCCAGAACCGTCATCTTTGCCAATCTCATTCCCATTCTAAGCACCATTGAAGCCGTGATCCTACTGGGGGAAACATTATTGACCATACATGTAATAGCTGGCATCATCATCATCTCGGGATTAATTATTGCCAACTTGAAAAAATAGCCTGGCAGAGCAGCAGTTACCATGAAGTTGTTTGGATTTTTCGCCGGAATTGCTTTACTAATGAATTGCTTTCTTTAAATCCGCTTTTGTCAATATTTCGACAGGCCATGCCTAACGGCAGGTAAACTGCTAATGACACCCGAAAGTCATCGGATTAGTATAAGATGTTGAAAACCATTTGTAAACAAATGATTTTTATTCTACCACAAAGGCTCAAAGAACACAAAGAAAAAACGTAGTTTTTTAAACCCTGCCTGCCGGTAGGCAAG
Organism: Chitinophagaceae bacterium; assembly: GCA_023251255.1. Classification (GTDB taxonomy): domain Bacteria; phylum Bacteroidota; class Bacteroidia; order Chitinophagales; family Chitinophagaceae; genus UBA1930. Next base: position 31,135 of record JAHEZD010000063.1, read on the forward strand.
TTAGTGTACTTCGTGCCTTTGTGGTCAACTGTCATTTTCACTGTGCTTGGTTGCGAAGCAAACATTTGGTACTCAATATGACAAAGCTGTCAGCTTGAACCTGTCGAAAGTAATTTCATAAGAAAGATCTTGAATTTAGGAACCTAAAAACTGAAAGTCTACACAACTTTGATTATGCACCTGTGCGTTGCGCCAGCTTTCCTCCATATATATTTACACAATATTCTTAAACTATGAACCAACGATTGGCACATATAGCTTTGGTAGTAAGGGATTACGACGAGGCCATTGCATTCTATACACAGACACTCCATTTTATTTTAATAGAGGACACTGTTTTAAGTGAAACCAAAAGATGGGTGATGGTAAAACCGAACGGGCAATCCGAATGCTGCCTACTGCTTGCCAAAGCTGCCACCGAAGAGCAGCAAACCAGGATTGGTAACCAAACAGGTGGACGTGTGTTCCTCTTCCTTTACACAGATGATTTCTGGAGGGATTACAACAACCTTATGGAAAAGAAAGTCAACTTTGTACGCCCCCCCGTGGAAGAACCCTACGGAACCGTTGCCGTATTTGAGGATCTATATGGCAATCTTTGGGACCTGATACAACCTACATAAACCTGTGGAACAAAGAACCTAAAACAACTTCATTGGAACCAACAACCCTCATACTTCTTTGCATTGCTGCTTTCGTGGCCGGTTTCGTGGATGCCATTGTAGGTGGCGGCGGGCTGATACAAACACCCATGGCACTCGTGATGCTGCCGCAGTTTCCCGTGTCAACAGTAATCGGTTCATTGAAAATACCCGCATTCAGCGGGACCAGTTTTGCCGCAGCGCATTACCTGAAAAAGGTGAACATGAACTGGAAACTGCTGGCATTGATGATGTTGCTGGCAGTAGCATCCGCATTCACGGGTTCACAGTTGCTGACCATGATGCACAACGATTTCATGAAGCCCATTCTATTGGTGGTGCTTTCATTTGTGGCCATTTATACCTATACCAAAAAGAATTTCGGCCAGCATATAGAGAAGGACCATTCTTCCAAAAAACAAATTTTCTACGCCATCATCATCAGTATCGTTATGGGTTTCTACGACGGCTTCATTGGTCCCGGTGCAGGCAGTTTCCTGGTGCTTGCCTTCATTACCATATTGGGATTTGATTTCCTGCATGCTTCGGCAAACGCTAAAATGGTGAACCTGGCCACCAACTTTGGCTCCATCTGCCTGTTCTTCATCAAGGGGAAAATCATTTGGGCCATTGCCATACCCATGGCCGTATGCAATGCCATTGGTGGGGCCATTGGCGCAAGGCTGGCCATTAACCGTGGCAACAAGTTCATCCGCATTTTCTTCCTCGTTATTGTAGTCGGCACACTGATCCGTTTTGCTTATGATGTTTTCATTAAGCGGTAACATGGTCGGCAAGTCAGTAAAGTCGGGAAGAAAGGGGAACCAACTCCAGTCTTTCCGACTTTACTGTCTTCCTGTCTTTTCTGTCTTTCCGACTTCCGGTCTTTCCCGACTCCCGACTTGCGGTCTTTCAGCATTTACCATTAATTTGCCCGCATGTTGAGGCTCCAGTCCATAGCGTTGTACCAGTTCCGTAACTATTTGCAGCAATCATTCCCCTTCACTGAAAGGGTGGTGGGCATCTGCGGACTGAACGGCACCGGAAAGACCAATTTGTTGGACACCATCTATTATTTGTCCTTCACCAAAAGCTATTTCTCCAGACCGGACAGCCAGAACGTACACCACGGATTGGCCGGCATCAGGATGGAAGGCCATTATGAGCTGAACGATGAGCAGCAGCAGCTCATTTGCATTGTACGTGAAAACAACAAAAAGGAATTCTCCATCAATGGGGAGGAATACAAAAAATTCTCCGAGCATATTGGCAGGTTCCCCTGCGTGATGATTGCACCGGATGATGTGGAACTGGTAACCGGCAGCAGTGAGGAAAGAAGGAAATTCATGGACACCATCCTCTCCCAGATTAACCGGAACTACCTGCAGCACCTGATTGATTATACCAAACTACTGCAACAAAGGAACAGCTTGCTGAAACAGGCTGCGGAACAGGGCCGCACTGACGAAGCCTTGTTGGAAATCTATTCGGAACAACTGTCCGCAAAAGGGCAATATATCTTTGAGCAGCGCAAACTGTTCCTGGAAACGCTCCTGCCTGTGGTGGATGGTTTCTATAAAAAAATTTCAGGCAAGGATGACGGCATCACGGCCAAGTACGAAAGCCAGTTATTTGATGGCAATATGATGCAACTGCTACAAGGCAGCAGGCAAAGGGACCTTGCACTGCAACGCACTACCATGGGTATCCACAAAGACGATATTGAACTGATGATGGGCAATGCCAGTTTCAAAGCAGAAGCCTCACAGGGGCAACGCAAAAGCTTGCTGTTTGCCCTGAAACTGGCCGAGTGGCAAACATTGAAAAACAACAAGGGCTTCTCCCCCATTCTATTGCTGGACGATGTATTTGAGAAACTGGACGAGCAGCGTATGCATAACCTGCTACATTGGGTATGCAATGAAGATGATGGCCAGGTCTTCATCACGGATACGCATAAGGAAAGATTGGAGAAATCATTGCAGGGCATTGGTGTGGCTTACCAGTTGGTGGAGCTGGAGGGATAGGAACGCAGATTATTACCATTGAGCATCAATAGCCCAATTCCAAGCATCTCTCATTATTAACAAGCATCCTCATTATTAACTGATGTTACGCAAAATATCAAATACTGATGTCAGGTTGAGCAATGTCACACAGAGCTTGTCGAAGTGCTGTCGAAACCTATTTGGAAACCAGCCCCCTTCGAGGTCCTCAGGCTGACATTATTCCCACAATCTTTGCGTAACATCAGTTATTAATCTATAAAGTCTTTAATTTGTTCATTATAATTCTCTAAACCTTAAACCATGGTTATTGGAACGGTCTTTCTTGGAAAAGTAAAGGAAATGAATGGGCAATGGATTGAAACGAAATTCTTTATACTTGGATTGCCCCTCTTCCCCACCAGTTCAATGCTTGTTACCGCTGCAAAGCATGGCAGTAGGCAAGGCATGAGCATTCCCCTTAATGCAACCAGCATTATTGCAGGCTATGCCAGACTTTTTACTTTTATTGCGGCTTTCATCTTACTTGCGCTGGGCTTGATGGGTAATGCCGGCCCCGGTTCCGCAGGTGTACTGATTACGGTTGCGCTTGCACTTGCCGCCTTATGGGCATTTTTCTATTTCAGTTTTGGCAAACCAACAACTGAAGAAATGGAACAGCGCAACAGATTGGGCAATGCCACAGGTATTTATGCAATGCCTCATTGGTTCAGTTTTGATGATGCATTGGCCAACCTGAAAAATTATGAGTACCACTATTATCAAACATTCCCTAACAGCAACTGGAAAACTGATGCGAACAATCAAATAATTCCTGCTGATAAGAAGGCGCTGCTTTACCAGATTGCCTTATTCAATTTCATCATAGATTCATCCGCTGAAAACGAAGCATTACTGGAAAAGGTGGAGAAAAGTAAATAATAGTGGTCAAGACATTCTGCTTCGGTAGAAGTTCAATACCACCCGTTGGCAACCAAGAATCATTAATCCTTTTTCAGCAGCCGATACTTCTGCGGTGAAACACCAATCACTTTCCTGAACCTTTTGGAGAAATAGTAGGGATCGTCAAAGCCCATGTTCATGGCTATTTCCTTGATGGAGGCATTGGTAAAGTCCAATTGCTGCGAAGCTTTCTGCATCTTCATCTGTATGAAATAATCAATGGGGGCATAGCCTGTTTTCTGCTTGAACAAACTGGAGAAACGGGAAGTGGAATAATTGCAGTGCTTGCAGAGCTCGTCCAGTGAAATGTTCACGTTGATATGTTCCTGCATGTACCCGATGGCCCCCTCAATCCAATCCGGTTTTACGTTTTCATCAATGGTATAGTGCTTGGCATTGTAAATGAACAGGGCCACATAATGGTAGAGGCACATGTTCACAAACGTGAGGTTGTCAATACTGTACCCCCCTTCCAATGCTTTGTAGATCCTTGAAAAAAGGGAAACGATATCGCCATTGTCCTTTATATAATATGGCTTGAAATGTTTCTGCACCGCTTGCGTGGAATTGAGCAGGGGCAATGAATCACCACCAAAATGTATCCAGTAAATGCTCCATGAATGGTTTTCCGAACTGCCATAGGCATGTTCCACATTCTGCGGCAATATGAAAAACTCATTTGGCCCCACTTCATGTTTCTGCCCATCAATCTGGTACCAACCATGTCCGTCCACACAATAAAAAAGGAAATTTTCGGGCAGCCCATTCTTCCGGTAGGTATAATGCCCCTTGGCCTTCGGGTAATAACCCAAGCTGCAGAGATAAAGCCCCTGCAAAAAAGTATTGTTGAGCACCTTGCTTTTCAAAACGGTCCTGGGTATTTCAATACGCTGGCGTCCAAGGCCGTACCAAATATTCTTGTGCGAGCCCTGCTTGTCTTTTTCATTCATAAACAACAATCAATAAAGGGCAAAATACTAAAGAAATAATTCATCGTGGATGATATTATATAAACTGCATTTGGTACTTTTCATGCGGGCAACAAAACAAGCTTCCAATGAAACGATCGAACGCATTATTCATCCTTTGCATGGCCGCAATCCTGTTTTTTTCCAGTGCTTCCGCAACAGTAACACTCCCCTACTTCATTTCGGACAATATGGTGCTGCAGCAGCAGGCCGAACCAGTGATCTGGGGATGGACGAACACTGCAAATAAAATTTCCGTCACCACCTCCTGGAACAAGAAGAAATACACCGCAACAGCAGACGGTAAGGGCAAATGGCAAATAAATATTATTACGCCCATTGCTGGGGGGCCCTATGAAATAACCATCAGCGATGGCAGCACCATTACGCTAAAAAATATACTGATCGGGGAGGTATGGCTTTGTAGTGGGCAGAGCAATATGGAAATGCCAATGAAGGGTTTCAAGGACCAGGCCATCAATGGCAGCAATGACGCCATTTTCAATTCGACCAATAACCAGATCAGGTTGTACACCGTT
>JAHEZD010000009.1:0-79512 GCA_023251255.1 Chitinophagaceae bacterium
TCTCGGACCTGGTTGTTCAACCACTCGACCTCTTCTTGGTACTTTTTATTTCCTTCATTGCTTTTGATAGGCTCAATTTTCCATCCGATTTGGATTTCAAAATTTATAAGGTTACGGTAAAGGATATTATTGAATGCATTGTCAATGGCACGCTGGTGGTTGCATTTATTTGGCTATGCCTCCGTATAATGGACTTCATTGCCATGATCATGGAAGAAAAGGCCAATCAGTCCAGTGATTTAAGTGACAACCAGCTCATTGTTTTCTTTAAGGACTTCTTTAAAGTAATCCTGGTGATTATCGGAATTTTGCTGGTACTCCGTTTTTCCTTCCACAAAAACATTGGTAATTTATTGACGGGGTTAAGTATTGTTGGTGCTGCTATTGCATTGGCCACCAGGGAGAGCCTGGAAAACCTGATTGCATCGTTCATCATCTTCTTTGATAAGCCATTTATCATGGGTGATGTGGTGAAAGTGCAAAACTTTACAGGTACCATCGAAAAAATTGGATTGAGGAGTACAAGGATCAGAACGGAGAGCAAGACCTATATTACGGTACCCAACAAGCAAATGGTGGACAGCATCCTGGACAATGTGACCCTTCGTACGCAGCGTAAAGTGGAACTGCGTTTGGAACTTGCTTTATCTGCCACGGCTGCACAATTAAAAGCATTAACACCTGCTATTAAAACTATTTTGCAGCATTATGAAGCTATTGAAAATTACAGTGCCTATTTAATGGACACGGGTAAGAATGCCCACATTTTTGCGGTGGATTATTATACTGTAATGCCGCAGGAAATGAGTGAGTTCAATGTACTCCGCGAAGAGGTAAACTTGGCCATCATCCAACTACTTGAAACATCCAAGATAGAGCTGGCTGCTTCCAATACTGAAATTAAAGTGCACAATGTAAGCTGATGGAGTTAACCCAATCTTCACCTTGGTCAGCTAAAAACATCTTGCTCCTTGCAATGTTGGTGCTTATTGCCAATTGGTTCTTCAGTTTTCAACTGGTTTGCTTAAAGGACGATAATTCTTTTTACTACATGCCCGTTCGCATGTATTTAAGCGATGCCTTGCATACGGAGGGCATTCCCTATTGGAACCCTTATTTAATGAGTGGTGTGCCGCAACATGCAGATATTCAAGGAGCAGTCTGGAACCCGATTGCTTTTATTTTAGCTTATGTTTTTCATTACAACCATACTTGCTTTCTCTTTGAATACCTGCTGTATATTTTCATTGCGGCTGCTGGTATGTGGAGGTTGGTATCATTGGTTACAAAAGATAAGCAGGGATTACTGGCAGCAGTAGTTATTTATACTTGTTGCGGTTTTGTTTCAGGTATTTCCAATTTCATCAACTGGACAGCTTCATTGGCATTCATACCTTGGATGTTTTATTGCCTTTACACCTTATTGCAGGAGCCATCATTAAGAAAAGCTGGTTGGCTTGGATTTGTTTGTTGGCTGATGATTGTGTGCGGCTATCCTGCATTTTTTATTTATGCAGCTTATTGCATGCTGGCCATTTTTATTTGGCAGTCATGGCATCAAATAAAAACTGGTAATGCCAAATCCGTTGTTAAATTGATTAAGTATTTATTTCTTGCAGGAGCTATTTGTTTTGTATTGACATTGCCTGCATTCTTTTCTTATATTGAATTTTTCCCCTTTTATAGCCGTGGGCATGATTTGGCAACCGATGTGCCTTATAGGGACTGTTTCTATCCCCAATTTCTAACGTCATTGTTTATACCAACAAGCGTTTATAACAAAACATTTGATGTGCTTTGCCATTCGGCCAACAGGGATATCTACTTTGGCATCATCCCATTATTGATGTTGGTTCTATGGGTTTCCAATTTTAGAGCAAACAGCAAAGGCTTAGCAAAACTATTTGTTGGTATTGCCATTTTTACCTTCGTATTTCTCTTTGGCTTCCTTACTCCATTGGGAAACCTAGTTTACAAAATGCTGCCTTTAATGGGCTCGTTTAAATGGAGTGCAGCGGCAAGGATTTTTTTAATCATGCTTTTTATTCTGGCAGTTGCCCTTCAAGTAAAGCAGATTAATTCCGATGGGTTGACGAAAAAGAAAATCAAGCTATTACAAATAGGCCTTGCTGTTTCGTTTATTGGGGTGCTTGCTGTTTTCCTGTTTGTCCATCAATGCTATTTGTTTGAAACACCTATCCATAAAAGGATATTTGAACTGAATGCCATTGTGCAGGCAACATTGCTTTTATTGATTTTTATTTTCCTCAAGAAAATATTCAGTAACAAGAAATGGATGCTTGTATTTGTTGTCATTGACTTGCTTGTCAATTACAGTATTGGTATGGCCATGACAGGAGTGGGGAATGTGAAGCCTACCGTGTTCAATCAGTATGCTAAAGAATTTTATAAGGAGAAGCCGGATACCTATTTGAACAGGCCGTTAGCAGAGAACCGAAAGTATTATATGTTTGACCCATGGCATAACCATAACGCCAGCAAGATATTAAATGGTGCCACTTTCTTGGAATCCAACACGGTTTTCTCGACTTATGAAAAACGTTTTATTGTGGATACCGCCAGCGAGAAACTACTGAGGGACCATGCTTTTGCTTTTTCAAACGATGTACGTTCCTTACAGATAGAGGCTATCCTCCTCACCTATACAACTATTGATGTGAAGGTGAGGTGCAGCAATGCTGGCAGCATCATCCTTCAGCAGAACAATTATTTCCGGTGGAAAGAAAAAAGCAACCTGCCCATTCATACGTATGAAAACTGTTTCATGATGTTACCTGTACAGGAAGGGGTAAATGAGCTACACCTTTACTATGATAAGGGTAATTATCCCTTATTGACCATAATAAGCGTTACTGCATTAATCATACTTTTGGTATTTCTATTTTTTGGTAACACCAAAAAAATACTGTCCACCCAAAGGCAGCCATGAGAGGTATTTTTCCAGAGGATGGAGTATTTTCAACCATTTCCAACCCGGTAAGAAGACAACGTAATTGATGAAGCTGATAGTAAAACCCTGTTTCTTGAAGATCTTTTTGAAATGTGATGCAGTAAGCAAATGTGCATTGCCATCAAAGGTGCAGGTCTTCACCAAATATTGGGTACCGGGATTGAAAGGATTATGCTCAAAGAGGTACAGACGCCCACCTTTCTTCAATACCCGTTTGGCCTCGTTCATCAGTGCTTCATGCTGGTTCAACGGTACATGGTGAAAGATGCAGGCAATAAAAATGGCATCGAAACTTTCATCTTCAAACGGCACTTGCCTGCCATCAAACCATTGGAAGTTGGTATTGGGTGCATGTTTCAATTTGGCCACATCGATACTTTCCTGAGAAACTTCTATTGCTTCGATTTTCCAGAGGGGGAAATAACGGAACATGTATTCTGCTGTATAGCCATCACCACAGCCCAAGTCCAATAAGCGCAGAGGTTTGTTGGGTTCATATTTGGCCAGCCATTGCATTTTTACATCTACAAAATGCAGGCTGTCAAAGCCGGTGAATTTTAAGTTCTCATTATGTAGTTGCCTGTAATCTTTTGCGTATTGGTCAAATTCAGCCATGTATGCAAATGTGCATGATGTAAAACAAATGAGCAATTGTTTATTGGATCCTGCTCACAATTTCGCCTAATTCCTTATCGGGAGTTCCAGTTTTGCCATATTCAATTACCCTTCCCAATTCATTGCCTGCGTTATCAACCGCAATGAAGGTGGGCACGTTCGTAATCCTGTATTTTGTGTGGAGCTTGAAACTTGTTGTTTTTGCCCTATCAACACCAATCAAGAAAACCTTGTTAGCAGGGAAGCCGCTTTTGTCAATTAACTTATAAAATGTTGGCAATAGGTTCTGCGTGTCGTGGCACCATGTGCCCCCGAAAACAACCAAACTGAATTTGCCCTTGTTCTTTACAAAAGCTTCTATGGCATTGGCATCCGGTTGGGCATTCTTGAAGTTGTCATTGAACCATTTGAACGCAGTGTCGCTTTCAAGCAATTGACGGTTGATGATACCCTTTAAAATTTTTGCATTTCCTTCGTGGCCAGTATCCCTGCTTGTTTCATAGCTCACTTTGCTTAACTGTTTGAAAGGGCCTTTACTGCAGGAAGAAAGAAAAAATATGGTTGACAATAGAACCAAAATTCGTTTCATACAATCTAGTTAATTAGTGGACAGCTAAGTTAGCCTTCAATTCCAACAAGAAGGAACGGAATTTTTGAAGTGATTGCGTAAGCTTGTAATTGGTATCGGCACCTTTCTTATTAGTTTTCAAATATTGCTTGGCACCATCAATGGAGAACTTCCTGTTGCGGAGCAGGTAATAAATCATTTGCAGGTTCTTGATATCTTCCACGCGGAAATACCGGTCACCTTTCCTGTTCTTTCTTGGTTGGAGTATATCGAATTCAATTTCCCAGGCCCTGATCAGCGAACTGTTCACATTGAAAAACTTGGCTACTTCCCCAATTGAATAGTACAATTTCTTGTTCAGGGTTTCATCATCAGGCACTCGTATTAAACCTACTTCGGCATCCATGTCCTTGAAGCTCTTGCGGCCCCTTTTTTTCAATGGGTTTGTTGGGTCGGCTGCTTTCTGCACTACCCTAACCTTCTCAATAAATACTTCTTTCCCCTCAATTGTTGGTGCGGTAGTAATACCGACAGGTAAAATGGGTTCTTTTACTGGTGTTGTTATAGTAACAGGTTTTGCCTTTATCCTTACATTGATCTTGCCGTCATTGAAAACTACATTGCTTGGTGCTGGTACAATTGATTCCTGAATGCTGGATGGTTCATATTCAATTGCAGGCATTGCAGCAACTGCCTGCTTCTCCTCAATCGCAGCAATCTCCATCTTTTCATCAGTAACCACTATTGCTGGTTCCTGCTCAGCAATTTTTTCTGGTTCAGCAAACATGCTGAAGAGGTCCAATTGCTGCAATGATTTTTTTTTAGCCATAATGTAAAAGTAGCAAACAGTAAAGGCTTATACCGTTAGATGAACAATGGGTGGAAAAGTTTTAGCTTTTTGTTGATGATAAGATGGCAGCAGCAGGTCAACAACAATTTTTTGCTACCTTATTCATTTGCGCCTGCTAATTGAATTGCTTCGGGCCTGTATCTTGCGTGTATGAACAACATACATACTATCTGCGTTTGCGGTGCAGGCACTATGGGAAGTGGTATTGCACAAGTGTCAGCACAGGCTGGCTTCAATACCATACAGTTTGATGTGAATGGGGCCATGTTGGAGAAAAGTAAGGCTGGCATTGAAAAAAGCTTGCAATTTTTGACCGACAAACAAAAAATAAGTACCGAAGAAAAGGATGCCATCCTTAAAAGGATATTGTTCACTTCAAACATCCAACAATGTGTTGCAGATGTCTGTATTGAAGCCATCATAGAAAAGAAGGATGCCAAGGTTTCCCTGTTCAACGACCTGATAAAAGTAAACGGTGCACAAACTATTCTTGCTACCAACACCTCTTCGATTTCTGTTAATGATATTGCTGCAGGAGTAAGTACCCCTTCGAATATAGTTGGTATGCATTTCTTCAACCCTGCAACCATCATGAAATTGGTGGAAGTCATCAAGGGAAATCAAACAAGTGATGCTACCGTTGAAACAATTATGACCCTTTGCAAGCGCATGAACAAGGTACCTGTGGTTTGTAAGGATGCCCCGGGCTTTATTGTGAACAGGGTGGCAAGGCACTATTATCTAGAAGCTATGAAGCTTATTGAGCTTAACTTGGCAACGGTTGAAACGGTTGATGCTATCATGGAAGCAACTGGGTTCAAGATGGGACCGTTCAAGCTCATGGACTTAATTGGTATGGACATTAACTTTGGCGTAAGCCATATTGTTTGGGAGGCACTGGGCAAACCTGAGAGGCTTACACCTTCCATTGTCCAGCAACAGAAAGTAGAAGCCGGTGACCTGGGAAGGAAAACAGGCAATGGTTTTTACAAATATTGACCATTCATCCATTCCTTTTCAAATAATCCTTCTTCATTTATTTAATTTTCATTCCTCAACCGAAACTACATGAAAAAGATGCTTCTCCTTTTTACTGCTATTGTTATTATTACTAGCTGCAAACTTTCCAGTACCAACCAGCACGAAGAAGACAATAAGGAGCTTTCTGCCCTTTTCGATAAGTATTACAAGGAAAGACTGGAGCTCTTCCCTTTGGAATCAACACAGAATGGGGACAGCATCCTCAACGATAAAATGTATGTGGACTTTACAGACGGCTATCGGAGCAAGTTGAAAGACTTTTACAGCAGGTACTTAGCATTTGTAAAATCATTTGATAGGGAAAACTTGAATGCCAACGATAGGATCAGTTATGACATCTTCAAACGTGAAATGGAAATGAGTATTGAGGGCCTTTCCTTTCACGACAATTATATCCCTTTCCAACAGTTTTGGGGGCTGCCATTGACCATGGGCCAATTGGGCAGTGGTGATGGCAACCAATCCTTTAAAACCAAAAAGGACTATAGTGACTGGTTGGCAAGGGCAACGGTATTTGGTGCTTGGGCAGATAGTGCCATCACCTATTTCAGGAAAGGGATAGCAGCCAATTATGTACTACCTGCAATATTGGTTACCAAAATGATTCCTCAAATGGAAGCTATGGTTGTGGCAGACCCTACAAAGAGTTTGTTTTATGCACCCCTTCATAAAATGCCGGCTGCCGTAGCTGCGGATTCAATTGCTTTGGCAAAACAATACGAACAGCTTATTGCAGCAACCATCGTCCCTTCCTATAAAAAACTGGCAGATTTTTTAAAGAACGAATACTTGCCAAAGGCAAGGGCAACTACAGGCATCAATGCACTGTCAGAAGGCGGTGCTTACTACAAATACCTTGTCCGTTTCTGGACAACGACAAACAAGACCACGGATGAAATTTACAATACTGGATTGAGTGAAGTAAAACGCATACGCGATGAAATGGAGCGTGTTAAAACCGAAGTGAAGTTCAATGGCGACCTGAAGGCCTTCTTTGAGTTCATGAAAACCGATAAGCAGTTCATGCCCTATAAAACACCTGCCGAAGTATTGGGTGCATTTGCTGCCATCCAGAAAAAAATTGACCCCAAATTGAAGGACATGTTTGGTCGCGTACCAAAAACACCTTTTGAAATCCGCCAAACGGAGGCCTTCCGTGCAGCCAGTGCCAGTGCAGAGTACAATCAGGGCAGCGCTGATGGAAAACGTCCGGGTATCTTTTATGTACCTATTTTGGATGCTACCAAATTCAATACGACCAGTGGTATGGAAAGCCTGTTTTTGCACGAAGCGATTCCCGGTCACCATTACCAAATTTCCCTTCAGCAGGAAAATGATAAACTTCCCGGCTTTAGGAGGTTCAGTTGGTATGGTGCCTACGGTGAAGGTTGGGCTTTATATTGCGAAAGCTTGGGCAAGGAACTTGGCTGCTATACAGATCCTTACCAGTACATGGGAGCCTTGGGCGACGAAATCCATAGGGGGATCCGTTTGGTAGTGGATGTGGCCATGCATACAGGCAAAATGACCCGTGAAGAGGCCATTAAATACATGATGGACAATGAAGCCATTAGCGAAGAAGGGGCCACTGCCGAAATAGAGCGCTACATGGCCATACCTGCACAGGCATTGAGTTACAAGACAGGTGCTTTGAAAATCAAGGAGCTCCGTGAAAAATACAAGCAACAATTGGGTGACAAGTTCAAACTTGCTGCTTTCCATGATGAGCTGCTGAAAGATGGCTGCATGCCTTTGGAAGTAATTGAACGGAAGATGGATGATTGGGCAAAGGGGCAGTAAACAACTTTATATGGCAGATTGCGATGATTAGACTGCGACTAAGCCACACTATTGCACTAGAGATTTTGAATTTTAAAGGTGAAGAAGCGAAATCCCATTTCTTCACCTTTTTTCGTATTATGAGTTTCAAAATAACATGTTTATGCAAATCATCAGAAGCATACAAAACAGGATTTATGAATTAAGGGGGGAAGGGTCATATTGGATAGGGATGCAGGAAATAAAGGAAAAACCCGGTCAGCATGATGGACAGCTCAATGAAATTTATGATACCATGGAAACCTCTTGAATGAAAAAGCTACACAGAGACAATGGGACAATTGGGAAAGAATTGGCTTTAAAAGGTAACCATCGGTGCCTTGATCAACTTCTACAGAAGTAGTCTTTAAATAAAACAAGAACATCAAATCAAATTAGCTTTCTTTTTCACCATTCACCGGTAAAGCTTTTTCCGGGAGAAAATCGCGTGGGGACATACTGAAATAATCGGCAAGGGCATTGATGTGCCTGATATTGTATTTTGAACCACTGTTGATGCTTTCGACATCCCTGACAAAGGACCTGGAAATCCCGATAATATTCCCAATACCTTCCTGCGTAAGTCCTTTCTTCATTCTCAAACTTCTTACAAAGTCTATTACATACTGGTCTATGGGTGCAATATTTTCTTGATTCTTCATCTGCCCATGAAATACGTCAAGAAAAAAAAATATCATGGCACCCATACACGCCATTTAAAACATTTCATTATATTCGTTTTATTATTATTTTCTGTTTTTGACGGTACTGGGCCTGAGAAATCCGAGTCATGGAACAGGAAAGAAAAGCAAACACATTCGCTATACGCAAACCTCTAAGGGGCGGGTGCCTATTTTGTTATGGGGATATTTTCTCAGGTCTCAGTAATGAAACAATGGGCCCCGCTCTTTTACCCGTTTACACCCTCTCCCGGGGTGCCTTGCATAGGGTATTGCTTGGGTTACTTAGGAACCGCCTATCCTATTACAGGACATCGAAGCATGGTCATGGGCCACTGAACCACACACTTTGTACAGTTTGCAGGTGCGAGAACCTTGGCGGCGCTGGGCTGGTATTGGTGAAATCCAGTTCCATCAGCATTTCCGATGCGGCAGTTGCATGAAGCCCGTCACGTTTTTATGGCCAACGGAAAGAGTCTGGGCTCAAGCGATAAGGGGCATAAAAAAGCCACAACTTGAAAAAGCCGTGGCTACACTAACTATTTGTCGTGTTACTGCTTGAGATAAAAGCCTCCTTAATTATTTACGTTGGTAACAGCTCAATGTGGCATTTTGATAAGCAACACCTTTACAAGGCGTGGTACCAGGAAGGGAATCATAAGTGATGTAGAAATAAGCGGTGTTGACAATGGTGTCAATAGCTGCGATGCCTGTGCCTACGGCAATCCATTTGTTCTTGCTATGCACATAAAAAAGGTTGTAGCCGGGGCAGGACAAGGAATCCGCCAGGAGATAGGCACTATCTGTACAGGTGGTAGCGGTTTTGAACGTTTCGTTTGTATCCTTCTCGCAGGAAACAAAAATAATTGTTGTTACCAGTGCCAGGACCAGTGTTGCGGTAATGATTTTTTTCATGATTGTTGTTTTAGTTGAGCGATATCCAATAAGACCGTTCAACATTGGGGGATGGTTGGGCATGTTCCAAAAGATTATAGCCTTAGGCCCAGAAAAAATGCAAAAGCTGCCCTTTTTTTCTTTTCATCGATTACTGCCTCCACTTTGTTGTAGCTCAACTGTTGCGCATAGCTAATGCCTACATGCCATTTTTTATTGATGCTGTAACGCAGGCCAAGGTCCAGTGCCAGGAACCTGCTACCATTAAAGGAGGAGGGGTTATAAGGTTGATTGACTAGCAGGCCCGATGGAGGAACCGTGTAGGTGAGGGAATCAATCTTTTCCGAACTGGTCCGGCTGTCACTATTGAGTACCAAACCTGCTTTGGCACCTGCGTCCCAATGGAGTTTACCTGTATTCATCCCAATGGAAAGGCCAGGTAGCAGGATGGCTCCATTGCCAGGAACATAGTTTACCTGCTTGGTAAGGACCTGCACGAAAGTGGTGCCGGGGAATCTTCTTATTTGTGTGATGCCAGTATAAGTTTGCTGCTTGGTGGTATGGAAACTGGCCAATGAGAAAGAAGGGTTAATGGAGAACTGCTTGATAGGGAAACTATAGGTCAGCCGTATTATAGGCCCATTGGTTTGTACAGGTATATTGCCAGTATAGTAGCCAGCAGCCAATAGCCATTGAGCTGTGTATTTCTTGTTGTGCTGCTGTTTTTTTGTAATGGATGAGTCTTTGGGATTGGTTACTGATGATACATTATCCATTACTTTTTCCTTGTCTGAAGTTTGGATATTGAGACCGATGCTGATAATTTGTCCCTGCCCAAGTAGTTTGTCCTGCTCCTGGGCCATACCAGCTTTTGTTCCTTGGTTTCTTGCTATGGCATCCATCATCAGCATATCCGTATTTGCTTTGCTGGTTTTGAAAGATGTTTCAGCAATCTGGGTACTGTCGGTATAAGATGGATGCGCAAGCTGCTTTTTAGCCCTTCTGCTCCATTGTGTGTTGCTCTTGGCGGTAAAAGACCCTGATTGTTTTCTTTTGGATAGAACGGACATGCTGTCTGTCGCTGGTTCCGTAACTGGATGTGTTTTTGTGATATTAGTAGTGGTGAGTTTCCTGTACTGTTTTTCTTTTTTCGTAGAAGAGGCTCTGCCCATTTCATTAGGGGTTTCTTTGTTCAATTGCCCATTGCTAGCGGTAATAGGGGTTTTATATTGCCTTCCTTTTTCCTGCAGCATAAAGGCTTGGCCTATTGTATCGTATTCCCTCTTGTTTGCCTGTTTGTTTTCTTCGGTAGTAGCCTGTGTTAAACTGTCTAGCGGTTTGTTTACTTGTTGTTTGTGCCCAGTTATTGTTGACTGCGCTTCTGGCAAATGGACATTGTTTTTTTCCTGTGTTGATTGCAATCTGCTATTTCGATGACCCTTATTATGGCTGGTTACCCAAATGCATAAAATGCCTATGCCAAGCAGCAATCCCAACCACCACCAAAAAGCTATAAAACGCCTTTTCCGCTCTGGTTGCAGTAAATGCTTCATATGCTGCCAATCAGCTTCCCTGAACGGGGCATTGCCCATTTCAGCAGATTGCTGCAGCCATTGGTCCATATTGTTTTTTCCACTGTTCATTTCTTCACGAAACTTAATTGTTGGTGCAAAATCTTCCTCCCTTCGGCCACATGCCATTTGCTGGTGTTTTCACTGATACGCATCATGCCAGCAATTTCCTTATGGGTATAACCATCTATCATATAGAGGTTCACCACGGTCCTAGTGGCAGGAGGCAAATTGTTGAGCAGTTTCAATAGAAGCTGGTAGTCATGGGCCAAAGGTTGGGGCATGGTGGCAGCCTTATCAGGTACTACCTCGTGCAGTACCTCTTTGGGTGGATGTTTGTAACGGAAATAATCGGATACAGCGTGGATCACAATTTTCCTTAACCACCCCTCCAATGAACCTTGGTTGCGGAAGCTTTGGATCTTTTTGAAAGCTTTTAGGAAGCCATTGTTGAGTATGCTACAGGCTTCGTCCTTATCCTGTGTGTAGCGAAGCACCATTGCCATCATTCTTGGGTAAAAATGTTTGTAGAATTGGCCCTGACTGGCAATGTCATTACGCACACAGCCCTGCAGGCAAGCCTGCTCATTCCATGCAGCAGTTGTTTGCAGGACATCAGCAATAACAGGGGAAAAATCCATTGGCTCCGTTCTGTGGTAAGTTCCTTTGCTTAGTGTAGGTCGTTTTTTATGCAAGACCGTTGCCCACAATGAAAGGGTTGGGTGGGGAAGAAAGCTTTTAGTGGGAAAGTCAGGGGAGAGGTCAGGAACCGGGAGGTCGAAAAGCAGGAAGTCCGAAAGATGGGCAGAAGGCTTTGCCCCTTTAATCTGCTGTCCTACCGACTTCCTCACTTTGCCAACTTTTCTGACTTAACAATCTTCTATCTTTAACCCATTGCTTCACCAATCTGGAAAAATGAAAAATCTAGGCTGCTCATTAACCATTGCCACTATGCTTTTCTGTTGCGTTGTTGCTGCGCAAAAAAGTGATAAGGAATTCCAAGTGATTGACACCGCTATTTTTGAAGACAATTCCCATCACTGGTACGATATTGTTGAGAAGGAAGCGGTAATCCATCCAAGGCAAAACAGGCCAAGGTTCTGGGCTACGGAACTGGTTGCCATTGCAGACAATATCCTGCTCTACCAGAAAAGCAATGGAGGCTGGCCCAAGAATTATGATGTGCAGGCCATATTGACTGCTGAACAGAAGGATACGCTCCGTTCAGTGAACAATACCACCAATACCACGTTTGACAATAGGACCACCTATTCGCATATTGCCTGTTTGAGCAAGGTTTATTTTGTGGTGAAGGATGAACGTTACAAAGCCGCTGCCTTGAAGGGGCTGGACTTCATTCTTGCATCGCAATACGCCAATGGTGGCTGGCCGCAGTATTATCCCCTGCAGGACAATTACAGCCGATATATCACTTTCAACGATGATGCCATGGCCGGTGTGATGAAGCTGCTGAAGGAAATTATTGATGGAAAGGAGCAGTACAGTTTTATTGATGCTGGAAGGAAGCAAAAATTGAAAGCTGCCTTTGACAAGGGTATTGCCTGCATACTCAAAATGCAGATCAATGATGCTGGCAGACCAACCGCTTGGTGCCAGCAGCACAATGAAGTTACCCTGGCCCCAGAATGGGCAAGGAAGTTTGAGCCACCGAGCATTTGTAATGGAGAAAGTGTGGACATTGTTTTATTGCTGATGAGCATCAAGAACCCATCGAAAGAAATTATCAGTGCGGTGGAGAATGCCGTAGCGTGGTTCAATGAAAGCAAGATACTTTATACAAAGGAAAAAACCATTAAAGTAAAGGATACGGTATTCAAATACCATAGTTCCAATAGGGATAAAATTATCGTGACGGATTCTGCCGCACCCCCCATCTGGACACGTTACTACGAACTCAAAACGCACCGTCCTGTTTTCTGCAACCGTGACAGCAAAGTGGTTTACTCATTGGCGGAAGTGGACATGGAAAGAAGGACCGGCTATGGCTGGTATACTTACGGGCCACAAAGAGTACTGAACAGGTACGAAGGGTGGAAGGCGAAGCTGGTAAAGTAACCAAGCTGCCCTGCCCCTGTTTACGAATGACGAACAATATTCGGTGTGGTTGTTTGTTATTTGCCATCCCTTGAAGCGCGGCATTAATTTTACTGTTCAAATTACCATTTCCAAACAGCTTCACAGTAAAACTTTCATCATGGCATTATTGTTTACCCCGTACACTATTAGGAGCATTACGTTCAAGAACCGCATTGTGGTTTCGCCCATGTGCCAATACTCATCGGAAGATGGTTTTGCCAATGATTGGCACTTGGTTCATTTGGGCAGCCGTGCTATTGGCGGTGCTGCCCTGATCATTCAGGAAGCAACAGCCATTTCCCCAGAAGGCAGGATCAGCTATGGCGATATGGGCATCTGGAAAGACGAGCATATTGAAAAATTAAGGACCATCACTTCGTTTATACACGCACATGGTGCTGTGGCCGGTATCCAATTGGCACATGCGGGACGCAAGGCAAGCTTCGATAAACCATGGGTCAGCGATAAACAGGTGCTGGAAGGGGAGAACAGTTGGGAAGCGGTTGCCCCATCTGCCATCCCGTTCTATGAAGGTGGCAAGGCCCCTACTGAACTTACTGTTGAAGGGATAGAAAAAGTGGTCACCGATTTTAAGGCTGCTGCCCAGCGGGCATTGGCTGCTGGCTTCAAAGTTATTGAAATACATGCTGCCCATGGCTACCTGATCAATGAATTTTTATCGCCGTTCTCCAATAAAAGAGTGGATGATTACGGTGGAAGTTTTGAAAACAGGATACGTATATTGTTGGAAATAATAACCGCCATCCAATCTGAATGGCCCAGTGAACTTCCGTTGTTTGTGCGTATTTCGGCCACGGAATGGACAGAGGGCGCATGGACCATTGAAGATTCGGTTAAACTTTCCATGATATTAAAGGAGAAGGGTGTTGACTTGGTCGACTGTTCCACAGGAGGTAATATCCCACATGTAAAAATCCCCTTGGTTGCAGGTTACCAGGTTCCATTTGCGGAGAAGATAAAACGGGAAACAGGTATTGCAACCGGAGCTGTTGGGTTGATTACCTCTGCGGAACAGGCAGAGGGGATTTTGCAGAACCAGCAAGCAGATTTGATTTTTATGGCAAGGGGATCATTGAGGGACCCTTACTTCCCGCTACATGCAGCAAAAGCCTTGGGTGATGATATTGACTGGCCGTTGCAGTATGCAAGAGCGAAGAAATAAGCATATCCTTCCTTTTTTTGAAAACGCTGTATTATTGTACCCGTTTCCTCCATTTGGCTAACCACTTAAATACAATCTATGAGAAAGTTCTACCTTATTGCTTTACTTGTGCTGTGTACAGCCCTTACCTCATTGGCCAATAATTTCAGTTCGCCGGGAACAGGCGTCAAATGGACACTGACCGACCTTGTGTCCAATGCTGGTGGCGATGTTACTTTCAGTGGCGGGGAATACTTTGTAAACGATACGGTTTTCATTGCCCTGAACGACACCCTGTCCATCACGGCCAATGCGGTGGTCAGATTCATTGCTGGTTCCTATTTGGACATCAATGGCACACTGATTATCAACCCACCTACTGGTGTTACGTTTACTGCCCAGAACGCAAGTACGGGTTTTCTTGGTATGAGGGTGGATTCCAGCAATACCACTGTTTTAAGGAAGCTGACTTTTGAATATGCCAATTCACTACGTCTTTTTGATTGCACCATCAAAATAGACAGTTGCATTTTCCGCTATAATTCACCTACTACCAGTTGGGGCAATGGGGCCGTTTCACTTAATAGAGCCAACCCTGTCATCACCAATTGCCAGTTCCTGGACAACCAGCGGGCTGCTGTCCAAAGCGGTTCCAATATCAACAATGCCCCCAAGATCATGAACTGCCTTTTCATGGGCAATAATACCCTGAACACGAATGTGCCCCAGATAAACTTAGGGGCCACCAGTAACGGCAGCGATACGGTGAAGATCATCAATAACCAGATTTTAAGGGCATCCACCAATTCCGGTGGCATTGGCTTTCTGCCCATTGGTAGTGCCTATGCCATCATCAATGGCAATACCATCCGTAACAACCGTTATGGCATTACTTTTAGTGGGGGCTCCAGTATCAATGCTGTTGTAAGCTATAATATTATTGACAGTAACAATACACAGAATGACCCCAATCTAGGTGGCAGCGGTATCAGTTTCTCTGGTGGCAGTGCTACCAGCCACCAGAATGCCATTGTTACGGGCAATACTTTCAGGGCCAATCTTTGGGGCATTACTATACTGAACTTTGCAAAGCCCAACCTGGGCGACCTTACCAATACTGACACCACGGACGATGGCAAGAACATCTTTATCAACAATACCAACGCCACCACACCGGGTATTGACCTGTACAACAACTCCCCCGACCCCATCATGGCACAGAACAATTACTGGAACACGGCTACTTTAGCAACAGTAGAAACAAAGATTTTCCACCAGGTGGATAACAGCGCCCTGGGGCTAGTGAATTACGAGCCTATCATTGTGGCATTGCCCATTGGGCTCAAACAGTTTTCCGCAGTGGGCAATGGGAATAATGTATTGCTTAACTGGCAAACAGCGAATGAACAGAACAGCAGTTTCTTCAGTGTGGAAAGAAGCAGGGATGGGCAACTGTTCAATGAAATTGGTAAAGTGGGGGCCAATGGTTCTGCTGCTGTTTACCATTACAATGACATCAATGGGCTGCTGAATGAAACCAATATTTTCTACCGCTTGAGATTGGTGGACAGGGATGGGAGGTTTTCCTATTCGCCCATACTGTCGCTGAACAGGAACAGTGATATTAAAGCAAATGTGAAACTATACCCAAGCATTGCTTCTCCATCACAATTATTTACAGTGACCATCACAAGTGACCAGCAACAGCATTTTATGGTGCAGTTCATCAATACTGCTGGCCAGGTGCTGGATAGGGTTATTGGTCAGGTGGAGAAAGGGAAGAACATCCTTTCCATAAAATCAGCCAAACCTTTGCCAACTGGCCAAGTGTACCTGCTTTTCAACGGTGAGAACTTTGTACAGACCGTTCCTGTGGTGGTAAATTAATAGGGTTGGCGCAATGGTCCTTTATAAGGGCATAGCGTTTGCCCATGTAGGGGCATGAACAAAATATTCTTGCCCTTAATGCTTGTCCTTGGTTTATTGGCCTCCTGCAAAAACCATAAGGATAGGCCCAGTACCAATAGCATTGATACGTCCATTACAGTTGCCAATGCTTATAACCCTTTCTTTTTGGACAGCGGTTCAGTGGAAGCCTATATTTCCACGGAAAAATTGGAACCTGCTATTGCGGACAAAATGAGGAATTTTTACTACAGCCGCAACTTTGAGTTTGCATGGCTTACAGGAAGTGGGCTTACCGAACAGGCACGGGGTTTCTGGAACCTACACAGTTATTATACCAATTACAACAAGGGCGACAGTTCCTTGAATGATGACAAAGTGCTCAATAAGGTAATGGGCCGATTGAATGAAACTGCCGAAGCTTCCCTAAAAGCTTCTGAAAGGTCCACCATCCAAACGGAGCTTGGATTGACCGAGCATTTCATTATCTACTTAGGAAAGAACTATGAGGCGGCGGTACTCAAGAACAGGAGCCTTGAAAGCTTTGTACCCAAGAAAAAACTGCCCACCATGGAAGTGGCAAAGACCATTCTGGAAACAAAGGAAGATGACTTTGAGAAGGAGAACCAGGCATACAAACAGGTGAAGGCACAACTGAAACGTTATTATGCTATTGCTGTTGGGGGTGGATGGCAGCCCATTGCTTTTATAGGTAAAAAAGTGAAGAAGGGCGAAACTGTTGCACAGGTGCCAGCCATTAAAAGGCGTTTGCAGTTAACCGGGGAGCTTACGGGAAATGATACCACCTCCCTATACGATGATGCTTTTGAGCAGGGGGTCAAGAATTTCCAGGCATCTTATGGTTATACAGCAGATGGGAAGCTGATAGATAGCTTGGTCAAGTTGATGAACATTCCTGTTGCACAGAAAATACAGCAGTTAATCGTGAACCTGAACAGGGTACGTTGGCTTCCTGCTGAAACAGATGAGCGGCTGATCGTGACCAATATCCCTGAATACAAACTGCATGTATACGAAAACGGCAAGGAAACCTTCAACATGAACGTAGTGGTTGGTAAGGAGGGCCACAATACCGTTATCTTCTCCGGTAAATTGAGTGAAGTGGTGTTCAGCCCTTATTGGAACCTGCCCACCAGCATTGTGGAGAAGGAAATACTTCCGGCCATCAAGAACAATCCCCATTACCTCGAAGAGCACAATATGGAGAAAACAGGTGAAAGTGGTGGTGTACCTGAAATAAGGCAGAAGCCGGGTGGCAATAATTCATTGGGCAAGGTAAAGTTCCTTTTCCCGAATGCGTTCAATATCTACTTCCATGATACACCAGTAAAGAGCTTATTTGAGAAGGATGTAAGGGCCTATAGTCATGGCTGCATCAGGTTAAGCGACCCTTTGAAAATGGCCGAATATATCCTGCACGGACAGGATAACTGGAATACGCAAACCATTACCGAAGCCATGAATGCAGGCAAGGAAAGTTCCGTAGGCGTGAAGCGGCCCATTCCAGTAATCATTACCTATTATACAGCTTGGGTAGGCAGCAACAACCAGCTCAACTTCCGCAGCGATATTTATGATCATGATGCTGAACAGGCCAAGCTTTTATTTACAGATGCTTTATAGCTAAAAGGATAAACAGAAGAAGAGCGAAGGGACTCCTTCGCTCTTCTTCTGTTATAAATTCCAAGTAAATTCTTGTTGTATTTAGCCAGTTAGGATTTTGCAGTATGTAGAAACGCAGAATGCTGAAGGTAATTATTGTCGTTGGCATACATGAACAAGCAGGACCCATTGGCTATAGCGGCAATAATGGCCGTATGCAATTCTGGGGGCACTGCTGGGCATCCCAAACTTCTACCCAAACGTCCCTGTGCCTTGGCTACGCTTTCGCATACATAATCTGCTGCATGCATCACAATGCCGCGGCTCATGGCCTTGTCGTTGAAACCTTTTTCAAGCCCTTCCAATTGCAGGGAATATCCATGTTTCCCGGAGTAGGTGGATGCTGTGCTATAGAATCCCAAACTGCTCTTGAAGCTTTCCGGCTCATTGGAAAAAGAAGAAGCTGTTTGCAGCCCACTGTTGCGGCCATGTGATACATAAGTGTTGAAGAGCAGTTTATAGTTCTCCAAATCTACCACAAACAATCTTTTTGCTGTGGAAGGCAGGCTGAAATCAACAATGGACAATAGGTTGCCTTTCTTGAGCTTGCCAGCTTCCAGTAACTCGTTATGTCCCAGCAGGGCATAATCAAAGACCTGCCTGTTCAGCCCTAAAGTTTCCAGGTGCAGGCTATCATATACATCACTGATTGCAGCGGAAATTTTAGTGGCCGCTTGACCGAGAACCGTTTTTGTGCTATTGTTCTTTGTTGAAATGGTAAAGGAGGAGATGGCTATCAAACCCAATAATGCCAATGTGAGGATGGTGTTTCTTTTCATAGGTACATATTGATTTGGGCAAACTTAATTTAACTGCCCCTTTTGAGGAAACCTTGCGGAAAATATTAACGGTTTACAACTGGCAACTGTGTTGAATTTTAACACCTTAACGCTTAAAAGCACTGGGTAAATCCCATTCTTGGCAGTTATTGCGGAAGAGGCCCCTTCTTTTGTTTTGTCTATATTCCTGGCCCTACTTGGCTTTCTTGGTAATCCCAACCACTGTTTACGGAGCTATTTGTAAACGCAGTGCCCGTTATGGTACGTTAGTTGCCTTACTCTCTTCAACTAATAACAGCAACTATGAAAAAGTTCAGTGTAACATTGGGTGTAGCAGTCATGGTACTGCTTTCTGTGTCGTGTACCAAAACATTGCTCAGCCTTTTTCCAGGTTTTGATGTAAAAGTGCCCGATATGCAGGTTACCATACCTGCCATTCCGATAGTGCCTGCCGACGAAGTGGAACTGGGTTCCTTTTCCATGCACTTCAATTTGGACAGTACCATTAAGTCCAATACCAGCAATGTATTCAGTATCAGCAGCGTAAGTTCCATGAAGATTTCCCAGGTACAGGTTACGCTTTCCAATGGTAATGTGCTGAATAACCTGTCCAATTTCGAATCCGTGCGTATACTGATTTCATCTAGTTACAATGCTACAGAAACCGAACTGGTGAATTTGAGCTTCCCTACCACAGAAAGCTATACCTATACATCAAGCCCAACCAATGCCCCTGATATATTGGGCTACTACTATGGCACGGAAATAAGGTACAGGCTGTTTGGTAAATTGAGGAAACCCACTACCACTTCGTTGAACCTTACGATGGGTGTAACATTGAGGGTAAATTAAGAAACAGTTTGAGTTAATCGCCTACTCCTACTATTCTTTTTAGCATCCTTTATGGATAACACTGCGTTTGATTTTTGGCACTAGGCTGCTGGTTATTTTGCTTCTCCATTTACCAGTATGATTTCCCCAATATCGACGGTATCGCTATCACGTACTTTTATGCCTGTACGAACTACGGATTTGTATGGCTGCCTTGTAAGGAATTCCAATTGGTAGGTGCCTGCTTTTATGTTCTTCAGCACGAATATGCCCGTTGGGGGAACATCCGCAATAAAGCTGTCCAAGTTGGAGCGCCCATTGATTTTGAGGCAGCCATCTGCGGGCATTATTTTCCCCGTGATGGTGCCTCCTGTTTTCTGGTAGCCCGCTACTGCCAAAGCAAGCAATAATAGACTTGCTATTACGAGGATGGATAGTTTGGCCTTTTTCATCTTGCTTTTTTAAAAACTGGCCACAAAATATATGCCGCTGGGTGGGTATGCATAACCGGTTTGTTTGGGCGGGACTTTAACGGCAGGTATTGGCTTTAGCCCAAGCTTTATGTTTTGGACCAAAGCCCAAGTTGTGATCGTTCTTTTCATAACCACGACCTAAAGCCCGCCTGAACGTCCGCCCGTGCCGGTTCGGACGGGAACGGGGAACGGGCAGGGATCGGGGCAATGAATCTATTGTACCTATTGACACATTATTCTATTTTGAACTTCAAAGGCGAAGAGAAATTAACTCTGCCAACGAATTGAATAATTTTTATCATAGAAACGTTCCCCAGCTTCTTGATTGTTTAAAAGCACGGTATTTTGATGCAGTTGCAACAAAATGGTATTTTAGTGGCCGTTGCCAGAAAATGGCTCCACTTGCTTGGAACCGGTAAGGCACATTTAAAAAATAGACGTTGATAAAATTCTCATTGATAGGTTGCGGTAAAATTGGTAGGCGCCACGCCGAGCAGATGCAACCATTTGGCCAGTTGGTGGCTGTTTGCGATATAGATAAGGACAAGGCGGATGCCCTGGCCATGCAATATGGGGCCATGGCTTATGGAAGCCTTGACCAATTACTGGCAGGCCATGAAGGCAGTACGGTGGCAGCCATCTGCACGCCCAACGGGCTACATGCCGTACAGAGCATTGCCTGTTTGCGAACTGGGCTGCATGTGATCTGCGAGAAGCCGATGGCACTTACCACTTCTGATTGCGAAGCGATGATTGCTGCTGCTACTGCCAGTGAACGGAAACTTTTCTGCGTTAAGCAGAACCGTTTCAACCCTCCTGTAACTGCCGTGAAAAAAGCTATTGACGAGGGCAGGCTGGGCAGGATATACAGCATCCAATTAAGCTGTTTCTGGAACAGGGACGAAAAGTATTACGAAAGCCCCTGGAGGGGTACGAAGGAACTGGATGGGGGCACCCTGTTTACACAGTTCAGCCATTTTATAGACCTGCTGTACTGGATGGTGGGGGATATTAAACAGGCCAAGGCCTTCGTGCAGAACTTTGCCCATAAAAACATGATTGAATTTGAGGATTCGGGGGTGGTGATCATTGAATTTGAGAACGGGGCCATTGGAACAATCAATTATACGGTGAACAGTTTTGCCCGGAACATGGAGGGGTCATTAACGGTGCTGGGCGAGAAGGGCACGGTGAAAATTGGTGGGCAGTACCTGAACGAACTGAGCTACCAATCAATTGACCATTATAGTATTGGCCCCCTACCTGCAGGAAATGCGCCCAATGATTATGGTGGCTACCAGGGGTCCATGAGCAACCACGATAAGATCTATGAGAACGTGTTCCATGTACTGAACGGAAAGGAGGGTATTTCCATTGGTGCGGTTGACGGGCTTAAAACAGTGAAGATCATCCAACAAATTTATTCATCTGTAAATACGGTAAATGGATAACAGACCATCTTTTGTAATGGTTGGCATCCGGGAGGATGTTGTTTTTGGTGCTGATGTCCGGCTGGTGCAACCTGTGAACCTATATGGCTGCATGATTGGCGATGGCTGTTTCATTGGGCCTTTTGTGGAGGTACAGGCCCAGGTGGTGATTGGCAACCGCTGTAAAGTGCAGTCGCACAGCTTTATTTGTGAGCTGGTGCGTATCGGGGACGACTGTTTTATTGGCCATGGGGTGATGTTTGTGAACGACCTGTTTGCTAATGGCGGTCCGGCCAATGGCAACAGGGCTTTGTGGAAGGGGGCGGTGATTGGCAACCATGTGTCCATTGGCAGCAATGCTACTATTTTGCCCGTGCATATATGCGACCATGTGGTAGTTGGGGCCGGGGCGGTGGTTACCAAGGATATTGTGGAGGCGGGTGTATATGTGGGGAACCCAGCGAGGAGAAAGGAAGGGATTTCTGATTTCTGATGTAGGATTTCTGATTGTATGCCCAGTTTTAGTTGCGAGGTTTGATGGAGTTATTAGCTGGTTGAGAAGGAGGCCTGCAACCGCTGACGGGGCTTGAAGCCGCCGTCAGGGTTATTGCAATTAACAGGTAACTTTATTGAAGTCCGATGGTTAGACTTTATGTCCTTTTTCTTGGCCTGATACCGTCATCCCTATCTTGTCTGGGAGCATGGGTGGCAGCTTGGTTCTTGTTCTTCTTGCCATTCTTGAGGCTTGATACTTATACCTTGATGTATATTTTCTTTTTGTCCAGCAGGTACACAATGCTCCAATAGAAGGCAATCATGCAAAGGGCATAGAACAGTGATCCGATGCGGGGGTCGTTGGTAATGATGAAACTGCGGATATGCAAATTGGATACCGGTGCGCAGATATGCTCATAAAACCAACCAAAGGGGCTGAGGTAAACGGGCCTGCCATTGCTACCTATATGGTCATTGATCCTGATCAGGGCCAAGACCCTCGGAAGGAAACCACTGAGAACAAAGATGAACAGGGGGTTTTTGCCGAACACATCAAAAAAGCGGCTCCATGCTCCTTTTACCTGCTTGAACTCCACTAGGAAGATGAGCATGGAAAGCGTTAGGATGGCCAGCCCCGTGGTATAGAGGGTATAGCTGCTGGTCCATATTTTTTTATTGATGGGAAAGGCCATGTCCCAGCAGAAACCAACGGCAATGAGTACCGTGCCTGCCACAAATAGGTGGGAGAGCATTTCAAAGCTTTTGCCCTTTTGCTGTATGTACTGGCCCACCAAGAAGCCGAATACCACTTGCACAATGGCAGCAAAAAGGCTCATAAGCCCCTCCGGGTCAAAGGGAACGCCTTCACCCTTGTACATATGGGTGAGGCCAATGATGGCAATATCCTTCTTGGTGCCGAACCAACCGGACAGGCTGTAGGGGTCAGCAGGGCTGCCCAGGCACCAGCAAAGTAGCCAATAGACCAATAACAATAGGCAGGCTGCTATAAAGGCTTTTTTTGCTTTGAGAAAATAGACCATTAAGGAGGCAAAAAAATAGCAGAGGGCTATACGCTGGAGCACACCAAAGATGCGCAGGTTTTCCCATGCTTTGCCCACTAGGTGGTTGTCCTGCCATTTAATAAAGGGGCTCCAGTTGAGGAAGAGGCCAATGATAAAGATCAATAGGGTCCTTTTGATTACTTTTTGCAGGAAGAAAGCCGTACCCTTTTGCTCGAAGCGGGGCATGACAAAAGCCATGGCATTGCCCACGGCGAAGAGGAAGAAGGGGAATACCAGGTCGGTAGGCGTGCAGCCATGCCATTGTGCATGGTCCAATGGGGGGAAAATATGGTCCCATGAACCGGGATTGTTCACCAGTATCATCAAAGCAACTGTGGCACCCCTGAACACATCCAGTGAATAGTAGCGTTGGTTCATATAGCGTATTGTGGAATTGAAGTTAGGGAGTTTCCCTGATGTTATATCCGATCGTGCGGACACCTATATAAAGTGAGTTGCTAATCAGGCCTAGGCACTGTTTCCCCACAACTGGCAAATGCACTTGATCTTTTCAGGAGTAGATTTGAGGAACCCCCGAAAAATGTTAAGAAAAAAATGTTAACTTTTTTTAGCAAAAAACGCACTGATTTTTAGCAGGGTGCCAATTCAATCCATACCAAGTACAAAAGCTGATTTCTTTGCTGGGGTGAAGTTGAGTGCTGTTCATTGCAGTTGGCGTAAGCAAGCAATCTGCTATGGCAACAAAGCAGGGCCCAAAATTTGGAGCCGTTGATAAAAGAGAAAGAGTTGGCTGCATATGCCTTGGCAATATGGAATTTCAACCAATATTATTGGAATCAAGCTCAGCCAGTTTTTTCTTGGCAGCAGCTATCTCGAAGTCAAGTGCTTCTATTTTCAGTTGCAGGTTGGCCTGCACGGCCTTGCTATACTTCTGCATCCTGTACCGTGCATCCGCCTCGAAGTTTTCCAGCCACTTTTGATCCTCATCGGGCAGTCCGGAAACCGGGGGCAGGCTTTCCAGTAGCAGCCCCGCTGTCCGCATGGCATTTGCTTCCCTTGCATAGTTCCCGCAGCATTTTTTGAGTTTGGCCTGCAAAAGGTACAGTTTGGCCTCGTTCACTTTGATACTTTTTTCCAGCATTTGTTGCACTTCGGCAGTTTCCTGCGCTGCATGGCCTTCCCAGGAAGCGGGCTTCCGGTCACTGGAGAATGCCTGCATTAACAGGCCAGTCTTGAAGGCTCCCGCATGTGGCAGGTTCCGGTGCCCCATTTCGAACATGGTAATGGAACTGCGGGCAATGCCCAAAAACCTGGACAGGAATTGCTGCGTGATGCCCAATTGGGCGGCCAGGGTTGTTTTGCTCCTCCTCATTTTATGATATTTGACAGTAAATTAGTTTTTTTCCGGGTTGTGACCAACCGTTTGTGACGAACTAGTTGGTCACAAACAGTTGGTCACAGTTGCAATTATTATTGCGGAGAAGTAAACTAACCTGTTGGCGGAGTTAATTCTTCCAAAATCAGGTTAAGTGGGTAGTACATCATTGCCCTTCAGCTCCGGCCAGGGGACAATGATATTGGGTGGGCGGTACTGGCCCTAGTCCAAGCTTTCCGTTTTGGGCCAGGCCCAAGTAGTGATAACGCTTTCCATAACCCCGACCTAGGCCCGCCTGAACGCCCGCCCGTGCGAGTTCGGGCGGGGACGGGGTGGGGCATTGAATCTATTGTACCTATTGACGCATTGTTCCACTTTGAACTTAAAAGGCGAAGGGAAATTAACTCCCCCAACTAGTTATATATATGTCTACCAATAGGATACGGTTGGGGGAGGCCTGCAAAAAAAGGTGCTGCCACCTAAAATTTTTTTTTGCAATCTGGCACCGGACCCAAGGCCACCTTTTTTTGGGCACTTAAAAATTGGCACATACATTTTGGCACTTTTTATTTTGTGCTTAAAAAAAGGGGGTTAAAAAAGGAGGCCATCAAAAAGTATCACTTGCTGCTGGAGCAGAGGGCTTAAGCGTTATTTCTTGACCTGCAAACAGACCCGTTATTGTTTGCTTCAAAAAAGGAAATGGTATTCCAGAAAGAACTACAAGCAGCTTCACTAACAAAGACAAATTCCAATTGTATTTGTGTTCACACGATAGGATGTTATATCGGGAAGTTAAGGCCTTAATTGGTGAAGAAGGTGGAAGGTGTGGAGCGTAAGGCTTAAGGTGGGGACTTAGGGCTAGTGTTGGTTGCTGGTAGGTACGGAGAAAGGAGTTAAAAGGTTATGGGTTACTGGTTGATTAAGGAATAGGGGAGAGGTATGGAAATTAGCGGCATTGCTGGACTGCGGGGCCGGATGTGTATGAAAATGGCCAAGGGTTTGGCTGCTTAGTGCAGTTTGTGGCCTTATTGTTGGCCATTCCATCCATCTATTGTGAACTGGGGCACATTTAATCCTTTTTAGTTTTACAGCGGGTTGTTTGCCTTATGCTTTTTTGAATGACAAACTATTAATTATCAACCTGTTGCAAGATGAAAGGGTAATGATTTTACCCCTTGGTTTTTGGCTGTACAAAATCCCTATATTTGCGGGCATCCGTCCAAATTGGCATGGACAGTAGTGAAGGCCGTTTATGTGCAGACCATTCATGAATATGACAGAGCAAACACCTTTTTTATTATAATTATACTTGCATAGAAGCAGGATGCGCCGTTTATCTTGCTGCTATGCTTTTTTATTTTTACCATCCCCGTTACATGTCCTTGATGGGACTGATATGGCGAAGCTGTTTATAGTTGCCAGTTTTTTACTTATTATTACTTAATTATTATGAAAAAATTGATTGCAGGGTTACTGGTGGTCGGCTTGCTTACTGGCTGCTACAGTACCAAGAAAGTTGCACGTTCGTACCAGTTGTTCCAAACGGGGCTGGATAGCTTGGGGACTTTTGAGTACAAGGAACTGAAATTGAAAGAGGGTGACAATTTGACCATTCAGGTATATACCCTCGCCAGCCTCAGTCAGGAGCAAGTGACTGTTTTCAACTTACAAGGGAATGGAGGTAAAGTTGGACTTTATACCATCAACAATTTGGGCGAACTGGACCTGCCCAAGATTGGCAGGACAAAAGTGGTGGGGCTTACCTGCAGTCAATTGAGGGAGAAGCTTAAAACAGACTGGAGCAGGTTTATCAAGGACCCCGTTGTTGATGTACAGATGCAAGGCTTTAGTGTGAATGTGCTGGGGGAGGTAAAAAGTCCTGGTGTAAAACTGTTCAAATCGGAGCGCGCCAATCTTATTGATGTAATCGCTTCTGCTGGCGGACTGTCTGATGAGGGCAAGCGGGACGATGTACTACTTGTTAGGGAGGATAGCGGCAGGCGTACATCTTATAGGATAGACCTCCGGGATGCCAAACTGTACCAATCGCCTGTTTTCCAGTTACAACAGAACGATATGATTTATGTGGGGGCGAGTGACCGCAAATTTGTAGCCCTCCGCAATTCCGGCCTGACGCAGGATTTAGCACCCGTTACAGCTATCACTTCCCTGCTATCCTTTGGATTGAATGTTTTTGCCCTTATTATTGCCTTATCCCGCTAAGCATATAACAGCTTAATTACCCTATTATGTCAGAACCACAAGATTTCAGGAACCTTAATCTGGACCTGAATACCAAGGCCAAATTTTCCCTAAGGGAAATTATCCTCAAATACCTGAGCTACCTGCCATTGTTCGTGTTTACCCTTGTGGTATTCCTAGGTGCAGCATTCCTGTACATACGCTATAAAGTGCCCATTTATTCAGCGAGTACCAAGATTATGGTTATTGGAAATATTGCAGCGCAGAACAATTCGCAGCAGGACATCATTTTACAAGGTATTTCAGGGGTACGGCCCATTAACCTGGAAAATGAAATGCAA
Source organism: Chitinophagaceae bacterium (assembly GCA_023251255.1). Classification (GTDB taxonomy): domain Bacteria; phylum Bacteroidota; class Bacteroidia; order Chitinophagales; family Chitinophagaceae; genus UBA1930. The sequence continues at coordinate 26,804 of JAHEZD010000009.1, forward strand.
TTGATCCGTTCCGTAAAATTGCTGCAGAAAGTGGTTCTCAAAGGTGGCTTCAATATTGAGTACAGCAAGGAGGGCAATATCAAGGTATTTGATGCTTATAAGGGTACGCCCTTTATTTTCTCCGCCGTTTCGGTGAGGGATTCCTCACGTGCATATACCATTAAAATAAAGAAGCTAACAGCCAAGGGTGGGGAACTGGAGGATGCGAACAAAAAAAACCTTGCTTTCAAATGGAGGGATACGATGGAAATGGGGGGTATCCGTTTCTGCTTGTTCCCCACTGGCAGTTACACAAATGAAAGCAATGACCCCTATACCATTAGGTGGTTGCCCATTGCCGCTGCTGCCAGCAATTTCCAGAACAAATTAAGTGTGGGTTCGCTCAGCAGCAAAACAAGTATATTAACATTGGGCGTAGTGGTAGAAAACAAGACTAGGGGCAAGGATTTCCTGGACCTACTGGTAAAAGAAATTATCAACAGTGACGTTGAACTGAAGAAAGAGGCTTCCCGCAATACCATTGCCTTTATCGATGACCGATTGGCGCTGGTGGCCAAGGACCTCGGCAAAGTGGAAATAGATTTCAAGGATTTCCGCAAGAACAGCCGTTTCCAGGATGTGCCGAACGAATTTGCCTATTACCAGAGCAGGCTTACCGAGGGAGAGCGTTTGGTGGAAGGCTGGAAAATAGAGATCAAGGTGGTTGAACTGATTGAGGAATACCTGAAGAAGGACAATAAATACAAACCTATTGCTTCGAACCTAGGAGTAGAGGACCTTGCTTTTACAAGCATGATTAGCAAGTACAACGACCTTGTTACCCGCAAAGAGTCGATGGACTACTCCACGCTTGCAGCCAATGACCTGAGCAAGCAAATAGAAAGCGACCTGAAGGAAGTAAAGCAGAACATACTGGAAGCCAGTGTGAACGTGAAACAGGCCAAATTACTGAAAATCAATAATTACCTGAACCGCAACAAAGACGATCTGCAGCAATTGGCCCTGCTACCAGATAAGGAACTGACCCTGCAGGATATCAATAGGCAGCGGCAGATCAAGGAAAAACTCTATCTCTACTTACTGCAAAGAAGGGAGGAAACGGCTATTAGCTCCGTATCCACTTCATCCAATTACCAGCCCATGGATGAAGCTGTATCTTCCAATACGCCCATTGAACCGAAGGTTTCCCAGATTAAATCCTTTGCGATTGGTTTGGGTATCATTCTACCGATTTTGCTAATTTACCTATTGGACATGCTGAATGATAAGGTGACCACTAGGCAGGATGTGACCGCCAAAAGTTCGTTGCCCATTGTGGGTGAGGTATCGCATGTGGACAATAATGAGGAGATTGTGGTGCAGAACAGCCGGAACGTGGTGGCGGAACAGTTCCGGATATTAAGGAGCAACCTGCAGTTCATTATGCCCACCAATATGGTTGGCAAGGGTGCCACTACCTTTTTGGTCACTTCTTCTGTGAGCGGGGAGGGCAAATCCTTTGTGAGCCTGAACCTGGCAGCCGTTCTTTCCCTGACCGGCAAGAAAGTGGCCCTGTTGGAATTTGATTTGCGGAAACTGAAAAGCATCAAGCTATCTGAACTGAGCAATAGTAATTTAGGTATCACAAATTTCCTGATTGGACAGATTGATAACCCTGCGGATGTTTATGTGCCAATTATACAGTTCCCCAATTTGCATGTTTTCAATACGGGACCGATACCTCCCAATCCATCGGAACTGATTATCAGCGCCAAGATGGAAGTATTGTTTACCTACTTAAAGGCCAATTACGATTATATCGTGATAGATTCTGCCCCTGTAGGATTGGTAAGTGATTCCTTTGCATTGGGCAAGTTTGCAGATGCCGTTCTGTACATTGTACGCCAGCGCTATACTTTCAAGAAGCAATTGGAGTTTATCAATGACCTGAAAAGGGATGGTAAATTGAACAATATAGCTTTGGTAATCAATGATATCAACTTAGCTGGCCGTTATGGTTATTATGGTTATGGGTATGGGTACGGCTATGGTTATATGTACCGTTATGGCCTTGGTTATGGGTACAATAAATACATTTATGGAGGAAGGAAGCAGGACCCTTATTTTGAGCAGAACAAGAAGGGCTATTTTGATGACTTCGGAAAAAGGAGCTGGTGGCAGAAACTTTTTGGCAAATAATAACGCCGTTTATAACTGGCCGGTACATAAACCATTGATTTAACATGGAAGCAACTATGGTAAAAGAAGAGTGGACGGAAGAGATACTACCTAGGAGGTCGTTACTGGACCTGCGGTTGCGGGAAGTATGGCGATATCGCGACCTATTGGTGATGTTTGTGAAGCGGGACTTTGTGGCCACTTACAAGCAAACCATTTTGGGACCGTTGTGGAACTTTGTGCAGCCCATATTGACCACCATTATGTTTTTGGTGGTATTCAGTAAAATTGCGGGCATTGGCACAGAGGGTGTCAACAAGATTGCTTTTTACCTGAGCAGCATTACCATTTGGAACTATTTTTCCAGTTGCCTAACAGGCACTTCCAATACGTTTGTGGCCAATGCGGGCATCTTTGGCAAAGTGTATTTCCCCCGTTTAATATTACCGTTATCTGTTTGCCTATCCAATGTTATTAAATTTGGGGTGCAGTTTGGCCTGCTATTGCTGATAATGCTGGTACTTACTATCAAGGGCGAACATTTCCATTTTGGTACCAGTTGGTTATTGATTCCATTATTAATATTGATCATGGCCGGTTTGGGACTAGGTTGCGGCATCATCATTTCTTCGCTTACCACCAAGTACCGGGATTTTGCTGTACTGGTTACATTTGGTGTGCAGTTGCTGATGTATGCTACGCCCGTGGCCTATCCGTTGAGCTTTATCATGCAGAAAAGCAGCCATGCCTGGTTGTTCAATGCCAATCCATTGAGCCCTGTAGTGGAGGCTTTCCGCTATGCCCTTTTCCAATCGCCACAACAGCATTTCCATTTCAATACCCTTTGGTACAGTGTGGGTTTTATGCTGGTAACATTGATTATTGGAAGTATGCTGTTTAATAAGGTGGAAAGGAGTTTTATGGATACGGTGTAGGGATGTTGGATGTTGGATGTTGGATGTTGGATGTTGGATGTTGGATGTTGGATGTTGGATGTTGGATGTTGGATGTTGGATGTTGGATGTTGGATGTTGGATGTTGGAAAAATAAGTATGGAAGGTACGATAAATGTTTTGTTGACAGCGCAATTAGTAATAGGGTAAGCACATGAGCACAGTAATAAAAGTAGAAAACCTTTCCAAACAATACCGCTTGGGTGAAGTGGGCACGGGCAGTTTGGTACATGACCTGAATACCTGGTGGCATAGCATCAGGGGCAAGGAAAACCCCTACCTTAAAATTGGGGAAACCAATGACCGGACCGTAAAGGGCAATAGCGACTATGTATGGGCCTTGGAGGATATTGGCTTTGAAGTAAAACAGGGAGAGGTACTGGGTATCATTGGCCGCAACGGTGCAGGCAAGAGCACTTTACTGAAGATATTGAGCAAGACCACGGCACCTACCACAGGCTCCATTAAGGTAAAGGGCCGGATTGCCAGTTTACTGGAAGTGGGCACGGGCTTCCATCCCGATTTGAGTGGCAGGGACAATATTTTTTTAAATGGGGCCATTTTGGGCATGACGAAGCAGGAAATCAAGAGCAAGTTTGATGAGATTGTGGACTTTAGTGGGGTGGAACGCTATATAGATACCCCTGTAAAAAGGTACAGCAGTGGTATGTATGTGCGGTTGGCCTTTGCAGTGGCTGCCCATTTGGAGCCAGAAATACTGATTGTGGATGAAGTATTGGCCGTGGGTGACGCAGAGTTCCAAAAGAAATGCTTGGGCAAAATGAAAGATGTGAGTGTGAACGATGGGAGGACTGTGTTGTTTGTAAGCCATAATATGCAAGCCATTAGCTCATTATGCAATAGTGGGCTTTTGTTAGGGAATGGTAAACTTGTTTTCAATGGAAACGTTGATTCTGCTATATCAAAATATATTGATTTCGGCAAAGGCGAAAATAAAAAGGAATGGGAAGGAAATATTGGAGATGAACTACTTTCTTTTAAATCAATGAAAGTATATCAGGAAGAAGTTAATGGAGAAGATTTTTATAATCATAAATCTACATTTGTAGAAGTAAGTTATACTATACATGAAAAGAAGGAAGGATTGATTATATTGTTTCTTATTTACTCTCAAATGGACAATCTTCTTTCAATGAGTCAAATTGACGATTATTTTGAGGATGATTATTCATATGCAGATGTTGGTAATCATATAGTAAAGATTCAGGTGCCACCTAATACTCTAACACAGGGCTCCTTTAATTTTGTTATTCAAACTGGAGTATATAATTCAAAAATAATTTCAGAAACAAAAATTTCGGTCTCTTACTTAAATGTAAGTGGGCTAGGGAAAAAATATATTTTATCAAAAGGAGCGGAAAATATTTTCAGACCCCATTGGAAATGGGAAAAAAAAGAAAGCTATGCGAAATAATAACAGTTACGATTTGCTGATTGAAATACTCAAACATGAGCACGAGTCGAGAATTGACAAATTAGCCAATGGTATTATTGAGAATCCATTTATCAATCCTTATAAGATTAAATATGAATATTCAGGTACTACTTTTGGGAATAGGTATCTCAGAAAAATGTCTGGGATAATTAATAAAATAGACAAAAGTATTTCTTCTAAGACAATCGAAAAGGAAGAAGATTCTGATGAATTTTGGTATGTAGATGGTGAAATTATGAGTTTAAATTTTCTCATTTATATACTTCAGCATAAGCCGGATATACCCTTAGAAATTTATGATTCCAAAGATTCTCAAACGTTGATAAATTATGTAAGGAGTAAACTCTATATCGGAGCTGTTAGAGTATTTCCAAAGTCAAGAATTCTTGATTCTATGGAGTTCAATAAACTGAATAGTGAATATCAATCAAATATTAATATTTCCAAAGAAGGGTATTGGGAATCTTATGGATTTAAAAGTGTTGTTTTATTGGATTTATTGAATGGGTTGTCATCCCTAGTTTCAGATTATTATTTGGATGAATTCCATAATCATATTGAAAAGCAGGGATATATTTTTGATATAGGTTCATTTATAGGAGATTCTGCATACATATTTCGAAAGTACTTGCCGAATCCTATACTTTGCTTTGAACCAGATTCAATTAACAGAAAAGTCCTGCAGCAAAACATAATATTAAATAATATTAATAATATTTCAGTCACGGAGGAAGGCGTAAGTAATAAATCGGGAGAAATTTCAGTCATGATGTCTGGAGCAGCCACAAAAGTGTTGGATGACATAGAAACTGATAATAAGATTAAAATAACAACGATTGATGAAATTTCAAAACAGAAGGATATACCTAAGATTTCTTTAATTAAAATGGATATAGAAGGTGAGGAGTATAATGCACTTCTTGGCGGGGAAGAGATGATTAGGAAAGATAAACCGATGTTGATTATTTCCTTATATCACGGAGGAAAGGATTTTTTTGAGATACCTAAATTGATACGAAGTTTCAGTGCAGAATATAAATTTCGTTTTCTTCAATTAGATAAACGTCTACCTGCAAGTGAATTTGTTTTACTTGCATATATTGAAAATAGAAAAGGTGCTAATTAGTTTTGTGAAAATAGTTTATTACGTCATCCATAATACACACTCAATTGCTCATATTGAGCAATCGATGCGTTCGTTCCAGCAGCAGGATGCTACGTTAATATGGGACAAATTGGTTATCAAGAATTCGATTGAGGAACAGATACCCAATGAAGTGGTTAAGGGTATCATAGCGCATTACCAGTTGGATGCTGTTTTTTCTTCCATTGAATTTGTGCTGGCAGGCCCAATTAATACAACTTATAGTGACCTGAAGGATGCGGTAAGCTTTGCCACTGCTCATAATGCGTCTTATTTGCTGTTTACCAAGGCTGAATACTGCTATTCGATTGGGTCTTTTGGTTTCTTCAACCAGCTATTCGCCAGCAGCAAAAAAGACTGGGTATTTACCCCGCCTATTGTAAATGCTACAGAACTAGCTTCTGTGCAATTGGTTGGCGAGTATATGAAGAAAAAACAATTCATTAAAACAGATGCGGTTACAGGTTATGATGGGGATGATGCACACCGCTTGCTGAAACATACCAATAGCTTCTTCAATAAAGTATTATATAAACTACGGTTGAAAGAAAGGCCCGTTACAAGCGACATTGCCAATAGGGATATAGACGAGGAGAAGATTTATCAACTTATTGCCCATAATGTGGTACTTGACATCAATGTACACTTATTTGATAAGGAATCGCTTGCAAAAATGGATTTCAGCAATGATGAACTGAACATGCAATGGGGGAGGATCAGGGCCCTGGACAGGTTGCTGGAAAAGGGCACTTCGTTCATTAAAACAGGAGCCTGCTTTGCACTGCACCTATTCCATGAGATACCGGGGGCCAGACTAGGTCGTAATATCAAAGGGGTGAGGTATTAATGCTATTTACTGCTTCAAACATAATCATTAATAATATTCAGCAATAGTATTGGGAGCAAGGTCAAGATACGTCGAAAGGATTATCAACAATGTACCCTACACTGTTCTCAAAAAAATATTTGTCATAGTAATCCGGGCCCTTAATAAAAAGGGGGACCATTTTGTGACCTATCAAGAAAGGCCCAAATTTTCGGCAGCCATACAGTTCAATCCATTGGGTTTAAGGTATGATGATGTGGCCATTGTGATACAGGGGCCAGTGGTAGCGGAGGAAGGATTTACTTTAGAAACGGTAAAGCTTTACCTCAAGAATTTTTCAGGTGTCACTGTCATTGTTTCGACTTGGGACGATACTGCTGCACATTTACTGCAAGAACTGAGAGATGCTGGAGCCCTTATTGAGGCGAATGAGAAACCTTTGCATGGCGGTTTTATCAATATCAACTTCCAAATAGTCAGCTCCAATAAGGGGCTTAAAAGGGCAAAACAGCTTGGGAAAAAATATGCTGTTAAGAGCAGGAGCGACCAACGACTGTACAACCCTTTTTTCTTGAGCGCTTTTCAATTGTTGGCTTCAAGTAATACCAATGCTACATTGGCGGCCACAGGACTAAAGGGTAGGTTGATTGTTGGTTCCATGAGTACTTTGAAGTACAGACCTTATGGCATAACGGATATGCTGATGCTTGGCTATACCGATGACCTATTGCTGTACTGGCCCTCTAATTTGGATGATAGGCAGGTGGAAATGAAAGCTGGTTTGAACGTATTGGACTATGCTAAACTAGAAGTGACAGAAACCTACCTGCTGACGAGCTTTTTAAGAAGGGTAGGCACAGCACCGGATTTCACACTTGCACAAACTTGGGAAATATATAAGGACCTTTTCATGGTACTGGACAAGGCGAGCTTTAATGTTTTTTGGTACAAGTATTCAATTGAAAAGGAGAATAGACTGGATTATTTTGATGACCATGTATACAAAGAGCTCAGTTTTTTTGAATGGGCCTCACTTTCCAATCATCCGGTTGTTCCAGAGGAATACCTGAACCGGGAAATTCCACCCTACACACCGTAACCTATCCAAAGTATTACAAAGTGATCAGACCCATTGCTATATACCTTCCACAGTTCCACCCAGTTTCCGAAAACGATGAATGGTGGGGGAAAGGTTTTACAGAATGGACGAATGTGGCCAAGGCCAGGCCCCTATTTGAGGGGCATTACCAGCCGCATTTACCAGCAGACCTTGGCTTCTACGACCTGCGCTTAAAAGAAGCGAGGGCGGCACAGGCCGAAATGGCGAAGGCCTATGGTATTTATGGTTTCTGCTATTATCATTACTGGTTCAATGGCAGGCGGATACTGGAACGCCCTTTTCAGGAGGTCTTTGAAAGTGGACAACCGGATTTTCCCTTTATGCTTTGCTGGGCGAACGAAAACTGGACAAGGGTATGGGATGGTGGGGACAAACATGTGCTACTGGAGCAGAACTACTCTGAGGAGGATGACCGGGCGCACATACAATCGCTTTTGCCCTATTTCAAGGATGACAGGTATATCAAAGTAAATGGGAAGCCGATTTTTTCGATCTACCGCAGTAAACTGTTCCCCAACTTAAAAAGAACCACCAATATATGGCGTGAGGAAGCTGGTAAACAGGGCATGGAGCTTTATCTCTGCTGCTTTGCTACCAACCATATTGAAGAAGGGTACCTGGAATCGGTTGGTCTGGATGCCGCAGTTGATTTCAAGCCTTTTGGAGATTCTTTGACCCATTACCGTCAGCTTCAACAGGAGGCATACAAAAAGGGGTATATGGGCAGGGCAAAAAACAAGCTTGCAAAGGCCTTCTATAGGCTGGCCAAGCCAGAGAAACTGGAAACTGTGGAGGATTACCTCTGGAATATCATTGATTATACTGAATATGCAGCGTTCTGTGCCAAGGAAGCTACGGCATCCTATAAATGCTATCCTGGCATTACACCCATGTGGGACAATACAGCTAGAAGGAAGAAGAACTTCTTGGCATTGAAAAATGCCACACCAACTGCCTACAGAAAATGGTTGTCGAGCATACTGCAACATTTTAAGGGATTTGGGAAGGATGAGGATTTCCTTTTCATCAATGCCTGGAACGAATGGGCAGAAGGCAACCATCTGGAGCCATGCCAAAAATGGGGGAGGCAATACCTGGAAGCAACAAAGGAAGCCTTGCAAGAAGCTGAGCAAGGGTATAAAGGGCCTGTTGCATAATGAAAAGAACAATACATGAACCGCAGTTATAAATACCTCATTGCCATACTTCAATACAGGAACGTGGAGTATGCCATGACCACTTTCCTGCACTTGCATGCGGCCATCAAGGACTTGGCCATCAAGACGGAGTGCAAGATTATTATTGCTACGGACCTGGAGAACTCCTATAAACTTAAACGTTTCCATAAGGCTTTCAAAAAACAGTACCATTTTGATATACATGTGAGCAATGGCTTCTATCCGGATAAGCTGGCTTCTATTTTCAAGAAATACCCGAAGGAGCGGTTTGAGACATTTATCAAATGCGATGAGGAGATCTTCCTTTCGCCAACCACTTGGCGGCAGTTTCTTTTATTGGCCAATAAGGAGCTATCAAAGCCCAGCAATTTGCTTGCTACTGTAAACTTGTCTACGGGCATTCCAAGTTGGTCCTTTTTTGCGGAGGCTTTCTTTACGGATGCAGAGAATGCAACCATGCAAACCGAACTGTTGGAAGCAAGGCTTCCTGCTGTTATTTGGAACAATGATTACAGTAGCCTGAACCATACTATTCAATCGTTTGGTACCTGGAACGAGGCTGGTTATTGGAATGCGGTGAACCAATTGCCCTATCATTTTAAAGGGATACACCCTATACGGTTGAACATATTTTATTCGAAGTTCATTAATGAAACGATACTATCGAGGATCAACCAGTTTTATGACTGGCCAGTAAAAGAGAATTTCAACTATGTGGACAACCGGTATTTCTGCAATAGTTTTTTTGCTATCGATTATGCTAAATACCAAGCCATTATTGCAGATAAGGACCTTTATGTGGATGCTTTTGATGAAGTGCCACTGAATAGATACAGGGCCGCACATTTCCTGAATATTGCTTTTTTGCAGGAGTCGCTGGCTGTTCATATCACCTATAATTCAGTGTACGAACAGACCGTGGAGCTGGCTGGTATGCAGTTGAACGGGAAGCAATTGGAAGATTATTTCATGAATGGTTACCAGCAGGAAATAAGGAAATTGATTGGCGGTACCAACAACTATATGGAAGTGGCCCCGCTACCCTTGAGCTACTTTATTAAAAGAACCGCCCAAAAAATACGCAGCAAATGCAAATTATAAGCCATAGGGGCTACTGGAAGACAGCAGCCGAGAAAAATGGAATAGTTGCTTTCAACCGCAGTTTCAGTTTGGGGTTTGGCACAGAAACCGATTTGAGGGACTATGCTGGGGAGATTGTTATTTCGCATGATATGGCAGATGCAAACTCAATTAACTGTGATGAGCTATTTACTATTTTTTGCCAATACAACCCGCACTTGCCATTGGCGCTGAACGTGAAGGCGGACGGACTACAAAGTAAATTGAAGGGGCTAGTGAACAAATATGGCATAGACAACTATTTTGTATTCGATATGTCCATTCCGGATACCATTGGCTACCTGAAACAGGGGCTGCGTTTTTTCAGTAGACAAAGTGAATACGAACCAGTGCCAGCGTTTTATACAGATTGTGCAGGTGTGTGGCTGGATGCTTTTGAAGGTACTTGGTACGATGCTGATTTGATACATGCGCATATAAACAAGGGAAAGGAAGTGGCCATTGTGTCCCCGGACCTGCACAAGCGGGAGGTGACGGGCCTATGGAACCTGCTGAAGGAAACTGGTACCCATCAATTGGAGGGGCTGATACTGTGCACAGATATACCCGAAGATGCGGTGACTTTTTTTAATGCGTAATAATGGCGAATATTGAGCATTGCTACTGAACATATAGGAACCGTGATACAGGGCCCCACCATTTTTTACAAGGAAATAGTGGCCCATTATAAGGATGTGCCGAATGTGGTATGGAGTACCTGGGAAGATGAGCCAGCCGAACATATCGCTTATATAAGGGCGGCAGGAATGCCTTTGGTTCTGCAAGACAAGAAAGGGCTGGAGCCGGGACACCACAATACCAACCTTCAATGCCTCTCCACTTATGGCGGTATTGAGTTCCTTTCTGGCAACCCTGCCATTACACATATCCTTAAAATAAGGGCAGATTTTTTACCTAATCCTTTCCCTGTTTTTTTGGAACAATGTGCCAAAAGCTTGGAGCATAAGGAAATGGCCTATATGGGCTATGTATGGTACTATCCCCAAAAAATGCAGCAACGCTATTACCTAGTTGATTTTTTGAATGCCGGTACACTTGCTGCTATGAAAAGGTTCTGGCGGCCTGATTTCAATGCAAACAATGGCTTTCCCAATCCTGAAAAATGGCTGGAGAACAGGTATTACCATTCAGAAAATTATTTGGAGAAAAATTACAAAAAGCTGGTGAAACAAGGTGCGTTCATAGTGTTTAAAGGATTTGCCATTAAATCCTTAAAGCTGCATATAGATTTTGGCAGGCGGATCTTTAAGGATGGGATTTACCGTGACCAGCCCACACTTAAGGAACGGTGGCAGCATGTACAGAAACTGACCGAAATAGTTTTTAAAAGAATAATTACCCTAAATAAAGGAGCATGAAAATTAAGGCCGTGATATTTGATATGGACGGTGTGCTGATTGATGCCAAGGACTGGCATTATGAGTCACTCAACAAGGCATTGGGCCTGTTTGGTGCCGAAATTAGCCGGTACGACCATTTGGTAACATTTGATGGACTACCCACCAAGAAGAAACTGGAGATGCTGAGTTTGGAGGGGGGCTTCCCTAAGGGGCTGCATGGTTTTGTGAACGACCTTAAACAACAGTACACCATGGATATCATCCATGCCAAGTGCAAGCCTGTGTTCCAGCACCAGTATGCGCTGTCCAAATTGAAAAATGCAGGTTACCATATGGCTGTTTGTTCCAACTCCATCCGTAAGAGCATTGAAGTGATGATGGAGAAAGCGGGGCTTTCCCCCTATTTGGATTTCATCATTTCCAACCAGGATGTAAAGCATGGCAAACCCGATCCCGAAATGTACAATACGGCCATTCAGCGTTTGGGTCTTGACCCCAAGGAATGCCTGATTGTGGAAGACAATGAAAATGGCATCAAGGCAGCATTGGCATCGGGTGGGCACTTATTGAAAGTGGAGAACCCGGATGATGTGCATTATTACAATATTGTTCACCGAATAGCTGAAATAGACAATGCTTAAAATTATTATTCCATTGGCTGGACCGTCGGAACTGTTCAGCAATGCGGGCTATTACTACCCGAAGCCCCTGATTGAAATCAATGGCCGTATCATGATTGAGCATGTGCTGCAAAATCCATCTGCTATTGAAGAGGAGCACCAGTTCATTTTCATTATTAGGGAGGAGGATTCCAATAAGTTCCATATTGATAATGTGTTGAAGCTGCTTGCCCCGAATAGCGAAATCATCAAACTGAAGAAGGCAACCAAGGGAGGGCTTTGCAGTGCCTTAATGGCCGTTGATAAAATAGCAGCAACGGATAGTGTACTGATATTGAATGGTGACCAGATACTGGATATTGACTTTAATGAAGTGGGGCGTTACTGGAAGGAAAAGCAAGTGGATGCCGGTTTGATTACATTCAAATCTGTGCATCCCAGATGGTCGTACGCGAGGATAGAGCATGAGGAAGTGGTTCAAACGGCGGAGAAGAACCCTATTAGCAACCATGCAATTTCAGGGTACTACTATTTTGAGAAGGCGGCAGATTTTTTTGCAGCGGCTTATGAGTCCATTAAAAATGATGTACAATTGGACGGGATATTTTTCATTTCGCCCGTTATCAACCAATATGTACTCCTGAACAAAAAGGTAAAAGCTTTTACTATTGAAGCGGGGCTTTACCATTCGTTCTATTCGCCACAGATGGTGATTGAGTACGAGCGGAAGAGCCAGTGAGGGAAGATGAAGGGGGGAATTGGGTATTAGGAATTAGGGGAGTAGATAGGTTTGCCAAACTGTAATCAATGAAATCCTGATTGAAAGGCAGATCCGACAAGTGGTTGATTACTATCGGCTCAAATGAATATTATTGGTGAACAGCATTTAATAATTACTTAAAAAACTAATGATGATAGAAAAATATGCATTGGCTGATATGGTGAAGGGTTGGTTTATTGGCAATTTTGAGCCGACACTTTATCAAACGAATGAGGTGGAAGTGGCCATCAAGGAATACAAGGCAGGGGATTATGAGGCATCGCACCACCATAAAATAGCCACTGAATTTACGGTAGTGCTGAACGGGGAGGTGGAGATGGGTGGTGTTAGGTATGGCCATGGGTCAATTGTAAAAATAAACCCCGGTGTTTCAACAGACTTCAAGGCAGTAATGGATACAACTACTGTGGTGGTGAAGATACCAGGTGCCAGTAATGACAAGTATATAGATTAAGCATAAAAACAAAAAAAAGATGATCAACATCGTAATCCCCATGGCTGGAGAGGGCAGCCGTTTTGCAAAAGCAGGCTATGAGAAGCCGAAACCCTTTATTGATGTGGCTGGCAAGCCGATGATTGAAAGGGTGATGGACAATTTGCAATGTGAAGATGCCCGTTATATTTTGATAGGCCGTAAATCGCATCTTGAAAAGGAGCATGAACTGGTAAAGGAAATAACCGAAAAATATAATGCCGTATTTATAGGTATCGATAAACTTACAGAGGGTACAGCTTGTACCGTGCTTTATGCTAGGCAGTACATCAATACAGATGAACCCTTGTTGATTGCTAATTCGGACCAGTTGGTAGATATTTCTGTGCAGGACTTTGTAAATGATTGCGCTTCGAAACAATTGGACGGTTCCATCTTAACGTTTACTGACCATGAGCTGAACCCTAAATGGTCCTTTGCAAAAATTGATAGCGATGGTCTGGTAACTGAGGTGCAGGAAAAAAAGGCTATTTCGGAATTTGCTACCGTGGGTATTTACCTTTTTTCGAAAGGGAAGGACTTTGTGAATGGGGCCATAGACATGATTATCAATAATGATAGGGTGAACAATGAATTCTATACCTGCCCTGTTTATAATTATGTTGTTGCGGAAAAGGGGAGGATTGGTATTTATAATATGCAGTTTGAAGAGATGCATGGGTTAGGAACACCAGAAGATTTAGTAAAGTACTTGGGCTAGTTGTCCCTATTGCCAATGCAGCCATTTACCATGCGTTTACAGGATGTTATACCAAGGGGGTTCCAGAAGCTAAAAAAGCTACTGCTGACTTTTTTTGTTGGATTGGTGAGAACAGAAAAGTACAGTAGCCTGTTACTCGAGCTGGCCATCCAGAAAAGGGAACTGCTGGGCCATGTGGGCATAACCACCCATGAGAGACTGCTAGACGCTAGTAACATCAATACATTCTCAGATGCATTGAAGGAGTGTGCTAGTGTTGGTATCGTGATTCAAGGTGGGTTGAAGAAGGAGCATGATTTTACGCTACAAACCATCAAAATATACCGTCAGCATTTTCCTGATGCACATATCATATTGAGTACTTGGGAGAATGAGGATGCCGGATACTTGAACAGGATAAGAGCAGAAGGCATCGATATCGTATTATCTCCCCTTCCGGTTATATCCGGGTTCAACAATATCAATTACCAGATTGTGTCTTCCGTTGCAGGTATTAAGATGGCTGCCAGCAAAAATTGTGTTTATGTCTACAAAACAAGGACTGACCAACGCATGTATGCACCCAATATCAATGAATATTTGGTGAAACTACTGGAGCAGTTCCCTATAACCCACGGATTCCTCCAAAAGCAAAGGCTGGTGGCCGTTAGCCTTAACACATTTAAATACAGGCTTTATGGAATTTCGGATATGTTCATGTTTGGCAATACTATCGATATGCTTTCTTATTGGGACTGCCCTTTGGATGAAAGGACGATTCCTATAAATGATTTTTATGGCATGTCTACCTTGGATTTTGCTAAACATAAGACCTGTGAAGTATACCTCTTTACTAATTATTTGGATAAGCTGGGTATCCCTTACCATTGGACGCTTAAAGAAAGCTATGAACGGATGGCCGAGCATTTTGTGGTTATTGATAAAGAATCCATTGATTTATATTGGCCAAAGTATACGAGGCAGGAATATAGGTGGCTTAGTTATGCGAATATTACCATGCACCAGGAAATCAATTTTAGGGAATGGCTGATTCTATATGCTGCGCTGCCCAATAAAATAATTAATGAGAACGAATTGGACAAGCGTTTTTTTGACGTGGTAACCAATCAATAATTAAATGGTGTAACAGCTCTATACGTGATAACTTATCCTAAAATTTCCATTGTTACCCCATCCTATAACCAGGTTGATTTTTTGGAGCAAACCATCCGATCCATTCTCTCACAGGGCTATCCCAATTTGGAGTATATTATTATTGACGGCGGGAGTTCAGATGGGTCTGTTGAGATTATTAAAAAGTATGACAGCTCACTGGCTTATTGGGAAACAGCAAAGGACGAAGGCATGTACCATGCATTGAATAAGGGATTTAGTAAATCGACAGGTGAAATTATGGGCTGGACAAATTCCGACGATGTACTAGCTGAAGGGGCTTTGTTTACCATGGCCGATTTATTTTCCAGGAACAAAAAGG
The DNA here is from genome assembly GCA_023251255.1 of Chitinophagaceae bacterium. Lineage (GTDB taxonomy): Bacteria > Bacteroidota > Bacteroidia > Chitinophagales > Chitinophagaceae > UBA1930. Next base: position 42,186 of record JAHEZD010000009.1, read on the forward strand.
TGGAGTGGATTCAGGGTTATCCAACAGTAATAAATGTAGAAGGAAAGATTGTTTTCCAGCGGCCGCAGGTATACTCCAAGTATTTTTTTTTCCTTCACCAATACAGGAACTATCAGTTTATACAGCAGGAATCCACTTTCTGGAAAAGGGGTTTATGGCTGAAATCGGGTGGGGAACTGGATACCCAGTTTTCGGTAGCTGCAGATTTTGATTTGTGGATGAGGTTCTTTCTACATGCAAAACTCTACTGCACAGATAAGCAGTTGGGTGCTTTTAGGTCCAGGCAGGGCCAGTTGTCACAAAACAAGGAGCGTTATTTGAAAGAAGCCAGCGTGTCTGTTAAGAAAAACTACCAACAGTTGGGCATTCTAGACCAATGGCTGGTTAGGGGCCTACTTTTTTTTGATAGGGGGGGGCTTGGAAGGGCAAGCCTGTTTGGCAGGATCAAAAATAAATTGGTAAGCCTGTTGCTATACAGAAAGCATTCATTGGCCTTATTGCTGTTTGCTTTTCTTTTTAGTGTACAGGGCTACAAATCATCATGCAGCCAATAACATTTTCTATTATCATTCCTGCATTTAATTGTGGTGGTTTTATTAAAACGGCTATCAGCAGCGTTCTTGAACAGACCTATGGCCATTTTGAAATACTGGTTATTGATGGACTGTCTACCGACGAAACCCTACCAAATGTGGATTCCTTCCAAGATAGCAGGATAAAAGTGTTTTCGGAGAAAGACAATGGTATTTACGATGCTATGAACAAGGGCATTAGTTTGGCAAATGGTGAATGGCTTTATTTTTTGGGAAGTGATGACAGGCTGTATGATAAGCATGTACTGGAAAATATGGCTGCTACTATTCAGCAGCAGGCACCAGATGCCTTGTATGGCAATGTGTTCAGCGAAGGACTAGGGAGCAAATATGATGGGGCCTTTGATGCAGAAAAAATATTGCACAAGAATATTTCGCACCAGGCCCTTTTCTTAAAAAGGTCACTGGTACATGCCCTTGGTTTTTTTGATACGAGTTATAAAGCCTGTGCAGACTGGGAGTACAATTTCAGGTGGTTTTTTAAAACAGGGATAAAAAAAATATATACTGATATAATTGTAGCCCATTTTGGGTATGAGGGGGTTAGTTCCACTTTTAGGGACGATTATTTTTTGGATAGGAAAACCGTCCTGTACCTATTATATGGAAGGGCCCAAGTAAAAATAAGGCGCAGGATGTGGTTACTGGGCAGTGAAATAAAAAGGCATTTATTGGCAAAACGTTTTTCATTGACTGCAAGGATTTTTTTCAAGATTCCTGAACTGCTTATTGTGCATGGCTGGAAGGACCGTTCAACCAAAACCATTTAACTGTTGAAGATTTGCATTGTTATACCAGTGTATAAAAGCTTTGCTGACCTGACCCAAAATGAAGTGGCCAGTATCAAGCAATGTTATACGGTACTCAGCAAGTACACAGTTTTTTTAGCTGCCCCCGAAGGATTTGATTTGGCAGGCTACCACCAATTGGCAGTTGGGGAAACAAGGGTTCAGGAAAGCCGTTTCGAAAAAAAATATTTTCAAAGCATAGAGGGCTATAGTAAACTATTGCTGAACCCCAGTTTCTATAAGACCTATTTGGCTTTTGACTATATGCTTATTTACCAGCTAGATGCGTGGGTTTTTAAAGATGAACTGGAATACTGGTGCAATAAGGGATACAGTTATATGGGCGCCCCTTGGTTTGATGATTGGGGCATGGAAACCATTGACGGAAAGCATACCATCATAGGCGTGGGCAATGGGGGCTTTTCCTTGCGGAAGGTATCCACTCACCTTAGGGTGCTGAACAGTTTTTCCTATGTGGACAGGCCAAAGGATATTTGGCGGAAATTTACGCGTAACAAGGAAGGCATTAGAAAGAAGGCCCTACTGCTTTTGAGCTTGCTGCTGAACCTTAGTTTCAAGAACAATACTTTTTTTTTATTGAACCATCATCAAGGGAATGAGGATGGTTTCTGGGGCTTTTTTGCAAGCAGGAATTTTGAATGGTTTACCGTGGCTGAGTACAGTGATGCGTTAAGGTTCTGCATTGAGCTGCATCCATCTTATTGTTACGGGCTTATAGGTAAACAATTGCCTTTTGGTTGCCATGCTTGGGAAAAATATGAACCTACATTCTGGCAGGCATTTATCCAAACACAAGGAGTATGCTGAAACGGATATTGTATAAATGGCTAAGGGTGCGTATAAGGAGAAGTGGGGCCAAGATCGATGGTGATTTTTACTGTGAGTCTTTTTTCATTAAGGGAACTGCCAAAAATTTCAGGTCTGCCAATCATTTATATATAGAGAAGGATGCAATCATGAGCATCAAGGAGAATGGCAAGCTAACCATTGGTGCCTACTTCTATATGAACCATTATTCCATTATAGATTGCTATTACCAGATAACCATTGGCAACCGTGTACAGATTGGGCCACATTGTTATATTGCTGATTTTGATCATGATCTTGTTGTGGACCTAAATAGGCCCTTTCACCGAGGGGATAAAAAACTGGCCCCTGTAATAATTGAGGATAATGTATGGATTGGAGCGGGTGTTACCATACTGAAGGGGGTGACGATAGGAAAGAATGCAATAGTGGCTGCAGGTGCTGTTGTGAATAAGGACGTGCCAGCAAATACGCTTGTAGCGGGGGTTCCAGCCACTGTAAAAAAAGTAATTGATTACCCTGTAAATGCCAATACCTAACCAATAAACAGTATGTCAACAAGGTTACCAAGCTTGGATGGGTTGAGGGCCATTTCAATTATTGGTGTGCTCTACTCACATTTAAGTATTACGCCGCACTTCAGGTTTACGGATAATCCAATTGTTTTATTCTTATTGAGCCTTATTGCAGGGGATAACGGGGTAAATGTGTTTTTTGTTATCAGTGGATTCCTAATTACCAGTTTGTTGATCAATGAGGAAGGAAGGAACGGGAAACTGAACTTAAAGGCCTTTTATATACGCAGGATTTTCAGGATACTGCCTGTTTATTTGGTTTTTCTTCTGGTTACTTTTGTTTGCAGCAGGTTCGGCTGGGTAAGGGATATGGACGTGCAGTCATTTTTGCCACCACTTACTTTTACAACAGGGGCCTTGCCAATTGCCACTGGTTGGACATTGGCACATACTTGGTCTCTTTCGGTAGAAGAGCAGTTTTACTTGCTATGGCCCCTTACATTGGTGATGACGCATTCAATGAGAACGAGAAATATCCTGATTATTGGTGCCATTCTGCTGATTCCCATTTTAAGGGCAATCTATTATTACAAAACCCATAATAGCCTTTATTATAGTTTCCCTGTAAGGGGGGATGCTATCTTGATGGGCTGCCTGCTTGCAGTGAATAGGTCCTACTTTGAAGCTGCCTTTGCATCAAGATTAAGAACCCGGTTGGGCTTACTGGCCTTGGCTGCACTTTGTTACGGGGTACACTTTCTGGCAGAGCGGCAGTTATTGGGTATGGTTACCGTACCTATGGGTATTTGGGTACATGCTGCTTTTGCCAGTTTACTGATTATTGCTTATACCATTGTGCCCAACACCAAGAGTGTTTTCTATGGGCTGTTGAACAGTAGGGTGATGGGCTTTATTGGTGTGTTATCTTATAGTTTGTATATCTGGCAACAGTTTTTTTTGCAAAAGGCAGTGACTGTTGTACATGGATGGAAGTACTTTCCCATCAATATGGTATGCGTTTTCTGCGTGGCCATCTGTTCCTATTATTTTCTTGAAAGACCTTTTTTGGCAATCAGGAAAAAGTTTTTTGCTTAAAATATACCCCCTTTCATGTTCATATTCCAATTAATGGGCGGTATTGGTAACCAAATGTTCCAATATGCAGCGGCGAAGGCTTTATCGATTAAAAGGGGGATACCGTTCAAGGTACATTTTGAGGACCCGTATAAAGACGTGGTGCGTGCTTACAACTTAGCTGTGTTTAATTTGGAAGTAGATCAAGCAACCAAGGAAGACCTGAAATTGATTAGGCCCAAACAAGGACTTCGTAAGAAACTGTCGAAATTGTTCAAGGTGAAGGAGAAAGCGATTTTATTTCGGGAGAAACAATATTTTGTTTATGACGAACAGTTTTTCAATTGTTCCGATGGTGCCTATATCTATGGGTTCTGGCAAGCCGAACAATATTTTTCGACCATCAGCGATGTAATACGGGAGGATTTCCGGTTTAAAATTGCTCCTTCTGTTGAGAATGCCCTTTTTGTGGAGCAGATAAACCGGACCGAAGCTGTGGCTGTTCATGTGCGTAGAGGGGATTATGTATCGGTAGAAAAGACGAGTACCGTTCATGGTACCTGCTCCATGGATTATTATAGGGAAGCCATTGCATTGATGAAGACCCAAGTTAACAATCCTGTATTCTATTTTTTTTCTGATGATATGAATTGGGTGAAACAGCATTTGTTGATTGATGCGCCATCCGTGTATGTGGATGTTAATGATGATGCCCATAATTATGAGGACCTGCGATTGATGACTTTATGCAAGCACCAGATTATTGCCAATAGCTCCTTTAGTTGGTGGGGGGCTTGGTTGAATACCAATCCTGCTAAAATTGTGGTGGCTCCCGAGAAATGGGCGAATGTGGAAGGCTTGGATACTACTGATCTAATTCCTAAAAGTTGGATAAGACTGTGAACTGCATTCCTATAGGTGCAGTTATAGCTACGGTAAACCGTTCACAAGTACTGCATACAACTTTAGATAGCCTATTTGGTCAGTCATCCTTTCCGGAACAGGTTATCGTTGTAGATGCTTCTGACAATGATGATACACGTATATTGATTGAAAAGCATTACCCTTCTATACAATGGATAAGGGCAAATATGAAGGGGGCGGCTGCACAAAGAAACCAAGGTGCTGTATTGGTGCGTAGCCAGTTTGTTTTTTTTATGGACGATGATATTGTGTTTAATGAGAACTGTTTGCAAAGGTTGTGGGAGGGGATTGCGAACTCCACGGATATCGGCGGTGTGAATGCTATGATTACGAATCAGCAATACTATCCTCCTGGGAGGATTACCCAGTTTATGTACAAGCTGATGCATGGGCAAAATTTAAGTTCATATGCTGGTATGTGTATAGGCCCGGCTTGGAACCTGCTTCCAGCAGATAATGACCAATTACCTACCATGCAACGTGTTGAGTGGCTAAATACAACCTGTACAATTTACCGGAAAAAGGCTTTGCCCGAGCCTGCATTTGCATCGCATTTTAGCGGCTATTCTTTAATGGAGGATTTGAGCCTTTCTTTGGAAGTGGGAAAGCAGTGGAAGTTGTACAATGCCCGTACTGCTAGAATTTACCATGATAGCCAACCAGGCAACCACAAAAACAACCGTGTTGTACTGTCTAAAATGGAACTAGTTAACAGGTATTACGTAATGGTGAATATTTTAGCACGTAAAGGGCCTATAAATTATATAAAACTGATTGTGTTTGAATTGTTTGGGATTGCATCCAGTTTAAGCGCTGCTAATGGGTGGAAACAACTGCCTGCTACGGTTTATGGGAAGTTGTCTGCATTAAAGGAGATTGTTTTCAAGTGGAAAAGATGAAAATAATCATTGGTATTACATCAAAAAATAGGGTATCAGTGCTTCCTAAAGCCATTGAGTCTGCCACGGCACAAACATATGCCGATAAGGTAATTGTTGTTTTTGATGATGCTTCCACAGATGGTACGCCCCTGCTCCAAAAGGAATACCCTGCTGTACATTGGATCGTTTCGGCGATTCCGAGGGGATTAATGTATGCAAGAAACCTATTCTTGGATTTTGAGAAGGCTGAACTGTTCTGCAGTTTGGATGATGATGCTTGGTTCTTATCCAATCAGTCGTTGGAAGTGGCAATTGCTTACTTGGCACAAAATCCTTCTGTTGGGGCAATTGCATTTGACATTTTGAGTCCGGATGATCATCCCGATAAGAAAAGGGATGCCACTGTATCGTACCATGAAACAAATTTGTATATAGGTTGTGGGCATATATTGCGGATTGATTGTGCCAAGCAAGCTGGGGGTTATTTGAAAAGCCCCGGATTTTATGGAAGTGAGGAAAAAGATCTTTGTATTAGACTCATAGACCAAGGCTATAGCATTGTAAAAGCACAAGGACTATATGTATGGCATGATAAAACAACCGTATCCCGTGATATTGGCAAGCAGCATCGATCTGGCGTATGCAATGACCTGGTGTTTACCTATAGGCGGGCCCCATGGATGTTTTTATTGCCTGTATTGGCTTATAAATTCCTTAGTCATTTTAGGTTTTCTCTATTCTATAAAAAGGCAAAATTGATTAGACCATGTCTGCAAGGTTTCTTTGATTTTATCAAATTCCTTTTTTCCAGCAATAAGCAAAGACAACCAGTATCTGCGGCTGCCTACAAAAAATTCATGCAGTTCAATTAAAGTATCCTGTCATGGCAATTATAGAAAGAATACTCTTTAAGGTTCCAGTAGGATTTGTATCGAGGCTTAAGGTCCTATTATACAAATTCCTCGGAATAAGCATAGGTAAAAGGAACAGGTTTGAAAGTGGCAGGTGCAGGCGCTTGAGCCAGATTGAAATTGGTAATTATAATGCTTTTAGCCATGGATACCAGTTATGGCCAGAAGACAGTTTTTTTGAGGGGAAGAGGATTAAAGTTGGTGACAAGAATTATTTCAATAGAAACCTGATGGTAGATGCTTGTGGTTATATAGAAATAGGAAGTTACAATATGTTTGGCCCAGATGTATATATCACCGATTCCAATCACAAATTTGGTGCGGGCATATCGCCTTCAAATGAGCCCATGCAGAAAGGCAAGGTCCGCATTGGCGATTATTGCTGGATAGGTGCCAAGGCTATCATATTGAAGGATGTGGAACTGGGTAACCATTGCGTTGTGGCTGCCGGTGCTGTGGTTACCAAAAGCTTTGGTCCAGGCAGTGTAGTGGCTGGGGTGCCTGCAAAATTGATAAAAACCACTGAGTGATTAGAATGCTGTTTACCAGAATTAAAGCATAAGCAAGTGAAAGTACTAGTTGCCCATCCTGGCACACAATATTCTTACCAATTGGTTAAGCAGTTGGAAAAGCAAGGTTTGCTGTACAAGTTCTATACTGGAATTGCTATTGCTGAAGATAGTTTCCTGTACTGGTTGTCCTTGCTGTTGCCTATGCATCTCCAAAAAAAGATCAGTAATCGAATTATTGAATCGGTACCTGCAAAAAAGATCAGTAATATCCCAACTCCTGAAATAAAGGCATTGCGGTTACTTTCAAAAAAATACAATAGCGAAGCTGTTTTCTATGAACGGAACAAGAATTTCCAATTGTCAATACCTGATAGGGCATTAAAGGAGGCAGATGTTGTAATAGGGTTTGATACTTCCAGTTGGATATTGATTGAGCGTTGCAAGAAATTGGGTATAAAATTTATCTTGGATGTGAGCATTGCACATCCGGTCTCCAAACAAGAGGTTTACCGTTCCATTGCATTATCTTTTCCTTCATGGGGCAATACCTTGAAGAATAAACCACAGCATTTAATTGACCTTGAGCAACAGGAGCTGGAAAATGCCGATGCAATAGTGGTTGCCAGTTCCTTTAGCAAGCATACTTTGGTGGATAACGGGATAGCTGTTGACAATATTTTTGTGAATCCTTATGGGGTGGAGGCGGATGCTTTTTTCCCAGCTATCAAGAAGTATCAGCCGTCCATCAATTTTGTATTTGTGGGGCTGGTGGATGCGAGAAAGGGGGTGCCTTTATTATTGGAGGTTTGGGAAAAACTGCATCCGTTAGATGCAACACTTACTTTAATAGGGCCCATTGATGAGGTGGTGAAGGAACTTGTTCAAACATCGTTTCCAACCATTATTATTAAGGGGAAAGTGCCTTTTATTGAATTGAAGCAATTGTTGCCTAAGTATGATGTGCTTGTTTTCCCTAGCTATTTTGAGGGATTTGGCTTGGTGGTACTAGAAGCCATGGCTGCAGGTTTGCCTGTTATTACTACAAATGCCACTTGTGGTGCAGATTTGATAGAGCATGGGGTGGATGGAGTAACCTTTAATACAGGCGATAGGGAACAACTGCATAAATCCATCCAATCATTTATTGATTTCAGGTACAATTTGGTGGAAATGGGCAAAAATTCCAGAGAAAAAGCCTTGCAATATACTTGGGATGCTTATGGTAGAAGGTGGAAGGATTTACTGGAGAGAAGTCAATGATTCCCGCCTTTCTAATTTTATGGAACTGGCTATCTGTGTGTAGAAAAATGGCGATGATTTTTTGTTGTCATGTTGAGTAATGATTAGTTGAGTTTATGGAAGCATGACAAACGTTATGTATAATCTGAACACGGGTTAGACAGTAGCTATCGGCTTATTGTGGCATTGCTCCTTCTTGGAGATGGTCATATTGATGGATTCAACAGCTTTTTGTTTAGGGCCTTAAAAGACCTTAAAAAGTAACAACTTATTGGGTCGGCATGCCAATTTCAAATTGGTATTATTTCTCAAGCTGCTAAGAACAATATTTTGGTGTGGCGGCAGCAAACAAAACAATGGAAAAAATAGTGGAGACCCAGCCTAAGAAAGCATTATCTGGCCAAAGGTTCAAAAGTGTAGATGCTTTAAGGGGTATTGCTGCATTTGTGGTAGTATTATGCCATCAGGTTCATGCGTTTAATAATGAATATGGATACAAGCCGGCACCTTATTTTACGTTTTGGTTCGGCTATTTTGGGGTGGAACTGTTTTTTATGATCAGTGGTTTTGTTATTTACTATACCTTACAGCAGTCCAACTCCTTAAAAGAGTTTTGGATTAAACGGTTTATCAGGCTATTTCCTACTTACTGGTTGTGCTTGGTAATAACTTTTCTGGCAGTTAGTCTGTTTCCTTTATCACCATTAAGAAATTCAAGTATAAAGGAAGCCCTATATGGACTGCTTATGTTTAATGGGTTGTTTGGAGTAAAATCTGTTGACCCCTCTTATTGGTCCTTATTGATAGAGCTCCTGTTTTATTTGATGATGTCGGTTGTGCTTTATTTTAAACTGTTTCAGCATATCTATACAATTTTATGGTCCTGGCTCGTGCTGGTATTGGTATATAATTTTATATATAAACTTCCCGGGCTAGGCGCTTTTTTAAATTTACGGTATGGGCCTTTATTTATTATTGGCATTTGTTTCTACAAAATGCGTATGGAGGGCGACAGGCAATGGTATGTTTGGTTATTGATAGCAAGCTGTTTTGTTACCTGCATATTTGTTTTGGAAGATATGCATGGTATTGCTTGGGCAATGGTGGTAATCATGTTCTTGTTTGTAATGGCTGTTTTTGTTACGCCCAATTTATTTGAAAACAAACTGCTTTTGTTTCTTGGAAAGATATCCTATCCTTTATACCTCATTCACCAGAATGTTGGATTTGTTATGCTTTCGCAATTACAGAAACGGGGATTTACCCATCCAGTAGTAGTGCTGATACCAATTTCGGTTTGCGTGCTGATTGCCTGGCTTATCACAACTTTTTATGAGACCAGGGTAAGCAGTTTTTTTAGGAACTGGTTGTTAAAACCTAGGGCTAACAAGTAGGCTGCTGTTATAAATTAAGGGAGCGTATCAATTTGAATTTTTGTGTCGGGTAGAACCTGCCTTTATCGGTAGGCAAGGCCAGTTGAAACCGATACTTTCTCATATAAAACACCTTCGACAGGCTCAGGTTGATATTCATGCCAAAGAAGGTATCCAAAATGGTGCGCTACACAAATCAACTGTAAAATGGCCAATAAATTAAAGATACACGCTATTGTAAAGGCATTGAACGAGGAGAACTTTATTGTTAACCAGCTTGATACCATTTACCCATTCTGCTCGAGGATATCCATCATTTCCCAATATGATAGGGACTGGTACGGCAAGCGGGTTGAGCCCGACAGCACGGCTTCCTTGGTACTTAATTATCCGGATCCGGAAGGAAAAATACATTTTTGTGTAAGGAGGGTAAGGGATGAAACTGCTGCTGTAAATATGGAAATGCTCAGTTTCAACAAAAAATCCTACCGTGGTATCATTCCCCATGGTTCCCCTTTTGCGGAGATTGCTGCATTTCATGAACCACCCGATTATTTCTGGTACGTGGATGCTGATGAACTGTATGATACTGAAACACTTCCCCAGGTATTGGCTTATTTGGCGGCAAAGAAACCAAGGGGCATGCGGGTTTGCGGCTACAATTACCTAAGGACATGGAACCATCGGGTTCCGATGGAAGTGGTCGACTTTACTCATTTTGGTTTCATTAAAGCAGGAATTTTATTGGAACAGCACAGGAACATTACTTGGAACGAATCGAGATTGGCCAAGCTGCTGAAAATGCTTAAACTGCCCAATTTCTCCTCCAGGCTTTTTGGCTTTATTGTTTGCCCTATAGAAGTGGGTGTTTTCCACCATGGTTGCTGGCTGGGGAACAATGAAAGGATCAAAAGCAAATTCAATAAGTCGAGCCATATCGAATCCCAAAAATGGGAACCCAATTCAGTTGATGCTATCCATTCTGTATTTGTTCCAACAGAAGAACTACCCATAAACATTAGAAACGGTCAATGGCCCGCATATTTCTTTGATGCTAAGCAATAACAAAATAAAGGTGCTGGTAGCCATACCTAGTGGGTTCTGTTTTGGGCTGCAGCATGTAAGCATTGACCTGTTTGAAGCAAGCAAGGAGGCAATTGAACCCCATTTCTTGGTAACCAAGTGGAGCAATGGTGATTTTGAAAAGATGCTCAAGACAAAGGGCTTCAATTATAGTTATAGCTGGTTTGGCATGTTCAGCCGGAAGCTGGATTGGGTTAATTTGAAAATGAGTGTAGAAGCTTTTATCCGCCTACCATCACTTTACTATACATTTTTGAAGCTGATTAAAAAGCAGCGGCCAGATGTGCTGTTTTTTGCCAACCATCATGAGCTTATACTTTTATTGCCCGTATTATGGCTTACCAAAAGAAAAGTGGTTTGCCATATGCACGATCCAGCACCAGCTATCCCCTTTCAGCAAAAGACTTTTGCCTGGTATGGCAAAAGGGTGGACCATTTTATTGCCATTTCGGATAATGTAAAACAAAGGCTGATGCTATTGGGCTGCGCCGATGAAAAAATAACCGTTGTTCATAATGGTATAGAATTACCTAAGATAATGGGCGGCCGTGAAAGAAGCGATTATTTTACCAAGCAATTTGGATGGGACGAGCATGTTTTTATTGTTGGCATCACAGGACAAATGACAGCCACCAAGGGGCATGAGGACCTGTTGGAAGCCTTTAAAATAGCCATTACTGCCAACCCAGCATTGAGACTGGTTATTGGTGGCAAACAGATGGAACCATTGTACAGCCAGTTGCTTGCATTGATCCAAGAAAATAATTTACAGGAACAAGTGAGGTTTGGTGGCTGGCAGGAAGAAAAAGGCAATTTCTATAATGCTATTGATGTTTTTGTGCTTGCTTCCAGGCATGATGAGGGATATGGTTTGGTGGTAGCAGAAGCTATGGGGCATGGAAAGCCAGCTATCATTACACGTAGTGGCGGGGCCATAGAAATTGTATCAGACCAAATAGATGGCTTTATTGTGGACAAAGCGGACATTGAGGCCTTGGCCGATAGGTTAGTTAGGATTTCAGCTAATACAGCAATGTACCGATTCATGTGCGGGAAAGCCATTGAGAAAATAGAAAAGCAGTTTTCCATGCAGATAGCTAGCTATCAATTTATCCAAACCCTGAACGGTAAGTAACCATGCGATACGGACAAAAGAAAATACCTCCTGCTTTTTATTTATTGGTGTTTGCTTATTTGAGCTACTGCCTTTTGTTTACCCCCAATTTTTTTGTATCCATCCCTATTGCTCTCTTCCCCATGATTATTTTTAGGCTGCTTTGGGTGGATGGCACACCGAATATTGTTTTTTGGGGAATGATGATGCAGTGGTTGCCAATAACCGTGCATTTGTTTTACTGCAATATTGTGCAGATTACCTTGATGGAATATTTCTCCAATACAGTGCTGCCGACGGAATTTATTAATTTGGCAGTATTACTATCGGCCATCGGGCTCCTATTCTTTTCGTTGGGTATTTTTTATGCACTAAGGAAGTACAAGCCAAAGGAACCCATTGCCCAATCGGCCGATGCGTATTCAACCATTAAAATTATCAGGTTATATGCCATTGTCTCATTCATCGTGCTGTCTTCATCGGCCTTGATATGGAGCTTGGGAAGCTTTACACAATATGTGTTTTATTTTTTTTATATCAAGTGGGGGTTCTTCTTGATTGCTTTTTATTTTGCCCATAAAATGGGTAAGGAGTCTGCCAAGTTCCTTTACTTGATCATAGCAGTTGAATTTATTCTTGGTCTTGTTTCCTATTTTGCCAGTGCATTCCTGTTCGTCGTATTTTTCTCGGCCTTGGGATTGATAGCACTACGGCCCAAGCTGACTGTTAAATCCTATTTCTTTCTATTGTTGGCAGGTGCATGTGTTTTTCATCTAAGCGTTTTATGGACCTCTATTAAGGGGGATTATAGGGGCTTTATTAGCCAAGGAGTTGTTGGTGCCCAAGCTGCGACCACTGGTGTAGGGGAATCGCTAAGTAAAATGCAAGATTTATTAAGTACCGTTGATAATGCAAAGTACAATGAGGCCATTTACACTACCATTGATAGGGCTGGCTGCATCCAGCTTTTTTCTGCCACACTTAGTTATGTACCTGCTGTAATACCACACGAAAATGGTAAAATTTATATGGAGGCAGTACAGCACTATTTGGTTCCCCGGTTCCTGAATCCCAATAAAGCCGTTTTGGATGATAGCAAACATACCAATCAATACACTGGTTTGAGCTTTACCACCGCAGAAGGTGGTGCATCTTTTAGCTTGGGTTATATAGCGGATGCCTATATTGATTTTGGGCCCGTTTATATGTTCCCCTTGCTTTTTGTATTTGGCTATTTATTTGGAATCACCTACAAATACTTGTATGATAAATCGCCTAATGAAGTGTGGTCGTGGATATTGACTGGCCCTTACTTCCTATTATTGAACATTAATGGAGCCGATACCAAAAAAGCATTGGGTCCGTTATTGATTTATTTTTTAACCGTAGCAATTTTGAGGAAACAAATGATCAAACGCGTAGACCCGCTTATGCGGAAATAGTAGCCAATATATGCAACGTATCATTTTCTTCAATTCGCATCCCATACAGTATTTTGTGCCCCTGTACCAGGAACTTGCAAAAGAACCGGGTATAGCTTTGGAGGTTATGTACTGCTCCGACGAAACCCTAAAAGGGGCAACTGATAAACAGTTTGGTGTAAAAGTGCAGTGGGACATACCTTTATTGGAAGGATACAACTATATTTTTCTACGGAACCATTCCTTTCGCCCCTCCATTTTCAAGGGTTTTTGGGGACTTATGAATTGGGGGATAATTGATTATTTAAGAAAAGCCCCCAAAAGTGTGCTAGTTGTTCATGGTTGGGCATCCTTTTCACACATAATGACTATTTTTTGCGGAAAACTCTTTGGCCATACTGTTTGCTTGAGGGCCGAGACGCCCCTAAACCAGGAACTGTTGAAAAGACCTGCTGTGCAAACGATTAAAAATGTGTGGTTGCGTTTCCTGTTTTTGTTTGTAGATAAATATTTATACATCGGAAAGCAGAATAAACTTTTTTATGAAAGCCTAGGGGTAAAGGAACCTGTTCTTTTTTTTACGCCTTATTGTGTGGACAATAAACGTTTCCAACAGGTGCAGGAAAACACGAGCAAGACCCATGCAAGGAACCAGCTCAACCTGCCTACAGAAAAAAGGATATTCCTTTTTTCTGGAAAGTATATAGATAAGAAGCGGCCAATGGATTTGTTGGAGGCTTTTAGTAAAACGGACCTGCAGCAATGTTTCCTGGTGATGGTTGGTGACGGCGAACTTAGGGAGGTGATGGAAGCGTTCATCATAGAAAAGGGCCTTTCAGGAAATGTGTTGTTGACGGGGTTTATCAATCAATCGGTCATTCCTTTTTATTATGCGGCGGCTGATCTTTTTGTAATGTGTTCCGGCCTAGGCGAAACTTGGGGCCTTTCTGTTAATGAGGCCATGAACTTTAAGCTGCCCATCATTGTATCGGATACCTGTGGTTGTTCCTATGACTTGGTAGATGCGAATATTAATGGGGCTATTTTTGAAACAGGCAACCTACAACAGCTTCAGGAGCAACTGGCGCACATGTCAACCATTTCTGAAGAGCGATTACAGGCAATGGGCCAAGCATCATTGGCCAAAGTGAACAGGTACAGTTATAATGCTGTTATCCAGACGTTGAAACAGGTTGCCCAAGAATAGCCGTTTCATGGAGGATGATAAGCGGAGCTTATTGTAAGCTGGTGTTTTCGGCAATTACTTAATTGTATTTTAATTTAACCCAATTTGATTGGGCGTTATTTTTGTTGAACGTACCTTATGTGTAGAATTGCTGGAATTATCAATTTTGCATCGCCCCCGAATGAACAACTGATTATCAACATGAGAGATGCCATGCAACATGGCGGACCTGATGATTGCGGTATTTATTTGGACGATGAATTCCCCTTGGCTTTTGGTCATAGGCGGTTATCGTTGCTTGATTTGTCGCCCCTTGGCCACCAGCCCATGATGGATGCCAGCAAGAAGATTGTACTTGTGTTCAATGGTGAAATCTATAATTTCCAGGAGATAAAAAAAGAACTTGAAGGCAAGGATTACCATTTCAGGTCATCTTCTGATACGGAGGTGATTATTTACGCCTATATTGAATGGGGCAAGGAGTGTTTCAAGAAATTCAATGGAATGTTTGCCCTTGCATTGCTGGACAAGCGGAACAATAAACTGATACTGGCAAGGGACCATGCCGGTATCAAACCTCTATATTATTCCATTCAGGACCGACAATTGTATTTTGCTAGTGAAGTAAGGGCTTTTACCCAAATAAAGCCTGAATGGCCAGAAAACAGTGATTGGCGGAAATACTTTCTTTTGTTTGGCCATTTACCCGAACCGGTTACTACTTTACAACGCGTGGTTCCGTTGCCCAAAGGAACATTGTTGGAAATTGATTTGCCTTCCCTGAAGGCTGCACCCCAACAGTTTTTTAGCCTTTATTATAATTATACCATTGGCAACAAGGAAGAAGCTATCCATAAAATACACGGTACGCTTACCAAAGCGGTGGAAAGGCATTTGGTATCTGATGCACCTATTGGCCTTTTTCTAAGTGGTGGATTGGATTCGAGCTTGTTAACAGTGCTGGCCAAACCATTTATTCCGGATAACCTGCACACACTTTCCATCATTTTTGAAAATGAGAAGTATTCCGAAAAGTATTATCAAGACCTTATTATCAACCAAACGAAAGCTAAGCATAGGTCATACCTTGTTACGGAAGATGACTTTAAGCATTCGATGGAGGATATTGTGGCAGCTATGGACCAGCCTAGTAACGATGGCATCAATTCCTATTTCATTTGCAAATATGCAAAGGAATATGGGCTGAAAGCAGTTTTGAGTGGTTTGGGTGCCGATGAACTGTTCGGGGGCTATGAATCGTTCAACAGAACAAAAGCCATTGCATCATTAAGAATACTGCCTGATTTCATGTTTAAGGTGGCAGGTATTTTCCCTGATGACAAGAGAAAGAAAATAAGCTTCCTTGGGGTTAAAAATGGACTTGGGGAATACCTCTTCAATAGGGGCTTCTTTATTCCTTCACAGGTGGCGGCATTACTGGACTGTACAGAAGGGGAAGTAAACGCAATGTTGGAGCAAATGCAGGGCCATATTCCAGCCTTTATTGAAAGATTGGTGCCGCAGGAAAAAATAAGCTATTTAGAAACCAATCTTTATATGCAGAACCAGTTACTAAAAGATACGGATTACATGAGCATGTGGCATAGCATAGAAGTGCGTGTGCCATTTCTGGATAAGGATTTAATGGAACTGGTTTACTCCATCAATCCAGACGTCAGGTACAGTAAGGTGCGGAACAAATATTTGCTGATAGAAGCTTTTGGTAAGGAACTGCCGGCGGAAATATGGAAACGCCCTAAGCAAGGCTTTGTTTTTCCATTTGAACAATGGATGAAGCAGGTTATGCCAGCAGGCGGTGCTTCTGCAAAATCAGCAGCCTTACAAAAGGGCTTAACTAATGGCAATATCCATTGGAGCCGTTATTGGTCATTTGTCCTATCCCAGCAGCAAAGAGCAAAAAAGGAATCTTTGACTATTTCATGAGGGTACTATTTCTTTACTTAACAGGGTTTTCCATTACTGGCGGAATAGAAAAATTCAACCGCAGTTTCCTAAAAGCTTTGCATGAACTGAGCGTGGATGGCTTTATTGATGCTGAGGCTTGTTCGTCCCACGATGTCATAGCAGATGAAAAATATTTTCCACGCAAAAGGTTTAAGGGGTTTGCTGGCAACAGGATAAGGTTTGTATTTTCATCGATCATCAAATCTTTCAAATTTGATACAGTCATTATTGGGCATATCAATTTAGCGATTATAGGATGCCTCATTAAGAGGATAAGGCCCTCGGTGAAACTGATTCTTATTGTACATGGAATTGAAGTTTGGAAAACGCATGTGCGGCATAAAAAAGAATTGCTTGAATTGGCAGATATTATTTTATCGGTAAGCCAGTTCACCAAAGAAAAAATCATTGCATTCAACCCTACCGTTCATGCCGATAGAATAAAAATATTCCCCAATACTATTGACCCTTATTTTTTGGCCCCGACTTCTTTTAACAAGCCCGATTACCTTTTTAAAAGATACAATCTGAACAGTGATGCACAAATACTGCTGACCGTAACAAGACTTTCATTTACAGAGAAGTATAAAGGGTATGACAATACCATTGCTCTAATGAATGAAATCACTGAGAGCAATAATAATGTTAGATATGTGCTATGCGGTAAAGCCGACAGCTTTGAAAAGGAAAGGATTGTTTCCCTGATAAAAGCAAATGGAGTGTCTAATAAGGTGGAGCTTACGGGTTTTATAAAGGACGAAGAGTTGATAGACCACTACCTACTTGCAGATGTTTTTGTGATGCCAAGCAAAAAAGAAGGTTTTGGAATA
The DNA here is from genome assembly GCA_023251255.1 of Chitinophagaceae bacterium. Taxonomy (GTDB): domain Bacteria; phylum Bacteroidota; class Bacteroidia; order Chitinophagales; family Chitinophagaceae; genus UBA1930. Next base: position 59,423 of record JAHEZD010000009.1, read on the forward strand.
GTATTCATAGAAGCATTGGCTTGCGGCAGAAAGGTAATTGCGGGATCGAAAGATGGTAGTGTGGATGCATTAATGAATGGTGAACTTGGAACATTAATAGACCCAGATAATATTGATGAACTAAAACAGGCCATCTTTACATCACTGGAGAACAAAGAACATAATCCATACGCTATGCAGCAGAAGGTGTACGCTGCTTTTGGTTTTCATAGGTATAAAGAAAGGTTAAGGAACTACTTGAATGGATAAAAAGGTTATTGTTATTTTATATGAATTTTTCTATCCTGGATATAAGGCTGGCGGTCCTATACAGTCGCTTGTAAATATGGTACAGTTGCTTGAACCATATTTTGTGTGTAAAGTAATCACTACTGCCTACGACTTGAATACACCTACGATGTATACAAGTATGCAACCAGATAGCTGGAACACTGTTCAATTGCCTGCGACTGGGTCCTTACCTATTGATATTTGGTACGATTCCGAACAGAAACCATCCCTTCGTAAGCTCCATAGAGCAATTGTTTCCTCTGAAGCGGATGTACTTTTTATTAATGGGTTCTATACCCATCATTTTCTTTTCCCTTTGATTTTAAGAAAGCTCAACCTTGTGAACATTGATTGTATGGTGGTTTCTCCTAGGGGCATGCTACAAAAAGGTGCTTTGGCTATAAAGCCCATACAAAAGAAAATTTACCTTTCAGTTCTAAGGATATTTGGACTATGTAAGAAAGTTGTTTTTCATGCTACTACCGAGGATGAAGCAACTGATATAAGGCATGTATTTGGCAAGGGGGCAATGACAATAGTTGCTGGGAATGTTCCTAAATTGCCATGGAGCAGTATCAGCACTGTGAAGAAAGTGCCAGGGGTCCTAAACTTAGTTTACCTGTCAATTATAACACCCAAAAAGAACCTGTTACTACTTTTAAAAGAACTTAAAGGGTGCAAGGGGAGTGTCAATTTGTATATTTACGGCCCAGTAAAAGAAGATTGGTACTGGAAAAAGTGCATGGAGGAAATGCAAGTAATGCCTCCCAATGTACTATTTGAATATATGGGACATATACCAGCCCATGAGGTACAGGATACCTTGAGCAAGTATGATGCAATGATTTTGCTTACAGAAGGAGAAAACTTTGGGCATGCTTTATACGAGAGTTTAAGTGTAGGTACGCCCATCATCACCAGTTTGTATACCCCTTGGACGAGACTTACTGAACAATCTGCAGGTTGGAATGTAGAAATTGGGCAAGAAAAAAACCATACTTTCCGCCAATTGATTGACCACTTGGTTTTGAAAGAAAATATTGAGTGGTTGCAATGGCGAGAAGGAGCATTGAAAATGGCATCTGGTTACTATTATGGGCAATCTTTTAAAAATGAGTATATGGAACTTTTTGATGGAAAATCACATAGTTAAATGAAGAAGGAGGTAAATAATGCTTCTTTTCAGGAAACACTGGTTATCGGGGTACCGAAAGTAAAGTACCTGTTGTGGTATTTTATCAATGTGTTTGTATTCAAAACTTCCATTTTCCCAATTAATTCACTAAAAGTGTTTTTTTTGAAATTATTTGGGGCTAGTGTTGGAACTGGGGTTGTCATAAAACCTTCTGTCAATATTAAGTTTCCGTGGAAGCTGGTTATAGGAGATTATGCATGGATAGGGGAACATGTTTGGATAGACAATTTGACAAATGTGTATATCGGGAAAAGTGCTTGTATTTCTCAAGGGGCTTACCTGCTAACAGGAAACCATAATTTTTCTGTCACAACATTTGATTTAGTGCTTAAAGAAATTACTATAGAAAACGGGGTATGGATAGGTGCCAAAGCAATTGTTTGTCCAGGCGTAATATGCAAATCGCATAGTGTTTTAACTGTGGCATCGGTAGCCACCAAAGATTTGGAGCCTTATGGTATTTATCAAGGCTGCCCTGCTACTAAAATAAAAGAAAGAGTTTTTCATTAAACATTATTTATACCTTTTGCCTAATAAATGAAAGTATCAATTATCACAGCTACTTATAATAGTGCTGCCACAGTTGCCGATACCTTGGCTTCAGTGCAAAGGCAGACCTATAGCAATGTGGAGCATATTGTGGTAGATGGCAAGTCGACAGATGAAACATTGATGATTGTGGCAAAGGCTGGTCATACAGGTCCAATCATTTGTGAGGAGGACAATGGCATTTATGATGCCATGAACAAAGGCATACAGCTTACACAGGGCAATATTATTGGTATTTTAAATTCGGATGATTTCTATGCGCATGAAAATGTGATAGCAGAAGTGGTGAAAATCTTTGAGAAAACTGGGTGTGATGCTGTATATGGAGATTTGATTTTTGTTCATCCGGAGAACCCCCGGAAAATACTGAGGAAATGGATTGCAGGCGGGTATGATAATACTCTTTTTTTAAAAGGTTGGATGCCACCCCATCCCACTTTTTTCGTAAAAAAGGAGATGTATGCAAAATATGGCCATTTCAATATTTCCTTAAAGAGTTCTGCTGATTATGAATTGCTGCTCCGAATGATGTACATGCATAAGATTAAGGTAGCTTACCTGCCAGATGTTCTGGTACATATGCGCAGCGGGGGGCAAAGTACAAAATCACTAAGCAACAGGATTAAAGCCCATAAAGAAGATTATGCAGCTTGGAGCATTAATAACCTCAAACCCAGATGGTACACCCTATTGTTGAAACCAATAAGAAAAATAAAACAGTTCCTGTACCCGAGAATTTAGTTTGACCGATAAAAATTGCTATTTATAAACCAGTTGGTAACTTCCATTTTTTAATATAGAAATAAAACTGCTGCCGATAATGATACGAAGTGTATTGTTGACCCTCTGCTTGTTCTTTTCAGTTATTGCTTCTGCCCAGTATTCCATACAGGATTTGATTAACAGTAAGGACCTTTCCAATTTCAAGGTGGATAATTTGAGTGATGATGAAATTACCAAATACAAAACCTATCTGCAAAACTCGGGTATGAGTGAAACACAGTTGGAGCAAATGGCCATTCAAAGGGGGCTCCCCTCTTCTGAGGTACTGAAGCTTAAAGCAAGATTGGCCGGAACAATCAATTCATCAAAAAATCAAGGGACAAAAAAAGCAATGCAGGGAAGAAGTGTTGATAGTGCTGCCCTGTCCAGGCCAGATAATGTTCCTTCGAAGAATAAGAGCGAAATATTTGGCACCGATTTGTTTAACAACCCCAATATCAGTTTTAGCGGAAACATAAACAGCATAGCAACCCCCAAAGGCTATATTATTGGCCCAGAAGATGAAATAGCTATTGATGTGTATGGTTTCCAGGAGGCAAATTTGCGATTGACCGTTTCGCCAGAAGGGGCCATCAATATTCCTAATGTAGGGGTTGTTTTTGTAAATGGGCTAACTGTGGAACAGGCTACAAAACGTATCAAGACAAAAATGGCAGCTAATGGCTACTCCCGCATTAATTCAGGTCAAACAAAGGTTGATGTAACTATTGGAACCAAAATAAGGACCATAAAAGTTACCGTTATTGGTGAGGCAAAAAACCCTGGTACTTTCAGCGTATCATCATTGTCCAATTTGTTCAATGTGCTTTATCAATCTGGTGGCCCCAATGATAAAGGTTCATTAAGAGCCATAGAACTGATCAGGAACAATAGGGTTATCTCGAAACTTGATGCTTATGATTTCTTGTTGAAAGGCATGCAAACAAACAATGTGCGCTTGGAAGATCAGGATGTGGTGAGGATACCCGTAGCTGCGATATTAGTTAAAATCAAAGGGGAAGTAAAAAGGCAGGCCATTTATGAAATGCTTCCAGATGAGAGCTTGATGAAGCTTATTGACTTCGCCGGTGGGTTTTCTAACAAAGCTTATACTGCTTCAGTGAAAGTTCAGCAATATACCGAGATAGAGAAAAAGATAAAGGATATCAGAAAAGAAGATTTTAAAAATTATATCCCTAACAATGGTGATGAGGTTTCGATTGGTAAAATATTGGACAGGTTCAATAACAGGGTGGTTATTGATGGAGCTGTTTATAGACCTGGTGAATATGAATTAATTCAAGGATTAACTTTATCACAGTTAATTAAAAAATCTGACGGCATCAAGGATGATGCATTCAAGGGGCGTGGCCTGTTGTTCAGGACAAATGAGGATTTGTCAAAACAGGTGCGGTCATTCAACGTTGCGAATATTATTTTAGGTAAAGAACCAGATATCCAACTTCAAAAGGATGATTCCATTAACATCGCATCTGCAAAAGATTTTAAGGAATTGTATACATTAACAGTTGATGGGGAAGTAAAGAAGCCTGGTGTCTATGATTATTTTGATGGCATCACTTTACAGGACATTATCTTTCAAACTGGAGGTTTTACGGATGCTGCTTCTTTGCAGCATATTGAAATTGCGAGAAGGATTGATGCTGATAATCCCAATTCGAAGCAGATAGCTGAAATCTTGGACCTAGCGACTGAAAAGGACTTAGCTGCTAGGGGAAGCGATATAAAACTGAAACCTTGGGATGTAATTAGTGTAAGGACCAAACCGGGTTATAAATCCCAGATTACCGTAAAGATTGAAGGGGAGGTTGTTCGCCCAGGTACCTATGTACTTTCAAGCAAAGAAGAGAAGGTAAGTGATATCATCAAAAGAGCTGGCGGGATTACTGAACAAGCAGATAAGACGGGGGCCAATATCACCAGGATAAACAACAGTTTGTTGAAAGAAAACGCCATTGAGCGTGTTCAGAAACTTAAAAAAACAGAAGACACTTCTTCTACGCAGCTAATAGAGGACATAACCAAGCCAACTGTTAAGATAGGCCTGCAATTAGGTCAAATACTTGATGCTGGTAATAGTTTGGAAGATATTACACTGTTGGAAGGTGACGTCATCACTGTTCCAAAAGAAAGAAAGGTAGTAAAAGTAAATGGGGAGGTAATGTTTCCAACAGAAGTAGTCTACAAAGAGAACGCCTCGTTGGATTATTATATTGATAAAGCAGGGGGCTACACCGAAAATGCCCGCAAATCAAAATTGTATGTACTCAATTCCAATGGTAGCGCTTCCAAAACAAGAAAGTTTCTCTTTTTTAGAAGTTATCCATCCATAAAAGCAGGCTCAGAAATTTTAGTGCCCAAAATTCCCGAACGCACAGGGAAGGGGTTGAGTACTGGTGAACTGATTGCTTTGGGAAGTGGACTGGCATCTATTGCAGGTGTTGTAATTGCGATTATTAACGTGAGCAAAAAATAAGTCTTTAAAAGAATCAATATCTACAGTTTTAATGCAAAAGCAAAATAACATTGATGAAAAAATTGCTTTAATAAGCAATATAATAAAGGAACTTGTCCCTCAGCTTCTTAAAAAATGGTGGTTGATAATAATGGTATGTATACTCTGTGGTATTGCTGGCGTTTACTATGCATGGTCCAAGGAAGCCGTATATACAGCAGAAATGGTTTTTACAACTGAAGGGGAGAGAAGCGGTGGGCAATTGGGTGCTTATTCCAGTTTGGCTGCTCAATTTGGTGTGGATGTTGGGGGTGGGGGCGGCAACAGTGCTTTTGAAGGGGATAACCTGATGGAGCTTTTGCGAACCCGCATGATTGTTGAAAAGACATTGCTTTCGCCTATTGCTACCGCTAATGAACAGCAAACAGCAATTGACCAATATCTTGTTAACCACAGCCTAAAGAAAGGATGGGAAGAAAAACACTTTGACCAAATAAAATTCGAGAAGAATCCTTTGGTGCCAGATCGTTCTAGGGATAGCATTATATCGGCCGTTTATAGCAGGATCATTAAAACCCAATTGACTATTGAACGAAAAGATAAAAAACTAAGTTTCATTGTTATCAAAATGCAGGATAACAATGAAACGTTTGCTAAAAATTTTGTTGAACTCCTTGCTAAAAATGCCATAGAATATTATGTAGAGTATAAGAGCAGCAAGGCAAGAAAGAATTTCAACCTTATCAATAAACAAACGGACTCCATTAGGACATTGCTTTATGGCAACATTGAAAATATTGCAGCCACAAATGACCTCAATGTGAATCCAGTTAGGCAGCAAGTCAGGACTGGCAGCCAGAAAATACAGGTCAATGCTACAGCCAATGCAGCTTTATATACAGAGCTTTTAAAGCAACTGGGCTTTGCCCAAATTTCTGTACAGAGAGAAACGCCATTGATACAAATAATTGATAAACCAGTAATGCCATTACTGAAAGAGAAACCTGGGAGGTTTTTTACGGGTATCCTGTTTGCTTTCGTTGGTGGGCTAGCCATTGTTTTCTTAATTGTTGTTGCCAAATGGCCACGAAAAAACAAAATGACAGCGAGTATTAATTATCAATAACAGCATAAGAAAATTTTTAAAATGTTTGATTTTACGAACAAGTCCATATTAATTACTGGTGGAACGGGGTCTTTTGGGAAGAAGTTTGTTGAAGTGATTTTAAAACAGCACCCTAATATCAGGAGACTGATAATTTTTTCAAGGGACGAACTGAAGCAGTTTGAAATGGCACAACAATTCAGTGAAGCTGCATATCCTTGCATGCGTTATTTTATTGGTGATATAAGGGATGCCGCAAGATTGAAAAGGGCATGCGAAGGAGTAGATGTAATAATACATGCAGCGGCTTTGAAACAGGTTCCTGCTGCGGAAGCCAATCCAATGGAATGCATCATGACCAATGTGATGGGTGCAGAAAACGTAATCAATGCGGCCATGGACAGCGGCGTTACAGATGTCATAGCACTATCAACGGATAAAGCTGCGGCACCTATTAACTTATATGGGGCCACAAAACTTTGTTCAGATAAATTGTTTGTAGCAGCCAACAATATAAAAGGCAGCAGGAACCTGAAATTTTCAGTAGTGCGCTATGGTAATGTGATGGGGTCAAGGGGGTCAGTAATTCCCTTTTTTATGAACAAAAGAAAGGAAGGTGTTTTGCCTATTACTGACGATAGGATGACGCGTTTCAACATTTCATTGGAAGATGGTGTGAATATGGTTTTATATGCATTGAACAACCATTGGGGTGGTGAGATTTTTGTACCCAAAATCCCATCGTATAAAATTTTGGATGTGGCCAATGCTATTGCTCCATCATGCGAAAAAAAAATTGTAGGTATCAGGCCTGGTGAAAAGGTACATGAAGAAATGATAACAGAAGCAGATTCATTTACTACCGTTGATTTAGGGAAATACTATGCTATACTTCCACAGGTTCCCAATTGGAAACTGGATGATTTCAAAACAGGATTCAATGCGAAAGATGTTGAAATAGGTTTCAAATACAATTCAGGTACAAACGATGAATGGCTCACTATTGAGCAGTTAAGGAGTTTGATCCGTGTTCATGTAGACGCTGATTTTATAGAAAAATAATCCATGAAAGTTATTGCAATAGTTCAGGCGCGAACTGGCTCTACACGTTATCCCCAAAAAGTATTTGCATCACTGGCCGATCAGCCATTGATATGGCATGTGTTTGACAGGCTTTCATTCAGCAAAAAAATTGATGAGGTTTTATTGGCCACTACTACCAACAAAAACGATGACAGTTTAGAAGCTTGGGCGACTGGAAATAATATCAAGGTTTACCGTGGCAGCGAAAATAATGTATTGGAAAGATATTATGAAGCAGCAAAAAAACACCATGCCGATATTATAGTACGCATAACTGCAGATGACCCATTTAAGGATCCAACAATTATTGATGCAGTAATTGATTTGATTTTGAATGAACAGCTTGATTTTGCCTACAACAATAACCCTCCTTCTTTTCCTGAAGGATTGGATACAGAAGTGTTTACTTTTCAGGTATTGGAACTGGCCCACCAAAATGCAAGGGATGATTTTGAAAGGGAACATGTAACCCAATATTTCTACAGGAATCCAGGCTTGTTCAAGCATAAAAATTTTGCTTGCAAAGAAAACATCTCTCACCTGCGTTGGACCTTGGATACACCTACAGATTATGCTATGGCTCAAGAAGTGTATGAGCATCTTTACAAGGAGGGCAGCATTTTTTTAATGAACGATATTTTGCAACTGCTAAAAGAATACCCATCCATTGCCAGCATGAACATGGATGTGAAACGCAGTGCCATGTACAGCTAAACTCCTTTAAATGAACTATAAATCTTTAGCAAAATTATCTATTAAACCTTTTGCAAAAATTGCATATCAGATTTTGCCTGTAAGAAGATATATTTTCAAAAATGGGTTAATGAACCCACTTAGTAAAAGTGGACTTAAATCAAAAATTATTAGAGTACTTTATAGCGAATTTCTGAGTTATGAATATAGTCCTGAAAAGTATAAGGAATTTCAATCAAAATTATGGGATAGGGAATCAAAGAATGAATGGAGTGGTCGAGGGGTTTATGATTTTTCTTCTTTTGAAAAACTAATAACAATGTCAACCAAATCTGTTGCGGATTTGGGATGTGGTAATGGGCATAACTTAAGTGTACTGCAGCAGAAATTCCCTCATATAAAGACTTACGGGATTGATGCCTCGGCAAAAATGATAGAGTTGGCATCAAAAAATTCTCCATCAACAAAATTCTATAAAGGGTTTTATGGTCCTGATTCGGATACTTTTTTGCCTATTATAGATGCAATTTTCATTCGTTCAAGCCTTACATACATAGATGAGTACGATATAGCTAATGTTTTAAACTGGATCTTTTCAAAAGCTGAGGACTATGTAATAATTTCTGACCCTTCTGGCAAAAATGACATTAAAGACAATGTACACATCAAAGTGCTTAACAATAAAACATACCTGCGTAAAAAGGGGGATCAAACGCATATCAGAAATTACGAACTATACATTCAAGAATTAGATTTGCCATTTACCTTGAAGGAGGAATTTATTGATGCTAATGGTGGAAATTATAATTGGGTCTTTCAAAGAAATAAAGTTAAGTAAGGAAAAAGTAAAAAAGTATTTATGGAACGTATATCAGACCTTGAAAGAAAATATGTTAGTGAAGTGCTTGACAATGCATTTCAAACTTCTAAGAACAGTGTTTACAATAACAAGTTGGAAGCTGCTTTTGCCAAAGCTTTTAATGTTCCGTATGCCATTGGGCATATTAATGGAACAGCCACATTGCACACAGCTTTAGCAGCATTGGATGTGCAGCTTGGTGATGAAGTAATTGTGCCACCATTAACCATGAGCAGCACCGCATTAGCTGTATTGCAAAATAATTCAGTACCAGTTTTTGCAGATGTGGACAGGGATACATACAATATCAGCCCTGCATCCATCAAAGAAAAAATTACCGATAAAACAAAAGCCATTATCACCGTTGCCTTGTATGGCTTATCTCCAGAGTACGATGAAATTTTAGCCATTTGCAAGGAACATAATATTGGCTTGATTGAAGACAATGCAGAATGTTTCTACAGTACTTACAAAGGAAAATATGTTGGCGAGTTTGGCGATTTTGCAAGCTTCAGCTTCCAGGCCAGCAAACATTTAACTGCTGGTGAAGGTGGCATGCTTACTTGCTTCAGTGAAGAACTGGCTAACAATGCAAGACGCTTTAGCAGCCTTGGCTATGCAGGCGTTAGTGCCAAGCAGGGCAAGATTACAAGGGACGATATTCAGGATCCCAATTACAGTCGTCACGTATCACTTGGCTTTAATTATAGAATGAGTGAGTTGTGTGCAGCAGTGACATTGGCACAACTGGAACGTGCCGAAGAGTTAATAGCACCAAGGGTAAAAACAGCTGAACTATTTAGCGAAGCCATAAAAGGAAGCAGCTTGGTAACATTGCAGCATACACCAGATTACTGCATCAACTCTTACTGGAGTTATAGTTTGGTATTGAATACAGATAAGCCAGCAACAGAATGGTACAGGTTTAGGAACCTGTTCAAAGGAAATGGTGGCGATGGTTATTATGCAGCATGGAAACTTTCTTATTTCGAACCATTGTTTTTACAGAAAGTTCAAAACATGAAAGGTATATGGCAACAATATGAAGCAGGTCTTTGTCCCAACGCAGAATACTTGCAGCCACGTATGATTCAACTAAAAACCAACTATTGGAACTTGGATGAAGCGAAACAGCAAGCAGATATACTCCACAAAACATTACAACAATTCTAAACAAGAAATCATGAATAGAGCATTTCCTAAAGAGATACAAATTGGTAAACGGTTGGTTGGCAATGGGCATCCATCTTACATCATTGCAGAAATTGGTGCCAACTTCGACAATAGTTTGAACAAGGCAAAAGAATTGTGTGATGCAGCCAAAGAAGCTGGTGCAGATTGTGCCAAGTTTCAAAGTTTCATTTCGGAGAAAATTGTTTCCGCAAAAGGCTTTGCACGTATGCAATTAAAAGGTGTGCATGGTACTTGGGGCAGGCCGGTGAATGAGGTGTTTAAGGATGCCGAATTTCCACGTGAGTGGCATGCAGAAGTAATGGAGTATTGCAACAAAATCGGCATCGATTTTTCTACATCTCCTTACGATTTTGAAGCAGTTGATTTATGTGAGCAATTAAAGGTTCCTTTTATTAAAATAGGTTCCGGTGAAATTACTTGGTTGGACATGCTGGAATATATTGCCAAGAAAAACATGCCAATGATCCTGGCAACTGGTGATGCTACCTTGTCGGAAATTGATGATGCCATAAGAACCATTGAATCCACAGGTAATAATCAGTTGGTATTATTGCAGTGCATTACCAATTACCCTTCCATGATTGAAAGTGCCAATATCAATGTGTTGAAAACATACCAAAGTGCCTTTGATATCTTAACTGGTTATTCAGACCATTCGGCAGGCGATGTGGTAATACTGGGCTCCATTGCCTTGGGCGGATGCGTAGTGGAAAAACATTTTACCCTCAATAAAAAAGATGCTGGTCCCGACCATCCACACTCTATGGACGTGGCAGAAATGACTTCCATGATCCAGCATATCCGCCAACTGGAAATGGCCATGGGCAGCACCAGGAAATTTGTGGTGGAAGAAGAAGCAGAAACAGTAACTGTGCAACGTAGGGGCCTGTATGCAGCACGTTCCATTAAGCAGGGGCAAATCATTACGGCTGATGACATTACTACTCTGCGACCGGCATTGGGCATCTTGCCAAAATACAAATCTGTGGTTGTTGGCAAAACTGCCAAGGTAGATATTGATGCCAACGAACCCATTTTCTGGGACAATCTTTAAACGGTGACTGAACAAGAAATATTTGTTGCCTTAGTAAGTAACGACCAGGTAGAAAAAGCAGATGTCGTTATTTTATTGGAAGGTGATGGCTTTGCAAGAGTAGAAAAAGCCTGTTCTTTAATTGCCAACGGTTGGGCAGGTACATTAGTGTTCTCTGGGGGCATAGAAAAGCTTGCCTATGGAAGTTACCCCTATAAAATGTGCGAGGAGCAAATTTTAAAAGCAGGGATTAAGCAGGAACAAATCATTGTTGAAGCTATATCCCAGCATACAAGGCAGCAGGCAGAGGAAGTGATTGCCTTGTGTGAAAAAAACAATTGGACCAAAATTATCTTAGTTGCCACGCATTACCACCAGTACAGGGCATTTCTCACTTTTTTGAAAGTATTAGAGGAGAAGAAGCTGGATAAAACCATCCAAATTTTTAACGCACCTACGCAGGCCAGTTGGTTTGAAGAAACAGGCTGGGGGAAAAGGATTGACTTATTGAAAATTGAGTTTGAGAAGATTGAGCAATACAAACAATCGGGACATATAAGTGAATACAAAACAGCCATAGCCTATTTTCAATGGAAAGCACAACCGTAGGAGCAGCAAAAAAGATACTTGGCACCAATTTTATTGGTGTAGATGAATTGTCTTCAATTGCTGATAAGATGAACCTATTACAGCCATCAAAAATGAATAAGCCATTACCTGTTATTCCTTATTCGGAAGAACAGTTACTTAAAGTTGCAGGAACACATGTTCTCTTCTTGGCGATTCCATTTAATGCAGAGGAGGCTCCTTTAAGCTTAATGGAAATGAGAGACTTTTTTGGTATTGACCCTGCTATAAAAGAACCTTGCTTCTATAATCAGGATTGGTATGTGAGGGAACAATTTGTTCATGAGCCTCTGCTGGAATATAGATGGTACTTGCTGCGTAAAACATTGATAGATGAAACAAGGGGCAAGGGAATTGAAAGTGATAATGAGAATCTACCATCAGCTTTGGTTTGCGCTTATGCATTCTTTGTTTATTGCTACCATGCAAACAAATACTTGTGGGAAAGTGATTTTGTTTGGTGCAATGACACAGATGCCAATGGTGACAGGGTTTATGTAGGCCGTTATATCGACCCACAAGGCATTGCAAAAAATGGGTTCAGTATTCATAGACATTTGAGATTGAGTAAGATGTATGGACAGATTTAAGTGCAATAATTTATACACAAAACAAGCATGAAGAGAATAGGATTAGGCATTATAGATGTTTTAATAAGCCCTTTTGTATTAACAGGGGCTTTGCTTTTTAAGCGACTACGAGGAAGAAAATTTTATCTTTTTCCAATAGCTCGAAAAATCATGTTCTCTGTTGGGGTTTACCCAATTAATGATTACTATTATGAACCATTATTCAATCCTGCCCTTCTTAAAGAGTCCTTAAGAAAGGACAGGGCATTGCCAGGAATGGATTTTAATATTGAAGGACAACTACAGGTACTTCGTTCGTTTGATTATAATGGCGAGCTGTTGGAAATTCCATTGAAAAAGAAGAACAGTTTAGACGAACTGGAATATTGCTATACAGAAGGACCATTCCAATCTGGTGATGCAGAGTACCTGTACAATATGATACGTTTGTACAAGCCAAAAAAGTTAATTGAAATAGGAAGTGGCTATTCTACTTTGTTGGCAAATAAGGCTATAAACAAGAATATACAAGAAATGGGAGGGGCTATTTGCAACCATATTTGTGTGGAGCCTTATGAAAACAAATGGCTGGAGAAACTGGGCATAGAAATCATTAGGAAGAAAGTGGAGGATATAGAAGTTGATTATTTTAAGCAGCTTGGCAAGGATGATATTTTGTTTATCGATTCATCGCACATGATACGCCCACAAGGCGATGTGCTGTTTGAATACTTGAATCTGCTCCCAATTTTAAATACTGGTGTCATCATACATATACATGACATCTTTACGCCAAAGGATTATTTGAATGAGTGGATTGACAAATCAATTTTCTGGAATGAGCAGTATTTGTTGGAAGCATTCCTCTCGCACAATAAAGATTTTGAAATTATAGGGGCAACCAATTTCTTATTGCACAATCACAGAAATGAGTTTTATGAAAAATGCCCAATCATAAAAATGCAAATTGAATCAGGTGTTCCAAGGGAGCCAGGTTCTTTTTGGATAAGAAAAATAAACTAAATGGCCATAAAGGTTTTTATCAACAATGCATTGCGTTCCTTGGGTTTTCAAATAAGCCAGTATCCAGATATGGATTTAAGGCGTCGCATAAAAATAATACAGAACCTGAACATAGATTTGATGATTGATGTGGGTGCCAATGCTGGTCAGTATGGGCAGCTTACCAGGAGCCTTGGCTATAAAAACAGTATCGTTTCTTTTGAGCCCATCAAGCATGTGTTCAATAACCTACAAAAAGTAGCGGCCAATGACAATCAATGGACAGCCCACAATTATGCACTGGGTGAAAAAGATTATGCCACAAATATCAACGTATCCAAGAACACTTATAGTAGTTCCATCTTAGACATCAGCAGCAAGCATGTGGAAGCGGCACCAGAATCTGCGTTTGTGGAGAAGGAACAAATTGAAGTAAGGACTTTGGACAGTATCTATGCTTCCATAAGCAAGGGCTACCAAAATCCATTTTTAAAAATAGATGTGCAGGGGTTTGAAAAAAATGTGCTGGATGGTGCTGCGAGTACGCTCCATTTAATGAAGGGCGTGCAGTTGGAACTTTCACTTTCGCCACTGTACCAAAACGAAACCACTTTTACCAATATGCTGCTGTTCATGGAAAGCAAGGGTTTTGAACTGGTATCATTGGAAAACAGTTTGGTGGATAGGGGCACTGCTTTCCTGTTGCAGGCAGATGGCATTTTTATTAAAAAGGGAAACCAATAATGCAGAACATTTCCAAGAACCTTTGGTTCAGTGTTTTCAATATTGTGGTTACCACGGTTGTTACTTTATTTTCCATTAAGTTTTTGTTGGCAGGTTTGGGGCCAGTAAAGTTTGGGCTGTTTTCCATCATCACTATTTTAAACAGCCTCAGTTCATTGTTAAGTTTTGGGCTTAACTATACATTATTGCATTACCTGCCCAAGCAGGGCAAAACGAATGAATCGAACTTGGACATTATTGTGGTGCTTATTATTTCCTTTGCCATTTCCATTTTCATAGCATTGGTGCTGTATTTGTTTGCCCCACAAATTTCTTCACTAATCAAAGTGCCTTTAGCATACAGGCCAGAGTTGATGGTGTTTATCAAGTACATAGCAGGCACTATTATTTTTATACTTCCTATACAGATACTGTTGGCTGTTTTTGATGCGGAACATAAAAATTTTGTCTCCAATATCATGCAGGCACTGTTCACCATTTTGTATTGGGGCCTGCTGGCCATCATCAGTTTGCACAGCAGTAATTTGGAGGATTATGGCAAGGCCTTGGTTATGCTTTATCCTTGTTGGTACCTAATCTTAGGGGTCGTTTTTTTTAAGATATGGGGCTCATTGAGCGTAACAAGATTTGGCTCCAACTTTTTTAGGGTAGTAAGGAAGCATGGCAAAACGGGCATTACTTATTTCCTTACCAATTTGGTAGGCTATTTTAATGAGCCGGTATCAAAGCTGTTGGTATCAAGGTATATTGGTTTGGATGTAGTAGCTTTTTTTGATATTGCCATGAGGGTGAAGAACCAGGTGTGGGGTCTGTTCAGTAAAATAACCTACCCATTGCTCCCCTTGTTTTCATCCATGAAGGAAAAGGAAAGAATCAAATCCTTGATAGTAACCTTAACAGGCGTCATTTTTATTCTGGCTTCTGGTATTTCTCTTTATTTAATAACCGAGGGTGACTATTTAGTAAACTTATGGCTACACAATGATTCTCCTGTAGTGGCTAATTTTATTAAAATTAGTATAGCAGCTTATTTAATGTTTTCTGCTGTTGTTTTTCCAGTGTATTATTATTTCGTAGCAGAAAACAAAGCAAATTACTTGTCAATTATTCAGCTTGTTGGTTCCTTGTTCAACATCATTTTCTTTTTTGCCTTCAAAGGAAAATTTCAAACGTATGCTATCATGGTATCGTTGCTTGCTTCTTTATTTTTAGCAGCTATTGTTTGCTTTTTTCTTTACTATAGATACACGGGGGGATTCAGTATTCTTGAACGCAAAAAAATGAAGGCGGCTTTAGTGCTTTCTACGCCATTGCTTTTGCTGGCCATACTATGCTTATTGCTAAAAAACAAAATAGATACTACACATAAGGACGCTTTTTTTATTGTTAGTTCTGCTTTGTTTTTGTTCTTGGGAATCTTTATGGCAAAAAGAAAATTGTTCATTAACAATTTTCTGGCATCGGAGTTTTTCATTAGCAATAAATGGGTCAATAAATTTTTCCTAAAGACATAATGGCAAGTTACCTACGTAATATCCTGTTTGTTTTTATTCTCTTTATTTCCTTTGACGCCTTTGGCTTAAGGGAGCAGGGTGAAGGTGGTTTGGGAAACTCAAATGCTGGTATCTATGGCATTTTGCAGTTGCTTTTCTTGGGTGTACTGCTCGTGTTTATGGCTTTCCATTTTATCTTTTATAGGGATATCTTTTTGAAGGATGCACTTTCTGTAGCTATTCATTTGTTGTTCCTGCTTTTTGTGGTTGAGTTTTTGGCCAGTGCCATGAAATCAATCAGTGGTCAGTATCCCTTTGGTGGGTTGATGCACAATGTATATGCCCTTAAATATTATCTGGTGTTTTTCTACATTACATTTTGGTACAGGGATGCTTTTTCCATAACGGAAATGTTCAACACACTTCTTTATGCAGCAGTTTTTTCGTCGTCACTTTTTTTTATATTCGTATATGTACATGAATTTCCCTCACTGATCCAAAAACTACCATCCGAGGAACTGGGCAGGGAGCTACGGTTTGTCCTGCCCACATCTATGCTAATGGCTTTTGGCGTGTGCTACCAAATAGCAAAGTTTGTATACAAGAAAATTACGGTGTTAGGTATTGCAATAACCTTGTTGCTTTTTTGGGGCGTCTTTATCCAAATGCACAGGAATGTGCACTTGGGCCTGCTTGCACTTGGTGCTGCATTGTTCCACCAGTTTTTTTTGCGAAGGGTGAGGTTGGGTTACAGGATTGCCCTATACAGTATAGTAGGTGTGGTACTGGTCTATTATCTGAGCAGTATCATTAACAAAGAGAATTCTGTTGTGGCCATGACTGTAAACGAGGTTACCAATGCATCTGGTAACATTGGTATAAGGATGGCATTGCTGGCCAATTCTTCTGTGTATGTTTACCATAATGCACCCCTATTGGGTATTGGCTATTTGTGGGAGGATTTCGATTTTACATCCATGGTTAGGACACTATTGGTGCTGGCACCAACCAATGACAATTCATATACCAATATCTTAATTGTGTTTGGTTTTTTCGGTATTGTGATTTACACTTATTTAATCGCAACAATGTTCAAGAGCCTGAGTAGGGTTTCCAAAACCGTCAACCCTGACATACAGGTTTTGCACCTCACCATAAAACTGGTATTGATTTTTATTTTGGTGAGCGGTTTCGGTACAGACAATTTCATGACCTACAATTCAGTAGTCATGTTCGTTATTCTTTTTAGTGCATTGAACAGTATAAACAATTATTTGTATGCAGAGAAGTGAAGTTGATGAAAAGCCTTTTTTCTCAATTGTTATGCCTGTATTTAATGGGGAGGCTTTTATTGGAGAGGCCTTAAAAAGTATCCTTAATCAGAATTTTTACAGACTTGAAATTATTATAATAGATGGTGGCTCCACAGACAGCACTGCAGCTATCGTTGAAGCTATCAACAGCCCCAAGATAATGTACCAATGTGGAAAAGATTTTGGGCTTAACCATGCTGTGAACAAAGGGGTAATAGCAGCAAGGGGCAAATTCATTTTATGGCTGAACAGCGATGACTTTCTATATCCAGGAAGCCTGCAAAAAGTGCATGACATCTTGGATGATTCAAACATTGATGTGCTTTATGGAAATACCAATCATGTGGATATAAATGGGGTGGTGATGCGTTCACATGGGGCAATGGATTTTGATTACAAGACGTTAGTTAACAAAAAAAATTATATTCCTACCCAGTCCTGTTTTTTCAGGAAAGATATATTGTCGCATGTGGGGTTGTTTGATTGCTCATTGGTGTGGTGTGGGGATTGGGACATGTGGAAGAAAATTGCCGCTACCAAGAAATACAAATTCCATTTTTGCAATGAAACAATTGCCGCTTGGCGCCATCACCTTGATACCATTACTTCAAGAGGTGGATCAAGGGAACTATACCAAAGGTCTTTGGAGGTTTCAAGGAATTCAAGGAAATATTCTACCCAGTTTATATCCTCTATTGAAATGCAGAATCTACCTTATTTGGTGGTTGGTTTTTTGGGCCTTAGGGAATTATGGAGGAAACTTAAACGAACACATGCCTAAGGTTGTTTTTTTTGGTAATTTGCCAATATGGGTTGGCGGAAGGCAAACTTCAGGAGCTTCTGTCGCTATGTGGCAACTGGCAGAAAATATGAACTGCTTGCAAAGTGAATGGACTGTTGATTTTGTTGCTACCGATTTTTTTTATGAAAGAAAAAAAATCAACAATACAATTGTTTATGGATGGAATTATAAGGTTTTTGTAATGTCGTGGCTTTCTTCGTTCATGCAATGCATATCTCTTGTTGGTTCTGTCTATAAAATTTCAAAGCAAAATAAGACCCCCTTTTTTTCGGCGTATGTAAAAACAGTTTTCTTCAATACAATTGTAAAAAAAAACAGACAGGCATTGTTCCACGTTCATGGAGCAGATTATTTTATCATTCTGGAAACAGTTTTAAAGAAAAACAAAATCAAAGAACCCCAATTGTTGTACACCGTTCATGCTATTGCGGGGGATGATTCCAATATCCCTGATTATGGACTGGAAAAATCAAAGGAACTGCAGATTGCAAAATGGAATTTAGGTCAACAGTTTTTTGTTTCCAAGCAGCTTCAAGAAGAATGGGTTGGTTTATACGGTCAAAAAGAATCTGTTGTTATTCCAAATGGCATTGATGATTTATATCTTCAGGCAGTAATAAACGTGTTGCCATTAAAAAAGTATGATGATGAAGTAAAAACCCTTCTCACAATTGGAAGCATAACTGAAAGGAAAGGACAAATTCGTGTTTTGCAGGCATTAAGCCACTGTAAGAATAAGGATACGATAATTTACCAGTGCATTGGAAGTTGTGAAGAGAGGTACATGAATAAACTGCAGGAATTTGCGAATGCAAAAAGCATCAATTTTGAATATTTAGGTATCAAGGATGCAGCCGGCATTATTGAGGCCTTGTATAAAGCGCATTACATGATTCTTCCAAGTTCATCAGAAGGGTTTGGCCTTGTTTATTTAGAAAGTCTATGCACTGGAACGCCCGTAATTGTACCTCGAAACCTCCCTATTGTAAAAGAAATAAATTTGGATAAGGGAAATGCTATTTTACTAAATGACCACACAAATAGCTCCGTAGAAACTGTTTTAAATAGCATCCATTCGTATTCATTTAATTCGCAGGAAATCCTTTCTTCTTTTAATCGTTTATCATGGTGCAATGTTGCAGCAATGTATCTTAAACAGTACAAAGAGGTATATGAAAAAGGTTGCTAGGTCCTTGAGGGTTTTCGTTACCAATATTGCCGACTCGATTATATCCATTCCCGTTGTTTTATTTTTCAGTAATTTTTTTTCGTTTCGCAATACGAAAGGGGAAGCAAAGAAAAGTACCTGCTGGATATTGGCAAATGGGCCTTCTTTAAATAATGACATACTAAATATTAATTTAAACAAAAGGGAAGAGTTTGATCTGTGCGTCGTAAATGAGTTTTGTTTTTCAGAACAATTTGAAGCCCTGAAGCCAGAACTGTATGTTATAATTGACCCCGCGTATTGGCTAAAGAATCACCAAGTAGTAGAGGATGTGATTGAAAGATTTTATGCTTCACTAAATGGAAAAGTAAAATGGCAAATGAAATTGTATGTGCCGTTTTCAGGATGCAGAGCAGTTGCTAAAAGAATTACGAATGCAACCATCAAATTGGTTCCTTTTAATAATACACCTGTTAAAGGATTTACCTTTTTTGAACAGTTTCTATATAAATACAATTTGGGCGTTACTCAATTGCAGAACGTTGTTGTTGGTGCCATTTATTTGGGGATTCTAATGGGCTATCATAAAATAAATTTACTTGGCGTGGATCATGATTGGCATAAAAATATTCATGTAGACAGAGATAATCATGTAGTCTGGGCAAACAAGCATTTTTATGACACAGCATCCAATGAGGATTCTTATGAAAGAATTTACAGTGGCGAAGGATATTTTGATATGCAGCAGATATTTCACGCCTTATCTGTTACACATCAATCGTACAGGAAACTGGCATTGTATGCAAAAAATAAAAAAATAAATATCAGTAATTACACAGCAGGGTCTTGCATAGATGTTTTTGAGCGTAAATAATCGATATGGCAATTAAGTTTATAAAGGCATTCATTAACAAGGAAAAAATCAGATTTGCGAGTAGAATATCCTTGTTTTCTTCTTTTTTTAACTCCAAGATTGGAAAGTATAGTCGAGTGTTTGCTTTTTCAAAGATTAGCGATGTGCAAATAGGGTCCTATAGTTACATATCATATTGGTGCATCGTTAATAACTGCAGTATAGGGAATTATTGCTCGTTGGCACGTGGCGTTAAAATCGGCTTAGGAAAGCACCCAAGTAATTTTTTATCTACCTCTC